>NZ_JASHHY010000004.1:0-416071 GCF_030056555.1 Comamonas sp. 17RB | reverse complement strand
AGCGGCGAAGATGCTGAGCGGCGGGGCCCTGAACCTCACGACCACGCAAGGCATCGACAACCAAGGCAGCATCACCGGCGGCTCGGAGACTCACCTGGTGAGCGCGGGAGACGTCACCAACGGCAGCGCAAGCAATTCCGATGCATTCATTGTGAACAGCGGCAATGGCATGCTTCAGATCCAGAGCGGAGCCCTGAGCAACCATGGCGCGATCCACTCCAACGGTGGATTGGCCGTCCAAACCCAGCAAGCGGCCGGCATCACCAACCACGGTACAGGCGGCCTTTCGTCATTGGGTGACCTGGGCCTTGACACCTCGGGGGTGGCCGACATCCGCAATGCCGGTGCGCTGTACGCTGGCGGTGCGATGAATCTGCTGGCTACGGGACGCAGCATTGACAACCAGGAAGGGGCAACCATTGACAGTGATGGCAAGGCGACCTTCACTTCCGCTGATTTCCGCAACTATGCCCAGATTCGGGTTGCCAGCCTGGACATCAACACCAGCCGCGAATTTTTCAACGGGTTGGTCAATGTGCCCACCATCAAAACCGACTTCACGAATCGTGTGGTCTCAGACCAAGACGAAGCGGACAGGGTGATTATGAGCTGGGAGCAAAGTGGTTGTGCGAGCGGCGCTTGCGATGGCCGCTGGGTGCACCAAGATGCGGTGACCATCCGGCAGACCATGGTGGGCACCTTGCCCAGTGTGAAGCCGCAGATATTGGTCGATGGGGCACTGAATATTAACTATGGGTCTGGCAGCGCCACCAACAGGGCCGGCTTGATTTCTGCCAATAAAATCGACCTGCAAGGCTCTGGTGTATTCACCAACGAGGATTTCTACCTTTACGACATCACTTACTATCGCCGGGCGACCACATACGAATACAACCCCGTATTTGGGGACAGCGACTACACGACTTGGTACCCTCAGAATAAAAGCGAATGGGATAACCCACTGCATATCAACGGCGGCGGCAATGGCGGTATATGGGCGTCCTCGGAAGAAGCCGCCAAACAGGCTTCTCTGGTGGTAGGTGTGGAGAAAACGCGTAACGTCCAGTCGGAGTTTGAATCCGGTGCTGGCATCTTTGCAACCACATTGACCGGCAATACCGGGGGCATTGTGAACCGTGGCTCCAAAAAAACCGTGAGCACAGAGACCCGCTCGAAGGACGGTGTGAATGTTGGCAGTGCAAAGGACCATACGGGAACCACGGGCGCCGCAGGCACATCGGCAACGGTCAACGGGACAGGCGCTGCAGCGACCACTTCACAAGCCGATGTCAATGCCAGCGGCCCTGTGTCGGCATCCGTCAACGGTGCGAGCGCTGCGACGGTATCTTCCAAGACCGACGTCAATGCCAGCGGCGCTGTGTCGGCATCGGTGAATGCTGCAGACGCGGCAGCCACATCTTCCAAAACGGACGTGAATGCCATCGGCAGCGTTTCTGCCTCGGTGACCGGCGCCCAGACTACCGGCACCAAGGCATCCACCGGTGCCAGTGGTTCTGCGGCCGTGGCAGCGGATGGGGTGCAGGCGGCCGCCGCCGCAGCGCTGACGGCTGCGGAGGTATTGAAGCGCGCAGGTAGCGTGAGCCTGGGCGGTTTTGTGGTGAACTTCCCCACCAACCCGAATGGCTATTTCGTGCCGACCCAAAACCCGCAGTCCCAGTACCTGGTTGAAACCAACCCCCGTTTCTCGGTGGGCACGGCATCTATGGGGTCGGACTATCTGGAAAAGCGCCTGGGCTACAACCCGGATGTCAATATCAAGCGCCTGGGGGATGCCAATTACGAAGCAGAGCTGATTCGCCAGCAACTGATCAATGAGACCGGCCGGAATCTGCTGGCCGGTAACAGCAATGAGGCAGCTCAGATTCAGAGTTTCATGGACCATGCCGCCACCCAGGCAACGGCCCTGGGTCTGGAATATGGCAAGCCGCTCACGGCTTCGCAGGTGGCCGGTCTGACCAGCGACATTGTCTGGATGGAAGTGATCGATGTGGGCGGCATCAATGTGCTGGCGCCACGCGTGTACCTGTCGGCCGCCAGCAAGGCCATGATCACCGGCGGTGCTGTGATTGCCGCTGACGATATCAATCTGAAAACAGCTTCGCTGACGAACACCGGCGGCACCATTGTCGGGGGCAAGAGCCTGCAGATTGAAAGCACCGGTGATGTCACCAACATCAGTGGCACGATCAAGGGCGGCAATGTGCAGATCACGTCGACGGAGGGAAGCATCATCAACCAGACCCACGCTGTGGGCCAAGGTGATGCCCTGAGCTTCCACACCGATCTCGGCAAGACCGCCGTCATTGAGGCCACCGGCAGCCTGAAGCTGGACGCCGGCAAGGATATTACGGTGCTGGGCGCCAATGTCATTGCCGGTAGCGATGCCAGCCTTACCGCCAAGGGGGCCGTGACCTTTGACACCATCGTGGACAAGTCCACCACGTCGACGGTCACGTCCAGCAGCACGCTGTTCGGCACTTCGTCCAGCAGCACCACCACGACCACAGAGCGCAACATCGGCTCCAGCCTGGTGGTGGGGGGCGATCTGGCCATTGCATCTGGCAAGGACACCACCTTCGCGGGCAGCCAGGTCCGTGCCGGCAGTCTGGCCGTGGATACCCAGGGCGACCTCAATGTGCTGGCGCGTCAGGATACGACGACCAGCCGCACAGTCAGCAACAGCTCGGGTCTGGGTGTGGGCGGGGGCGTCTACGGCATGGAGACCAAGACCACCGACAGCTTCAAGAGCATGTCGGCGGGCTCTGCGATCGATGTGGCAGGCAATGCCACGGTCACATCGGCAGGTACCACGACCTTGCAGGGCTCTGCCTTGAATGTGGGCGGTGATGCGAATATCACCAGCAAGCAGGGGATCCAGGTGGTGGATGCGATGAACATCGACCGTACCAAGACCGTCACCGAAACCACGACGTTCCTGAAGCTCACGGATTCGTCGGATACGAAAACCGAGTCAGAAGCCAAGGCCGGTGCTGCGCAGCAGAAAGCCAAGGCGTCTGCGTCTGCAGGTGCCGAAGCGTCGAATGAAAGCAGCCTGAGGCTGATGGAGGCGTCGACCACGACCGAGACCAAGTCGGAAACCACCAGTGCAGGTTCCAGCTTGAATGTGGGCGGCAATCTGACGGCCAAGACGGATGGCACCTTGACGATCCAGGGCTCCAAGGTCAGCGCGGGAGGCGATGTGGCCTTGGAGGCCAAGAGCATTGATGTGCTGGCAGGGCGTAACGAGAAGGTGGAAACCTCTGACACCACGCGCACTTCCATCGGCTTCTATTCCGAGAGCAACGCTTCCGCCGAGGCGGAAGCCCAGGCCAGTGCCAAGGCGCGCGGCCTGGCTGCCAATGCGGGGGCATCGGCCGAGGCATCGGCCGGCGCATCGTCCACCTTGACGGTGGGCGCCAAGCATGAGCAGGAGTCCAGCTCGGAGCGCACGGTCACGAACACCTCATCCACCATCCAGAGCGGTGGGAACATGAGCATCGCGGCCAAGGGGGATGCGACGTTTGTGGGGGCCACAGTGGAGTCCGGCGGCAATCTGGATGTGAGTGCGAAAAGCATCACCAACAAGGCGGCGCAAGACACCCAGGAAAAGACCACGTCCAGCAGCTCCCATCTTGCTGGGGTCTATATCGGCACCGCAGCGGAGGCCAATGTGGCGGCAGAGGTCAATCTGAGCGCATCCACAGGCGTTGTGGTTGGAGGCGGGGCCGGAGATAAGGACAAGTCGGACAGCAAGGGCAGCACCAGCAAGGCCGGCGACAGCACGGCCGCAGGCAGCAAGGCCACAGCCAGCACTGCCAAGACCGGCAGTGACGACAAGACCGCAGCAGCCAAGGACTCCGGTGGTCTGCTGGATGAGACAGGCCTGAAGGCGGACGCGGGAGCCAGTGCCAGTGCCAGCGCGGAAGCGACGGCAGGCTTGCGCTACCAAAACAAGCAGGAGAGCGAAACGGAGGGCTCCGTCACCCAGGTCACGAATTCGTTCACCGCCAAGGGCAGCATCACTCGCACGGCCACCGACACCATCACCGACCAGGGAACCCAGATGGAAGCTGGCAAGAACATCAACCAAACGGCGCGTGTGATCAACGATGAAGCGGTAAGCGATTCCACCTACAGCAGCAAGGACGCGCAAAGCCATGATGCCCGCATTGGTGCGTATGCCGGCGCATCTGCCAGTGCGAGCGCAAGCGTGGAGGGCAAGGCCAGCGTGACAGGGAAGGTCGAATCCGAAAAGCCCGAAGTGGAAGCAGGGGCCAGTGCGGGCCTGGGCGTGAAGGCCAGCTACACCGGCAGCATCTCTTCCGAGTCGGAATCCTCCACCACGGCGGTGACGTCGCGCTACAAGGCGGGCGGCGATATCGCTTCCACGTCCCAAGAGAAGACCACGCTGAGTGGCACGGAGATGGAGGCGGGCGGTAACGTGAGCCTGGTGGCAGGCTCCTTGGACTACAACGCGGCCAAGGACACCAAGACCTCGAGCAAGAACGAACACGACATTGCCGGTCAGGCCACGGTGCGTGTCATCGGTACGGCAGGTGCGGATGTCGGGTTGAGCTATGACGGCAGCATCGAAAGCGAAAGCGCAACGACGGCGCGTGCCGGCAGCATCAAATCGGGTGGCGACACCCGCATCACCACCAAGGGGGATGCGAATTTCACCGGTACGGATATTGCCAGCGGGGGCAAGACGGCGGTGAATGCCGGGGGCGATGTCAATTTCAATGCAGCGCAGAGCACCACGGATTCGTCGTCCCATGAGATTGGCGTGAGCGTCAACGTCAGCTCCAGCAAGAAGAGCGACTCCGTAGGGGCGGAGGCCAACTACGACATGTCCATTGGGTCGAGCAATACGGCCAAGGGATCCAGCATTACGTCGGGAGGTGGGGTGGAGATCAGCTCGGGCAAGAGCGTCACCTTGGAAGGCACGGGCATCGAGTCCAAGGGAGATGTCAGCATCAGCGCACGGGACAAGGTCGATCTGAAAGCGGCTGTCAGCAGTGAAACCAATGTTGGTTTGGGCATTGGTGTGGCCGTGGAGGCGAAAACCAAGAAGGAGGGCGCCGCCCCGTCCAGCGCGGACAGCAAGTCGGACAACAAGACCGGGACTGACAGCGCCAAGAAGGCCGAGCCGGCAAAGCAGGAGCAGACCACCAAGACGGCAGAAGCCGGCAAAACTGCCGAAGATGGCGCCGAAGAGGACAAAAACAAAAAGAAGGCGGAAACCGGCGTTGGCGTGGACTTCTATTCTGGAACGGAGTCCACCAGCACCTCCATCTCTTCCACCGGCAAGATCAGCATCAAGGCAGGCACCGTGGTGAACCAGGAAGCAAAGCTGGAAGGGGCTGAAGGCACGTCGGTGGAAGGCAAGCAGGTGCAGAAATCGGCGGTCAACGGCGCGATTTCCCTGGGGGTCAACGCCGGGGTCTCCACCGGGGATTGACCGGGGATTGGCCGGCCTCCGACGCGCGCTCTGCCGAAATCCTGTTTGCCTTCCAACAGGGGGCCTGTGGGCCGTCTTCTTCACCCGGAAGGCATTCCGGGTAGAGATGCCACATCCAAGTCCGGAAACGGCCACAACGTGGCCGGTTTCTTGCATCGTGTGGGGAGGATCGCAGGATGCCCCATCACCATCGGATTGATGGTGATGGGGCATCAGCTTGGGCTTCGCACTATGTCTGGCGGATCTGGGCAGCAAGGCCACTGGCGGCGAACTCCTGGACGATGTAATCCACGAACACCCGGACCTTGGCCGGCACGAGCTTGCGGCTGGTGTAGTAGATCGACAGCGGCCGTGATTCGGCATACCAATTGGGCAGCACGCGCACCAGTGCACCGCTTTCCAGCAGCGGCAACGCATGCGGCAGCGGCAGCAGGGCGATGCCCATGCCGGTGGCTGCAGCGCGCGCCATGGCCTCGGGATCGTCCATGACGATTACCGGGCGCACGCTCGCGACCAATTCCTGGCCTTCCTTGCTTTTCAGGGACCAGGGGATCAGGCGCCCGGTGGCCAGCGAGCGGCGCAACAAGCCGTGGTGGCGCGCCAGATCCTGCGGGTGCTGGGGCGCAGGATGGGCCTTGAGGTAAGCGGGCGCGGCCACCAGCACGATACGCAGGCGCGCCAGTTCCCGCGCAATCAGCGCATCGGTCAGCTCGATACCGCCGCCGATGGCAACATCAAACCCCTCCGCCACGATGTCGACCTGCTTGTTGTCGAAATGCAGGTCGGGCAGCACGTCGGGGTAGCGGCGCAGGAATTCGCCTAGTAGCGGGACGATGTATTCACGGCCCACGGTGTGGGCCAGTGCCACCTTCAGCGTGCCCGCAGGTTTGCCCGCGCCCTGGCGCAGATCGGTCAGCGCGTCGTTGATTTCGCTCCAGGGAAGGCGGACCTGGGCATACAGGCGCTCGCCGTCGGTGGTGAGCGCAAGGTGGCGGGTGCTGCGCTGGAAAAGCCGCACCCCCAGCCGGACCTCCAGCTGGCCCACGCTTTTGCTGATGGCGGCGGGCGTCAGCCCCAGCAGGCGTGCGGCAGCCGAGAAACTGCCTTCGTCGGCCGAGGTGATGAAGGCGTCGAGATGGCTGCGCAGTTCGGTCAACATGGCGCCATCTTATACAAATGGTTGAAATTGAATGATTTGTTTAATGACTACCGGAAATAGGTGAGCCAGCTCACACTGCAGCCATCAACCACTCCCTTTGAAAGGAAACGCCATGAACACCACCTCCAAACCCGCTTCCGCAGCCTCTGCCGCCGTGGGCAAGCCTCTGGCCGGAAAAACGGCCTTCATCCATGGCGGCTCTCGCGGTATCGGTGCCGCCAGCGCCCGCCGCCTGGCCCGTGATGGCGCCCGCGTGGCCATTGGCTATGGAGCTTCTGCCATCGCGGCCGAAGCCCTTGTCGAGGAGATCAAGGCCAGCGGTGGCGACGCCATCGCCATCCATGCCGATGCCACCGATGCCGCTGCGCTGACCCGAGCCATCGACAGTGTTGCCCACCGTTTCGGTCGCCTGGACATTTTGGTCAACAGCGCCGGCGTGCTGGCACTTGCACCGCTGGACCAGTTCACGCTGGAAGACTTTGACCGCACCGTGGCCGTCAACATCCGCTCGGTGTTCGTGGCATCGCAGGCTGCTGCCAAGCACATGCAGGAAGGCGGCCGGATCATCAACATCGGCAGCACCAACGCGCAGCGCATGCCGTTTGCGGGCGGCGCCGCCTATGCCATGAGCAAATCGGCCCTGGTGGGACTGGTCAAGGGACTGGCGCGTGACCTGGGTCCGCGCGGCATCACGGTCAACAACGTGGCCCCCGGCCCGGTGGACACGGACATGAACCCCGAAACCGGCGATTTCGCCGCAACGATGCACGGGCTGATGGCCATTCCGCGCCATGGCAAAGCCGATGAAATCGCTGGCATGGTGGCCTACCTGGCGGGGCCGGACGCCGCCTTCGTCACGGGCGCGGACCTGCTGATCGACGGCGGTTTCGCAGCGTGAGGTGAGGTTGTGGCGCAGCAGTGCCTGGAAATGTCTGGCGCCGCATGGGGCTGACCTCGTGACGAGGCTGGGCAGAAAATAGAAAACCCCGCTATGCAGAACACAGCGGGGTTTTTTTATTTCAATGGTGCCGGAGACATGAATCGAACACGCGACCTTCTCATTACGAATGAGCTGCTCTACCGACTGAGCTACACCGGCAACAAGCGGAAATTATAGCGCGTTTTTATCGGCTTCGAGGTGATACTGCGTGATGCGTTCCACTTCGTTCTTGGAGCCCAGCACAACGCTCACGCGCTCGTGCAACTGGGTGGGCTGGATTTCCAGGATGCGTTCGCGGCCGTTGGTGGCCATGCCGCCGGCTTGCTCGATCAGCCAGCTCATGGGGTTGGCTTCGTACATCAGGCGCAGCTTGCCGGGCTTGAGCGGCTCGCGCTTGTCCCAGGGGTACATGAAGACGCCGCCGCGGCACAGGATGCGGTGCACGTCGGCCACCATGGCGGCCACCCAGCGCATGTTGAAGTCCTTGCCGCGCGGGCCTTCCTTGCCGGCCAGCACTTCGTCCACATAGCGCTTCACGGGCGCGTCCCAGTGGCGCATGTTGGACATGTTGATGGCGAATTCCTTGGTGTCTTCGGGGATCTTGACGTTTTCCTCGATGAGCACGAAGGAGCCTTGCTCGCGGTCCAGCGTGAACATGGACACGCCGTCGCCCACAGTCAGCACCAGCGTGGTCTGGGGGCCGTAGATGCAGTAGCCGGCGGCCACTTGCTGGGTGCCGGGCTGGAAGAAATCGCTGTCGTGCACGCCGGGGTGGCCTTCAGGCTTCTTGAGCACGCTGAAGATGGTGCCGATGGACATGTTGATGTCGATGTTGGACGAGCCGTCCAGCGGATCGAACATCAGCAGGTATTCGCCCTGGGGGTAGCGGTTGGGCACCACGTAGATGCCTTCCATTTCCTCCGAGGCCATGGCGGCCAGGTGGCCGCCCCATTCGTTGGCTTCGATCAGGGTTTCGTTGGCGATGATGTCCAGCTTCTTCTGCACTTCGCCTTGCACGTTCTCGCTTCCGGCGGTGCCCATCACGTCGCCCAGCTCGCCCTTGTTCACGGCAAAGCTGATGCGCTTGCAGGCGCGGGCAACGACTTCCAGCAGCAGGCGCAACTGGCCGGGGATAAGGCCGTCCACGCGTTGCTGCTCGACCAGGTAGCGGGTCAGGCTGATGTTTTTCTTCATGGGTTTGAACTCCTTAAAAATGCACGGCTGATCCGGCGCAGGCCAGGATCACCTGGCGCAAGGGCGGGCGCGGTGCCGGCCTCTTGCGCATATCAATGTGTGGCCTCAATCGGCCAGTGCGCGGGTGATGACCTCACGCACATCGTTGGACAGATTGGGCTTGGCAGCCACGCGCTCGATGGCAGCCTGGGCTGCAGAGCGGTAAGGCTCGGCCAGCTTTTTCCAGCGGTCCATCACCCGGGCCAGGCGGGCGGCCACCTGGGGGTTGAAGCCGTCGATCTCGATCACGCGGTCGGCCCAGAACACATAGCCCGCCGCATCGGTGCGGTGGAAGGCGCCCGGGTTGTTGCAGAAGCTGAAGATCAGGCTGCGTGCGCGGTTGGGGTTCTTGATCTGGAAGTCCGGGTGTTTCATCAGCGTCTTCACGGCCGGCAGCACATTGCCGCCGCGGTCGCAGGCGCTGCCTTGCAGGGCGAACCACTTGTCCAGCACCAGCGCATCCTGCTGGAACAGGGCGTGGAAGCGCTGCAGCGCCTGCGCCGCCAGGGGACTGGCGCTGTAGATCAGTGCGGACAGCGCGCTGGAACGGTCGGTCATGTTGCCGGCGTCCTTGCAGCGCTGGTAGGCCTTGCCGGGCCAGACGGTGTCACCGCTCTGGGCCGATGCCAGGCACAGCATGGTCAAGGCACGGCCCGCCAGGGCACGGCGTCCGGCGCTGACATGGTCAGGGCGATAGGCACCGGTGTCGCTGTGGGCCAGCCACAGGGCTTCCCAGTCGGCTTGCAGTGCGGTGGCCAGCTGCAGCTGCATGGCTTCGCGCACGGCGTGCACGCGCTGCGGGTCGACTTCGGCCAGCTGTTCGGCGATATAGCTTTCCGACGGCAGCGTGAGCACCAGGTCCTTGAAAGCCGCATCCAGCTTGTCATTGCCCAGCACCTCGCGCAGTGCCTGCATGAAAGCGGCGGGCAGCAGCTGGGCGCCGGCTTGGCCGTCCGCAGTGGCGGCATCTGCTGGTGCCGTGATGGCCTTGAGTGCGTAGCGCAGGCCCAGACGCTGGCTGGCTTCCCATTGGTTGAACGGGTCGCTGTCGTGCGCCAGCAGGGTCAGCAGCTCGGCGTCGCTGAACTCGCATTCCAGCACCACCGGGGCGCTGAAGCTGCGCAGCAGCGATGGCACAGGGGCTTCGGCCACGTTGGTGAAGACAAAGCGCTGTTCGGCTTCGGTCAGCACCAGCATGCGGCTCTTGGCGGCCTGTGCGGCGTCTTCACCCTGCAGCTGCAGGGCGATTTCCTGGCCGCTGGCCGAGATCAGGCCCATCTGCACGGGGATGACAAAGGGCAGCTTCTCGGGCTGGCCCACGGTCGGGGCGCAGCGCTGCGACAGTGTCAGGGTGTAGGTCTGGGCGGCCGCGTCGTACTGGCCTTCGGCCTGGAGGACGGGCGTGCCGGCCTGGCTGTACCAGCGGCGGAACTGCGGCAGGTGCTGGGCCAGTGGCGAGCCGGGGTTGGCGTCGGCAATGGCCTGCGAGAAGTCGTCGCAGGTCACGGCGTGGCCGTCGTGGCGTTCGAAATACAGCTTCATGCCCCGGGCAAAGCCTTCGCGGCCCACCAGGTTGTGCTGCATGCGCACCACTTCTGCGCCCTTTTCGTAGATCGTGACGGTGTAGAAGTTGTTGATCTCGATGTAGCTGTCCGGGCGCACCGGGTGGGCCATGGGGCCTGCATCCTCGGGGAACTGCACGGTGCGCAGCACGCGCACATCGTCAATGCGCTTGACGGCGCGCGCCGATGCGCTGCCCGCCATGTCCATGCTGAATTCCTGGTCGCGGAAAACCGTCAGACCTTCCTTCAGCGACAGCTGGAACCAGTCGCGGCAGGTGACGCGGTCGCCGGTCCAGTTGTGGAAGTATTCATGGCCGACCACGCTCTCGATGTTGAAGTAGTCGGTGTCGGTGGCCGTGGCCTGGTTGGCCAGAACATACTTGGTGTTGAAGATGTTCAGGCCCTTGTTTTCCATGGCGCCCATGTTGAAGTCGCTGGTGGCAACGATCATGAAGCGTTCCAGGTCCAGGCTCAGGCCGAAGCGCGCCTCGTCCCATGCAATGGAGTGCATGAGCGAGTTCATGGCGTGTTCGGTCTTTTCCAGATCGCCGGGGCGCACATAGACCTGCAGCAGGTGTTCGTTGCCTGCACGGCTCTTGATGTGCTGCTCGCGTGCGACCAGCTTGCCGGCCACCAGTGCGAACAGGTAGCAGGGCTTCTTGTGTGGATCGACCCACTTGGCAAAGTGGCGGCCGTCTTCCAGATCGCCGGAATCCACCAGATTGCCGTTGGACAGCAGCACCGGGTACTGGGCCTTGCTGGCGCGCAGGGTGACGGTGTACATGGCCATCACATCGGGACGGTCCAGGAAGTAGGTGATGCGGCGAAAGCCTTCGGCCTCACACTGCGTGAAGAAGGTGTCCTCGCTCACATACAAGCCCATGAGCTTGGTGTTCTTGGCGGGCGCGCAGGTGGTGAAGATCTCCAGTTCCACGGGGGCATCGCCCTCGGGCAGGTTCTCCAGTACCAGCTGGTCGCCTTCCATCTTGAACGAGGTTCCGCCGCCGTTGACCATCACCCGGGCCAGGTTCAGCTCGTCGCCATCCAGGCGCAGGGCCTGTGCCGGTACATCCGGGTTGCGGCGCACACGCATGCGGTTGAGCACGCGGGTCTTGGCCGGGTCCAGGTCGAATGTCAGCTCGACCGTGTCGATCCACCAGGCAGGAGCCTGGTAGTCGGCACGGTAGACGGCTGTTGCTTGTCCTTCACGCAGCATGTGGATTCCTTAAACGCCTTGCTTGAGCGAGGCTTCGATGAACACGTCCAGATCGCCGTCCAGCACCTTCTGGGTGGCCGAGACTTCAACATTGGTGCGAAGGTCTTTGATGCGGCTGTTGTCCAGCACGTACGAGCGGATCTGGTGGCCCCAGCCCACGTCGGTCTTGGTGTCTTCCAGCTTCTGCTGCTCTTCCATGCGCTTGCGCATTTCGAAGTCATACAGGCGCGAACGCAGGCGCTGCCACGCCACGTCACGGTTGCTGTGCTGGCTGCGGCCGTCCTGGCACTGCACCACGATACCGGTGGGGATGTGGGTCAGGCGCACCGCCGAGTCGGTCTTGTTGATGTGCTGACCACCAGCGCCCGATGCGCGGTAGGTGTCGGTGCGCACGTCGGCCGGGTTGATGTTGATCTCGATGGAGTCATCAATCTCGGGGTAGACGAACAGCGAGGCGAACGAGGTGTGGCGACCGCCGGACGAGTCGAACGGCGACTTGCGTACCAGGCGGTGCACGCCGGTTTCGGTGCGCAGCAGGCCAAAGGCGTATTCGCCTTCGATCTTGATGGTGGCGCTCTTGATGCCCGCCACGTCGCCAGGGGTCTCTTCTTCCACCGTGGCCTTGAAGCCCTTGCGTTCGGCGTACTTCAGGTACTGGCGCAGCAGCATGCTGGCCCAGTCACAGGCTTCGGTACCACCGGCGCCGGCCTGAATGTCGACGAAGCAGTTCAGCGGATCGGCTTCCTGGCTGAACATGCGGCGGAATTCCAGCTCTTCGATCAGCGGGCGCAGCTTGGCGGTCTCGGCCTCGATGGTTTCCAGACCGGCTTCATCGCCTTCTTCCCGGCTCATTTCGTAGAGCTCGGAATTGTCGGCCAGCTCGGTGGTGAGCTTCTGCAGGGTCAGCACGACGGAGTCGAGTGACTTCTTTTCCTTGCCCAGCTCCTGGGCCTTCTTGGGGTCGTTCCAGACCGCGGGGTCCTCGAGCGAGGCGTTTACCGTGCGCAGGCGTTCAAACTTGGCATCGTAGTCAAAGATACCTCCGAAGGTCCTCTGTCCGGGCGGACAGGTCTTCGAGGGCGGCGCCGATTTGGTTGATGCGTTCTGCTTCCATGGTCAATTCCTGTTCTGTTTGTAGAGTGGCAGGCGCAAGCGGCGCCTTAAAAGCGTGATTTTCGCATGGTGCACTCCCTGCTGCTGCAAGACGGCCCCACAAGAATGCGCGATACATGGATTTGCCGCCGCGACAGGGCTGCAAAACGGCCGCAGAAATGACAACAGGCCCCGCAGGGCCTGTGTACATGGGGCGCGCAGCAGCAGGCTGCGCTTTGGCGGTGCTTAGAAGCTTAGAACGCTTCCCACTCGTCCTCATGCTGGGCGGCAGGTGCCGTGGGCGCAGGCGCCGGACGGCGGGGTGCCGCCGGTGCCAGGGCAGGGCGGGGCGTTGCGGCCACGCTCTTGGCCGGGGCCTTGGTGACGGGGCGTGGGGCGGACACGGCGGCCGTGGCACGTGGGGCGGCCACGGGGCGTGCTGCCGCCAGATCCAGGGCGGCAGGGCCGTTGGCCAGCTTGAACACGCGCACGGTCTGGCTCAGTTGCTGGGCCTGCTCCTGCAGGGAGCTGGCGGCGGCGGCGGACTCTTCCACCAGGGCTGCGTTTTGCTGGGTGACCTGGTCCATTTGGGCGACGGCCTGGTTGATCTGCTCGATGCCTGAGGTCTGTTCGTCGCTGGCAGCGGTGATCTCGCCCATGATGTCGGTCACGCGCTTGACGCTGTCGACGATCTCGCTCATGGTCTGACCGGCCGATGCGACCTGGGAGTTGCCTTCTTCCACCTTGCCCACGGAGTCGTCGATCAGGTGCTTGATTTCCTTGGCGGCTTCGGCGCTGCGCTGGGCCAGGGTGCGGACTTCGCCCGCCACCACGGCAAAGCCACGGCCTTGCTCGCCCGCACGGGCGGCTTCCACGGCGGCGTTCAGCGCCAGGATGTTGGTCTGGAAGGCGATGCCGTCGATCACGCCGATGATGTCGACGATCTTGCGCGACGAGGTGTTGATGGCGGTCATGGTGTCCACCACCTGGTTGACCACGGCACCGCCGCGCTGCGCCACCTGCGAGGCACTGGCCGCCAGCTGGTTGGCCTGGCGGGCGTTGGAGGCGTTCTGCTTGACGGTGGAGGTCAGCTCTTCCAAGGAGGCTGCGGTTTCTTCCAGCGAGCTGGCTTGCTGCTCGGTGCGCGAGGACAGGTCCTGGTTGCCGGTGGCGATCTGCTGGGTGGCGGTGGCGATGGAGTCGCTGCCCTGGTGGATCTGGCCCACGATCTGCACCAGGCTGTCGTTCATCTGCTTGAGGGCTTGCAGCAGCTGGCCGGTTTCGTCGGTGGAGGTGGCTTCGATGCGGCGGCTCAGGTCGCCGCCGGCCACGGCCTGGGCCAGTTCCACGGCATGGTTCAGCGGACGGGAGATCAGGCGGGCGATGAAGAAGGCCAATGCCAGGCCTGCGGCCATGCTGATGGCCACGATGGCCCAGATCAGGTTGCGGGATGCGGTGTAGATCTCGTCACCCAGCTTGTCGGCGGTTTCGGCGCCGGTGTTGATGTGCTCGAATAGCACGTCGACCTTGCTGTTGATGCTGCGGCTGATGGTCAGCGCTTCGCCGCGCAGCAGGGCCGTGGCTTCGGCGGTTTGCTGTTCGCGCGACAGGCGGATGGCCTTGTCATGCACCTGGTTGTACTGGCCCATGGCCTGCACGATTTCGGCGTGCAAGCGTTTGTCGTCATCGGTGTTCAGAAACTTGTTCAGCAGTTCCACGTTCTGTTGCAGACCGTCCCACAGCTTGGGCATGGTCTGTTCGTAGGTGGCAGCTTCCTCGGGGGTGGCGCTCAGCACATGCTGCTGTTCCTGCGAGCGATAGCGCTGCAGCTGGTACTTGACATCCATGGCCGTGCGGGTGGCCGGCAGCCACTGGCGGGCCAGATCCGTTCCCGTCTGGTTGACGCGGTCCAGCTGCAGGATGGACAGCAGGCCGATCAGTGCGGTCAGCACCAGGATCGCACCAAAGGACAGCAGAAGTTTGCTGGAGAGCTTGAGGTTATGAAAAAACTGCATGGTGTGGAGTTACAGCACGGGGCCGCTGAGAGTGCGCGAAGCTTTGTTAGAAACTGGAATGCCAACGCAGGCATGGGGGGACGCCGCCGCGACCGCACCATAAAAGCGCATGCGGTCGGGCCGATTCTAGGGGGGCGCCAGCTTTGTAAAGGGTTGTTTGTAGGTAGCCACTTTGTTGCATTGCGCCGAGGATGCTTGCTATCAAACCTGATGATGGTGAGGTGATGGGGTGATCGCGCAAGCCTTTGATTTGATTGTTTCCGGTCCACCAAATGTGGAAACTACGCCATCAGTGGCACTGATGGCAGCTGAGGCTGTGGCGCCACAGTCCCCTATGCCGGCAGGTTATGACCATTTGACGTCAAGGGTTGATGCATCGCAGGCGTGGCATCCCTGGTGCTTCAGGTGAGCGGGGTGCGCTCCCGGTGCGTATGTGCAGGGAAGGATCAGTCATGCGCAAGGGGCCGAGGAGCCTTGCAAGGGAGAGCCGGTCATAAAAAAGCCCTGGAACGCCAGGTTCCAGGGCCAACCGCTGCGCACGGCAGCGGGCAAGTGCAGGCAGGGTCAGGCGCACCAGGGCGCCTGTTCCATGCGGGTCAGCTGCCGCGGGTGATGGGCACGTCGGCGTTCTTGCCGTAGGTGCCGTACTTGCCCAGCTCCCACTTGGCAATGGCGTTGCGGTGGACTTCGTCCGGGCCGTCGGCAAAGCGCAGCGTACGTGCGTGGGCGTAGTCAAAGGCCAGCGGGAAGTCCTGGCTCATGCCGCCGCCGCCGTGCACCTGAATGGCCCAGTCGATCACGTCGCAGGCCAGCTTGGGCGCCACCACTTTGATCATGGCGATTTCGGTGCGGGCCACCTTGTTGCCCACGGTGTCCATCATCCAGGCGGCCTTGAGCGTCAGCAGACGGGCCATGTCGATGCGGCAGCGCGCCTCGGCAATGCGTTCCTGGGTGACGGTCTGCTGGGCGATGGTCTTGCCGAAGGCCACGCGGCTGCTGGCGCGCTTGCACATCAGTTCCAGGGCGCGCTCGGCCTTGCCGATCAGGCGCATGCAGTGGTGGATGCGGCCGGGGCCGAGGCGACCCTGGGCGATCTCGAAGCCGCGGCCTTCGCCCAGCAGGATGTTGCTGGCGGGCACACGCACGTTCTCGAAGTACATCTCCATGTGGCCATGGGGCGCGTCGTCATAGCCCATCACGGACAGCGGGCGCACCACACGCACGCCGGGGGTGTCTGCGGCCACCAGGACCATGCTCTGCTGCGAGTGCTTGGGGGCTTCTGGGTCGGACTTGCCCATGGTGATGTAGACGGCGCAGCGGGGGTCGCCGGCACCGGAAATCCACCACTTGTGGCCGTTGATGATGTATTCGTCGCCCTGGCGTTCGATGCGGGTGCAGATGTTGGTGGCATCGGAGGAGGCCACTTCTGGCTCGGTCATGGCGAATGCGGAACGGATGTCGCCGTTGAGCAGGGGCTTGAGCCAGCGCTCATGGTGTTCCTTGCTGCCGTAGCGGGCAATGGTTTCCATATTGCCGGTGTCGGGTGCGGCGCAGTTGAACACTTCGGAGGCCCAGCCCACGCGGCCCATGATTTCGGCCAGGGGGGCGTATTCCTGGTTGGTCAGACCGGCACCGTCCACGCCGGCGATCTCGGCCGTGTCCTTGGGCAGGAACAGGTTCCACAGACCTTGTTCCTTGGCCTTGTCCTTGAGGGCATCCAGGAAGTGCAGGTGGCTCCAGCGCTTGCCGGCCTGGGTGTTGGCTTCCAGCTCGCTCCAGTAGGTGGCTTCATTCGGATAGATGTATTCATCCATGAAGCGTTGCAGGCGCGCTTGCAGCTCCTTGGTTTTGGGGGAGTAGTCGAAGTCCATGGTGTCTCCTTGAGGGTGGTGGGCGCACATGGGCGCGCGCTGCCCCCCGGCAGCCGCATGCCGTTTTGCACAGTGGGGGGATGGGAAAACCGTCTGTTGCCAGGCGGAACGGATTAAGCCCGGTGTTTCTGGGCGTAGGACCAGGCCAGCTCCGCCATGGGGCGGGCCGTGTCACCCGAGGCCTTGGCCTGGGCGCTGGATGCGGTGCCGGCTTCCACCCGCTTGGCAATGCCTTGCAGGATGGCCGCGATTCGGAACATGTTGTAGGCGAGGTAGAAGTTCCAGTCGGCCTGCAGCTGTTCGGGCGTGGCCAGGCCGGTGCGCTCGCAATAGCGGCGCTGGTATTCGGCTTCGGAAGGAATGCCCAGTGCGGCCAGATCCAGCCCGCCGATGCCACGGCCCAGCGTGCTGGGGATGTGCCAGGCCATGCAGTGGTAGCTGAAGTCGGCCAGGGGGTGACCCAGTGTGGACAGCTCCCAGTCCAGCACGGCCACGGCGCGGGGCTCGGTGGCATGGAACATCACGTTGTCCAGGCGATAGTCGCCGTGGACGATGGAGACCTTGCTCTCGTCCTTGGCGCTGTCAGGCAGGTTGGCGGGCAGCCAGGCCATCAGCTTGTCCATCTCGGGGATGGGCTGGGTGATGGAGGCCACGTACTGCTTGCTCCAGCGGCCGATCTGGCGCTCGAAATAGTTGCCGCTCTTGCCGTAGTCCGCCAGGCCCTGGGCGGCAAAGTCCACGGTGTGCAGCGCCGCGATCACGCGGTTGAGTTCATCGTAGTAGGCGCCGCGCTGGGCGGGCGTCATCTCCGGCAGCGACTGGTCCCACAGCACGCGGCCTTCCTTGAATTCCATGATGTAGAAGGCGCGGCCGATGACGGATTCATCCTCGCACAGCGCATACATGTGGGGCACCGGTACCTGGGTGCCCGCCAAGCCGCGCATGACCTTGAATTCACGCTCGATGGCGTGGGCCGACGGCAGCAGCTTGGCCACCGGGCCGGGCTTGGAGCGCATCACATAGCTGCGCCCCGGCGTGACCAGCTTGTAGGTGGGATTGGACTGTCCGCCCTTGAACATTTCCGCTTGCAGCGGGCCGGCAAAGCCTTCCACATGCTGCTGCATCCAGGCGGTGAGGGCCGCCATGTCGAATGCGTGGGTGTCCGAGACGGGCTTGGTTCCTACAAAGTGGTCAAATTTGCTCATAAGTCCTTACAGGTCGGTTTCCGCAATGCGCAGAAGCGCATTGCGGTCCCGCACCACCAGCCCACCTGGTTCGATGCGGATGCTCCCCTCGCGCTCCATGCCTTTGAGTTCCTGGTTCACGCGCTGGCGCGATGCTCCGAGCAGCTGTGCCAGCTCTTCCTGGGCCAGCTGCAGTCCGATGCGGATTTCCTGGTTGTCCGACAGGCTGGGAATGCCATAGCTGCGTGCCAAGTGCAGCAGCTGTTTGGCCAGCCTGGCGCGCAAGGGCAGGGTGTTCAAGTCCTCGACCAGGCCGTACAGCTGGCGAATGCGCCGCGCCTGCAGCCACAGCATGGCTTCGTAGAACTCCACATGCGAGGCCAGAATGCGCTTGAAATCCGCCTTGGCCACGCACACCAGCGTGGTCGCGCCATGGGCGTACACATCGTGCGTGCGCCGGTCTCCGTCGAAAATCGACACATCCCCAAACCAGATGCCCGGCTCCACATAGGTCAGCGTGATCTGCTTGCCCGTGATGGAGGTCGAACTCACGCGCACCGCCCCCTTGGCGCAGGCAATCCATTCCTCGGGCGGCTCGCCGCGGGCGCAGATGAGTGCACCATCCTTGAAACGTTTGACGTATGCGCATCGAAGTATGTCGTGCCGTAATGACGGGGATAGGGATGAAAACCAGCGTCCTGAGTTGATCGCTTCTCTTTCTTCGATAGTAAGAATCGGGTCGTCCATGGCCTGTCGTTTCTGTGACTGAAAACAGCCCCATTGTCGCGTCAGGGACGGGGTCTGATTTGGATCAGCAGGCCACAAGCGGATGAAGTTGTCCGATACACGACAGCAGCATGGCGCGGAAGGTACAAAACCAAGGGTTAACCCTTTTGGTTTGGGCCCGTCTGGCCGCAGCGTCGTAAGTGCAAGGCGCTGCCAAGCCGTGCATTGCGCATGGGCGGTTTCAATTTTCCGCAGTCAGTAGAGGGTGCTGCAGGCACCCTGGAGGCAGTGCGGGATTGCTTGCTGGATAAAATGATTTGAATTGCAAATTATTTAACATCCAAAGCATTGATGCCACGCTCCACTGCCAGTCCTCGCCCCCGTGCCGTCAAAAAGGCGGCGCCCATGCCACCTGTGGCGGGTGCGACCCAGTCCGCCAAGACGGGCCGCACGTCCCCCTCGAACCATGCTGAAGCACCGTTGTTCGGCTACACGCTGATGAGCCTGGGACGCCAGTGGCGCCGCGTGGTGCACCTGCGTTTGGCCGAGCTGGGGCTGACCGACGCCACCTGGTCACCGCTGTTCCACCTGCATGCTGCAGGGCAGGGCATCAGCCTCAAGGCCCTGGCGCAGCGCGTGGGCCTGGACAGCTCCACCCTGGTGCGGGTGGTCGATCTGCTGGAAAACCGGGGCCTGGTGCGCCGCGAAACCGATGCGCACGACCGCCGCAGCAAGCTGCTGCAGGTGACCGAGTCCGGAAACGCCGCCGTGGCCGATGTGCGCGCCAAGCTGGTGCAGGTGGAAGGCCGCCTGCTGGACGGCATGGATGCGTCCACCGCACAGCTGCTGCTGCAGGGAATGCTGCAATTACAGCAGCGCATGGCGCAGGAGCTGGGCGATGCGGTGGAGGATGCGGACGACACCGAGCCCACGATGGAGCGGCGGCGGTGATGGTGCAGGACGCTCACACATCCAGGTGGCAGCGCGGCCTGGCGGCCTGCGGTTTCCACCTGCCCACCCTGGTGTTTGCCTTGCGTACTGCACTGGCCGGTTTTGTGGCGCTGGCCGTGGCCTATGCCCTGGGGCTGGAACACCCGCACTGGGCGGCCATGTCGGCCTGGGCTTCCAGCCAGCCCATGCGCGAGCATCTGCTGTCGCGCGGCATCTACCGCTTTGCGGGATCCGTGGTCGGTGTGGCCTTTGCCGTGGCGCTGGTGCTGAGTGCGCAGGGTTCGCTCTGGGTGCTGGCCGTGGGCCTGGCCCTGTGGGGCGCGCTGTGCGCCTTTCTAGGCAATCTGCAGCGCGGCTACATGGTCTATGGCTGCATGCTGGCGGGCTATTCGGCTGCCATGGTGGTGCTGCTGCACCACGGGGGGGCGGAAGATGTCTGGCCGTTTGCCGGGGACCGCATGCTGACGGTGGTGACCGGGGTGCTTGCTGCGTTGTGCATTTCCTGGTGTTTCGCCCCCCGGCGCAAGGCCGCCGTGCTGATTGCCCAGAGTCGCCAGGCACTGGCTGCCGTGCTCGACGCCTGCGTGGCACGGTTGCATGGCCACAGTGCCGCGCCCGGGCTGGACAACGCCAGCCTGCTGGTGCGCCTGGCCGAGGTGGAGGAGTTGCTGGAACTTTACCCCGAAGGATCGCGCACCGCGCGCAACACCAGCAAGGCCATGCACTGGCAGCAGCTCCAGGCGTTGGAGCTGGTCTATCACCTGGGGCAGACGGCGCAGGACAGCACGGCTGTGACCGACGCCCTGGACCCGGTGTGGGCCTTTGCCGCGATACCTGCAGACGCAGACGCAGACGCAGACACTGACGCTGGTGCTTCGCCCGCGGCCCTGGCCGATGCACTGCAGGCTTTGGCCCAGGTGCTGCGCCAGACACCGGCGGCCGACAGCGCGGCCGCACACCCGGTGGATGCTGCACTGCGTGAGGCGATTGCCGCTTGCGAAGCGCTGGTAGAGCGTATCCAGGCAGACGGCCATGCGGTACAACCCGGGCTGAACGCCTTGTACCTGCTGATGCAGGAGATGCGCCGCGCCGTGCGTGCCGAGCAGCTGGACCTGGGCGGACCTGCCTATGCGGGTACGGCATGGCTCGACCGCCGGGTCGATCCCTTGCCACTGCACCGCGACTGGGTGGGCGCCCGCGAAGCCGCGATCCGCGCGGGCGGCACCTTGCTGTTTTTCGGCCTGCTGTGGGCCTGGACCGGCTGGAGCCTGATCGCCTTTGGCATGCTGGGCCTGTCGGTGATGCTGCTGGTGTTCTCGGCCTTCGAGAACCCGAACCGCACTATGACCTTTGTATTGCGCGGCCAACTGATCGGCGCCGCGCTGGCCCTGCTGTGCCAGTGGCTGGTGTGGCCCTGGGCACAGTCCGGCTGGCAGATGGTGTGGATGCTGCTGCCTTTTGCCCTGCTGGGCGGGCTGGTGTTTGCCCACAAGCGCACCGCCGCCGGTGCCATGGACACCAATATGGCTATGCTGATCCTGCTGGCGCCGGTCTTTCCGTATGCACAGGACATGGGCAAGAGCGTGACCATGGCGCTGGCCGTGGTGTCCGGCCCGGCGCTGGCCTGGCTGGTCTATCGCTGCATCTACCCCACCAATGCCCAGCGCCGCATGCGCACGCTGGCGCAGATGATGGTGGCCGAAGTGCCTGCGCTGGCCCAGCGCATGGTCGAAGAGGGCAAGCCCGGTTTGCTGCCCAGTCTGCCAGCCAGCATGGCCGTGGCGCCCGCCGGCTTCTGGCAGGCGCAATTGCACCACCGCCTGCTGCGCCTGGTGCGCTGGGCCGACAAGACCCAGCACCCGCGCCGCGCTACCTTGCCGGAGCTGGGCCTGGCCCTGCGCGCCACCCAGAGCACCATGCTGCAACTGCAGCAATGGCGGCGCGGCACCATTCTGGTCACCCCGCAGTTGCGCCGCACCGAACGCAGGGCTGAACTGGCTTTGCGCCGCATGGCCCAGTGGGGGGCAGCCCACAGCCTGGAAGCACAGGCTGCAGCCGGCCAGCATGCCGCCCAGGCCTGGCAGGCCCTGGCAGCGCAACCCGGCCTGCCGGTGCTGCTGGCCGCCGAGGCGCAGCGTGTTGCCCGGCGTTACCTGCCCGAGCTGTGTGCGGCACGGCGGGATCTGCAGGTGCAGTAAGCGTCGCAGGCAATGCCTCCCAGAGGGGCAGGGGGCAGCCGTGCTCACAGGCCGGTGGATGCAAAAAAGGGACTTCCGCAGGAAGCCCCTTTTCTGCATGGCGGCTGGTGCGTGCACGGTGACAGGGGTGGCCTTTCAGAAGGAAGTATTGAAAGGTCTTGCATTGGAATCCGTCAGTGCAGGGGCCTGGCAAGGTATAGGCACCTGTCAGTGGCAGGAACGCGCAGGCATGTAACAGCTTGTCAGGACAGCCTGCGCTGATAGACGCAAGACCCGTTTGGGCATGGTGCGGTGGTTGCGATACCGTGCGGATTTCCCATGACCGTTGGGCTTCGCTCAGCTCTTGTTGCATTGGCCGGTGTTTCTCCATTGCTGCATTGCGGCGGGGAAGGAGCAAGCTCTGTAAGGGCACCAGGCTGCATGCCGAACCACAGAAAACGAAAAGTTACAGCATCCATTGCTTGAAACAGCCATAAATCAAACTTTACAAAGCAGACCTCCCATGGATGGCTGCTGAATGAGGCCTATTTTTCGCTAAGACAGCTCTGCAGGGTAAGGGCGGAAAGCTGGAAAAAGCGATGGAAGTGGTGGTGATATACATCCGCGCAAGGCAAAACCAGAAAGGTTTCTTGCACTTTCTGTCTGTAATAAGCGTTTTTTGGTGGTTTGTTGATTGATTTTTCACAGCCTCACCGAAGAGGTGTGTGCGCAGTATTCAATAGATTTTTATGACTCAGGTGTTTTGGGATATTTAGGCCGTTATTACATTTATTTTAAAGGCTTGTGCGTTGTGCTGCATGGGGTATAAGAAATCAGTTGTTGGCGACATGGCTGTGCATGCCTCGCGTGCATATGGACGGTCCATACCAGCATGGAATACAGCAACGCAATTCAGCTCTCGAAGGAAACTGGTCGATTCACTTTTAGCCTTGCAACTCACCCTGGGAGGAAAATGTGCCATCAGCAATCCGCGTACACCCGATTCACCATGGCTTTGCCCTGACATCGGTCGCTGCATCTCTTTTATATATAGCCCCAATCAGTGCGCAGATAATTCCTCCTGCGGTTATTCAGTCGGGTGCCAATCTGGATTATGAGCAGTATTACAAAGGGAGTGTGATCAGCAATGGGGTGATCCAGGGCAGCGTCACCATCCATCCCGTTCCGCCTTACCCGAGCCAGCTGGGTGGGGCAGGCATTTCGGTATTCGATGGCGCGTCGGTCACCATCAATCCGAACCTGGGGACGCCCGGCGCTGTGCGCGTGACCTCGGAGTACCAAAGCGGCGCTCCCAACGACGCGCTCTACATCGCCAATGGTTCCGTGGAGATTGTTGCCAGCCCTGCCGGCGTCTGGTTTTATGGGCTGGGAACTTCCGTGCATGGGTTGTACATGCCCCAATCCTCGGCAGGTGCATCCAACCTGAATGCCGCCAACACCACGTTCACCACGAACGGTCTCACGGCAGACGGTATCCGCATGTATGGCAGCACTTCCACGGTGAGGCTACTCAACAGCAGCATCCTGGTACAGGGTGACGATAGCTGGGGCCTTCTAGCGTGGGGTGGCAGCAAGGCCACGCTGACAGAGGTGGACATCACGTCCAGCACCAGTACCGGCGGTGGCGGGGTGCGCGTCTATAACGGTTCCGAAGCCACCCTCCTGGGGTCGGCGCTGGTCAGTAGCGCCACCATAGGGTTGTCGGCCGAATCCGGTGGGGTGTTGAACATCAATTCGGATGCGTCCGTGGCGGGCACCCTGCAGGTGCACACCAGCGGAGCCAGCGCCAGCCATGCGGTCCGCATCGCCACATCGACCGGCAATCTGAACCGCGCCGCACTGTCGACGGTGGGCAATGCCAGCTATGGCCTGCATGTCAGCGGTACGTCCAACGTGACGGGCTCTGCCATCGCGATCAGTACCCAGGGGACTTCGTCCTACGGGATGTGGCTGTCGGGGAGTTCGACCACCACGTTGGATGGCGGATCGATCACCACCCAGGGGGCTACCGCGTATGGCCTGTTGGCAGGTTCGGGTGCCACCACCGCCAACCTCAGTGATTTCTCCATCACCACGAACGGCACCCAGGCCTACGGCATCTATGCATGGACCGGCAGCACCACCAATTTTGCGGGGGGCCGTATTGCGACCAATCAGGCAAGCACCTACGGTATTTACGCCAATGCAGGGGTGGTGAACCTGCTGCGCACGGCTGGGGGCGCGGGGACGGTCATCACCACAACGGGTACCAATGCCTATGCTGTCCGTATCCAGAATGGCGGTGAACTCTACGCCACTGGCGCAACCCTGCATGCACAGGGCAGCTCGGGTGCCGGCATCGTCTTTGATGCGCCGGCGGTTCTGGCTGCACCGACGGTGGGCACATCGACGCCAGCACTGCCGGTGTTGCCCGTGGTGACGCCGTTGGTGGACTCAACCACGCCTCCACCGCCGCTGGCCATTGATACGCCTTTGCCCACAGCGCCTACCGAGAATGCGGCCGATGCGGTGTTGCTGGCCGGGGGAGGTGCAGGGACGCCGGTCACCCCGCTGGCGCCAGCCCGCTACAACATGCGGTTGACTGACTCCACGGTCACCTCTGATCGCAGCGTGGCACTCTGGACATACGGCGGGGTGGCCAATGTTGCACTGGAGCGTTCGACCTTGACGGGGGCAACGGCATCGCTGTATGCGACCAGCCGCGCACTCTCTGGCGGCGGTACGCTGGGGGCGTCGCTGCTGGTGGATGCGGACCAGTCGGTGCTCAATGGGCGGATCTACACGGACGCGCAGAGCACCACCACGCTGAATCTGAAGAACGGCAGCAGATGGCTGGTCACGGCGGATTCCAATCTGACCCATCTGAGCAACAGCAGCAGCCTGATCGATTTCCCGGTGAATGCAGCCTTGCTGGCCAATCCCACGGATGCCAGCGTCTACCGTTCGGTGCGCGTCGACGGCACATATGTCGGTGACAGCGGCAATATGGCATTGAACACCTGGCTGGAAGGAGATGGCTCGCCCTCGGACCGCCTGATCCTCGACGGAGGAAGTGCCACTGGCACGACCCGGATTCTGGTGCGCAACACGGGAGGAGCCGGAGCCCTGACCGGCAATACCGGCATCCTGGTGGTGGATGCCCAAAACGGCGGTACTACTGCAGCGAATGCCTTCAGCCTGGCAAACACGCTGCGGCCCGGGGCGTACAACTACCGGCTCTTCCAGGGGGCAATGGACGGCAGCAACCCCGACAACTGGTATCTGCGCTCCGAGTTTGTGGCGCCACCTGAGCCGCCGGATCCGACAGAGCCGCCGACGACCTTGCCCATTGTGGGGCCGGAGTTGTCTACCTATGGCATTGCCCACCCCCATGCGCGGCAGATGGGGCTGGCGGCACTGGGCACCTTCCACGAACGCGTGGGCGAATCGCTCAACGGACCCAGCCTGGAAGGGGAAAGCGGCCAGCGCAGAGGTTCGGCATGGGGTCGCCTCTATGGCCAGGACACCGAGAGCCGGTACCGGGCTTATGTGACCCCGCGCAGCGATGCCCGGATCCTGGGTGCCCAGGTGGGGCTGGACCTGTGGCAGCGCGGCCAGTTGGGGGCACACCGCGATACCGCAGGGGTGTCCGTGGCCTACACGCATGGCAGGGCCGAGGCGACGGGTCTGGTCACCAATGCAGGAGCCACGGCCTATGAAATGGTGCGCACGGGCCGTGTCAGCCTGGATGCCTACTCCGTGGGCGCGTACTGGACGCACTATGGCCCCGACGGCTGGTATCTGGACGGGGTGTTGCAGGCGACGCGCTACAGCGGCACATCGCGCAGCTATGACACGGCCCTCGACACCAAAGGCCACGGGTGGATTGCATCGCTGGAAGGGGGCTACCCGATTGCGCTGCCCTGGGGCCCCGGGTTTGTGCTGGAGCCCCAGGTGCAACTGATCTGGCAGCGGGTTTCGCTGGACTCGGCACGGGACGCGTTCGGCTACGTGGCGCTGGGTTCTTCATCTGGCACCACAGCCCGACTGGGTGCACGCGCGCAGTGGACACTGCGCCAGGACAATGGCGATGTGTGGCAGCCCTATGTGCGCGCCAACCTCTGGCGCGATATGGGTGGGGAGTCCACACCCGTCTACGGCGGTGTGGACCGTGTTCCCCTGTCCATGCAGGCGACACGGCTGGAACTGGCGGCCGGGTTGACGGCCAAGCTCTCCAACGCCGTCAGTCTTTATGCCCAGCTGGGCTACCAGAAGGGCTTGCACAGCGGCGACCAGTATCGGCGCGGCGTCAACGGCAATGCCGGGATTCGCTACCGCTGGTGAACGGCACATGCTGTGACCGTGCGGTACGCCAAAAGGGCTTCTTGCGAAGCCCTTTTTTGATGAGGGAAGGTGGTGGTTGGGTGGGCGGTGGTCCTGCCGCCGCAGGGCTGCAGGCTTAAAAGCTTTCCCAATCGTCCATGTCCTGGCCCACGGTAGCGGGCTTGGGGGCGGGGGCGCTGGCTGCCCCCGATGCGCCAGATGCCCCAGAGAGGGGGCGGCGCAGAGCCGGTGCAGCCGGTGTGCCGGAGCCCGACTGTGCGGGGCGGGAGAAGGGACGGACGGACGGAGTGGCGGACTTGTCCGGGACGGTGGATGGACTTGCTGGCTGGGTGTGGGCCACGGGCGTCGCCATGGCCGCCGGGCTAGGTTGCTCGTAAGCAGACAGCTTGAACACCGCCACGGTCTCCACCAACGACTGGGCTTGGGTGTTCAGGCTGCTGGCGGCGGCGGCCATTTCCTCCACCAGGGCAGCGTTTTGCTGGGTGGTCTGGTCCATCTGGGTCACGGCTTCACCTACCTGGGCCACGCCCTGGCTTTGTTCGGTGCTGGCGGCGCTGATCTCGCCCATGATGTCGGTCACCCGGCGGATGGCGGCCACCACCTCGTTCATGGTGGTGCCGGCTCGGTCCACCAGCAGGGTGCCCTGGCCCACGCGCTCCACGCTGGTGCCGATCAGCTGCTTGATCTGCTTGGCTGCGTCGGCGCTGCGGCCGGCCAGTGCACGGACTTCGCCGGCGACCACGGCAAAGCCCCGGCCTTGCTCTCCGGCGCGGGCGGCCTCGACGGCAGCGTTCAGCGCCAGGATATTGGTCTGGAAGGCAATGCCGTCGATCACGCCAATGATGTCGGAGATCTTGTGGCTGCTGTCGTTGATGCTCTTCATGGTCTCCACCACTTCGGCCACGATCTCGCCGCCCTGGGCTGCCACGGTGGAGGCGTTGACCGCCATCTGGTTGGCCTGGCGGGCGTTGTCGGCATTCTGGCGCACGGTGGAGCTGAGTTCTTCCATGGAAGCGGCCGTTTCTTCCAGTGCGCTGGCCTGCTCCTCCGTGCGGCCCGAGAGATCGTGGTTGCCGGCGGCAATCTGCGCGCTGGCCGAAGCCACGCCCTGGGCATTGCTGCGCACCGTGGACACGGTCTGAACCAGGCTGTGCTGCATGCGCTGCAATGCCCCCAGCAGCAGACCCATTTCGTCCTTGCGGCCCACATCGATCTGGGTGCTGAGGTCGCCGCTGGCCACGCGGTTGGCTGCTGCCACGGCCTGGCCCAGCGGGCTGGTGATGGAGCGCGTGAGGGCGATGGCAATCCACACGCCCAGTGCCAGGGCCGACAGCACCAGCACGCCGGCCACCAGAATGGCTTGCTGGTAGGTGTGTTGCGCATCCGTTCGCGCGGCGGCAGCGCCTGCGCGGTTGAGCTCGACACTGCCGGAGATGAGGTCGGTGGCCGTTGCAAACGCCTTGGCCGATTCCCCGACGGACAGGGCGCGGGCATCGCCAAAGCGCTCCTCGCCTGCCTCGGCCAGTTCCAGCAGCCGCTTGTCGACCGTCAGGTAGGCAGCCCATGCGGCCTTGATCTTCAGGTTCAGCTCTTGCTCTTCGGGGGAGGAGACTAGTTTGTCATAGGCCAGCATGGTGGTGTCCATCTTGGCGATGGCTTCGTCGTGCAAGGCCCGCTGGGTCCGTTTGCCTTCGGGCGTCACTTCCAGCACCGAGCGCAGGGAGGCGCGGCGGGCGCTGTTGGCCAGCGCGCGCGCGTCGCCCAGCGTTTGCACGCTGGGCAGCCAGTTTTCGGCGATTTCCTCGGTGCCGTCATAGATCCTGGAGGCTTGGAAATAGGCCGCGGCCCCCATGCTGCACAGCAGCAGCAAGATGATGGCAAATCCCGCACTCAGGCGGGCGCCAATTTTGAAGTTGCCCAGGAAACCAGCCATGTTGAACGCCTCCAGATGAAAAATGCGCAGGCCTTGCGTGCCACGCCTGGCCCGCCAGGGTCGCGATTTTTTCGATTCTTGGGCATTTCCAGGGGGTCAGGCACTCCACTGGGAGGCAGTTGCATGGCCGACTGTCGATCTGGTGCAGGGAGGTGGCACCGTTCGTTCCCCATGGAATGTTGCCGTGACGGGGCCACTACGAGGTGGTTGCGGCCCCAGGGGCGGTTCTGTCAAGCTGGGTCAGGGACTGGCGCATGGCGGCTTTGCCTTGCTGGCTTCAAGGCCTCTGTGGGCCGCAAAGCGCCTTGTCCCTCCACCAAGAGGTGGCTGTCTCGTCCGCCGCTTCAGCCCCGGTACATCTCGCGGCGGGCTTTGCGCTCTTCCGGGGTCTCGTTCAGCAGCTCGTCCAGTACCTGCTGGCGTGTCTTGTTCGACGACTGCTGTGACGGCGAGCTGTCCACCAGCGGGTAGTTGCTGTTGCGGAACACATTGGTGCCGCCATTCTTCAGGAACTCGGCCGTTTCCGCCTGGACCTGGGCCCGTGTCTTGTCGCTGCGGAAATGGTCGGGGTACACCACATATCCCGCCTCCGAGTTTTTCGGGTGGATGTAGCTGCTGGCAAAAGCGGTGTTGACGGCGGCCAGCGACAGGGTGGCGAATGCCATGGACAGGAGAATGGGAGTGCGTGTGGTGTGCATGAGGGTGTGCCTTTCAGTCAGGTTGCAATCACCTCGAAGCAATGGCGGGAGCCATGGCTTTCGAGAGGAGTCCATTGTGGAAAACGCACGCTGACGAAAGGCACACGGGAAGATGACATTGCGGCAATGAAGGCCGCCCTGAACGGCGCGCAGAAACAGCAAAGCCATGGCGGCAAGGCCATGGCTTTGGGGGCAGTCCGGTACGGTCAGGACACGGACGGTCAGGAGGATGCCGCTGTCTGCGGCAATTCATCCTCGGACGGGTCATGCCGGTGGACCAGGCGGTAGAGCAGCGGAAGCACCAGCAGGGTCAGCACCGTGGAGGACAGAATGCCGCCAATCACCACCGTGGCAAGCGGGCGCTGTACCTCGGCGCCGGTCCCGGTCGCGATGGCCATGGGCACAAAACCCAGAGAGGCCACCAGGGCGGTCATCAGTACCGGGCGCAGACGCGAGAGTGCGCCCGCATGTACCGCGGCGGGGACGGCCATGCCGGTTTCACGCAGTGCCCGGATGGACGAGATCATCACCAGCCCGTTCAACACCGCGACGCCCGACAGCGCGATAAAGCCGATGGCGGCAGAGATGGAGAGCGGAATGTCCCGCAGCCACAGGGCCAGGATGCCCCCGGTCAGTGCGAAGGGAATCCCTGTGAACACGATGAGCCCGTCGCGCACATTGCCGAACATGGCAAACAGCAAGGTGAATACCATCAGCAGGGCCAGGGGCACCACGATCTGCAGCCGCTGCTGCGCCGACTGCATGTTCTCGAACGTGCCGCCCCAGCGTGTCCAGTAGCCGCTGGGCATGGGGATGGCGTCCAGCTCACGCTGCGCCTGCTCCACGAAGGAGCCGATATCGCGACCACGCACGTTGGCACTGACGACGATGCGGCGCTTGCCATCCTCGCGGCTGACCTGGTTCGGCCCGGGAGACAGATCAAACGTTGCGACGGTGGAAAGAGGGACAAAGCCTGTCTTGCTGTCCGCCTGCGCAGGCAAGGCGATGGGAAGGCGTTCCAGCGCTGCAAGGTCGCTGCGCACCGATTCCGGCAGGCGCACCTGGATGTCGAAGCGGCGGTCGCCTTCGAACACCGTACCGGCCTCCTGTCCGCCGATGGCGGTGGCAATGGTCTGTTGCACATCCCCCATGTTCAGGCCATAGCGCGACGCTTTCTCGCGATCGACCTGCACGGTGAGCATGGGCAGTCCGGTGGTCTGCTCGACCTTGACTTCCGAGGCGCCGGGCACCTTCTGCAGCATGGCAGCAATGGCCTGTGCCGTGCGCTCCAGCACCTGGGTGTCGTCACCGAAGACCTTGACCGCCGCATCGCTGCGCACACCCGAGATGAGTTCGTTGAAGCGCAGCTGGATCGGCTGGGAGAATTCGTAGTTGCTGCCCGGAATGGCCTCCACCACCTTCTGCACGGCGGCCAGCAGGTCTTCGCGGCTGCGTTGCGGATCGGGCCACTGTTCCCGGGGCTTGAGCATGATGTAGCCGTCCGAGATGTTCGGCGGCATGGGGTCCGAGGCAATTTCCGCGGTGCCGGTGCGCGCGAACACGCGCTCGATCTCCGGGAAAGACTCCTTGAGGGTGCTTTCCAGCTGCATCTGCATGTCCAGCGATTGCGTGAGGCTGGTGCCGGGCACACGCAAGGCCTGGATCGCAAAGTCCCCTTCGTTGAGGTTGGGGGCGAATTCGCTGCCCATGCGCGAGGCGAGCAGCAGGCTGAGCACGACGGCCACGACAGCTGCCGCCATGACCACCACGGGGATGCGCATCACCCGGGTGAGCAGCGGTTCATAGGCCTGGCGGGCCCAGACCATGAGGCGGTTCTCCTTTTCCGCGACGCGTTTGCCGATGCACAGCGCAATGGCCGCAGGGATGAAGGTGATGGACAGCACCATCGCGCCGGCAAGGGCCAGCACCACCGTGAGCGCCATGGGGTGGAACATCTTGCCTTCCACGCCCGTCAACGCAAAGATCGGCAGATACACCACCATGATGATGAGCTGCCCGAACAGCAAAGGCCTGCGGGATTCCCTGGCGGCGGCAAACACTTCGTGAAAGCGTTCACTGCGGGTGAGCAAGCGCCCCTTGAGCTCCTGCGCATGGGCCAGGCGGCGCACGCAATTCTCCACGATCACCACTGCGCCGTCGATGATGATGCCGAAGTCCAAGGCGCCCAGGCTCATCAGGTTGGCGCTGATGCGGTACTGCACCATTCCGGTGAAGGTGAACAGCATGGACAGCGGAATGATGAGGGCTGTGATCAGGGCCGCGCGGATGTTGCCGAGGAACAGGAACAGCACCACCACGACCAGTGCAGCGCCTTCCACCAGGTTCTTCTTCACCGTGGCAATGGCTTTTTCCACCAAGGTGGTGCGGTCGTAGACCGTCACGATCTTCACCCCTTCGGGCATGCTCTTGCGGATGGAATCCATGCGGGCGTCCACCGCCTTGGAGACCACGCGGCTGTTCTCGCCAATCAGCATGAACACCGTGCCCAGCACGACTTCGCGGCCGTTGTCGGTGGCGGCGCCGGTGCGCAGTTCGCGTCCCAGTTCGACATCGGCCAGATCCCGGATGCGCACCGGTTGGCCCTGGGCCGTGCCCACGATCACCTGCTGGAGGTCCTCGATGCCCTGGACCTGGCCGGGCGCACGGATGAGGTATTGCTCCCCTTCGCGCTCGATATAGCCCGCGCCAACGTTGGTATTGTTGTTCTGCAGGGCCGTGACCAGCCTGTCCATCGAGATGCCATAGGACGCCAGCTTGTCCGGGCGCGGCGCGATCAGGTACTCCTTGGAAAATCCGCCAATCGAGTTGATTTCCGTGACGCCGGGCACGTTGCGCAGCTGGGGTTTGATGACCCAGTCCTGGATCTCGCGCAGGTCCATGGGGGTATAGGGCGTGCCGTCCGGCTTTTTGGCGCCTTCTTCGGCTTCCACGGTCCAGAGATAGATCTCGCCCAGGCCGGTGGAAATGGGGCCCATGCTGGGGGAGATGCCGGACGGAAGCTTCTCGCGGGCCTCCTGGATGCGCTCATTGACCAGCTGGCGGGCAAAGTAGATGTCGGTGCCGTCCTTGAAGATCACGGTGACCTGCGACAGCCCATAGCGCGACAGCGAACGGGTCTGCTCCAGCTGCGGCAGGCCCGCCATGACGGTTTCTATCGGGTAGGTGATGCGCTGCTCGGTCTCCAGGGGCGAATAGCCTGGTGCCTGCGTATTGATCTGGACCTGGACATTGGTGATGTCCGGCACGGCGTCGATGGATAGACGCTGGTAGTTGAAGAGGCCGAGGATGGCCATGGCGGCCACGGCCACGATGACCAGCCAGCGCTGCTCGATGGCGAAACGGATGATGCGCTCAAACATGGGGGACTCCGGCTCAGTGCGTGTGCTCGGCAGACGCCTTGCCCAATTCGGCCTTCAGCAGGAAGGATCCGTCCTTGACGTAGTCCTGTCCGGCCTGCAGGCCGGCAGTGACTTCGGTGGTCTTCCCGTCCGAGCGCCCCAGTTGAACGCGCTGGGCCTTGTAGCCCCCCTGCGCAGGAACGAAGACCACGTTGTCCTTGCCATCCGGGCGCTGGATGGCCTTGGCGTCGACCGCGACGGGAACCTGTGCGGCATCCGCGAGGACCTTGACCTCCACAAACAGACCGGGTCGCCACACGCCCTGGGGGTTGGCCAGTGCCACGCGGGCGGTGGCCGTGCGTGTCTGTTCCCCAATCAGTGCGCCGACATAGGCGATCTTGCCTTCTGCGGCCGACTCGAACGCCGTGGCCCGCACCGTCACAGGTGCGCCGACGCTCACATAGGGCAGTTGCGGTGCGGTGACATTGATCTCCGCCCAGACGGCGCTGAGGTTCGACACGGTGAAGGAGGCGGTGCTTTCCGTCACCGATTCGCCCACGGTCAGGTGCTTTTCGACCACTACCCCTGCCAGCGGCGCGCGCAGCTCATAGCGGCTGGAGCCGCCCGATCCGCTGGAACCCGCGCCCATGGCTGCGAGCTTCTGCGAGGTGTTGGTCACGGCAATTTCGGCCTCCTGCAGGGCCTGACGGGCCTGCAGATAGTCCTGCTCGGCGGAAATCTTCTCTTCCCAGAGCTGCTTTTCCCGCTGGTAGGTGTTTTGGGCGAGCGCCAGACGTTTCTGTGCCGTCTGCAGTTCGCTGCGTTGGTCCGATACGGTGGCACTGTGGATCACTGCCAGAAGCTGCCCCTTGGCGACCTGTTCACCCAACCGGGCATGGACCGAGGCCACGATGCCGGCCACGCGCGGCACCACGTGTGCGGTGCGGTCTTCATCCAGGCGGATCTCTCCCGGCAGCAGGACTTCCTTACGGATGGCGGCTGCACCGGCCTGGGCCAGGGTCACGCCCGCTTTCTTCGACTGGGCTTCGCTGAGCTGGACCAGGCCTTCCTCTTGTTCATGGCCGTGTGCGTCTTCCCCGTGCGGGTCGGCAGCCGACGCGGTCTTCTCCTTGTCGGCCGTGCCGGTTTTGGCGTCGTGGTGTTCTTCGTCGGAGTGCTTGTCGGCTTCCTGGTGGTCGCCATGCTTTTCAGCTGGCTGGCCATGGTGCTCGCCATCCTGGTGCGCGTCGGCATCCGCGTGGCCGGACGCTGCGGCCGGAGTGGGGGCGCCCGGAGTCCGGAGGATGAGGGCGCCAGCCACCATGCCACAGGCCAGAATCGCTGCGACGGCGATCCAGTGTTTGGGAGCAGAGAGTGATGCGTCGAATTGCTTGGGTTCGGACATGTTCAGATTCCAGTGTGTGTGTCGGCCAGGGATTCCGTGCCCAGGAGGCGGTCTATTTCTGCGCGGGCTTTGTGTGATGCCATCCACTGGTCCAGCAGCTGGCGCTGGCTTTCGAACAGCGTGCGCTGGGCGTCCAGCACATCCAGGAAGCCGAACTTGCCCAGGGAAAAGCCGCGTACGGCGATGTCGTAGGCAGACTGTGCGGTGGGCAGCACCTGGCTCTGCAGCAAGGACAGTTGCTGGTTGCTGCTGATCAGTTGCTGGCGTGCCGTGAACACCTGGGCCTGCAGCTGCAGGCGCTGTTCCTGCAATTTCTGTTCGGCCTGGTCCACCTTGCGCAGGGCCTGGAGCTGGTTGCCTGCATTGCTGTCGAACAGCGGCAGCGGGATGCTGATGCCCAGCACCACCTGGTTGCGGCCCACCTCATTGGCCCGCTTGACGCCCAGGCTCACGGTTGGGTCCTGCACGCGCCTGGCGCGTTCGATGGCGGAGGCGGCCTTGCTCTGCTCCAGGGCGTGGCGCGCTTGCACCATGGCGGGGGCGGTGTCCAGCAGCGCGTCCAGCTGGTCGGCTGTTGGAGCTTGCGCAGTGGCAGAGACGTCACCAATGGCCATGCCGATGTCCGCCGCCCGGCCGCCCCAGAGTGCGGCCAGATTCTGCTGCGCGACCGTTACCGACGACCTGGCCTGCTGCAGTTCCAGGGCGGCATTGGCCTGTGCCACCTGGGCGCGGCTGGCTTCGAGCGGAGGCACTTTGCCGGCCTGGACGCGCTTGCGGGCTGCGTCGCTGGCCTGTGCAGCGAGATCGTGTGTCTTCGACGCGAACTGCACGCGTTGCTGGGCGAGCAGCAGTTCGTTGAAACCATTGACCAGTTGGTAGCGGAGCAGGGCCTGCGTTTCGGCCACGGCGGAATGGGCTGCAGCCTTCTCGCTTTCCGCCAGGCGCATGCGCGCTGCACGTTTGCCTCCCAGCTCGATGACCTGGTTGATCTGGACCGTGCTGGAGCGGGTCTCGGAGCGGGTGTCTTCCTGGCTGAACGCCAGTTCGGGGTTGGGGCGGGCCTGGCTTTGCAGCAGAGCGCCTTCGGTGGCGGCGGCACCGAAACGGGCTGCTTTCAGACCGGGGTTGGCTGCCAACGCCCTGTTCCAGGCGTCAGCCAGGGTCATGGATGTGCCGGTTTGCGCCGTGTGGTTGGGGGCCGGCGTCGCCAGGGCCGGGGGCGGGTCTGTCGCGGCGGTCGTGGCGGATGCCCCGCTGGAAAGCGCCAGTGCGATCCAGACCAGGGAAATCTTGCGCTGCGTACGTGCCCCGCCGGGAGCATGGGCCAGGGTTGCCATGTGTGCTTCTCCAGAAATTGGTCGCGCACACGGGCCTTCCTGCGGCCGGTGCGGCTGCGGGTTTCCATGTGCGATGGCGCAGACTGTAGAAACCGCCAGCGAACACCAAGCCGTCGGCCAGATGACAAATTTGTAATCTGGCGGAAGCGTGCAAATCCGGGAAAATGGATTAGATGAGACTGCTGTTGATTGAAGACGAAGCCAAGCTGGGCGAGTACCTGCGCAAAGGTCTGGCCGAAGAGGGCTATACCGTGGACGTCGCAGTGAACGGCATTGACGGATTGCATCTGGCGATGGAGCTGGACTACGACCTCATCGTTCTGGATGGCATGCTGCCGGGCATCGATGGCTTTGCCGTGCTGGCGGCGCTGCGACAGTCCAAGCCGACGCCGGTGCTGATGCTCACGGCCCGTGCGGATGTCGAAGACCGCGTGCGCGGCCTGCAAAGCGGTGCCGATGACTACATGATCAAGCCGTTCGCCTTCTCCGAGCTGGTGGCGCGGATCCAGGTGCTGCTGCGCAGGGCGCATGCCTACCAGCTGGCGCCTGAGCCCACGGCGCTGAAGGAGGGCGATCTGGAGGTCGACCTGATTCGGCGCAAGGCGGTCCGGGCCGGGGTGCGGCTGGACCTGACGGCCAAGGAGTTCAACCTTCTGGCATTGCTGTTGCGCCGCCAGGGTGAGGTGCTGTCCCGCACGGAGCTGGCATCGCAGGTCTGGGACATGAACTTCGACAGCGAAACCAATGTGGTCGAAGTGGCGGTGCGGCGCCTGCGCATGAAGGTGGACCAGCCCTTCGAGACGCCGCTCATCCATACGGTGCGGGGCATGGGCTATGTGCTGGAGAGCCGGGCCCGGCCATGAAGCAGACCGCTGGAGTGCAGCACCTTGGCAGGCAGCTTTCCCGCTGGATGGCCTTGCTGTCGATGCTGGGGCTGGGGGCGGTCAGCATTGCCGTGTATCTGGTGTTTGACACCACACTGTCGGCGCGCCAGGAGGAGATGCTGGACCAGAAGCAGCAGGCGCTGGTCCATGTACTGGGTGACGACGACGCCGAACACCGGGACAAATCGCTGGCCCATGTGCTGACGGATTTCCTAGCCGGCCATGCAGACTATGCCATCCGCATTGTGGATAGCCAGGGCGCCACGCTGTTCGACAGCCGCGTTCCCGGCCTGGGGGCGGAGCATACGCTGCAGCGGACGTTCGCCGTCACCATCCAGTCCCGCACCACCGACCATGCGCAGGCAGCGACTGCCACGCTGGTGATGGACCGGCGTCCCGATGACGCCCTGCTGCGGGCGCTGGCCTGGGCGCTGTTCATTTCCATGATTGCGGGCTCGCTGCTGCTGTCCCTGTTCGGCGGCCTGCTGGTCCGCCGCAGTCTGCGTCCCATCCAGTCGCTGGTCTCGCAGATCGACGAGCTGTCGGCCAAGGACTTCGGCCGCCGCCTGGACGGCAGCGGGCTGCCGCAGGAGTTGCTGCCCATCGTGACGCAGTTCAATGCCTTGCTGGACCGGCTGGCAGACGCGTACCGGCAGCTGGAGTCCTTCAATGCCGACGTGGCCCACGAGCTCAATACGCCGCTGTCCACGCTGATTTCCAGCACCGAGGTGGTGTTGCGCAAGCCCCGCACGGTGGAGGAGATGCGCGAGGTGCTGGAGTCCAACCTGGAGGACCTGCGCCGCATTGCCGCGATGGTGGGGGACATGCTGTTTCTGTCCCGGGCAGACCGGGGGGCGGGCACCCGGGAGGCCAAGGTGTTCAGCCTGGCGGCGGTGGCCGCCGATGTGGTGGAGTTCTACGAAGCGGTGGCCTTGGAGGCGGACCTGACGGTGGAGGTGCGCGGCGATGCGCAGCTGCAGTTCGATGCCCCTCTGATGCGCAGGGCGGTGTCGAATCTGCTGAGCAATGCGACGCGGTATGCAGACAGCGGCTCGCGCATCGTGATCCAGATCGGCACCCAGGCGCAGCACGGGCACACGGAGGCCGTCATTTCCGTGACCAACACCGGCGCGGACGTTGCTCCCCAGCATTTGCGCCATCTGTTCGACCGTTTCTACCGGGCGGATTCCGCACGCTACAACGCAGACCGTAACCACGGCCTGGGCCTGGCCATTGTGAAGGCAATTGCCAAGATGCATGGCGGAACGGTGTTTGCGCAGTCGAAAGGTGGAACGACCACGTTTGGCCTGGTCCTGCCGGTGACTCCGGAGGCTTGAGGCGGAACGCCGCGGTCTGCGCGGCAGATGGCGAGATGGCGAAGCGGAATCATGTGCATGCCTGTGGGGCACCGCACGTTGCCGTAGCCGGCGCTCCCACTTCCCGCATACCATGCTGACCGTGCCTTCCATCCTCTGTCAGAGGCCGGTACCTGCCCTCCCTGCCGGCGTACGCCACTGACCTGCACCATGACCACCACCAAACAGCTGTTCTATTACCCCAGTAACGCCAGCATGGCGCCCCACATCGTTCTGGAAGAAATCGGGGAGGAGTTCGAGCTGGTGAAGGTGGAGCGCGCAGAGAATGCGCACAAGTCCGCGGACTATCTGAGCCTGAACCCCAACGGCCTGATCCCGGTGTATGTGGAGGGCGACATGGTGCTGTACGAGACCGCCGCCATCTGCCTGCACCTGGCGGACACCCACCCCGAAAGCGGCTTGGCGCCCCTGCTCGCCACGGCCGAGCGGGCTGCGTTTTACAAGTGGCTGATGTGGCTGACCAACACTTTGCAGACTGCGTTGATTGTCTATTTCTATCCCGAGCGCTGGGTGGATGTGGGCAACGAATCGGGCATCAGACAGGTGCAAGCCCATGCGGAATCGAAGATCACCAGCCTGCTCGAACAACTGGAAGCGCAGTTGCAACAGAGCGCAGGCCCCTGGTTGCTGGGGACGCAGTACACGGTGCTGGATCCCTATGCGTTCATGCTCTGTCGCTGGACCCGGGGCTTTGCACAACCTGCGCGGACATGGCCATTGCTGGGGGCGTATCTGCAGCGGATGCTGGCGCGGCCGGCCGTGCAGCGCGTGATCGCCACCGAGGGACTGGCAGAGCCCCTGGTCTGACGGGAACGCGGAGGCTGCTGGCACGCTGGCCTTGGGCCGGCAGGGCGGCGTTTTGACGGAGTGTAGGACCGGGATTCGTTTGCGATGACCCCGGTTGTGGCCCTACCATGCACAGCGGGCGGGGCACAGCAGGAGGCCTTGTCCTGGGGTGCGAGGGCATGTCCCTGCGCGCTGCGTTCCGGTTTCGCTTTGTGCTTTTCGTTTGTGCTTTTTGCTTGCGCTTCAGGAGGCCTTGATGAACATGAACTTGCCACGCATTCGACCGCAATGTGCTGCGTTGTTGCTCGGTATCGCGGGGATTGCTGCCGCGTCCAGTGCCTGGGCTTGCACCAGACTGGTGTTTCACGGGGCCAATGGCCAGGTGGTGACAGCACGTTCCATGGACTGGAAGAGCGACATCGTCAGCAACCTCTGGGTGCTGCCGCGGGGCATGGAGCGCGATGGGAAAACAGGGCCCAACACCGTACGCTGGACGTCCAAGTACGGGAGTGTCATCACCTCGGGCTACGACGTCTCGACCACCGACGGCGTGAACGAGGCCGGTCTCAATGCCAATCTGTTGTGGCTGGTGGAGTCGGAATACCCCGCATTCGATGGCCGTGGCAAGCCCGGGCTGACGATTGCCGCATGGGCGCAGTACGTGCTGGACAATTTTGCGACGGTGCAGGAAGCGGTGACGGCACTGCAGAAAGAGCCCTTTATCATCGTGACAGACAATGTGCCGGGTGAGAACCGGTTGACCACGCTGCACCTGTCCATGTCAGATGCCAGTGGTGACAGCGCCATCGTGGAGTACATCGGGGGCAAACAGGTCATTCACCACGGCCGCCAGTACCAGGTGATGACCAACTCGCCCATCTTTGATGAGCAACTGGCACTGAACACCTATTGGCAGCAGATCGGTGGCACCGTGATGCTGCCGGGCACCAACCGGGCTGCCGACCGTTTTGCGCGCGCATCGTTCTATGTGAATGCCATTCCCAAGGATCAGACTCCGAACAAGAACCTGGCCAGCGTGTTCAGCGTGATCCGCAATGCGTCGGTGCCCTATGGCATCAGCACCCCGGGGCAGCCCAATATTTCCTCCACCCGCTGGCGCACCGTGTTCGATCACCAGCGCAAGCTGTATTTCTTTGAATCTGCACTGACGCCTAACACCTTCTGGGTGGATCTCAAGCAAATGGACTTCAGCCCGCAAAGCGGCAAGGTGTTGAAACTGGACCTGGGTCCCGATCAGGACCATACGTTCTCGGGCAATGCCACGTCGCAATTCAAGCCATCGGCGCCATTTCAATTCCTGGGCATCTAGGCCAGGGCGGATGAAGTTCGGCTGGAGCCCGAGTTAGGCCGATGTCGCTGAAGCGCCCTTCACGGGGAAGCTGAGGTGCTTGCGGCGGCCTCAGCCCTGTGCCCACAGCTTCGGTGGGCCCAGGGCGTGGCTATAGCTTTTTCCAGTCGCTGCAGGCCTGGGCCTCAGCTGACGGTGCCCTGCGGCAGGTCCGCATGCTGCACGATGCGGCCCTTGCCGGCATGCTTGGCCGCGTACATGGCCTCATCGGCACTTTGCAGCAGCGTGGCCGTGGAGCTGTCTTTGCTGCTGACAGAGATGCCGATGCTGATGCCGACATGGGCCATGATGCCTTCTTGCAGGGCGATGGGCTGGCGCACGGCCTCCATGCAGCGTTGCATCACCGACAGCGCTTCCCCGGGGGTGTGCAGGTTGGCGAGCAGCACCACGAATTCATCACCGCCCAGGCGGGCCACACAGTCGCCGGCGCGGGCCTGGGCCGTGAGCCGGGCGGAGACCACGCGCAACACCTCGTCCCCGGCATCGTGGCCCTGGGTGTCGTTGACCTGCTTGAAGCCATCCAGGTCCATGAAGCACACCGCCACCATCTGGCCGGATGACAGCTCCTGGGTCAGCGTGTCTTCCAGTGCCCGGCGGTTGGCCAGGCCGGTGAGTGCGTCGTGGTTGGCCAGGTGGGTGGCGGCCTGCTCGCCTTGCTTGAGGGCGTCGATGTCCACAAAGATCCAGAGCGACTCGTCTGCGTTCAGCAGCGTGCCGGACGCGTCCACCCAGAAGCGCTTGCCGTCGGAAGCCTGTAGCTGGAACTGTTTGTGAAACTTGCCGCGGGCCAGCAAGGAGGCGTAGGCTTTCTCGCCGATGACCCGGTAGCTCGCATCGTCTGGATAGAACATGCGCGTGGACGCGCCCTGCAGCGCCGAAGCAGGCTGTTTAAGCAGGCGGCGCAGGGCGGGGTTGGTCCACACGATTCTGCGGTCGCGCAGACGGGCCATGCCGATGAGGTCGTTGTCGATGACCAGTTCCTGCTCCTTGCGGATGCGGCGCTCACGCTGCTGCAGGCGGTAAAGGGCCACCGAGCCCAAGGCGATCAGGGCTATGCACAGGCCGGTGAGGGCCCAGGCACGCCAGGCGGAGGCGCGCCACATGGCCAGATAGGCTTCCGTTCCGAGCCCGGTGAACACCGTGAGGGGGTAGCCCGGCAAGCGCTGGTAGGCCGTGATGCGCTCGACGCCGTCGAGCAGGGTGGGGGTGATGTACCAGCCTTCCTCGCGGTTATGACTGATGGCCCGGTGGTATTCAGGCGAGACCGTGGCCTTGCCGATACCCGATTCTGCGTCCTGGCTTGCTGCCGGATAGCGCGCCACCAGCAGCGCCTGGTCGGTGCGCAGTGCCATGGCGCTGTCCGGCCCGAACAACTGGCGCTGGAACAGCTGGTGAAAATGATCGGCAGCGACGATGGCATACACGATGCCCTGGAAGCTGTCGTCTTCGGACTGAAGGCGTCGCGCCAGCACGATGGACCATTTGCCAAAGGAGTGGCTGACCAAGGGCTCGGACACCACCATCTGGTCGGTGGCACGTGCCTGGGCGAAGTAGTCGCGGTCGCCCACCGAGAAGGGGATATCGATTTCGCTGGGCGTGATCAGGACTTCGCCTTCCTGGTCGGTGGTGCGCAGGGCCGTGACAAACGGGATGAGGGCACGCTGCTCCTGCAGCATCCCATACAAGGCCAGGTTGGCGGCGGGAAGACCGTCCAGGCTGCGCGTGCGATACCGACTGGCAATGGAAGACAGTGCGTTGTCTACCAGCCGCATCTCGGCAGCCAGTTCCAGGCTCAGAGTACGCGCGTGGTGTCGGGTGACTGCGACACCCAGGTCCATGTCTGCACGGTAATTGGCATGCATGCTGAACCAGGTGGCAAAGCACAGCAGGGCGGCCACCACCAGGTTGCCGAGCACGATGTGACGCAAAAGCGTGTGGGAGCGGAGGCTTGTCATCTGGATGCGCAAGGTCCCTGGAGGCACGCCGGGAGCCAAAACATTTCGGGTCCTGGCCATGCTTCCAATCACCGGTTGAGTGGAAAGTCTCGGGCCGCCACTGTGCGTTGGGCGGGTCCTCATCCGCAGCGGCTGCGAAGAGTTTATAAGCGAGGATGAGATTCCTTGGAAAGCCCTGTGTGGGGGGAAAGCCTGCTTCCAAAATTGATTGCAGACTTTGGCCACCCGCTGTATATCCAGCGCCTGGCAGACCCCGTCGCAGCAGCACGGCGGTGGCCGTGTGCATACCGTGTCCCGCCACGGCCCCGCGCCGAGGAGCGGGGCGGCAAGGGCACACAGTGGGTTGCACACCACACTCCAGGCAAAAAAAGAGGACTTCAGATGAAGTCCTCTTGTGGCGATGGCGCCCGGGGGCGTCGCTGCAGGTTCGCAGACTGACTGGCAGTCAGGACTGGGCGGGCTGTGGCAGCCTTGCCATCAGATCCCGCGCGGCCGCTTCCGGATCGGGCGCATTCACCAGCGCGCGCACCACGGCAATGGAGCCGACGCCGGTGGCGGCAATTTCGCCGAACTGCTCGGCGGCAATGCCGCCGATGGCCACCAGCGGGTAGGCCTGCATCAGCCGCACATAGGCCTGCAGGCGGGCCAGACCTTGCGGAGCGGTGGCCATTTTCTTGAGTGTGGTGGGAAACACGGCACCCAGGGCGATGTAGCTGGGCTGTACGGCATGGGCGCGCACCATCTCGGCGTAGCCGTGGGTGCTGACGCCCAGGCGCAGGCCGCTGGCGTGGATGGCGGCCAGGTGCTCACCGGCCAGCGCGTCCAGGTCTTCCTGGCCGACATGGATGCCGTAGGCGCCGGCGTCGATGGCTTCACGCCAGTGGTCGTTGATGAACAGGCGGGCGCCCGTGCCTTGCACGGCGGCCACGGCCGCCTGCACTTCGGCACGGATGGCGGCGGTGTCGCCGCTCTTGAAGCGCAGCTGCACCGTGGGCACGCCGGCATGTGCCATGCGGCCCACCCATTCGGCCGTGGGCAGCACGCCGTACAGACCCAGCTGGCGCGGGCAGGTTGGGAAGGCCTGGGCGGGATCGGCACCGGCCAAGCCAAAGTCCTGGGGATCGTCCGGCCAGTGGGTGACGTCGAAGTGGTTGGTCCGCTCGGCCTGGCGCTGCCAGGCCTGGGCCAGGCATTCGGCGTCGACCGCGATGAAGCCCAGGCGGCTGCAGGCCTGCAGGGCGGCCAGGTAGGCGGGCTCCGTACGCAGTGCCGGCGGCGTGGGCTGGGGCACCAGTTCGACGGAGTTGGCATCGTGGTGCAGGCGCGCGCCAAAGGTGGCGCTGTGGTGGTGGACGATGGCGTCCGCCAGGGCCTGGATCTCTGCAGTGTGCATGGCGTGGTCTTCCAGCGGGGGTCAGGCGTGGTGCCAGAACGGTGTGCCCAGCACGGGGGTGCTGGGCTGGGCGGCACGCTGCTCGGCCATGGCGCCGGCCAGGTAGCCATCGCGGCCGGCCTGCACGGCGTCGGCAAAGGCACCTGCCATGCGCACGGGGTCTTCCGACAGGGCCACGGCGGTGTTCAGCAGCACGCCGTCAAAGCCCCATTCCATGACCGTGCAGGCGTGGGAGGGGCGGCCCAGGCCGGCGTCGACGATCAGCGGCACGTTCAGGCGCTCGCGCAGCGTCTGCATGGCATAGGGGTTGGCGGGACCGCGGCCAGTGCCGATGGGCGCGGCCCAGGGCATGACGGCCTGGCAGCCGACATCGACCAGGCGCTGGCACAGCACCAGATCTTCGGTGCAGTAGGGCAGCACCTGGAAACCGTCCTTGATCAGGATGGAAGCGGCCTCCACCAGGTTCAGGGTGTCGGGCTGCAGGGTGTAGTCGTCGCCGATCAGCTCCAGCTTGATCCAGGGCGTGTCGAACACCTCGCGCGCCATCTGGGCGGTGGTGACGGCTTCCTGGATGGTCATGCAGCCAGCGGTGTTGGGCAGCACGGGCACGTTCAGCTTGCGCAGCAGTTCCCAGAAGCTGGCGCCGGTTTCGGCCACTTCGGCGGCGCTGCTGCCCTGGCGGCGCAGCGAGGCGGTCACCATGGCCGGTTTGGCACGGGCGACTGCGGCTTCCAGCACGGCGGGGGAAGGGTAGCGCGAGGTGCCCAGCAGCAGGCGGCTGTGGAAGGTCTGGCCGTACAGCGTCAGGCTGTCAGTGGAGGAGGCGATGGTGTCGGTCGACATGAAATACTTCTGTGTTGGCGGAGGGCTCCGGCGCCTGCAGGGCGAGGGAGCGGTCCATTGAATGCTGAATCGAGGTCCGGGTCTGTGGTCAGCCGCCGGTCACGGGGGCAATGATTTCGACCTTGTCGCCTTCGACCAGTGCATGGGCCGCATAGCGGCCACGGGGTACAAAGCCGGTGTTCACCGCCACGGCAAAGGGCGGCTTGGCCTGCCACTGGGCCACGGCATCGGCCACGGTGGCGTTGGCAGGCAGTTCCACGGATTGCTGGTTGATGGTGATGTGCATGGGCTCTCAAATCAGGGCAAAAAGGCAAAAATCCACCACGGGTTAACCCATGGGAGTGCGGCGATGCCGCGGGCCGGGCGGGTTCAGGCCGCCTGGGCGGCGGTCTGGGGCGCAGTGTGCGGCAGGTGCACGGCCACGTCGAATTGTCGGGCCAAGTCGGTAGCCCCGCTGCGCAAAACCTGCAAAGTGATGTCCAGCATGGCCGGGGAGATCATGAAACCATGGCGGTACAGGCCGTTGACCTGCAGCACGCGCTCATCCAGCCAGCGCAGGGCGGGCAGGTTGTCGGGCAGGGTGGGGCGGCACTGGGTGGCGATCTCCAGGATGCGTGCCTCGGCAAAACCAGAGTGCACCGTGTAGAGGGCGCTAAGCAGCTCCATGGTAGAGCGTACGCTGGCCGGTCCCATGTCGTCGGACTCGATCTCGGTGGCGCCGATCACAAACACATGGTCCTGCTTGGGCGCGATGTACAGCGGATAGCGTGGGTGCACCAGGCGCGTGGGGCGCTGCAGCGTGACTTCGGGGGCGTGGACGCGCACGACCTCGCCGCGGATGCCGCGCAGCGCGCTCCACTCTGTGCGGGCGCCCAGACCGCGGCAATCCAGCACCAGATCGGGCTGGCCGGCATTGCCGGGGGCAAAGTCCGTGGTTTCACGGGCGATGTGCCAATGGAATTGCACGCCCAGGCGGGCCAGGGTGGATTCCAGCGCGGCCAGCAGCTGGCGGTTGTCCAGCTGGCCCTCGCCAGGCAGGTACACGCCCTGCTGGAAGCGGCCCTGCAGTGCAGGCTCCACGGTGGCCATCTGGGCGTGGCTGACGCTTTCCAGCGCGGGCAGCGTGGGGTTGATGCGGCGGTTCTTCTCGAACAGGCCGCACAGGCGGCTGGCATCGGGTGCATCCTGGCGGTGCCAGACCACCAGGGTGCCGTTCTGCTGGAAGTAGACCGGAGCGTCGAGCTGGGCAATCAGCTCGGGCCAACGGGTGAGGGCGTATTGGCCCATGCGCACCACGCCGGGCTCGGTGATGGCCGATTCGGCCAGCGGGGCCAGCATGGCGGCGGCTACGCGGGCGGCGGCGCCGTCGGCTTCGGGGCCCTTGGCCTCGAACACTTCCACGCGGTGCCCTTCGCGCGCCAGCTCCAGGGCCAGCAGGCGGCCCATCAGGCCGGCGCCCAAAATGGCGATATGGGAAGGTGCAGTCAGAGCAAGCATGGCGGTGTCGTTTCGTCCAAGGCGGTTAGAAGGCAATCCAGGGACCAAACGGGGTGGCGCAGCCTGCAGAGGGCGGCCACCGGCTGTGAAACTCCCCACGCCAGCATGACCTGGATCGGGTGTCGGGGTCGTCTGTGTGCCGGGTCGGCATCCAGGCGGCCCCAGGGTCTGTTCTCAGTCGCATGCGGCCCGTGCCGCTGTGCGGCGGGCCGATGGACACCCCTGTTTCGTCCGTGAGCAGGAATTACAGCACAAGCCGCATACCTGGGATGGCCTTGTCGGCACAAGCCTTGGCTTGGGTCATAATTTTTGCCCTATGACCCCTCAGACATCCTCTGCGCCGCACCCAACTTCGCGTTATGTGCGTGTGCTGTCCATTGCCGGCTCCGACAGCGGCGGTGGCGCCGGCATCCAGGCCGACCTCAAGACTTTCAGTGCCCTGGGCTGCTATGGCATGACGGCCATCACGGCCATTACCGTGCAGAACACGCTGGGCGTGACCGGCATCCACAGCATTCCCGTGGATATTCTGCGCGGCCAGATCGACGCCGTGGTGGAAGACATCGGTGTGGATGCTGTCAAGATCGGCATGCTGGCGACGCCGGAAGTGGTGCGAACGGTGGCCGACGCGCTGCGCCGCCACCGCCTACAGCAGGTGGTGCTGGACCCGGTGATGGTGGCCACCAGCGGCGACCGCCTGATTGCCGAAGACACCAAGGACGTGCTGGTGCGCGAACTGTTCCCGCTGGCCACGGTGGTGACGCCCAATCTGGACGAGGCCAGCCTGCTGATCGGCCGCACCATCGATGGCATCGACGCGCTGGAAGCTGCAGCCAGCGACTTGCTGGCGCTGGGCGCGCCGGCCGTGGTGGTCAAGGGCGGGCATTTGCCCGGAGACTGGGTGGTGGACCTGCTGGCCGCGCAGGATGGTCTGCGCCGCACGCTGGAGTCGCCCCGCATTGCCACGCACAACGGCCATGGCACGGGCTGCACGCTGTCGTCGGCCATTGCCTCCCACTTGGCCCTGGGCCTGCCGCTGGCCGATGCCGTGGCGCACGCGCGCAGCTATATCCTGGAAGCGATCCGTGCCGGGGCGGCCGTGCGTACCGGCCATGGCCATGGGCCACTGAACCACGGCCACGCGCCCGTGGCCCAGATCATTCGCCCCAACTGAAGGCGCGCAGCGGCGCAGGGCGCCGATGAGCCCCGCTGTGGCATGCAAACAAAAACACCCCGCAGGCTGTGCGCCGTGCGGGGTGTTTTTTTGGGGATCTGCCCAGAGGCGGGTGGGCTTATTTGGTGACCGGGTCGGTCACAAAACCGATCTTGCGCACGCCAGCAGTTTGTGCGGCGGCCATGGCCTGTGCCACGCGCTCGTAGCGCACTTCCTTGTCGCCATGGATGTGCAGGTCGGGCTGCGGATCCTTGGCGGCTTCGGCCTGCAGGCGGGTCACCAGCTCCTCGTCGGAGATGGCTTCCTTGTTCCAGTGGTACTTGCCATCGGCGGTGATGGACAGGCTCACGTTCTGCGGTTTGACCTTCTCGGGCTCGTTGCTGGCGCGTGGCAGGTCGACGTTGATCGAGTGCTTCATCACCGGGATGGTGATGATGAAGACGATGAGCAGCACCAGCATGACGTCCACCAGGGGCGTCATGTTGATTTCGTTCATGACTTCATCGCTGTCGTCTTGGGTGCCGAAAGCCATGGCTTACGCGCCTTTCTTGATGGGAGAGACGTTGTGGTGGCCTTGGCCGCTGTCCACGCGGGCGCCGGTCACGAAGTAGGCGTGCAGGTCGTGGGCGAAGGTGTTCAGGCCGTTGAGCACGTTCTTGTTGCCGCGCACCAGGGCGTTATAGCCCAGCACGGCGGGGATGGCCACGGCCAGACCGAAGGCGGTCATGATCAGTGCTTCGCCGATGGGGCCGGCCACCTTGTCGATGGAAGCCTGGCCCGAAGTGCCGATGGCCACCAGGGCGTGGTAGATGCCCCAGACGGTACCGAACAGACCCACGAAGGGGGCGGTGGAGCCCACGGACGCCAGAATGGCCAGGCCGGCTTGCAGGCGGGCGGTGAATTCGTCCACGCAGTAGCGCAGCGAACGGGTCATCCAGTCGCTGATGTCCAGCGCGTCGTGCAGGTGGGCGCTGGTCTTGCGGTGGTGGGACTGGGCTTCACGGCCTTCCAGGGCCATGTAGCGGAAGGGGTTGGAGGGGTCGGTGTCCAGCTTGCTCAGACCGGCGCTGAAGTCTTCGCTGTGCCAGAAGTCCTTGGCCTGGCGGGCCTGCTTCTTGTACTTCACCAAGGCCAGGGTCTTGATGATGATGACCGCCCAGGAGGCGACCGACATGATCAGCAGCAGGATGGCCACGCTGCGCATGACGAAGTCACCTTGTGCCCAGACGTGGGCAATGCCGAATTGGGATTCCATGAAAACTCCTGAGATGAATGTTTATTCGAGAACGAAATTGATGGGGACGATGTTCCACATGCCTTCGGGGACGCCATTGCGCTTGCCGGGCACGAATTTCCATCGTTTGACGGCTTCCAGGGCCGCCTTGTCCAGGCGTTCGAAGCCGCTGGACTTGTTGATTTCGAGCTGCTGGGGCTGGCCTTGCTCGTCAATGAAGACGCGCAGCACCACCTTGCCCTGTTCGTTCATGCGGCGGCTGATCGCCGGATAGGACGGACGGGGGTTGTTCAGGTAAGCGGCGTTGCTGGACGGCAGCTGGATGGCTGGCGGCGCGGGCGGGGCTGGTGGTGCGGGCGGAGCCGGGGGCGCAGCCGGTGCGGCCGGCACGGGCTTGCTGGGCTCGCTGTCCAGCGTGCCGGTGGGCGCGTTGGGGGAGGGCGTCGGATCCGCAATGGCCTTGGGCAACGGCTGCTTTTGCACCGGCTTGGGGACCGGAGCGGGCTTGGGCGTGGGCTTGGGCGGTTGGGGCGTGGGCGGAGCCGGTGGTGGAGGGGCCGGAGGCTGTGGCTCGGGGGCGGGCGGCGCAATGAACTCGGCAATCACCTCGGCGGGCACGATCAGCGGCTCGGGAGAGTGGGTCAGTGCATGTTGCAGCGCCCAGATGCCGGCCACGTGCAGTGCTAGCACCGAGCCGGTGATGACCGCATTGCGGTGCATGTTGCCGGTCGGCGCGAAACGTTCAGATGAAGACATAGGGATCAAAAAGCCGGCCACGAGGCCGGCACTTGCACAGGGTCTGGTTCACGACCCCTCGAAGACTAGCGGATTGCGGACCCATTCAGGTCAACATAGCGCAACCCGATGTGATGGGCTAGCGCCGGAAAATCCACAGGGAGCACCCCAGGACCAGGATCAGACTGCCAGTGACGGTTGCGAGGAATGCCATGCTTTGCTCTCCAAAATAGAGGTGGCAAGCTGAACCGGCTTGGCAGATTCATTGTGAATGGCAGCATGCGTGCCGCTGGAGCAGCATTTGTCCACCACGTCACGGGCACAGCTTTCGCAGCGTCCGCACTGGGTGGCCACGCCGAGTTCGAACTGAATCTCGTCGAAAGACATGCCCGCATGTGCGTGACGTGCGATTTCGCGGTCAGAAACCCGGCGGCAAACACAAACAATCATGGTCTCAAGCAGATGTGGCTGGCTGTTAAAAGATGGGAGTGATTATAAATAGGAATCTATCGCATTTGCAATGTCTATCTTGTTCATAGTCGTTGCGGAGGTTCCAAAACGTGGAAAAGCGGGGGAGGTCCCGTCCCTAATGGTTGGCGTGCTCCTCTGTTCTATATAGGTAAGAGGTTGGAATGGCCCTGTCTCGCTCAGGGACAGGGGGTCACGGCGGGGGCGCCGGGGTCTACGTAAATCTTAGGTAAATGAGAGCTATTTTTATTTGTTAGCCCTAGAATCGAGGGCTTCGTGGCGCAGGGCAGGGTCCGTGCGCACGCCATCTTTTTGTGTATGCAAGCCTCCCCTTCTTCCCAACGTGCCTACTGGTTGAAAACCCTGCATGAATGGCACTGGGTCAGCTCCGCCATCTGTCTGGTGGGCATGCTGTTGTTTGCCGTGACGGGCTTCACCCTCAACCATGCCGGCCAGATCGAGGCCAAGCCCCGCGTGGTCTCCCGCCAGGACCGGTTGCCTGACTCCTTGCTGCCGGTGCTGCAGCAGGCGGCCGAGGCACAGAAAGCCCAGCCGCAGGAAGGCGCCGGCCTGCCGGTCACCGTGCAGACCTGGGCGCGCGAGGTGCTGGGGGCCGATACCCGCCAGCGCGCCGTGGAGTGGAGCGAGGACGAGGCGTATGTGCCCCTGCCCCAGCCGGGCGGCGATGCCTGGCTGCGCATCGGCCTGCAGGACGGCGAGGCGGAATACGAGCACACCGACCGGGGCTGGATCTCTTATTTCAATGACCTGCACAAGGGCCGCCACACCGGCACCGCGTGGAGCTGGTTCATCGACGTGTTTGCCGTGGCCTGTCTGGTGTTCTGCATCACCGGCCTGTTTATCTTGCAGATGCATGCGGGCCGCCGGCCCATGACCTGGCCCATGGTGGGGCTGGGACTGCTGATTCCCGCCTTGCTGGCCATGCTGCTGGTGCACTGAACATTGACCGAATCACTTGAGAGGGACATTACATGACAACAAAAATCTTGCGATTCACGGCCGCGCTGAGCGCCGTGGCAGGCCTGCCCGCCATTGCCGGCAGCATGAATGTGGGCGTGGAAGTGCCGCGCCTGGACGTGGCCGAGTACCACCGCCCCTATGTGGCCGTGTGGGTGGAGCGCGCCGACAACTCGGTGGCCGCCACGCTGTCCGTCTGGTACGACACCAAGATGCGCGATGCCGAAGGCATCAAGTGGCTCAAGGACATGCGCCAGTGGTGGCGCCGCACCGGCCGTGAGCTGACCATGCCCATCGACGGCGTGACCCAGCCCACCAAGCCCGCCGGCAAGCACGCGCTGTCGTTTGCCGAAGGCCGCAACCCGCTGCCCAAGCTGGCTCCCGGTCAGTACAAGCTGCAGGTGGAAGCGGCCCGCGAAGTGGGCGGCCGTGAACTGGTGACCATTCCGTTCGAATGGCCCGTCAAGCAGGCCACCAACCTGAACGTCAAGGGCAAGAGCGAGCTGGGCGACATCACGCTCGAACTCAAGCCCTGATCGGTCTGATCCGCTGTCTTTCCGCGCTGCTGTCCAGCATTCCTTCCCGGGTTTCCCGCTTTCTCTGTTTCGACCATCTATTCCAAGGAGTCACCATGTTTTCTGCTTCCCGCCTTGCCCTTGCCCTGTCCTTGGCCTGCGCTGCCGTGGGCGCCCAGGCGCACAATCTGTGGCTCAAGCCGTCGAGCACGGTGCTGTCCAAGGCCGATTGGGTGACGGTGGATGCAGCCGTCTCCAACGACATCTTCTTCTTCAACCACCGCCCTCTGGCCGTGGACAAGCTGACCATCACCGCGCCCGACGGCAGCACCGTGCAGCCCCAGAACGTGGCCAAGGGTGAGCTGCGCAGCGTGTTCGACCTCAAGCCGGAAAAAGCCGGCACCTACCAGCTGAGCATCGTCAACCAGGGTGCCATGGGTTCGTACAAGGACGCCGCCGGCCAGATGAAGCGCCTGCGTGGCTCGGTGGAAGACATCGTCAAGCAGATTCCTGCCGACGCCAAGGAGGTGATGGTGGCCGAAAGCGCCAGCCGCATCGAAACCTTTGTGACCATGGGCAAGCCTTCGGCGCTGCGCCTGAGCGGCAAGGGCCTGGAGCTGGCCCCGGTGACCCACCCCAACGATCTGGTGGTGGGTGAGGAAGCCACGTTCGCCTTCCATGTGGACGGCAAGCCTGCTGCCAACGTGGAAGTGGTGCTGGTGCCTGACGGCAAGCGCTATCGCGATGCGGTGAACGAAATCAAGCTGGTGACCGACGCCAAGGGCCAGTTCAAGGTAAAGTTTCCCGTGGCCGGCATGTACTGGCTGGATGCCGACGTCAAGGACAACAAGACTTCGGTGCCTCAGGCCAAGGAACGCCGTCTGGCCTATGTGGCCACGCTGGAAGTGATGCCCTGATGGCAGGTTGCCCTCTGCCCACGTGACAGAGGGCAAATGGCCCTTGCCTTGTGCATCCACGCATGAAGCCCCCCGCACGCGCTCTGCCGGATCCTGTGAAGCCCGGTGTCCGCCAAGTGCCGCGCGTGCATTTCGGCAGCGGCATCTGGCAGCGCCCGGCGCCGGTTGTGGCTGCTGTGCCTGCGGCCACAGCGGCGCCTCCCTCGTTTGCTGCCGCTGGCTGGCAGGCCGCGGGAGCGCAGCGCATGCAGCTGCAGCAGGACCGCAGCCTGCAGACCCTGGGCGGTGCCACCATGGGCACCACCTGGTCGCTGCGGCTGGTCAACCCCGACTATGCGCCGCTGGCGCCCGTACAGGCCCTGGTCCAGTCCATCCTGGACGAGGTCGTTGCGCAGATGAGCAACTGGGAGGCGGATTCCCGGCTGTCGCGCTTCAACGTGGCCGCACCCGGCAGTTGGCACGCGTTGCCAGCGGAGCTGGCCCAGGTCATCGATGCGGCCCTGCACTGGGCACGGGCCTGTGATGGCGCCTGGGACCCGACGGTGGGCGCTCTGGTGGCGCTGTGGGGCTATGGCCCGCGGGCGCAGCCGCAGCAGGCGCACAGCGGGCAGCTGCCTTCGGACGCCGAGATCGCCCAGGCGCTGCGCCACTGTGGCCACCAGCGGTTGCAATGGGAGCCTGCGCAGCGGCGCCTGTGGCAGCCGGGTGGCCTGCAACTGGATTTGAGCGGCATTGCCAAGGGCTTTGCCGTGGACTGGGTGGCCCAGCGCCTGCAAGCCGCCGGCTGGCAGCATGGGCTGCTGGAGATTGGTGGCGAGATTCTGGGCTGGGGCCTGCGCCCCGATGGACAGCCTTGGCGCGTGGCCGTGGCCGGCCTGCCGCCCGAAGTGCAGGGCAGTGCCACACCGGAAGCCGTGCCCTTGCAAGGCGGCGCCCTGGCCACCTCGGGCGACCACTGGCATGTGTTCACCCAGGGCGGGCGGCGCTATTCGCACACCATCGACCCGCGTACCGGCCAGCCGGTGGCGCATGCCCTGACCAGCATCACCGTCTTTCACGCGGCCTGCATGCACGCCGATGCCCTGGCCACGGTACTCACCGTGCTGGGGCCGCAGGCGGGCTGGGATTTCGCGCTGGCACAGCATGTGGCTGCCGTGTTCCACACCCACCCTGATGCAGCGCATCCCCATGGGCAGCGGCGCAGCACGCCGGCATGGGATGGGCGTTTTGCTTCCGCTGGAGGCCTTGGACAATAAGAGCTGCCTGCGCACTGTGGGATGCCATACCCGGTAACTAATGGATGGGGTTCTCTGCGGCAGGCGTACACACAGCTATGGTTTTGAGATCAGCATGATGGATTGGATTGTGACCCCGGCACGTCTGGGTGGCGCGCTGGCGCTGGTGCTGGGCTATGCGGGCCTGTGCTCGGGCGTGGCCTGGCGGCTGCGACAACAGCGCCATGCGTTGCAGCGTGAGCGCCGCAGCCTGCAGCAAGGGGTCGACGCAGATGGTGCGGCCATGCTGGTGGTCTACGCCAGCCAGACCGGTCAGGCCGAGGCCCTGGCCCACGATACCGCACGCACCCTGCACGCTGGCGGCTGCCCGGTGCAGCTGGTGCCCGTGCAGGAGCTGACGCTGGCGCAGCTGCAATCCAGCCGCCACAGTCTGTGGCTGCTGTCCACCACGGGCGAGGGCGATGCGCCCGACCAGGCGCTGCCTTTTGTGCAGCAGTTGCTGCCCCAGTCTGCGGCGCTGCAGGGTCACGATGCCCGCATTCTGGCGCTGGGTGACCGTGAATATGAGCAGTTCTGTGCCTTTGGCCTGCGGGTGCAGGCCTGGCTGCAGAGCCAGGGCGCACAGACCCAGGTGGTGTGCATGGACAGCGGCCAGGCGCAAGCCCAGGCCCGTGCGCTGGCGGACTGGCAGGACGGCGTGGCTGGGCTGCTGCACGCTGTCACGGGCCAGGCTGCGGCCGGTTGGCAGTCGGCAGACAGCAGCCAGCAGTGGGTGTTGCGCAGTCGCACGCATTTGAACCCCGGCAGCCAGGGCGGGGCGGTGTACCTGCTGGAATGGGAGCCCGAGAACGGCCAGCTGCCGCAGTGGGAGTCGGGCGATCTGGTGTCGCTGTGTCCCCCGGGCGAACCGGATACGCCGCGTGACTACACCATTGCGTCGGTGCCGGCAGACGGCTGCCTGCAACTGCTGGTGCGCCAGAGCGTGCGGGACGATGGCGAGTTCGGCGTGGCATCGCGCTGGCTGTGCGAGGAGATGGCGCCTGGCGCCACGCTGACGCTGCGCATCCGTGCGCACAGCGGCTTCCGGCTGGAGGGCAATATGGACCGCCCGGTGGTGCTGATTGGCAACGGCACCGGCCTGGCCGGGCTGTACAGCCACATCAAGGCGCGGGTGCAGCAGCAGCAGTTTGACCACTGGCTGCTGTTTGGCGAGCGCAGCCCCGAACACGACAAGCTGCTGGATGCGCAGCTGCAGCAATGGGTGGCGCAGGGGCAGCTGGCCCGGCTGGACCGTGCCTGGTCGCGCGATGTCGCGCAGCCCGGCTATGTGCAGCAGCTGCTGGCCCAGCAGGCCGACCGCCTGCGCCACTGGGTGGAGCGCGGTGCCGCCATCTATGTGTGCGGCAGCCTGCAAGGCATGGCCAAGGGGGTGGACGATATGCTGCGCGAGCTGCTGGGCAGCGAACAGCTGCAGGCCCTGGCCGCCAGCGGCCGCTACCGGCGGGACGTGTACTGACGGGGCAGGCCTATGCCTGCACCCTGGTTCGGTTCAACGCGGCTGCCACAACAGGTCGGCGCCGATCTGCTGCAGCTGGGCACATCCGGTCTGGGCCATGGCCAGTTCCAGTTCGGAGCGCAGCAGGTACAGCATGTGCGCCGTTCCCAGCGTACCGGCCACGGCCAGGCTGTGCAGTTGCGGACGGCCGATCAGCACGGCATTGGCGCCCAGTGCCAGGGCCTTGAGCACGTCGGTGCCCTGGCGGATGCCGCTGTCCAGCAGCAGTGGCAATTGCGGGCCGACGGCCTGGCGCACATCGGCCAGCACATCGATCGGGGAGACCGCCGCATCCATTACGCGTCCACCGTGGTTAGACACCACGATGGCATCGGCCCCCAGTGCCGCCGCCTGGCGTGCTGCGCGTGGCGACAGAATGCCTTTGACAATCAGCGGCAGACGGGTGTGTGCGCGCAGCCATTCCAGATCGCTCCAGCGGGGTGCGCCGGTGGCCAGCGGTGTGCCAAACAGGATGCGATCGTCCATCAGGTCGCCAGTCTGCTGTGGCTGTGGCATGCCACGCAGATTGACGGCTTCCACGCCGGGGGGCAAGGGGTAGCCTGAGCGCTTGATGTTGGCGTCCACCGTCCATACCAGGGCCTGGTAGCCGGCCGCTTCTGCGCGGCGTACCAGGGACAGGGTGTGCTGGCGGTCAGGCTGGCTGTAGAGCTGGAACCACAGCGGGGCCGTGCGGCCCAGCTCCTGGGAGGCGGCGGCCGCTGCCTGGGCGATTTCTTCCAGGGTGTAGCTCGACAGGGTGCTGACCACCATGCCGGTGCGCATGGCCATGGCCGCGCGCACGCTGGCAATTTCGCCTTCCGGGTGGGCCAGCCGGTGGTAGGCCACCGGTGCCAGCAGCACTGGCCAGTCGAAAGCCTGGCCCAGCAGCTGCAGGCCGGTGTGGGCCTGGGACAGGTCCGGCAGCGGCTCGGGCAGCAGGCGGATGCCATCCAGTGCCTGGCGGTTGTGCGCCAGCGCATGGGCCTGGTCGCAGCCACTTTCGATGTGCGCCCAGGCATGGGCTTCGATGTGGTGGCGAGCCTGGCGCGCGTAGTCGGCCAGGGCCCCGATACCGGAGGGGATGCGCGACAGTGCCGGCTGTACGGCCTGGCCCAGCGCATTGAGCGCAGGCGACAGTGCGGAGGGGGTGCCTGTCATGCTTCAGACCACATGCGCAGCAGGTTGTGGTAAGTGCCGGACAACGTGGACAGGCGCGGGTGTGCAGGCAGTTCGCTGCTGAGCTGCTGGATGGCCTGGTCCAGGTCGAACAGCAGGCGGCGTTGTTCTGCAGATTTGATCAGGCTTTGGGTCCAGAAGAACGAGGCATAGCGCGTGCCGCGCGTGACCGGGTTCACGCGGTGCAGGCTGGTGCCGGGGTAGACGATGGCGTCACCCGCTGCGAGCTTGACGGTCTGCTGGCCAAAGGTGTCTTCCACCACCAGCTCGCCGCCTTCATATTCTTCCGGCTCGCTGAAGAACACGGTGGTCGACACATCGGTGCGCACCTTGATGGCCGTACCGGGGATGGTGAACAGGGCGTTGTCGATGTGGTTGCCGTAGGTGCCGCCGCCTTCGTAGCGGTTGAAGCGCGGCGGCAGCACCTTGCTGGGCAGGGCGGCGGACAGGTACAGCGGATGGTGGCCCAGGCGGTCCAGGATCAGGCTGCCCAGGGTCTTGCCCGTGGCACTGTCCAGCGGCAGTTGCAGATTGTTCTTGACCTGGGCGGCCAGGAAGCCGGCCGTGGTGCGGCCATCCTGCCAATCGGCTTGTTCAAGCGCTTGGCGGCATTGGCGCACATCTTCGGCGGACAGCAGGGCGGGGATACGCAGCAGCATGGCAGGATGATTCTTTCAAGACAGTACAGGGTACAGGCCGTAAGTGTGAATGCAAAAAGCCCCGTGGGCACGGCGGTCCACGGGGCTGTGACGCTGGCCTGCGCTACATCAAGTGCGCAGACGGGTCAGGGGGCTCAGTACGTGAACTTGAGCGAAGCCACGGCAGAACGGCCTGCCGCAATGTTGGCGTAGTGGGGCGAGCGCACGCCGCTGTAGTAGACCTTGTCACCCAGGTTGTACAGGTTCAGCTGGAAGGCCAGGTTGCGGTTGATCTGGTAGCCCAGCATGGCGTCATAGCGCGAGTAGCCGCTGACGCCCTTGGTGACGATGCCGCCACCAGGAGCGGTCGACAGGGCATAGCTGGCGTTGACACTGCTTTGAGCATACACACCCAGACCCAGGGTCAGCTTGTCCGTGGGCTTGTAGCTGGTCCACAGACTGAAGCTGTGCTTGGGCGTGTTGGGGAAGGCCTGGCCGTTGGCGGCATTACCGGTACCCATGTCCTTTTGCTCGCTATCCATATAGGTATAGCCGCCGAAGACGCTCAGGTTGCGCAGGATCTGGCCGGTGAAGCCCAGTTCGATGCCGTTCACGACCTTGCTGCCAGCCATGTAGTCCACGCCGCCTTCGGTGATGCGTGCGTTGGTCACTTCGTTGCGGAAGATGGCGGCTGTCAGGCCCAGCTTCTTGTCCAGCAGATCCCACTTGGTGCCCAGTTCCATGGAGCGGGTCTTTTCGGGCTTCATGTCGGCTGCGGTGGCCGTCGTCATGACCATGTCTTCGCTGCCGTTGCCCAAGGCGTTGCCCACAGGGCGGGTGGAAGTGCCGATGTTGGCGTAGATGCTGCCATTGGGTGCCGGCTTGTAGACCAGGCCCAACTGGTAGTTGAACAGGGTGTCGGAACGCGAGATGTCGTAGGCCGGGTAGGTGTTCGGCGCACGGCCACCGGCAGGGCCCGAAGACGAAGTCTTGTAGTGGTCGGCACGCAGACCCAGGTTCAGCAGCCATTGCTCATTGAACTTCAGCGTGTCGAAGCCATACAGGGCGATGGTGTCGACCTGGTTGGTGGTGGCTTGTGCTGGCAGGCTCCAGGCGAACGTCCAGGGGGCATTGGCGCCGCTGGGGTTGCTCAAGGTGGTGCACCATGGTGCGACCGCCGAGGTGCAGGTGCCGCCGCTTTGGATGGCGGTAGAACGGACTTCGGCTTTTTCCTTGGACAGTTCCAGGCCCAGTGCAAAGCTGTGGCCCACGGAGCCCGTCTGGGCCTTGCCCGTCAGCTCGGTCACGTTCTGCAGGGTGGTGGTTTCCGAAACGCGTGCGTTGCCACGGCGCCAGACGTAGCCGTTGATGGCATTGCCTTTGCTGTCGTCAGGCTGGGTCCAGACATAGTCCTGGTCGGTCTTGCTGTAGCGCAGGCTGTTGCGGATCTTGTTGGTGTCGGTGAACTTGTGTTCCACGGTGGCCGTGAACAGATCGCTCGTTTCCTTTTCGTAGTCACGGTTGGTCAGGCCGTACCAGTTGGCGCGGTCGTTGCCATAGGTGGGACGCACCACGCTGCCGCCAGGCAGTTTGGCCATGGCCGTGTTGCTGTACAGGTAAGGCACGCCACCGTCGGGAATATTGTCCGTCTTGAGGTGTTGCCAGGACAGCGTGACTTCGGTGGGGGTGCCCATGCCGAAGGTCACGGTAGGTGCGATACCCCAGCGCTTGTTGGTCGGACCATCACGGCCGGGAATGTCTGCGTCATGCGCCATGGCATTCAGGCGGAAACCGGTGGTTTCGCCCAGCTTGCGATTCAGGTCCAGCGTGGCGCGCTTGTAGTTGTCGGTGCCCAGGCCCACATCGCCAGCGACGAAGTTGTCGTTCTTGGCTTTTTTGGTGGTCAGGTTGATCGAGCCACCTGCACCGCCACGACCGGCGTAGGCCGAGTCAGCGCCCTTGATGACTTCCACCGATTCCAGGTTGAACACTTCGCGGGTGCCGGCGGCGATGTCGCGCATGCCGTCCACGAAAGTGCTGGCCTGGGAGTCCATGCCGCGGATGAAAGGTTGGTCGCCGGAAGGGTTGCCGCCTTCGCCATTGCCGAAGGTGATGCCGGGGGTGGACTTCAGCGCGTCTTTCAGGCTGGTGGCACCGGTTTGCTTGATGATTTCTTCACCGATCACCTGCACGGTCTTGGGGGTGTCCACCAAGGGAGCCGTGAACTTGCCCTGGGGCGAAGTCTGGGGGTTGAAGGGAGAATCGGCTGTGGCATTCACCTGGACCGAAGGCAGGGTGACTTCTTGTTGGGCCAGGGCGTTGCCGCCCATCAGGCACAGGCCAGCAGCGACCACGATCTGCGTGAGTTCGCAGTGCAGTGCGTTGATGTCTGTAGGTGTGTTTTTGAGTGTAGACATGTGAGCAAAGGTAGAGGGAATCCGGTCTCGGTCGATCTCGAGAGACGCCGGATTTTAGACACTACTGATAATTGTTCTCACTGCTATTCAGGGAGTATGGAATGTAAAGCTGGGATTTGTTGCCACTCTGCAACAAATGGCGGGGTGGCGACCTGCGATCCGTTTGATGTTGGTGCTTGCTCTCTTTTGGGGTGAAGCGGTATGGCGGTGCGTGGAGCAGCGGATGAGTACGCTGGATGACACTTCATGGCAGGCAGAGATGAATGCATCGCCAGATCGCAGTGCATAGGGCTGGCGGGCACGTTGCGCAAACGGAGTTGTGCCGCAGACGCAAAAAAGCCGGCTCGAGGCCGGCTTTTTGAATCCTGTGAAGGATGCTTTACTTGACGTGCTTGCCGATCAGGCCAGCCATCTCGAACATCGAGACTTGGGGCTTGCCGAAGACTTCCTTGAGCTTGGCGTCGGCGTTGATCATGCGCTTGTTGGCAGCGTCTTGCAGGTTGTTGGCCTTGATGTAGACCCACAGCTTGCTGATGATTTCGGTGCGTGGCAGGGGAGTGGAACCGACCACGGCAGCCAGAGCGGCGCTGGGGGTCAGGGGTTTCATGAAGGCTGCGTTAGGGGTGCGCTTTTTTGCAGGTGCTGCCGGTGCAGCGGTTGCCTTCTTTGCAGTTGCCATGGTTGCTTGTCCTTGTTGAGGAAGTGTGGTTCTCTTCGCCACGCTGCGGTCTTGCAGCAAGGCATCAGCAAATCCTACTGGGAAAATTTGCCCATTCCAAGCTGACTGGCCCCTTTTTTTGCCTCGAATTGTTGTGCAACGTCACTTTTGACGGGTTTCCGGCACTGGCGGCGTGCCTGAATGGGTGTTCGGGACGCCACGGCAACCAGAAAACGGGGGCGCCTGCACGAGCTGGCGGAGGCCATTTCCAGGGGGAATGGCAGCGCTGGCGGCCCAGGCAGAGGTGTCTGACGGACATCTGTGGAAGACTGTGGCCTGTGTTGTCGGGAGCCTGTCAGCGACTGCCGGGATGATGGGAAGACCCTTTCCGGTGGCTTGCACCTGCTGCCTGCGATCTGCCGTCGGCTGTCGGCTGTCGTTTGCTGGCTTGCGTGCGGTCGCATGCTGCCCCTCTGTCAGGGGCCTCGGTGCTAACGCTGGGATCCGCTATCACGGGCGGCCCTGCAGGGTGATGACTATTGTTTTGGAGCTTTTTCATGCGCACTGCCTCTGCCCACGGTCCCCAGGTTGCCACTTGCGATCTGTGCGATGTGTACAAGAATGACGAATCCGGCCAGTTTCGGGTGCTGCCGCCGGTCTTCCCCAGCTTTGGCGGGGTGGAGTCCTTTGCCGGCCCAGCCTTCACGGTGAAGTGCTTTGAAGACAACAGCCTGGTCAAGGCGGCGGTCGATTCCCCGGGTCAGGGCCGGGTGCTGGTGGTGGATGGCGGCGGCTCGGTACGCCGCGCGCTGGTGGGCGGCAATCTGGCCGCCGCCGCCGCCCGCAACGGCTGGGCGGGCGTGGTGGTGTATGGCGCCGTGCGCGATGTGGCTGAGTTGCGTGCCGCCGCCGTGGGTATACGCGCGCTGGCGCTGATGCCGCTGCCCACGGAAAAGCGCAACGAAGGCCAGTCCGGTGTGGCCGTGCAACTGGCCGGGGTGACGGTGCGTCCCGGGGACTGGGTGTATGCCGATGCCGATGGCGTGGTAGTGGCCGACCGGGCGATTCACCCCGGAGCCTGAGCGTTCCGTCGCGGCGGCGTCCTGCGGGGCGCATTGGCGGTTGCTGGCGCCGCCAGCAGGGGCGCCGACGAGGTATCTGGGGGCGCCAGAATGGCAGATATTGCCCCCGGCGCCTCAGACTGCGCGGTGTGCCACCCGCTGCAGCGGCAGCGACAAGGTCGCGACCAACCCCGGTGCGCCCGGAGCCAGGTGCAACTGGCCGTCAGCGCTTTCGGCGATGCGCTGCACGATGGTCAGGCCCAGGCCGCTGCCCTGGGTGGCCGATGTCTTGCGCCAGAAGCGCTGCAGGGCCTGGGCGCATTCCTCGGCGCTCAATCCAGGGCCATGGTCCCGCACCTGGATCTGCAAGGTGGCGGTGGCCGTGCTGGCACAGGCCTCCATCCCTGTCGTACCCACCGTTCCGTGGCTTGTTGTGCCATGGGCCGGGTCGGGCCCTTCCTCAACGCCATCGGTATCGCCAGCTGTACCCGTGCCGGCAGGCAGCAGGCTCAGTTGCAGGGTGATGGGTTGCTCGCCCAGGTGGTGGCGCAGGGCGTTGTCCACCAGGTTGGTGACGGCGCAGGTCAGCAGGGCGGGGGCCAGCGGCAGCTCCCAGTCGTGCAACGCGCCGGGTTCCAGGTCGGTCTGCAGCCTGGGCGTGGGGGTGTCGCCCTTGTTGGCGCGTTGCAGCGATTGGCGGCAGGCCAGTTCCAGGGCCTCGGCGATGGCAGTACCCTGTGTGCTGGGGGCCGTGCCGGTGCTGGCGCTTTCCACGCGGGCCAGTTGCAGCAGCTGTTCCAGTGTGGCGTGCATGTGGTCAATGCCTTCGCTTGCCTGCTTCAGGGCCTGGCTGGCGGGGTTGCCGATGGCGCTCGGGGTGGCAGGGCCGGGGCCAGTGTGGCGTTCCAGCACCAGCTGGGCCACCTGCACATGGGTTTTGATGGCGGTCAGCGGGGTGCGCAGCTCGTGGGCGGCGTCGGCCGTCCAGCGGCGCTCGTGCTCGATGGCGCGGTTCATGCGGCCCAGCAATTGGTTCAGGCTGCCCACTAGCGGGGCCAGCTCGGCCGTGTCCTGGCCGGTCTGCACGGGCGAAGGGTCCTGGGGTGGGCGGTGCTGCAGTTCTTCCCCCAGGCGGCGCAGCGGCTCCAGACCCAGGGTGCAGATCCACCAGGTCAGCAGCACCACGCCGGCCAGGGCCAGCACAAAGGGCACCACCAGAGTATAGACAAAGGATTGCACCAGCTGTTCGCGCACGTCCAGCCGGTCGGCGGTGGCAATGCGGATGCCGTTTTCCTCCAGCACATAGGTGCGCCAGGATTTGCCGCCTTTTTCAATGCGGCCAAAGCCGGAGCGGGTGAGCGGGGTGAAGTCGGGACTGTTGCTGGTCTTGGCCAGCGGCAGGATGTCCACCTCGCTGCGCACCAGGCTGACCTCGCAGGCCACGCCGTCGCGGGCAATCACCGACAGCAGCGCGTTGTTGGCCGGGGTGATGGCATCCACCTGCGCCGGCTGGAACTGGTGGACGATGCCGGCCACCATGCGGGCGCTGGCGATCAGCCGGTCGTCCAGCATGGTGCGCAGCTCACGCTGCATGGTGGGAAACATCCAGGCCGCCACGCTGCCCCACAGCACGCACAGCGTTAGGCTCAGCCCCAGCACCAGGCGCAGGCGCAGGCTGGTGGGGGCCGGGGAGCGGCGCAACAGTTTCATGCCGGATCCTCAGAGACCGGGCTGGCAGTAGCGCGCGCCCAGCCGAAAGCCGATGCCGCGCACTGTGTCGATGATGTCGCTGCCCAGTTTCTTGCGCAGATGGTGCACATGCACATTCACCGTGTTGCTGCCCACATCCAGGTCAAAGCCGTACAGGCTGTCGTGCAGCTGGGCCAGGTTCAACACCCGGCCCCGGGATTGCAGCAGCGCCGCCAGCAGCGCCCATTCGCGGCGGGACAGCTCCACCAGTTGACCGTTGCGCCAGACCTCTCCGGTGCCGGTGTTGACCTGGCAGTCGCCCAGCGCCATCAGATCGGTGGCACGGCCGCCGGCGCGGCGCAGCAGGGCGTGCAGGCGCAGCACCAGCTCCTGCAGGTCGAAGGGCTTGGTCAGGTAGTCGTCGGTGCCGGTCTGAAAGCCGGCCACCTTGTCTTCGATGGTGCCGCGCGCCGTCAGTATCAGCACCGGCAGCTGCAGGCCGGCGGCGCGCCAGCTGCGCAGCAGGGCCAGGCCGTCACCGTCGGGCAGGCCCAGGTCCAGCACACAGGCGTCGAAATGGCCGGCGGTCAGATGGCGGTCGGCCAGGGCCAGACTGGGGGCAATGTCGCAGGCAAAGCCGTGCAGCTCCAGCCCGGCCTTGATGCCGCTGGCCACCAGGCTGTTGTCTTCCACGATCAGTATGTGCATGCCGCTGCCTCTGCGCGCCCGCGCGCGAAAAAATCACTGATTCTAGAAATGCAGGGTTATCGCAGTATTAAAGGCAGGATGCCGAGGCGAATCAAAGGGGGCGAGCGGCCGGCACGGTGGCGCCCTTGCTGCTACACCCAGCAGCAATTGCAGACGGCGGCAGCCCTTGTCATCTTCCAAACTGTCCGCATGTGAGGGACGGGTTGCGTGGCATGGTGCTGCGGGACCGTCTGCCGTCGAGAGAAAGGTCTGCCATGTGGAAGCTGGGTCGTCTGCTGTCGGTGTTTCGCAAGGAGCTGCGGCTCGCCTGGGCGGTGCTGCGGGATCCGCGTGCGCCCAAGGCGGCCAAGCTGGCCACGGTGCTGGCAGCGTTGTACGTGGTCAGCCCGGTGGATTTTGTGTCGGACTTCATCCCCGTGCTTGGTTGGCTGGATGACGGTGTGATCGCCTATCTGCTGCTGCAACTGGCTTTCAAGTTTCTGCCGCCCGAGCTGCTGGCCACGCTGCGGGCCCGGGTGGGGCAGCGCAGCCCCGGCAAGGCCACGCCCTGAGGCCAGGCGGCGCGTGCCTGCGCCCCCGGTGTTCCAGACGTTGTCGACGTGATCAGCCCACGGCGCGCGCCAGGATGGCTTTGGTCTGCCGCGCCAGTGGTGCCTGGTACTGCAGTGTCAGATCGGGGCCGGGTTGGTTCCGTCCGGGCAGGGGGGCCGTGGCCGGCGCACCCGGCAGAGCCCCCAGTTGAAACAGCGCAGGCCGGTCCAGCTGCTCTGCCCAGGCACTGTAGGTGCGCCGCGCCGTGGCGTGCAGCAGCGCCAGGTGCTGGGGGAGCTGGGCCAGAATCTGCGGTGCCCGCTGCACGGCGGGGCCGGGGGCGTGGCGCAGTTCGTCCTGGCCTTCGCTGCACCAGGCGCGCACGCTGTCCTCCGTGACTTCCAGGTGGCCCTGAAACGCCCAGTGGCGGCCGTGCACAAAGCCCTTGTTCAGGCAGAACGCGCCGTACATGCTGCGCGAGGCGCCCTGGGGCAGCTCGAAGGTGTCGTAATGCCAGTTGAACAGCGTGATCCGGGGCGGCAGCTGCATCAGGTCCTGCGCCTGGCGCGTGACCCATACGTTGCTCCAGCCGATGTTGGGGCAGGGGTTGCGCCACACCCGCGCACCCATGGCGCGGGCCAGCATCTGTGCGCCAAAGCAGTGGCCCAGCACGGGCACATCGTGCGCCAGCGCGTTCTGCAGCAGGCAGCGCTCCTGTTCGATCCAGCGCAGCTGCTCGTTGGCACAGTGGTTGCTGCCCAGCACCACCACCCCGCGGTAATCCTGCGCCCGCACCGGCGCACGGCCTTCCTGGCAGGGGCTGATCAGTTCACAGGCAATGCCTTGCTGCTGCAAATGTTCCCAAAGCACCCCGGGGCCTTGCGCGGCTTCGTGCTGGAGGATGGCGACAGGTTTCATACATCAAAGGGCTGGATGCTCCAGCCTGTGGTGGCGATGGCTGAAATCTAGGCACTCGGGCATCAAGCCCGTGTGGGGATTGCGCAGTCGGCCATCAAGATGGCGTCAAGTTGGCGCGGCCAGGCACAGGGGCAGCAGGCCTTGCGCCACGCCCGTCTTGCCCATGGCCCTGGCGGCACGGTAGGCATTGGCCGGGCAGAGTGGAGGAGTCTGTATAAAAATACAGGTCTCAACCCGTTTCCGCCACTTTCTGCCATTTCCTTCCATCTCCCGCCCGTGACTGCGCCGCAGCCTGCTGCCTTCCCGCCCCATCGCCTGTATTACCTGCACAACTTTCAGCGTGCGCTGAACTGGTTGGGGCAGCGCTATGGCGACCTGCTGGGTGAAGAGGAGGCCGGCTTTCTGGCCGGGTTTGCCCTGCTGCCGGAGCCCGCGCAGGCCCTGCTGGTGCGCATGGTGATGCGTAAGGGGCCGTGGTTTCGGGCCAGCAAGCTGGTGTATGCGGAAATCGGCGACAGTGCCCAGGCGGCCATGCCGCTGCTGCAGATGGGCTGGCTCAGCACGTCTGCGCCCATGGCGCTGGGTGAACTGTTTGGTCTGCACACCAAGTCCGAGCTGCTGGACATCCTGCAAGGCGCCGGGTTGGCGGCCACGCTGCGCAAGGCCGATATGCTGGCCGCGCTGGACGGGCAGACTGACCCGCAGCCCTATGCCGCCTGGCATCCCCAGGCCACGGAACCTGTCTGGCGCGTGATGGTGGGTGAGGTGTGCGAGCGGCTGCGGCTGATGTTCTTTGGCAACCTCCACCAGGACTGGTCGGAGTTTGTGCTGGCCGATCTGGGCATCTTCCGCTATGAAGCCGTGGCGCTGGATGCTGCGTCGCGCGCTTTTCAGAGCCGTGCCGATGTGGACTTCTACCTGGCCATTTCCACCAGCCGCCAGGCACTGGATGCCGGGGGCGATGCCGGGGCGCTGCTGCATTCGCTTGGGCCGCTTGAAAGCCCCCACCGCTGGTTGAACCAGCGCCGCGCCAAGCTGCTGCTGCGTCTGGGCCAGGCATGCGAGCGGGCGCAGGACTGGGAAAACGCTGCCCGGGCCTACACCGCCAGTGCCTACCCCGGCGCCCGCCACCGGCATATCCGCGTGCTGGAACGCATGCAGTGCTTCGGGCAGGCCCTGGACCTGGCGGCACAGGCCCAGGCAGAGCCTGAAAGTGAAGAGGAATCCCAGCGCGTGGCCCGCATGCTGCCGCGCTTGCGCCGCAACGCGGGCCTGGGCGGCGCACCCCGCCAGGCTGCGTTGGCTCCGGCCGTGGCTGCGCTGTGCAGCGAGGTCGTGCTGGCGCCGCCAGCCCAGCCGGTGGCCGTGGAGTACGCATTGCGCGACCACTGGCACCGTGCCGAGGCACCGGTGTTCTATGTGGAGAACGCGCTCATCAACTCGCTGTTCGGCCTGCTGTGCTGGCCGGCGATTTTTGCACCGCTGCCGGGGGCGTTCTTTCACCCCTTCCAAAGCGGACCGGCCGATCTGGGGGCCCCCGACTTTGTGGCGCGCCGCCTGCCCCTGTTCGATGCCTGTCTGGCCGAGCTGCAGGATGGCCGTTACCGCAGCACCATCCGCAGTCGTTTTGCCGACAAGGCGGGCACGCAGTCGCCCTTTGTCTTTTGGGGCGCGCTGAGCGACGCGCTGCTGGAGTTGGCGCTGGATTGCATTCCCGCCGCCCACCTGCAACGGCTGTTTGACCGCCTGCTGCGGGATGTGAAGGTCAACCGCACCGGCTTTCCCGATCTGGTGCGTTTCTGGCCTGGCCGCGAAGAGGGCGCAGGCCGCTACGAACTGGTGGAAGTCAAGGCGCCGGGCGACAAGCTGCAGGACAACCAGATCCGCTGGCTGGACTATTGCGCGGCCCATGGCATTCCCACGCGCGTCTGCCATGTGCAGTGGCAGGGGACTGGCGAAGGCACATGAGCGACGCCGCTGCCCCGCTGACGGTGGCCGTGCGAGCGCTGTGCGAGTTCACGGCCCGCACGGGTGATCTGGACCTGCGCTTCACACCGGCGCCCAGCGCGCTTGAAGGCATGGAGGGCCATGCGGTGGTGCAGCAACGCCGACAGGCCCAACCAGACAGCAGATATGAAGCCGAGGTCGCGCTCAGTGGCCAGTTTGAAGACCTGCAGGTGCGCGGCCGGGCCGACGGCTTTGATGCGGCGGCGCAGCAACTGGAGGAAATCAAGACCTACCGCGGCTCGCTGGACGCGGTGCGCCCCCACCACCGCGCATTGCACTGGGCCCAGGCCAAGGTCTATGGCCATTTGCTGTGCCAGGCACGCGGACTGGCACGGTTGAACGTGGCGCTGGTGTATGTGCACATGCCGTCCCTGCAGGAAACGGTGCTGGTGCAGGACTGCAGTGCCGACGAGTTGCAGCAGTTTTTTGCCATGCACTGCCGCCGCTATCTGGACTGGGCGCGCAGCGAAGCAGCGCACCGCCAGCAGCGCCATGCGGCGCTGGCGGCAGCGGCCTTTCCCATGGCGGCGTTTCGCACCGGGCAGCGGCAACTGGCGGTGGCGGTCTACCGCACGGCCCGCAGTGCCAGTGCAGGCCGGTGCCTGATGGCCCAGGCCCCCACCGGCATTGGCAAGACGCTGGGCACCATCTTTCCCATGCTCAAGGCCATGGCGGGGCAGGGTGCCACCGCGGCCTCGGCTGCAGAGACCACGCCCCCTGGCTCCGCCGCCCATGGCGCAGCCGGCGCGTCCAGCAATGACACCGGGTTGGACAAGCTGTTTTTCCTGACCGCCAAAGGCACGGGCCATGGCCTGGCATTGCATGCGCTGGAGCACATGCAGACGGCATTGAACCAGGGTCAGCACGAACGCCTGCGGGTGCTGCAAATGCGCGCACGCGATGCCAGTTGCGAGCACCCGGACAAAGCCTGCCACGGGGAGTCCTGTCCGCTGGCGCAGGGCTTTTTTGACCGGCTGCCGGCGGCGCGGGCTGAGGCCGTGGCCCTGTCTGCATCGGCGGAGCCGGTGCTCTGGGATGGTGCCACTGTGCGCCAGGTGGCGCTGCAGCATGGCATCTGCCCCTATTACCTGTCGCAAGAGCTGGCGCGCTGGGCAGATGTGGTGGTGGCCGACTACCACTACTTCTACGACAGCGCCGCCATGCTGTATGCCTTGGCGCAGCAGCAGGGCTGGCGTGTAGGCGTGCTGGTGGACGAGGCCCACAACCTGCTGGAGCGCGCCCGCAGCATGTACACCGCACCGCTGTCGCAGTTTGATCTGGCGGCCGCCCGCCGCTCGACCACTTCAGCCACGGGGGCCGTCAAGAAAGCGCTGGATGCGCTGCAGCGCCAGTGGAATGCGCTGAACAAGGCGCAAGCTGGCCTGCCGCAGCAGGCGCCGGATTCCGACGCCGATGGGGCGCCAAGGTCGCAGAGCCTGCCGCTGTTTGCCCAGGGGGCCCCGCAGGCCGTGTCCGGCCCCCGTGACCACCGCCACACCTCCAGCCACACGGCCTACCAGAGCTATGCCGCCATCCCCCCGGCCTTGCTGGCGGCCGTGCAGCGTGCCATCGGGGCGATTGCCGATGTGCAGGCCGACCAGGCTTTGCCTGCTGGCGACCCGGTGCTGACGCTGTACTGGGCCTTGCTGCATTTTCAAGCCCTGGCTGAACAGTTTGGTCCACATGCGCTGTTCGATGTGCAGCTGGCGCCGCCGCTGCCGGCTCGCGGCGGGCAGCCACGCACACCGGCTTCCACGCTGTGCATACGCAATGTCATCCCCGCACCGCACCTGGCTGCGCGCCATGCTGCGGCCCAGGCCACGGTGCTGTTTTCCGGCACGCTCAGTCCGCCGCAGTTCTACCGTGATCTGCTGGGGCTGCCTGCCGATACCGCCTGGCTGGAGGTGGAGGCGCCGTTTGCCGCCCACCAGCTGCAGGTGCGCATTGCCCGCCACATCTCCACACGCTGGCGTGACCGGGAGGCATCGCTGGCGCCCCTGGCCGACCTGATCGCCCGGCAGTACGCCGATCAACCCGGCAACTACCTGTGCTTTGTCAGCAGCTTCGACTACCTGCAGCGGGTGGTTGCCAGCCTGCAGCGCCTGCACCCGCAACTGCCGTTGTGGCTACAGGAGCGCAGCATGGACGAAGCCGGGCGTGCTGCCTTTCTGAAGCGTTTTGTCGAAGGCGGACAGGGCGTGGGGTTGGCCGTGCTGGGCGGCGCCTTTGCCGAAGGGGTGGACCTGCCCGGCACCCGCCTGATTGGTGCTTTTGTCGCCACGCTGGGGCTGCCCCAGGTCAACCCCGTCAATGAGGCCATGCAGCGCGCCATGGATGCCGCCATGGGTGCCGGGCGGGGCCATGACTACACCTACCTTTATCCCGGCTTGCGCAAGGTGGTGCAAGCCGCTGGCCGCGTGATCCGTACCGAGCAGGACCGGGGCGTGGTGGTGCTGGTGGATGACCGCTTCCAGCGCGCCGAGGTCAGGGCCTTGCTGCCGTCATGGTGGCGGGTGGAGTGAGTCACAGGAACTGCGACCTTGGGCAGGCAGTTCTGGGATAGAGCCGACGCCCTTGCGCCGTTGCAAGGCATATTTGTTGGCGCGGCGGTTCCCCGGCACGATCTAGCTGGCTAATTTTTAGGCGAATCCGGCATCACTGTGCGCTTGGATTCGGGATCCTGGGGAATGTCTGGTTCGGTGTCTGGCGAGAATGGCGGATGGGGCGGATCATCGCCATCCTTCTCCTGCTCGGGGTATGGCTTGCCAACAGGATCCATTTCTTCGTCCTCGGGAAATGAAGGCTTGCGTGTGCTTGGTGTGGCCATACCTCACTCCTGGTTGTGTTTCCCGGACTTCGGTGCATGCACAGAAGGAGAGCTTCCCTTGGGCACAGATTGGGGACCGGTATTGGGCTTGCGGTGTTGCTCGGCGATGATGGTCGGTTCGGCCGCTACACCTTCTCCGGGCGCGCGCTTCGGCGAACGATGCTGGCTGGCATCGGTGCTGCTGGTTTTCGTTGACATATTTGCCTCCTTCCTGAGAGCCGCTCACACCACCCCATACCCTGTTCCGCTTTATCGTACGAAGTGCGTTGCCAGCGGCTTTGTGCCCGTCTCGGCTGCAAACCTGTGGTTCGAGGGGGACGTGTTGGCCACTCTGAGAAGCCGGCCCGGCCGGCTGCCGGGAAAAATTAGCGCTGAGGCTGGTTTGGCTGGTCCTGCCCAGGTTGCTGGCGATTCGGGTTTTGCTGCTGCTGTTGGTCAGAAGGCTTTTGTCCAGGCTGTTGCTGACCAGGCTGCTGTTGGTTGGGGTTCTGCTGTTGATGTTGGCCCGGTTGCTGTTGATTGGCGTTTTGCTGATGGGGTTGCTGCGACATGTCTTGAGCTCCTTCGGGGAAACAACAGGTCGGGGTGACCTGCCTGTTTGTCAGCATGGAGCGTTAATAGCAAACGATCTGTAGTCACAATCTGACAATGCGCTTCAGTTATGTAAGTGAATGCTCTTGTTTTATGCATTGCTATGCCTTGTATGCCTGTGAGAGGTTGAGTGCGCTTCTCACAGGTTGAGGTGTTTTGTAGACTTCTCTTACGTCAACGCTTCCATGTTCTGGTTCTCAGTGCCGTTCCCCCTACGTCGTTGCCCGCTTTACCGAACGGGTTGCAGTGTTTGGCAGTCTCACGCCGTGTCTTGATTTCAAACTTGCTGCTCACAGGGCCGTGCTAGCCGTCCTAAGTGGCCTGTGAAAAATGGATGACCAATGAAAAAAGCCCGCAAATGCGGGCTTCGGTTTTGGATGTTTCAGATAATTTACAGGTATGGAACTCCGTAATAATCATTCACACGGCGGCGGTTTTCATCGGTGTAATCCCACTCGATACCGCGCGCATAACTTGGAGCGTCTTCCAGTTGCTCCTTGCTCACAGAGACAACGTAGCCGCCCATATTGGGTTCGTACTTCAGGCTGCTCCAGGGAATGGGGTAATTGTCGGTACCTATTCCCAGGAAGCCGCCAAATTCCATCACGGCGTAACGGACTTGTCCGCTGATCTTGTCGATCATCAGAGAGTCAATCGAGCCGAGCTTTTCGCCATTGGGGTTATAGACATTGGTCCCATTGACCTTGTCAGAGGAAATGATGCTCGATGCAGTATTGGGTGTAACCATGGCTATCTCCTAGAGGGTTTTACACACAAACGCTGAGGAAATGCGATGCCACCAAGGTGGCGATGCGAGGTGCGGACCATGTTGTGGAGAGAGTAATTCCTCTCTATTGATCCGCTTCAGCGCTTGGGACTTGCGAAGCAGAATGGCTTCTGGGTACAGATTAGGTCGCTCGTCGACGATAGGGAGTAGTCGATAGGTCTGCAGGACTGTAGGATCAGCACTTGCTCAAACCTGTCCAATGATATAACCCTCTTTCGGCTGTAACTTATTGCATGGAAATGCGTGAAATGATCTCTGTCGTTTGGAAAAATAGTTCTCATACAGAAAAAATGAAGGGCTGTGAGCGCTGCAGCCATTGGGAGAAATGGGAGAAATTAATGCGTAAATTTTTTACAATCATTTTTCTTGCATGGGTCTGTGGAGCAGCAGCGCAGGCAGACGGTGAGCCTGCAATCAATGAGGCGCTTCTGCGCAATGCGTTGGGCGAAAGACTGAGTGGTACGGAAAGCGCCGAATTGAGGGCGCTGGAAATCATTGAAAGCAAGAAAGAGAAGGGCGATTTTCAGATCTGCGGTGAAATCAAGGTGGGTGACAGCGAAACTTATACGCCCTTTCTGGTGTACATCGTCAATATGGAAAAGTACTCTGTGCTGGATATTTCGCCCAATGCGCGCAAACTGTGCACATTGGTCAAGAACGGAGATGTTTAAAGTTGCGCAGCGCTCCTCGCCCAGAGCATTGGCGGGGAGCTGGTGTACTCAGCCATTGTTTCATTTGGCTGCGCTTGTATCAGTCAAGGTTGTGATCGACCTACATCCATGGCGTGGCATTGGACGTACTCTGTACAGACTGTTCACCACACGAAGGAGTACACAATGAAGTTGTTTTCCCCGAATGCATCGACCATTCAGCGCGACCTGACCCGCCTGCTGCAAGACACGGGTGACGTGCTTGCTGCGCGCGCCAAAGAGGAACCCAAGTTGAAGGAGGCGGTGCAGTTCCTGGATCGTGGACTCAGTCGCGCTCGAAATGCGGCCAACGGAGCTGTGGATTATTCGAGGGATGTTGCTCGCAACACCGATGACTATGTCCATGATTCACCATGGCAGGCCATTGGCGGTGCATTGGCCGTGGGGGTTGTCATCGGCATGCTTTTGACCAGACGATAAGCTCCAGTTGGATGTTGAGAATTTGTGAATAGAAAAGCCCGCATGATGCGGGCTTTTCTCTATATCGTTACCACAACCTTATTCAGGTCCATGCGTTGCGATTGTCCATAAATAATTTTATGGATGTGTGAGAATCAAGGGCGAACCACAATGCTGTTCCTCACCCCCATAACACCTTTGGTGTTGCGTGTGATGGATTCTGCGCGGTCTTTTTCTGCCTGGCTTTTGGCGAAACCGGAGAGCTGAACCACCCCCTTCATGGTTTCCACGCTGATGGAGGTAGCTGCCACAGTTTTATCCTCTGCAAATTTTGCCTTCACCGCTGTGGTGATGCCAGAGTCGTCCATATAGGACCCCACACTCTGTTGATTGCGGGCCACAGAGCAGCCAGTGACAGCCAAAACACCAGAGCTGAGTGCAATGGCGACAATCAGAGCGCGAGATGTGTTGCTTGCTTTCATGACGATTCCTTTCTGGGTTGGATGTCGGAAGTTATTTCTTGTTGATCAAACTTACGACGAATGTAATTACCGCAATCGCGATAAATACAAAGAAGAGAATTTTCGCAATATCCACTGCACCTGCTGCGATCCCACCAAATCCCAAAACGGCAGCGATCAGTGCAATGACCAAGAAAATAACAGCATAACGTAGCATGTTTGCCTCCTGTACTTAATTTTTATGCTGGGACTAAGAAAATATTTGTAAGGTTATTCAATAAATAGATGAAAGATATGGACTACACCATACGGAATTATCAGCCTGAGATCACTGTAAATCAATATTACATTTACGCCTGCATAGTTCTTATAATAGATATTCAAGTTCAGTATGAAAATAATTGAATTTTCAAAGCAATAGCATTGGTGTGAATTTTATCAACCTTGCTTGGTTAATAGGCGTTGACGCAAAGACATGAAAGGAATCACCGCGATGAAAGACCCAAACAAGTGGAAAAAATCTGAGCGACCTGCCGATGCCGATGCCGCTGTGCAACGCCAACAAGTTATTCAGGCGACGCAGGATGCAGATGACCGCCAGGCTCCCACACGTAATGCGCGTGCAAAGCCAAAAGCCAAAGGTGCTCCAGGCCCGGGACATGTCGAGCCAGCGCCCCCTCTGCCGTCGCAGACGCTTGCCAAGCCAGGGTTGCAGGCCGACATGCAACTGCAGCCTCGGAGCCTTGCCAAGCACTATCGTGGCAGCGGCAAGTTGGAAGGCAAGGTGGCAATCGTTACAGGAGGCGATTCAGGCATCGGTCGGGCGGTCGCGATTCTCTTTGCACGCGAAGGCGCCCACGTCGCCATTGCCTATCTCAACGAGGACGAGGATGCCCAAGAAACCTGCCGCCTGGTGGAAGCCGAAGGTGGCAAGTGCCTGCCCATCTCGGGGGACGTACAAGATGCCGCATTTTGCGAGGGTATGGTTGCCAAGGTGATAGCGACGTTCGGCGGCATCAATGTGTTGGTAAATAACGCTGCCTTTCAGGAGCATGCCGAACACATCGAAGACATCACGGAGCAGCGACTCGAACAGACTTTCAAGACGAACGTCTTTGGCTACTTTCATATGGTCAAAGCCGTGCTGCCTCATCTTGGTCAGGGCGACTGCATTATCAACACCGGTTCTGTGACAGGCCTTCGCGGCAGTAAGAACCTCTTGGACTATTCGGCCACGAAGGGCGCAATCCATGCGTTCACCAAGGCGCTTGCAAGTAACCTGGCCGAGCGCAATATCCGCGTGAATGCCGTCGCACCAGGTCCTGTCTGGACGCCGCTCAATCCTGCTGACAAAACAGCCGAAGACGTGGTGCAGTTTGGGGCCAAAACCGACATGCGGCGACCCGCACAACCTGAAGAAATCTCGCCGGCCTATGTTTTCCTAGCGTCTCAAGCGTGTTCCAGCTACATCACCGGCGTTGTGCTTCCCATCACAGGAACGGCTGCAGAAGGCTGAAATTGGGCTATCCAGCACTCCAGCCACCGCAAAGGCGCGACCGTCCGTGCCGCATGCCTTTGCGTCGTGTGGTGCTGGCTTAAAGCCGGGCAGCTTGGCCTCAATTGACCATTGCCTGGCAGGCTTCTGCGCAGTGCTTGCATGCGTCAGCACACTGCTGGCAATGGTCATGTGCATGCTGCGAGCATTCGTTCGCACAAGCCAGGCAGACTTCGCTGCACACACGGCAAAAATGCCGAGCCATTTCACTGTCGCGGGCCATCGCATGCGCTGCAAGGCTGCAGATGGCTGCGCAATCGGTGTCGAGTGCAATGCAGCGCCGCATCATTTTCACGTCGTCTTCCTTGAGGCAAGCGGCCAGGCAGGCATTGCAGGCGGCAGCACAAGCGTTGCATGCGTCGATACAAGCCTGATATCGGGTGTGAATATTCATTGCTCAATCTCCAGTTCTCTGTTGACGATGCGATCCAGAGCCGCAGAAACTCTGTTCCATCCGATCTATTCGGCCCTGCAGTGGTGCCAAGACCGAGCGCACGGTGACTCCGTAACCACTGGTGGAAGGCGCTGGCAGGGCCTGTACATCTCGTTCACGCAAGACTGCGCAATGCGGGCTCACGTTCCCAAAAGCGAGATACCGCGGCCTTCACAAACGCTTTGGTGTCACTCGGGTCCACTACGCCGGCGTCGGGCTTTACTCCAGCGGCGTCAAGGATGGCGTGTGTGCCCTTGCAGGCTGCGATAGCTTTAAGGTGGCCAAAGGCATCGCGAAACCAGTTCTGTGCTGCGGCTTGCTTGGCCAGTTTTTTGCCAGACTCCAGCGGGATGATGGAAGCCACCGCATCAAACTGGGCGGAGGGCGATCCGGCCAGTTGCCCATCGATGGCGGCATCTTTGCCATCACTCAGCGTGATGCCACCCAGGCGCGGGGCAATCAACTTGACGCTGGCCTTGGCCGCCTCCAGCGCCTTGCGCATCGCGGCAACGGACTCGGCATTCGATCCTTCATCCACCAAAATGGCGACGCAGCGGCCTTCCAGCGTGGGCTTCATTCGGTCGATGATGCGGGTGGCCGGGCTGACCGGCAGGTCCTGCACGGGGACGGCGGGCTGCACTGCATCAGGCACCGGCGACAGGCCCAAGCCCTTGGCCACGCGCTGGCCCAGTTCCTCGTCAATCACGCGCAGCTGGCTGACCACCGCGCTGCGCACATGGAGTGTCTGTACCTTTGAAAGCTCAAACACCAAGGCGCTGGCGATGTGGGCCTGCTCCAGGACACTTTGGCTGCGGAAGAACATGCGTGCCTGGCTGTAATGGTCCGCGAACGATTCGGGGCGTACACGGCCTTTGCTGCCTACCGCAGCTTCGGCAAATGAGCGAGAGCCCTGAGCCAGCGAAGCACGCGGGCTGTCGGGTTGCAGGCTGGACGGTTCATAGGCCACGCGACCCTTGGGTACTTGCATTTGCATATGTCCGTCGCGCTGGTGATGGGCGAAGGGACATTTCGGCGCATTGATGGGGATTTGCGCAAAATTGGGCCCACCCAGGCGCGAGAGCTGCGTATCCAGATACGAGAACAAGCGGCCTTGCAACAGCGGGTCGTTGGAGAAATCGATGCCTGGCGGCACGTTCGCTGGGCAGAAGGCCACCTGTTCGGTCTCTGCAAAGAAGTTGTCGGGCCAGCGATTGAGTACAAAACGGCCGATTTTTTGCAGCGGCACAATTTCTTCCGGAATGATTTTGGTGGGGTCAAGGTGGTCATAGGGCAGCTTGCTGGCCTGCTCCTCGGTGAACAGCTGCACGCTCAGCTCCCAGGCAGGCGCTTGGCCGGACTCCAGTGCTTCAAACAGGTCGCGGCGATGGAAGTCGTTGTCGGCGGCTTGCAGCGCCAGCGCTTCGTCCCACACGGTGGACTGGATGCCCAATTCGGGTCGCCAGTGGAACTTGACAAAGGTGCTGTCGCCCTGGGCGTTGATCAGCCGGAAGCTGTGCACACCAAACCCTTCGATGGTCCGCAGGCTGCGGGGGATGGTGCGGTCGCTCATGATCCACATCACCATGTGCATGGACTCGGGCATCAGCGAGATGAAATCCCAGAACGTGTCGTGGGCCGAGGCCGCCTGCGGAAAGCCGCGATCGGGCTCCATCTTCACCGCGTGTACAAGATCTGGAAACTTCATCGCGTCCTGGATGAAGAACACAGGCACGTTGTTTCCGACCAGATCCCAGTTGCCTTCGTCGGTATAGAACTTGATGGCGAAACCACGCACGTCGCGCGGGGTGTCCACGGAGCCAGCACCGCCGGCCACGGTGGAAAAGCGCACGAAGATGGGTACCTTCTTGCCCGTTTCGGTGAGTACTTGAGCCGTGGTGTATTTGGCCAGGGATTGACTCAACTCGAAGTAGCCGTGCGCGCCCGTGCCACGGGCGTGGACGATGCGCTCGGGGATGCGCTCATGGTCGAAGTGGGTAATCTTCTCGCGAAGGATGAAATCTTCGAGGAGGCTGGGCCCACGCTCATAGGCCTTGAGAGAGTTCTGGTTGTCGGGGACCGGGATGCCTTGCTGGGTCGTCATCGCCGGGTGGCTGCCCCCGGCTTGCTGCTGCAGCTCGCCGGCATTCCCGCGTAGGTCGGTCACTGACGGCTTGGCACTGCTCTTTTTCGCTGCTGGCTTGGTCATACAAACTCCTTTGCTGGTGGGAACTGTTAACTATGCAGCGCTGAGCTGTCAGCGGGGTAGGCGTGGGGGAGGCATTGCTGGGGGCGATTGGACTACAAAGGGGCTCCTGAAGTTCTCGTCCCTCAACGGCTCCTGTGAACCCTCCGCACTGACTCGGCCAGAGTTGTGCAGCTGGTTCAACGCTCCTGTTTCCATCAGCACCGCAGTCTTGATGCTTCGTTGGCGCTACGTCGAACAGATGGCCTGGCCTTTGGCGAGCCAATCCAATCCGGAAAGCAAGCGCGCCGTTGGCAATCGCTGGCCGCATGGCCCGCGCCGAGCATCACCGGGGCGTGGTGGTGCCAGTGGATGGCCGTTTCAGCGCGCGCAGACGCGGTCACCGGTACCGCCATGGTGGCGGGTGGATTGAAGCGCTGGAATGGGCCTTTACGGGTCCGCGCTAGAAATCGATGACCACCGATGGTGCGCTGCGCCGTGCCTCGCCGTGGTACACGGCTTCGATGTTGTTGCCATCGGGGTCCAGCACAAAGGCCGCGTAGTACCCGGGGTGGTAGGGCCGCTCGCCTGGAGGGCCGTTGTCGCGTCCCCCATGCGCCAGCGCCGCTCGGTGAAAGGCCTCCACCATGGCCTTGTCTCTGGCCTGGAAAGCCAGGTGGCAGCGCCCCGTCAGCACCCCCAGCGCGGCCGGGCTGCCGGCCGAGGACACCACCAGTTCGTCCGCCCAGAAGAAATCATCACTGGTGCCGATGATGGGGATCTCCAGCACAGCCAGGACAGCGGTGTAGAAATCCTGGCTGGCTTTGAGGTCGCTCACCACCAACTGGATGTGGTCGATGAGGCGTCCGCGGTGCAGCTGGTTGGTTTCCATGGTCATCCTTTCACATTCAAGGTCAGGGTTGCACGCGCAGTTGCCGGACCAGCGCCGCCTGTGCGCGCGCGCCGGATGCGGCATCGACCTGGCTGGTCAGCACCTGCACCACCTGCTGCAGCTGGCTGGGCGTCAGTCCGGTGTTCAGGCTGATGCGCATATGGGCCTGCAATTGGCTGTCGACACCGGGCATGGTCGCCAGCATGCCGACGGTGGCGATTTCGCGGCTTTGCCAGTCGAGGTTGTCACGCGCAAAGATGTCGCCGAACAGGTGTGATTTTAGGAACACATCGATGGCCGGTGCAAAGTCAAACAGCGGGCCGGTGACCGGGCTTCCGGCAAGCCGGGTCTGGTTGGCGGTGCCCAGAGCCAGCAGGGCGTCGCCCGTGGGGACCGCTCCGGGCTCTTGGCCCGCGGCGTCTTGCACGCCGCGCTGCCTGCGGGCATCAACCAGCTGCATCAGCTCACCCAGGGCGTTCAGACTGCGTGGAAAGCCGGCATAGGCATAGACCTGCACCAGCAGTTCCTTGGCTTCCTGGATCGACATGCCGGCATCCAGCGCCTGCTCCAGTGCGGTGCGAAGTCGGGGCATGTCGCCCACTGCCGCCCAGGCGGTGACAGGCGCTATGGCCAACTGGCGGGCCGTCAGGCTGGTGCTGGGGGGCGCGTGCTGGGTGGTGGTTGGTTGCATGGAGGTCTCCTGTGCGTGGGAGGGGCTGGCCGATAGCGCCAGCACGGTGTCCAGCGCTACGACCAGCGCCATCACCAGCGGGGCTGCATGCAGGCGGGGGATGGGGTGGCGGCGCTTCATGGTGCAGCGGTGCCGTGGTTTGTGCCAGCAGGGGCATCGGCAATGGTGTCGGCACTCTGGTGCGTCTGTGCTTCTCGGTACTGTGCGTCGGTGACGTGCTCCATCCAGTCCACATTTTTGCCGTTGCTGTCGGCCGGAGTGACGGCCAGGTGCGTGAGCGCCGTGAACAGGCCCGCACCATGCCAGTGTTTGATGCCCGGCGGGCACCACACCACATCGCCCGGCTGGATGCGCTGGGCGGGCTTGCCCCATTCCTGGGTCAGTCCCACGCCGCCTGTCACCACCAGGTACTGGCCCTTGGGATGGGTGTGCCATGCCGAGCGGGCTCCGGGCTCGAAGGTGACGTAGGCACCGGAAGCGTTGACCTGTTCGTTGGCGGCATACAGGGGGTCAATGCGTGCCCGGCCCGTAAAGAACTGGGCAGGCCCTGCCATGGCGTGCTGGCTGCCCGCTGCTGCAATGCGCTGGGCCGCCGGCAGGACGGCGGAGGTGGCAGCGGCGGCCGGCGCGGGCTCTGCGCTGGCCAGTGTGCTCAGGCCGGTGGCCAGCAAGGCGGTGGCAATGGGTTTCATGGAGCGTTCCTTTCTCAGTGCGGTCTGCGTGCAAACCTTGAACATCGTGCGATTCACTGTAGAAGGTGCTGACTTGATTGAATAGACGGCAAAATCTGCATGAACTAGTGAAACTGGCTCAACAATGATGTCCGAGAACCTGAATGACCTGCAGGCCTTTGTGGCCGTGGCGCGCGCGCAGAGCTTTACCAAGGCGGCGGCGCAGATGGGACTGTCGCGTTCCGCGCTGAGCCACAGCATGCGGACGCTGGAAGAGCGGCTGGGGGTGCGCCTGCTCACCCGCACCACACGCAGTGTGTCGGTCACGGAGGCGGGCGAGCGTCTGCTGCACACGCTGGCGCCCCGGCTGGACGACATCGATGCCGAGCTGGCCGCGCTGGCGGCATGGCGTGACAAGCCGGCGGGCACGGTGCGGATCTCCACCCACGACCACGCCATCACCACCGTGCTCTGGCCCAGGTTGCTGCCGCTGTTGCATGCCTATCCCGATATCCAGGTGGAGTTTGCGGTGGACTACGCCATGACCGATATCGTGGCCGAGCGCTTTGATGCCGGGGTGCGCTCCGGCAACCAACTGGACAAGGACATGATTGCCGTGCGCATCAGCCCGGACCTGCGCATGGCGGTGGCGGCATCGCCGGCCTATCTGGAAGGCCGCCAACTGCCACTCAGTCCCGCTGATCTGACCGGGCACCGCTGCATCAATCTGCGCCTGCCCACCTACGGAGGGCTGTACGCCTGGGAGTTTGAAAAAGGGGGCCAGGCACTGAATGTGCGGGTGACGGGGCAGGTCACGGTGAACAACACATTCTGGCTGCTGCGCGCCGCACTGGATGGCATGGGGCTGGCCTATGTGCCACTGGATCTGCTGCAGCCCCATTTTGAGCAGGGTACCCTGGTGCCGGTGCTGCAGGACTGGTGGCCCAGCTTCCCGGGCTACCACCTGTATTACGCCAACCGCAGGCAACCCTCCCCGGCGCTGACGCTGGTGATCGAGGCGCTGCGGATGGAGAGCCGTTGACCCCATCCCGGATCCAGCCTGGGCACGTCATCGCTTCGGGCTGCCGGGGCATGCCGGCCGGGCCGCGCCTGTTCAATCCCCGCTGACAAATCCCGCCTTCGCATGACTGCCGTCACAAAACGGCTTGTTCGCGGAGTGCCCGCAGCGGCACAGCCAGGTGTCGGTCACCCGGGTGATGGTGCGGCCTGTGCCGCTGACCACTTCGAGCGGGCCGCTCACCTGCAGCGGGCCGTTGGTGGTGGGGTCTATCTGCAACGGACCGTTGCGTCGGGGCAGCGGGTTGGATTCCTGTGTGGACGGCTCCCCCGTGGCGGTGAAGCCGGCGGCAGTGTGGCTGCCGTCACAGTAGGGCTTGAGCTGCGACGCGCCGCAGCGGCACAGTGTGGCGCGCAGGCCGTCGGGTCGGCCGGCCACCACCAGTTCCGCATGGAAGGCCAGCGGCCCGTTCTCGCGCACGCGCACGGTGTTGACCAGCGGCGGCAGCTCCATGGCCGTGCCGTCCGGGTGCTGGCACTGGATGGCTCCGGAGGGGCAGTTGTGTGCCAGCTCCAGCACTTCATCTGGGGTGGCACGTTCGGGGTGGATCCAGGCGCCCTTGACATTGGGCACAAACACGTCCGGGCGGTCCAGCACGCAGTGGCGCGAGTGGATGCAGCGCTGGCCGTCGAAGGTGACGGTGACGTTGGTGGAGGAAACGGTTTCGCGGCCCATGGTGAGCTCCTGTTCTGGTCGTGGGGTGTGCGCTGCCGGCCCGTCCCGCGCCATGTCGCCCGGGCAGGCGCGAGTGCACCTGTCCATCGTAGGCAGGCACGCGCTGCAGCAGGCGTAGGCCTGTGCCGCAGCGTGCAGCCCGATGTGGCACCAGCCTGCACCGGCCTGCAGCGGTGGCAGACGGATGGCGGACGGGAGTGAGGGGAAGTCCCCAAGCTCTGTGGGTGCCCGCCCATGCCAGCATGGCGGCTGTGCGGCAGGTGGGGCCTGTTGTGTTCTGCCCTGTCCCATTTTTTCCTGCTGCCGCTGTGATGGAGGAGCTGGTTCATGTCTGCACTGCAAGTCCCTGTTTCGGCCCATGACCATGTCCATGGCCCGCGTGATGCCGCCGTGGTGCTGGTGGTCTATGGCGATTACCAGTGCCCGTACTGCGGCATGGCGGAGCCGTCCTTGCAGCGCATTCGCCAGGAGCTGGGGGACCGGGTGGCGGTGGTGTTCCGCAACTTTCCACTGCCTATGCACGCCCAGGCGCTGCCGGCGGCCTTGGTGGCGGAGTTCGCGGGCCAGTACGACAGCTTCTGGAAGGCGCACGACTGGCTCTACAGCCACCAGGCGACCCTGGGGCCGCCGCTGTACGGGCGCTTGCTGCAGACGCTGCAACTGAATGCGGAGGAACTGGGGCCGGCCATGGCCGGCGGGCACCTGGAAGCACGCATCCGTGCCGATATCGACGGCGGGGAGCGCAGCGGGGTGGATGGCACGCCGGCCTTTTTTCTGAACGGCGAAGCCATTCATATCCAGCACAGCCATGATGAGCTGTACGAGCTGGTCTTGCGCGCACTGCGCTAGGGGAGCAGGTTACGCACGCAGCCTGGTGCCAGGAGCCACACGCAGTGTCTGGCAGTGTCTGACATTGCCTGGCCGTATGGAGCGCGCCGCGGGCGGAAGATGGCTTCGTCTCTGGCGCCCCACATGGACCGGTTCCGAGGTCAAGACGCCTGCCGTGGACAGGGCTGCACTGTGGCTTTTGCCCTGGGGGCTGTCAGGCATGGCACCATGCGGGTTTTGGATCTGGAGTGAGCGATATGAAGTTCTGGCTGGCAGGGGTGCTGGGTGCCCTGGTGGTGGCAGGGTGTGCAAGCAAGCAGGCACTGGTGCCGCAGGTGCAGCAGGGTGTGGATGCCAAGGGCGTCAAGACCGTGACCGTGGCCCCCGAGAAGGTGCAATGCAGCCGCCCGCAATGCCCCACGCTGGCGGCATCCTGGACCGCCGCCAAGAAGGGGCAGGCCGTGCTGAGCATTGGTTTGCCCAACCAGCAGGCTGCAGTGACGGGGGCGGATTTCCACTTTGGCAGCGGCGAAGTGCTGCGCGTGCGTTCGCGCTCGCAGACTGCAGCCATGCAGCAAGGCTATCCGGCCACGGCGTTTGACGTACCGCTGCGCACCATGGAGCGCCTGGCCTATTCGCCACGTACCTGGGTGCGCGTCTATACCGAAGGCGGCAATGTGGATGAAACCATCAACAGCGGCGAAGAAACCAGCCGCGCCTTCACGGCCATGAACTATTTCATGGGCGGCGTGGAGGCAGCTACCGGCCAGGGCCCCAGCGCCGATGTGAACACGGGAGGGCTGATGGACCGTCTGGGCCTGGGTGAAGACAAGGACAAAGAGCGCAACCGCTGAGCGGTGCCGCCTTCCGCTGCGGTACAAAAACATGGCGCCCTGTGTGGGCGCTGTGTGTTTCTGGAGGGTGGTTGTGCCAACTGAAGCGATTGCCCTCACTTCAACGGCCATGACAATGGCAATGGCACCGGGGAAGCCACTGCGCATGGCCCGCAGGGGCGACCCGCAGCCGCCGCGCCTTACTCCGGCATGCTGCTGGGCAGTTGCAGGCTGTCGCCGGTGACATAGAACTGGCCGCCCGCCACATAGTGCAGGGTGCGCAGATCGTCCGGCGCGGTGTCGAATTTCCAGCGGCCCTGCTGGAACACGCGTTCATCGGCCCAGGCGGCCGTCACTTCGCCAATGAACAGGTCGTAGGCCTGCTGGTTGTGCGGCTCGGGAATGAGGCGACACACCAGCCAGCCGGCGCAGCCGGCCACCAGCGGGGCGCCGGGTGCGGCGGGCGCGCGGAACAGCTCCACGCCGTGGCGCTGCAGCTTGTCCGGGTGCTGCAGGGCGCTGTCGGTGCCCACATCCAGTGTCAGCCGGGCCTGGGCGCGGGTGGGCAACTGCAGCACGAACTGGCCGCTGGCCTCCACCAATGCCCGGGTGCGGGTCTGCTTGTCCAGCACCACCGTTACCTTGGGTGGAGCAAAGTCCAGCGCGCAGGCCCAGGCAGCGGCCATCACATTCGCTTCGCCAGCGTGCGCAGCCGACACCAGCACCGTGGGCCCGTGGTTCAGCAGGCGGTAGCACTTGTCCAGTGGCACGCTCTGGCAGTGGGTGGGCAGGTGCAGCGGGAGATCGGCAAAGGAAGTCATGGCGGTGCAGGAAAAGGTGACAAAGCCAGCAGTGTAGGCGGCTGCCCCTGGTGTGCTGAGGGGGGCGGGCAGGTGCTGGAGAAGAGGCGGTCTGTCAGACCGGCAGCACAGCGCACTGGCGCATGGAGCGCAATGGCAGGCACCATGCGGGAATACTCCATGGTGGCGTAGCCCGTTCGGAGCGGCTATCCCTCATATTCAGGAGAAGCAGGGTGTGGGGGAGACTATGCTGATGCCCATATTCATAGGGCTGCACGGTGCCTGATCACCTGCGGGTTCTGATGCACCACGAGAATCTGCATGGGGCTGTGAAATTTTCCGGTAAATCCGCAAACCGTGTCGTTTCGCCACACCCGAATACCTTGCGCCTCGCTCCAAGTTGCGCACGTTATAGTGCTTTCACAGGTTCATGCTCGGACCTTTTTCTTCCCTGTGGTGTGCCATATAGGAGAGCGGATAGATCTTCAGCTTGAAAATGGCCCCGTATGGGGTGCCGTGTTTGGCATTGCACACCGGCAGCGAAACCAGGAAGTCAGCCCGTTGCGGTATCTGGACGGCGCACAGGACGAGTTTGAGCGTGGCATGATTTCATGGCGCTAGATTTTTTATTTTGAAGACCCATATTCAAGGAAAAGTATTTTGGATACGTCCATTTCGCACACACTCATCAGCCTGATTCCCATGATGCTGATTCAGGGGATTTATGCCATCTTTGCAGCGCAGGTTGCAAAAAGAACCCAAAGAAGCGTACCGCTGTTTGTCATTCTCACCCTGATTCCCTTTTTGGGCATGCTCCTGTTTGTTTACGTCATCTGGTCTACGACTTTGTACGTACTGGATTCAATCAACGAGCTCAAAGAAAAATCGTGAATGTGCTGGCATGCGGTCTTGGAGGGGCCAAGATCGCATGCCTTGGCAGAACCGGGGTGCCCACAGGTGCTCATGGCTGCCCGGCTTGCCGGTGCAGGCGGTGCTTGCTGCGCCCGATGCGCTGCGCCTGGTAGATGCCGGCATGCCCGGAGCACAGATAGGCTGCCACACAGGCGATGGCGGCAAATGGACCGATCTGCGGGCCGAACAGCTCCAGCGCCATCAGGATGGTGGCGATGGGGGTATTCGCCGCCCCCGCAAACACGGCGACAAAACCGAGGCCAGCCATCATCGCCAGCGGCATGTGCAGCAGCGGGGCCAGCGCATTCCCCAGCGTGGCGCCGATGTAGAACAGCGGCGTGACTTCACCGCCCTTGAACCCGCTGCCGACGGATGTGGCTGTGAACAGCAGCTTGCCCAGGAAGTCCCACGGCCGGACGGGGGCGTGGAATGCCTGCAGGATGTCGGGGATGCCCAGGCCGATGTAGCGGTAGGCATCCAGCCCCCACACGGCTGTTGCAATGGCGATGCCGCTGATGAAGGGGCGCAGCGGCGCATACGGCACGCGGTGTTTCATGAAGGCGCCGATTGCGCGGGTGGTCTTTGCAAACAGCATGCCGACGAGCCCGAAGAGGACCCCGGCGATGGCAACGGCCAGCACGCTCCACCAGCCCACAGGCACGACGTCCAGCACCGCATAGTGGGTATGGTGGATGCCCCAGGCAAGCCCCACCTGGTCGGCCAGAATGGCAGCGACCACGCACGGGAACAGCGCGTCGTAACGCATGCGCCCCATCGTCAGCACCTCCAGGCCAAAGACGGCGCCCGCCAGCGGTGTGCCGAAGACCGAGGCAAAGCCTGCGCTCATCCCTGCCATGAGCAGGATGCGCCGGTCGTGCGGTGCCAGCCGGAAAACAGTGGTCAGCTGGTCGGCGAGTGCGGCGCCCATCTGGACGGCGGTTCCCTCGCGGCCTACTGAGGCGCCGAACCCATGGGACACCACCGTGCTGGCCAGCACCAATGGCACCATGCGCAGCGGCACCACTTTTTTCGGCGTGTGGATCTCATCGAGGATGAGGTTGAGGCCACCATCGACCGACTGGCCCACCTGGCGGTAGAGCATGCCCACCGCCAAGCCGGCGAATGGCAGCAGCCATACCACCCCACGGTGGGCATCACGCCAGGTGGTGGCATGGTCGAGTGCAAAAAGAAAAAAGGCGGAGGCGGTGCCGGCAAGTGCGGCCACCACGCTGGCCAGGGCGAGCCACATCCCCATGCGGGGCAGCAGTGCGAAGGAGACGGTTGGGAAGAGTTTGGGCATTGGTCAACAGCTCGAAGGAATCGGCCTGACCAATGGGGGACGTATACGCGAACGCCTACAGCCCCGACCCAGGTCAGGTTCTGTAGACGTCATTAGCTGCATGCCGCAGCGGTTGAGGAGGAACGTCATCTCCTTGACCGCCAGTATAGCGGTGCCAGCGGTGTGTGCTGGCTGTCGTTTTTTTGAGGTCACTGGCTCACAGCCAGCGGCGCACCTGCTGGCAATAGCGATCGAACGCGGGGCCGAAACGCGCGCGCAGCGCGGCTTCTTCAGGGCGAATCTGGAAATGCTGCAGGTAGGCCATGAACACTGTGACTGCAAGCAGCCCGGACAGCTTGCCCAGCCCTAGGGCAAAAGCCAGCAGCAGCAACGCAAAGCCCAGGTACATGGGGTTGCGTGTCAGGCGATAGACCCCGCGCACCACCAGTGCTGAAGATGAGGCTGGGTTGACCGGGTTGACAGTAGTCCGTGCACGGCGGAATTCCAGCACGCCAGCCAGGCAGAAGCCTCCGCCCACGGCTGCCAGCACGGCGGCGACCATCCCGGCGCCAGGCAGCCGGATGGGCAGCAGGTCGGGCAGCAGCCAGATGGCAGCGGCGAACAGCGCAAACAGTGCCAAAGGTGGCACGCGCAGAGAGAGCCAAGAGGACGGCTGGGGTGAGGGAGGGCGGGTGGGCATGGGGGAGTCGACGAAGTGGTGGTGAAGTCTTTATGGTGCAAGCGTAAAGATTAAAGTCACTTCAATGTCAACGGACGTGATGACTACACAAACCTGGGGGGAAGCCCTGGAACGGGCATGGTCGCCAGAGCATGCGCAGCTGAGGCCGGCGTGCTGGGCATGCAAGCCTTCACCAGGATGAAGCCAGGCGCACGGCGGCGCTGTCGTGGACTTTGGCTGCAGCCCGCGCCCTGTTGTGCTTCAATGCTCAGCCCAGCTTTCGTTTTCTTCTGCCATGGCGAATTCCTGCGCCCTGGTGTGGCTGCGGCGCGATCTGCGCTGCGATGACCATGCCGCGCTTTATCACGCGTTGCGCCGCTTCGAGCGGGTGTATTGCGCCTTTGTCTTCGACACCGACATCCTGGACGCGCTCCCCCGCAAGCAGGACCGGCGCGTGGAGTTCATCCACGCCAGCGTGCTGCAGTTGCACGGTGCGCTGCAGGCCTTGTCTGCCGGTGCGGGCGTCCCGGGTGGCGGGCTGATCGTGCGGCATGGCAGCGCTGCTCAATGCATTGTGCAACTGGCCCGCAGCCTGGGCGTGCAGGAAGTGCTGGCCAACCGCGACTATGAGCCTGAGGCCATTGCACGGGACCAGCGGGTGGCCCAGGACCTGGGGGGAGTGGGCATCGCTTTCAGCGACTACAAGGACCAGGTGTTGCTGGACCGGGACGAGGTGCTGACGCAGCAAGGCCAGCCCTACAGCGTGTTCACGCCCTACAAGCGGGCATGGCTGCAAAAGCTGGACGCCTTTCAGCTCAAGCCCTACCCGGTAGCGCGCTACGCCCACCATCTGGCCCCGATCCCTGCGGAGGAACGCTTGCCGGCGCTGGAGCAGCTGGGGTTTGAACGCACCAATCTGCAGACCTTGCCCATGCCGGCGGGCATGGACGGTGCGCAGCAGCTGTTGCAGGATTTTCTGCCGCGCATGCATGCCTACCAGGAGGCACGGGACTTTCCCGGCCGCAAGGGCGTGTCCTATCTATCCGTGCACCTGCGCTTTGGCACGGTGTCCATCCGGGCGCTGGCAGGTCTAGCCCTGGAGCGTGCCGTGCAAGGGGATGAGGGCGCGCAGACCTGGCTGTCCGAGCTGGCCTGGCGTGATTTCTACTTCATGATTCTGTGGCACCACCCGCATGTGGTCACCCAGTCCTTCCGCCCGGAATACGAGCGCGTGCTGTGGGACGACGCGCCGCAGCTGTGGCAGGCATGGTGCGAGGCCCGCACCGGCTACCCTTTGGTGGATGCTGCCATGCGCCAGCTGCACCAGACCGGCTATATGCACAACCGCTTGCGCATGGTGGTGGCCAGCTTTCTGACCAAGGACCTGGGCATCGATTGGCGCCGGGGCGAGCGGCACTTTGCCGAACACCTGAACGACTATGACCTGTCGGCCAACAATGGCGGCTGGCAGTGGGCGGCGTCCACTGGCTGCGATGCGCAGCCCTGGTTCCGCATCTTCAACCCTGTCACGCAGTCACAGCGGTTTGACCCGGATGGCCGCTTCATCCGCCGTTACGTGCCGGAGTTGGCCAGGCTGCCGGACAAGCACATCCATTTCCCGGCGGGAATGAAGCCGCTGGAGCTCCAGGCCTGCGGCGTGCAGCTGGGCGTGGACTATCCGCACCCTGTGGTGGACCATGCCAGCGCCCGGCAGCGGACGCTGATGCGCTTTCATTTTCTGCAAAGCGATCGGTAAGGCGAACGCGAACCCTGCGCAGAGGGAGCGTCAGTGCGCCGCGGCGGTGAAACAAGATGCAAAACAAATCTTATACAATGAGATTAATTCTCATTAACTATTTGTACGTGGCAGATCTTGGATCACAGCTGCGCGAAGGGCATTGTGGGTACCGCAGAGTTCACGCTTCAAGAGCAGGTCAAGACCTTGTACACCGACCACCATGGTTGGTTGCACGGCTGGCTGCGCTATCGCCTGAATGATGCGACAGATGCCGCAGACCTGGCGCACGACACCTTTGTACGGCTGATTGCCCGCCCCCGCAGCTTCAACACCGGGCTGGAATCACCAGCCTGTCTGCGCACGGTGGCCAACGGCCTGTGCACTGACAGGCAGCGGCACAGTGAGATCGAACGGGCCTGGCTAACCTTGGACATCAGGCCGCAGGAATATGCGCCGCCCCGAGAAGCACAGGCCAGCGTGCTGCTGACGCCGCATGAAACCGACGCCTTGCTGCGGCAGCTGCCACCCAAGGTCGATCGTGCCTTGGTGCTGGCCATGGACCGCGGCGTGGCACACCAGGACGTCGCACGCGAATGGCGTGTGTTTTCTCGCAGGGAACCCATTTTGATATGAAGTCCACTTTGACATCTCGCACTCCTTGGCATGCCGTGCTGCGCATTGCCGCTGCGGTCCTGGGCGGCTACATGCTGACCTGGGGCTTTATCGCGTTGACGACAGCCGGCATGTTCGCGCTGGGCATGGAATTTCACGATGCAGAGCACCTCAGCTACCTGCTGGGGATGCTGCTGTATTTGATCGTCTTTCTCTGGGCGTTCGCGGCGCCACGGCTGTCGCGCGTGTGGTTGGTTCTTGCTGGTGGTGGCGCACTCATGGCCGTGCTGGCTTCGCTGCTGCAATCGCAGTTGATTTAGGAGTGGAGCTGATGTTTCAAAGTTTTCGCCATGCCATGACCTGGCTGCACACATGGTTTGGTCTGGCCCTCGGATTTGTGCTGATGGCGTGTTTCTTTTTCGGATCGCTGTCGGTGTTCGATCGGGAAATTGACCGCTGGGCCATTCCTGCCTCGCGTTTCGCACCGCAGCCCATGCCGTCTTTTGACAAGGTGCTGCGGCCGGTGTTCGAGGACATGAAGCCCAGCCAGCAAAGCCTCGAGTTCATGCGGGACAAGGTGAACGGCCCCATGCCCGAGCGCTTCGATACCGTGCGCAACTGGGGGGCCTACACCACGCACCGGGACCCGATGCTGAGCCTGTTTGCGGGCTATGTGGTGCCCAATGCCAAGAATCCCGATGACGGGGTCCGGGGCAACCGCACCATCGACCCGCGCAGTGGCAGCGCATTGCCGGATGACCAGCTCAAGATCGGCAGCGGTTTCCTCTATCCCCTGCACTACAGCCTGACCTTCTACTGGAAGGGGCTGGGCTTCTGGATTGTCGGATTCGCGGCCCTGATGATGCTGGTGGCACTGGTGACCGGCGTGGTCATGCACCGCAAGTTCTTCCGCGAGTTTTTCACTTTCCGTCCCAAGAAGGCAGTGCAGCGCAGCGTGCTGGACCTGCACAACATGATGGGCGTGCTGGCGCTACCGTTTCACTTCTTCTTCGCCTTCACCGGGCTGGTGATCTTCGCGGGGATCTATTTCCCGGTGTCGCACACCCAGCTGGAGCCGCTGCACGAGTTGCACGAGCAGCATGAGGCGCAGACCACAGGGCTGCCGCATGACCGTGCCGGCGTGGCGGCGCCACTGGCGTCGGTGGATGAGATGGTGCGTGAAGCCCAGCGGCGATGGGCCGCCAAGGGCATGGCCGGCGAGGTGGGGCTGCTCTCGCTGCGCCACGTGGGCGATGCCAATGGTTATGTCAGCGTCTTCCGTGCCGGTACGGACCGCATCGCGCTGGTGGGCGACGGCATCCATTTCAAGGCCAGTACCGGGGAGGTACTGCGTGAAGACCCGCCCCGTACCGCGGTGGACAGCCTCAACACCTTTCTGACAGGGCTGCACCTGCAGCACTTCCGCCACTGGCTGCTTCGCTGGCTGTACGTGCTGGGTGGGCTGATGGGCTGCGTCTGCATTGCCACGGGTTTCATTTTCTTTGTCGAAAAACGCAAGAAGCAGCACGCCAAGCAAGGCCGGCAGGGCAGCCGCATTGTGGATGCCCTGGCGGTGACCACCGTCACGGGCATGTTGATTGCCACCTGCACCATCCTGATTGCCAACCGCCTGCTGCCCGTGTCACTGCCCAGCGGATGGCCGCCCCGGGGCGATCTGGAGCAATACCTGTTCTGGGTCGGATGGGTGGCAGCGATGGCGCACGCCTTCTGGCGCAGCGCACCCGTTGCCAGCGGACAGCCGAACCCTGCCTGGCGTGAGCAGTGCTGGGCCGTTGCCGCCATGGCGGTACTGGCCGTGGGGCTGAACTGGATCACGACAGGAGACCACCTGTTGAAGACCGTGGGCGAGGCCTACTGGCCGGTGGCGGGCGTGGACCTGAGCCTGTTGGTCTGCGCGGCCTTGGCCGTGGTGGCTGCCCGCAAGCTGGCGCTGCGTGCAGCGGCCGTGGGTTCGGTGAACCGTCTGGAGGCCGCCCATGCTTGAAGGACCGACGGCTGCGCTGTTTTTGCTGGCAGCCTGCCTGGCCTGCTGGGCAGGCATGGGCTGGCTGGCCCTGGCGATGGACGGGCATTGGGAACAGGTTTTCCAGGCAGAGCAGCCACAGAGCGTGGTGTGGCGGCTGCGTGCCCAGGGTGCGGCTGGGCTGGCGCTGGGCTTGGTGCTGTGCCTGCAGGCTGACCATGCATCGATGGCCGCCTTGGTGTGGGTGATGATGCTGGCCGCTGCGGCCTTGTCTGTGGCGATGACGTTGTCATGGCGCCCGGCCTGGATGGCATGCCTGGCGTGGGGGACGCGCAAGGCGTAAGTGCATGCCGTGCAACCGGTTGCTCCGTGGTTCGGCTGCCGGTTGCATGTGCTCCGTGTGCTCCGTGTGTTCCATGTGTTCCATGTGCTCCATGCTCTTTCAAGAGCGGTTTGATGGAGTGGACGTGTGCTGTCCGCGCGCCCATTGCTGGGGCAGGACGCCGGGCTTTCTTGCACCGCAGCGTGGGTGAGCCCAAGTGCGCATTCGGTTGAGACTCCTCTGCCGCGCATGCGGGCAGGGGCGTTCGGCACGCCGTCACAGGCAAATGCCCACAGCCTTTGTCTGCGGGCGTGAGCCACCGTCCTTGGATGGCTGTTCGCTCAGCTGGAAACCACGGCCCGGATCAACGCCGCTACGTGGATGTCGACGGTGTCCAGGCAGGGAACCGGGCTGTTGTCGTCCCCCAGGATCAGCGGCAGCTCGGTGCAGGCGAGTGCGACGTGATCGATCCCTTCGCGCTGCTGCAGGTCCTGGATGATGGCAATGAACTCCTGGCGCGTGTCCTCTTTGACAATGCCGTGTTCCAGTTCTGCCTCGATCTTGGCCTGGATGTGTGCGATCTGCTGCGCGCTGGGCACAATGACCTGGATGCCCCGGTCTTCAAAAGGCGTCTTGAAGAAGGTGTTCGTCATCGTGAACACGGTGCCGAGCAAGCCGACTCTTCGTGCCCCGCGCTGCTGGGCTGCGTGGCACGTGGCGTCGATGGCGCTCACGATGGGGATGGGTGACAGCGGCAGGATGCGCTCCATGACGATGTTGGGCGTATTGCCTGTCAGGGCTGCCATGTCCGCGCCTCCTGCGGCCAGGCTGCGGATGGCGCTGAGCACGTAGTCGGCCAGCTGGTCGAATTCGCGTGCACGGCAGAGGCTGAACACCGTGAAGGCGTTGAGGCTTTCTATCGAGAGGCGCGGCAGGTTCTCCTTGCCCGCCTGTGCCTGCACGCCATGGATGATCTTGCGGTAGTACGCCACGGAGGATTCCGGGCCGATGCCGCCAATGAGGCCGAGTTTCTTCATGTCGCTGCTCCTTGAGCGTGTTCGTGGTGATGGGCTGCGGCGGCATGCGCCGAGGCCATGGCCTTGCCCGTGGGAGCCAGGCCGGCATGGGATGCGACAAAGCGCCGGAGCAGCTCCAGCGGCACCGGGGTGGTGCCAACGCTTTGCAGCATGGCCCTGGGGTCCAGGCCTTCGGAGCGCAGTACATCGGCTCTTGCGTGAATGCAGGTGGCCATGATTTCCGGGGTGAATTCCGGATGGAACTGCATCGACACGGCCGTGGGCGTGTAGCGCACGACCTGGTGAGAATCGTGGTCTGAGCGTGCCAGTGCCTTGGCGCCCACGGGCAAGCGCAGAATGGTCTGCAGGTGCGTCAGATGGGCCTGAAAGCGTGGTGGGCAACCGGCCAGCCAGGGGTCGGGTTCGGCACCGGTGATTTGCTCCACCTCCAGGCTTCCCATCTCTCTGCCGCCCGCGTGGTAGCCAACGGTGCCCCCCAGTGCATGGGCCATTAACTGGTGTCCATAGCAAACGCCCAGCAAAGGCATGTCCCGTGCCACCGCCTGCCGTATCCATTGGGCGGTTGTTTCGCTCCACGGGAGCTGATCGGTCACCATGGACCACGATCCTGTGATGACCGCTGCGCGGTGGCGGCCTGGCTCCGGCAAAGGAGCGCCTGCATATACCTTCACGATCTCCACGTTCTGAGGTGTGCAACCGATGGCGGCCAGAAACCATTGGGAAAGATCGCCGGTGATGGCGCGAATGTCCTCGGGCGGCGTGCCGGCCTGGATCAGTAGCAAAGGAGGTGTGCCCACAGAAGATGGTGGAAGTGGTGAAGAGTCTGCACTGTAGAGAAACATAATCATCATGAATACTGAATTTTGATGATGAAGGAATCTCAAAATGAGAAAGATCGATCTGGAATCGCTGGCTTGCTTCAAGTCGGTGGTGGACACCGGCAGCGTCACCCGGGCCGCCAGGCAGATGAACCGTGTGCAGTCCAACGTCACCACGCGCATTCGCAACCTGGAGGAGCGCCTGGGTGTGCAGCTTTTTCTGCGGCAAGGCAACCGGCTCAACCTTTCCGCCGAAGGAGAGGTGTTGCGCGGCTATGCGGAGAGGTTGCTGCGGCTGTCGTCGGAGGCCGAGTCCGCCATGCTGCAGCGGGGTCCCCAGGGCACGCTGCGCCTGGGAACGCTGGAAAGCACGGCCGCGGCCCGGCTGCCACCGGTGCTGTCCCGGTTTCACGAGCGTTATCCGGATGTGTCCATTGAGCTGGTCACTGGGTCCACCTCGCGGTTGATCGACATGGTGCAGCGGTATGAAGTGGATGCGGCATTCATCTCCGATCCCTTCCATGCCCCGGAACTGGCTGCCCAGGAAGCATTCGATGAAGAGCTGGTACTCATTGCGGCGCGCTCGGCGACCGGCGTGCTGGACCCGACCCAGCTGTCACGCTGTACCGTGGTGGCCTTCTCCAGCGGCTGTTCGTATCGGCGCATCCTGGAAGAGTGGTTCGCCAGCACCGGCGTTGTCCCTTACCGCATCCTGGAGCTGGCGTCGTACCACGCCATCGTGGCCTGTGTTGCTGCCGGCACGGGGATTGGCATCATGCCGCGCTCCATCCTGAAGGCCGTGCACGCCGAGCCCCAGCTGCAGGTGCTGCCGCTGCCCAGGCGCTACGCCGACGTGACGACGCATCTGGTCTGGCTGCCCCCGCATGAATCGGCCTCCAGAGAGGCATTGAGGCAATTGCTGGCCGACGAGCGCCCGCAGAGCGAGGTGTAGCCTCTTCGCAACTCTTGGCATGGGAGGTCCGGTGTCGGCGGGTTTCACCGCTGTGTCCGATGGCTTGCACCTTGCACAGACGGAGTGGTTCCCACATCAGCGCATGGGCTCAGTTCACTTTGCGCACCTCGGTGGCGGCAGACTGCAGGACCGTGCCATCCGGGGCGTGCGGTGCCATGGGGGGCACCGGCTGGCCCGTGCGCTTGTCAATCAGCACCGAATGGCGTTCGCTGGGCGCAAACAGGTGCTGTTCGCCCCATTGGCGCAGCGCCACCACCACGGGAAACAGACTCTCGCCCTGCGGTGTCAGCACATATTCCTGGTAGGCCGAGCCATCCGATGCGTCTTGCATGGCCAGGATGCCGGCATCGACCAGCTTGCGCAGCCGGTCGGACAGGATGTTTTTGGCCATGCCCAGGCTGCGCTGGAAGTCGCTGAAGCGGCGCATGCCGTCGAAGGCATCGCGCACGATGAGTAGGGACCAGCGATCCCCGATCAGGTCAACAGAGCGCGCAACGGGACAAGGTTGCTCGTTCAAGGATTTACGGGCTGGCATGGTGTCTCCTGCAGGGTGGGCGGCAGCGGGTTGTTTGGTTGCATTTTAAAACTACATGCTTTAGCATCGTTCTGGTTTTATTTTGAAACCAGATTGATTGAGCTTGGACCATGAAGACCTGCACCGCACCACCATCGCCCCCGCCGTTGCCACAGCGCTGTGCACCGGCGCTGTCTGCAGACATGCCCCGCAGCCTGGTCTGGCTGTTTGCCGTGGCCAGTGGCCTGAGCGTGGCGAATGTCTATTACGCGCAGCCCTTGCTGGACGCGCTGGCGCAGGACTTTGACATCAGCCATGCGGCGGTGGGCGGTGTGGTTACGGCCACACAAACCGGGTGTGCGCTGGCGCTGCTGCTGCTGGTGCCCCTGGGCGACCGGGTGGAACGCCGCCGCCTGATGGCCCTGCAGCTGCTGGCGCTGGCCGCGGCGCTGGTGGCCGTGGCCATGGCCCAATCGGTTCCCGCATTGCTGGTGGGCATGCTGGCAGTGGGTTTGCTGGGGACTGCGATGACGCAGGGGCTGATCGCCTATGCCGCCAGCGCGGCAGCGCCCCAGGCGCAGGGGCGTGTGGTCGGCGCGGCACAGGGTGGGGTGTTCATCGGCCTGCTGCTGGCCCGGGTGTTTGCCGGGGGCATCAGCGATGTGGCGGGTTGGCGCGGCGTGTACCTGTGCGCTGCGGTGTTGATGCTGCTCATTGCCTTGCCGCTCTGGAGGCGGTTGCCTGTGTTGCCTGCAGCGCCCGATGCGTTGGGCTACTGGCGCCTGATTGCGTCCATGCTGACGCTGCTGCGGGAAGAGAAGGTGCTGCAGGTGCGCGGGGTGCTGGCGCTGCTGATGTTTGCGGCATTCAACATCTTCTGGAGTGCGCTGGTGTTGCCGTTGAGTGCGCCGCCCCATGGCTTCTCCCACACCGCCATCGGCGCGTTGGGGCTGGTCGGTGCGGTGGGGGCGCTGGCCGCCACGCGCGCCGGGCAATGGGCGGACCATGGCCATGCGCAACGTACCAGTGCCGCAGCGCTGGTGGTGTTGCTGCTGGCCTGGTGGCCGCTGTCGCTGATGGAGCGTTCGCTGGGTGCGTTGCTGGTGGGCATCGTGCTACTCGACATGGGAGGGCAGGCGCTGCACGTGACCAACCAGAGCATGATTTTCCGCACCCGGCCCAAGGCCCACAGCCGGCTGGTCGGCCTTTACATGCTTTTCTATGCGATTGGCAGCGGGCTGGGGGCGATTGGCACGACGGTGACCTATGCCCGCGCGGGCTGGCAGGGCGTGTGCCTGCTGGGGGCAGCAGTCAGTGTGTTGGCGCTGCTGTTCTGGTGGGTGACGCGGCGGGTCACCCCGCAGGAAATGCAGCAGGGATCGCCGCAGGCGCCGCTGCCGACCACGAAGCAGGAATGAAGCAGGTATGAAACAGGAAGGGGAGATGCTCCAATGAACGAACTGGAACTTTTGGCCCATGCCGATGTGCGCGGGCGTCGCTACACTGAAGGCAACGGCCAGCGCCGCGTGTTTCCGTCGGAAGAAGCGATTGCCGCCTTGGCGGCCTTCGATGAGCCGCTGCCCGAGCAAGGTGTGCCGGCGGAGTCCACGCTGGAGTTGCTGGACGATGTGGGATCCCCAGCGACCACGGTATCCAACGGGCCGCGCTATTTCGGGTTTGTGGTCGGCGCGGCATTGCCCGCCGCTGCGGCGGCGGAACGGCTGATGCTGGCGTGGGATCAGTGTGCGTCGACCTTCGACAATTCCCCGGTGTCGGCCACGGTGGAGCGTGTGGCCGCCCGCTGGGTGCTGGACGCCCTGGATCTGCCGCGGGACAGCGCCGTCGGCTTTGGCACCAGCGCCACGGCCTGTACCTTGACCGCTCTGGCCGCGGCACGGCGCGAACTGCTGGCACGGCAGGGTTGGGATTTCGACGGCCAAGGGCTGCATGGCGCGCCGGAGATCCGGGTGGTGGTGTCCGCGCTGGTGCACACCACGGTCAAGAAGGCGTTGCGCGTGCTGGGCTTCGGGCTGAACCAGATCGTCCATGCGCCGGTCGATGCCCAGGGGCGGGTGGACGTGGCGCAACTGCCGGCGCTGGATGCACGCACCATCCTCTGCCTGCAGGCCGGTGAGGTGAACACCGGCGCCTTCGACCCCTTCGCGCAGATCCTGCCGCATGCCAGAGCGGCGGGGGCATGGGTGCATGTGGATGGCGCTTTCGGCTTGTGGGCGCGGGCCTCCTCGCTGGCCCACCTGACCCAGGGCATCGAGCTGGCCGACAGCTGGACGACCGACGCGCACAAATGGCTCAACACCCCTTACGACTGCGCCATGGCGATTTGCCGTGATGCGCGGGCCCTGGCCGAAGCCATGAACAGTGATGCGGCCTATTCCAGCGCCAGCGTGGATGCCCAGAAAAATCTGACGCTGGAGTTTTCGCGCCGGCCCCGCGGGATTCCGGTGTGGGCGGTATTGCGCAGCTTGGGCCGCCAGGGCGTTGCCGAGCTGGTGGAGCGGCATTGTGCGCAGGCGCGCCGCATCGGGGAAGGCCTGGCGCAGGCCGGGTTCGAGGTGCTCAATACCGTGACGCTCAACCAGGTGCTGTTCCGCTGCGCCACTGACGCACACACCCATGCGGTGCGCGCTGCAGTGCAGGCCTCCGGCGAGGCATGGTTCGGCGGCACGCTGTGGCAGGGGCGGCCTGCCATGCGCATCAGCGTGTCGTCCTGGCGCACGCGGGACGAAGATGTAGAGGCGCTGCTGGCCTTGCTGGAGAGGGTGGGCCGGGAAAGCGCTGTGGGCCGGTGAACGGCCGTGGTGTGCCGCCCGGCCAGTCAGTTCCAGGCGCTGCGGCAGGGCAGGCCGGGGCTGGGTGCCCCGGCTGTCCCTTTGCTACTCCGCCAGTGCGTTCACCAGGTCGGTTTCCAGCTCCAGCTGGGCAGTGTTGTTGCCCAGCGTGGGGCCCTGGATCAGAAAGCTGTCCTCCACCCGTTCGCCCAAGGTGCTCACCTTGGCCAGCTGCACGCTGACTCTGTGCTCGGCCAGCACGCGGGCCACGGTGTAGAGCAGACCGGCGCGGTCGCTGGCGGAGATTTCCAGCAGCCAGTGCTGTGATTTTTCGTCCGGCTGCAGCACCACGCGCGGCGGCATGGGGAAGCTGCGCACTCGGCGCGAGACGCGGCGGCGTGCCGGCGGGGGCAGGGGGCCTTCGGCCTCGATGGCATGGGGCAGACCTTCCTCGATCAGCGCGGTCAACTCGCGCCAGTGCACTTCCAGCGGTTCGCTGGTGATGACCTGGAAGGTGTCCAGCGCATAGCCGTTGCGTGCGGTGTGGATGCGTGCGTCCAGAATGGAAAAGCCCGAGCGGTCGAAGTAGCCGCAGATACGGGCGAACAGGTCGCTGCGGTCGGGCGTGTAGACCATGACCTGCACGCCTTCGCCGGCCAGCGACTGGCGCGCCCGCACGATGGGGGTGGGCGTGCCCACATAGCGGCCCAGGTGGCGGGCGTGCCAGGCGATGTCGGCGGCCTCGTGGCGCATGAAGTAGCTCACGTCCAGCGTGTTCCACAGCAGCTTGTGCGATTCGTGCGGCTGTGCGCTGAGTGCCAGCTGCACCAGGGCTTCGCGCTTGCGCGCTTCCACCAGGGCCTCGGCGTCGGGCGCCCGGCCGCCCAGCATGCGCACGGTGGCGTGGTACAGGTCTTCCAGCAGCTTGCCCTTCCACGCGTTCCAGACCTTGGGGCTGGTGCCGCGGATATCGGCCACGGTCAGCAGGTACAGGGCGGTGAGGTGACGCACCGAACCCACGCGGGCGGCAAAGGCACGGATCACATCGGGGTCGGTGGTGTCCTGCTTTTGCGCCACCTGGCTCATGGTCAGGTGTTCGCGCACCAGGAACTCGACCATCTGCGCGTCATCCGCGTCCACGCCGTGCTGGCGGCAGAAACGCTTCACCTCGATGGCACCGATCTGCGAATGGTCGCCGCCCCGGCCCTTGCCAATGTCGTGGAACAGGGCGGCGAGGTACAGCAGCCAGGGCTTGTCCCAGCCGCTGGCCAGCTGGGAGCAGAAGGGGTATTCATGCACATGCTCGGCCATGAAGAAGCGCCGCATATTGCGCAGCACCATCAGCGTGTGCTGGTCCACCGTGTAGACGTGGAACAGGTCGTGCTGCATCTGGCCGACGATGCGACGGAAGGCCCACAGGTAGCGCCCCAGCACCGAGGTCTGGTTCATCAGCCGCATGGCGTGGGTGATGCCGCTGGGCTGCTGCAGGATCTGCATGAAGGTGGCGCGGTTGACCGGGTCGCGGCGGAAGGCGCCGTCCATCACGCCGCGCGCCGAGTACAGCGCGCGCAGCGTGCGCGCGGACAGGTCGCGCAGGCCGGGAGAGGTCTCGTAGGTCAGGAAGGTGGCCAGGATGGCCTGGGGGTCGCGGCGGTACAGGTCGTCGCTGGCGACCTCGACCAGGCCGTCCTTGTCGAAGAAGCGGTCATCAATGCGCACCATGGCGCCCTGGCTGGCGGGGTACAGGCGTTCCTCAATGTTCAGCAGCAGGATCTGGCTGAGCTGGGTGACGGCCTTGGCAGCCCAGTAGTAGCGGCGCATCAGGCCTTCGCTGGCGCGCACCGGCATGCGCTGGCCGGGGCGCTGGTGGCTGTGAAAGCCCAGCTGTTCGGCCACGGTGGTCTGCAGGTCGAACAGCATGCGGTCTTCGTGCCGGCCGGTGGCCGCGTGCAGGCGGGCGCGGATGTGGCTGATCAGCGCCTCGTTGCGCTCCAGCTGCTGGGCTTCGAAATGCGTGGCGATGCCGCTCTGGGCCAGTTCCTTCCAACTGCTGCCCAGGCCGGCGGCCTTGGCCACCCAGAGGATGGTGTGCAGATCGCGCAGGCCGCCGGGTGATTCCTTGCAGTTGGGTTCCAGCGCGTAGGCCGTGTTCTCGAACTTGTTGTGGCGCTGGCGCATCTCCAGCATCTTGGCGGTGAAGAAGGCGCGCGGGTTGAGCAGGGCGCGAAAGCGCTGCTGCATCTGGGCGAACAGGGCCAGATCACCGTCGATCAGGCGCGATTCCAGCAGCGCGGTCTGGATGGTGACGTCGGCCGCGGCTTCGTCCACACATTCCTCCACGGTGCGCACGCTGGAGCCGATTTCCAGCCCGGTGTCCCAGCAGGCACCGATGAACTGCTCCAGCTGGGCCTTGAAAGGGCTGTCCTCACCGGCGGGGTGTTCGGGTACCAGCACCAGCACGTCCACATCGGAGGCGGGAAACAGCTGCGCACGGCCATAGCCGCCCACGGCGATCAGGGCCACGCAGTCCGGCAGGCCGGTCAACTGGCGCAGGGCCTGCAGCTGCTGGTCGGTGCGCTCGGACAGCTTGTGCAGCAGCGGCCGCACACTGCGTTTGGCGGGGGCGGGCTGCTTGAACTGTTCTACCAGCGCGGCCTTGTCATGGCGGTAGGCGTTGCGCAAAGCGGTCAGATCGGAGGGGGCGGGGGCGAGCGTGGTCATGTTGGCAATGCAAGCAAAAAACGTGCGCAAATGGTGCGGTGCTGGGCAGGCGTGCACCGCACACGTGCACTGTAGCGGCTCTGCGGGGCGGCGGGTCTTTGGCGCGGGCGCCGGCCGGTCTGGCGGCGCAAAAAAGCCGCTGGACCCCGAAAGGGTGCAGCGGCGGGCGGGCAGCGCAGCAGAGGGGCTGCGCGAAACCGGGCTGGATCAGGTGCGCAGCGCGGTGATGAAGTCCGGCGGCGTGGGCGAGCCATCCGACCAGGTCAGTATGTCGTAGCCCGTCTTGGTGACGGCCAGCATCAGCTCCCACTGGGCGGTCAGGCTGTGGTCCTTGGTGATCACGGTCCAGCCGTCGGGCATGGCCTTGATGTCCTTCTTGCCCAGGTTGAGCATGGGCTCGATGGTGAAGACCATGCCTTCTTCCAGCACCACACCGGTGCCGGGACGGCCGTAGTGCAGCACCTGGGGCTCGTCGTGGAACACCTTGCCGATGCCGTGGCCGCAGTATTCGCGCACCACCGACAGGTTGTGGCCTTCGGCAAAGGACTGGATGGCGTGGCCGATGTCGCCCAGGGTGGCGCCGGCCTTGACCTGCTGGATGCCCTTCCACATGGCTTCAAACGTCAGCTGGCACAGGCGCTTGCCGGCAATCGTGCCGTCGCCCACGATGAACATGCGGCTGTTGTCGCCAAACCAGCCGTCGTCGGTGATGATGGTCACGTCCACATTGACGATGTCGCCCTTCTTGAGCGGCTTGTCGTTGGGGATGCCATGGCAGACCACGTGGTTGACCGAGGTGCAGACATAGGCCGGGTAGGGCGTCATGCCCGGCGGCTGGTAGCCCAGGCAGGCGGTCTTGGTGCCTTGCTGGGCCATGCGTTCGGCGCACAGATCGTCGATCTGCTGGGTGGTGATGCCGGGCTTGATGTGGGGGGTGATGTAGTCCAGCACATCCGAAGCAAAGTGGCCTGCGACGCGCATGCGCTCGATGTCTTCGGGGGTCTTCAGTGTGATGCTCATGCTGCCAATTATCCCATTGCGGGCTTGAACCTGCAGGGGCAAGGGGCGGGAGTGCTTCGGGTTAGTGCTAGGCACGGTAAAATCAGAGGCTCACCGATTCAGCGCTTTGGTCGGCCCCCTCGCAACAGGGGGCGGGCCAGGGCGCCCTTCACCAGCCTTCACATAAACAGGCCGCCACGTGACATTGCATCTGACACAGTTTGAGGGTGGAAACGCCCTGAGCTCGTTCCGCGCCCAACAGCTTCTGACCGACCTGGTCGCCATCCACCCCAAGATCACAGGCGTGTCCGCACGTTTTGTGCATTTGGTGGCTACCGAGGGGACGCCTGTGCCCGCATTGCAAGAGCGCCTGTCGGCGCTCTTGACATATGGCGAGCCCTTTGAAGGCAGCGCCGATGGCGTGCCCTTCATCGTCACCCCCCGCATGGGCACGATTTCGCCCTGGGCTTCCAAGGCCACCGACATTGCCCGCAACTGCGGCCTGGAAGTGTTCCGCGTGGAGCGCACCACCGAGTACCGCGTGACCCTGAAGTCGGGTCTGCTGGGCGGCACGCCCGAGCTGAGCACCGAGCAGACGGCCCAGATCGCTGCGCTGCTGCACGACCGCATGACCGAGTCGGTGTTTGCCACCCGTGCCGAGGCCGAAAAGCTGTTCTCCGCCCTGCAGGCCGCTCCGATGGAGTTTGTCGATGTGCTGGGTGGCGGTCACGCTGCGCTGGAAACCGCCAACAAGCAGTGGGGCCTGGCCCTGGCCGATGACGAGATCGAGTACCTGGTCAACGCCTTCAACGGCCTGAAGCGCAACCCCACGGACGTGGAGCTGATGATGTTCGCCCAGGCGAACTCCGAGCACTGCCGCCACAAGATCTTCAACGCCAACTTCACCATCGACGGTGTGGCGCAGGAGAAGTCGCTGTTCGGCATGATCCGCAACACCGAAGCCGTGTCGCCCCAGCACACGGTGGTGGCGTACTCGGACAACGCCTCCATCATGGAAGGCCACCAGGTCGAGCGCTTCATCGCCAAGTTCGATGCCGCCACCGGCGCGGCACAGGCCCCCAGCTACCAGAAGCAAAGCGCCACCAACCATGTGCTGATGAAGGTGGAAACGCACAACCACCCCACGGCCATTTCGCCCTTCCCCGGCGCATCGACCGGCAACGGCGGTGAAATCCGTGACGAAGGCGCGACCGGCCGTGGCTCCAAGCCCAAGGCCGGCCTGACCGGTTTCACGGTGTCCAAGCTGTGGGGCAGCGAAGTGGGCAAGCCCGAGCACATTGCCAGCCCGCTGCAGATCATGATCGAAGGTCCGCTGGGTGGCGCGGCTTTCAACAACGAATTCGGCCGTCCCAGCCTGACCGGCTACTTCCGCGAGTACGAGCAGCAGGTCGGCGATGTGACCCGCGGCTACCACAAGCCCATCATGATCGCCGGTGGTCTGGGCGTGATCGACGCCGAGCTGACCCAGAAGATCCTGTTCCCCGCCGGCACGCTGCTGATCCAGCTGGGCGGCCCCGGCATGCGCATCGGCATGGGCGGCGGTGCGGCCAGCTCCATGGCGTCGGGCACCAATGCCGCCGAGCTGGACTTCGATTCGGTGCAGCGCGGCAATCCCGAGATCGAGCGCCGTGCGCAGGAAGTCATCAACCACTGCTGGCAGCAGGGCGCGCAGAACCCCATCCTGGCCATCCACGACGTGGGTGCCGGTGGCCTGTCCAATGCCTTCCCCGAGCTGACCAATGACGCGGGCCGTGGCGCGCGCTTTGACCTGCGTGCGGTGAATCTGGAGGAATCCGGTCTGGCGCCCAAGGAAATCTGGTCCAACGAATCGCAAGAGCGCTATGTGCTGGCGATTGCGCCCGAGTCGCTGGCCCAGTTCACCGCTTTCTGCGAACGCGAACGCTGCCCGTTTGCCGTCATCGGCACGGCCACCGAAGAGCGCGAGCTGGTGCTGGAAGACACTGCCGTCGAGTCGGGCGACCAGAAGTTCCCGGTGAACATGCCCATGAACGTGCTGCTGGGCAAGCCGCCCAAGATGCACAAGGACGTGAAGACGGTGGAGCGCGAGCTGCCCGCCATCGACCTGACCGGCGTTCCGCTGGAAAAGGCTGTCATCGAAGTGCTGGCCCACCCCACGGTGGCTTCCAAGCGCTTCCTGATCTCCATCGGTGACCGCGCTGTGGGCGGCATGACCCACCGCGACCAGATGGTGGGCCCTTGGCAGGTGCCTGTGGCCGACGTGGCCGTGACGCTGGCGGATTTCCAGGGTTTCAAGGGTGAAGCCATGGCCATGGGCGAGCGCACGCCGCTGGCGGCCATCAATGCGCCCGCATCGGGCCGCATGGCCGTGGCCGAAGCCATCACCAACATGTTGGCGGCGCCGATCGAGCTGTCCAAGATCAAGATGTCGGCCAACTGGATGGCCGCCTGCGGCGAAGCCGGTGAGGATGCTGCGCTGTACGCCACGGTCAAGGCCGTGGGCATGGAGCTGTGCCCGGCGCTGAACATTTCCATTCCCGTGGGCAAGGACAGCCTGTCCATGCGCACGCAGTGGAATGACAACGGCGTGACCAAGAAGGTCACTTCGCCTGTCAGCCTGATCATCACCGGCTTTGCATCGATCGACGATGTGCGCAGCACGCTGACTCCGCAGCTGGACGCCACCGAAGACGACACCACGCTGGTGCTGATCGATCTGTCGCGGGGCAAGATGCGCATGGGTGGCTCCATCCTGGGCCAGGTGCTGAACCAGTCCGGCAACGAAACGCCCGACCTGGACCAGCCCAAGGACCTGATCGGCATGGTCGATGCCGTGAACGCCCTGCGCGCCAAGGGCCAGATTCTGGCCTACCACGACAAGGGTGACGGCGGCCTGCTGGCGACCGTGGCCGAAATGGCCTTTGCCGGCCATGTGGGCGTGGCGCTGAATGTAGACATGCTGATCACCGAAGGCGACGGCATCAGCGACAGCCGCATGGACAGCGGTGAGGGCAAGAACTGGGGCAACCAGGTGTCCGGCCGCCGCGAAGACCTGACACTGCGCGCGCTGTTCAATGAAGAACTGGGTGCGGTGTTGCAGATCAAGACCGCAGACCGTGCCGAAGTGCTGCAAACCCTGCGCGAGCATGGCCTGGCCACCTGCAGCCACATCATCGGCAAGACCCGCCCGGTGTCGTCTGCCGTCGACATGGGCAAGGGCGAGCTGCAGGTCTGGCGCGATGCCAAGAAGGTGTTTGGCGCCACACTGAGCGATCTGCACCAGGTCTGGGATGCCGTGAGCTGGAAGATTGCCCAGCAGCGCGACAACCCCGCCTGCGCCGACAGCGAACACGCTGCGGCGGGTGTGCCTGCAGACCCCGGCATGCACGTGCACCTGACGTTTGACCCGCAGGACAACGTGGCGGCGCCGTTCATCAACGTGGCGGCCAAGCCCCGCGTGGCCGTGCTGCGCGAGCAGGGCGTGAACTCCCATGTGGAAATGGCCTATGCCTTCACCGAAGCCGGTTTCGACGCGGTGGACGTGCACATGACGGACCTGCAGACCGGCCGTGCCCAGCTCAAGGACTTTGCGGGCGTGGTGGCCTGCGGCGGCTTCAGCTATGGCGACACCCTGGGTGCCGGCATTGGCTGGGCACGTTCCATCACCTTCAACGATCGCCTGTCGGCCGAGTTCCAGCAGTTCTTTGGCCGCACCGACACTTTTGGCCTGGGCGTGTGCAACGGCTGCCAGATGTTTGCCGAACTGGCCGACATCATTCCTGGTGCACAGGACTGGCCGCGTTTCACGCAGAACCAGAGCAACCGCTTTGAAGCGCGTCTGTCGATGGTCGAGGTGCTGGAGTCGCCCAGCCTGTTCTTGCAAGGGATGGCGGGTTCGCGCCTGCCGATCGCCGTGGCACACGGTGAGGGCTATGCCAACTTCAAGTTCCGCGGCAATGAAGCCCAGGTGCTGAAGGCCATGCGCTACGTGGACAACCACGGCCAGGCGACTGAGCAGTACCCGTTCAACCCCAACGGCTCGGCCGGTGGTCTGACGGCAGTGACCACGGCCGATGGCCGCTTCACCGCCATGATGCCCCACCCCGAGCGCGTGTTCCGCAATGTGCAGATGAGCTGGACGTCGGGTGACAAGGCCGAGTTCAGCCCCTGGATGCGTGTGTGGCGCAATGCGCGCAAGTGGCTGGGTTGATCTGATCGGCGCCTGTCCATGAAAAAGCCCCGCAGCGTGAAAGCTGCGGGGCTTTTTTGTTGCCACGAGCATGCGGCGAAGCATGCTGTGTTTGGGACGTGCAGTGTTTGTTGGATGAGCGCGAGCGGCTATTGCATTGGGCGCGGTGGTTTGGCATACACCAGCAAACGCCCCTTGTAGCCTGCTTGCAGTTCGGTCTCCGTGCGGTCCAGCCGGGTTTCCGTCACGCCATAGCCGCGTTCGGCCATCTGGCGGCTGAAGGCGGCGCGGTTGCCACGGTCAGGGTCGATGATCCAGATCTGCGCGCTGGCGCTGGCATGCTCGCAGATGTAGTTGGGCAGGCGTGCAAACTGATCCCGTTCGTACAGCAGGTCGCTGCCGATGATGAGATCGAAAACCCCGTGCACTGGAAGATCTGCCACAGGTGCAACAAAGCCGCCCGGCGAGCCACCCGCCAAAGCGGTGGCCTGGGCAGCTGCATCGAAATGGGCGGTTGCTTCGGCTGCTGCGGCAATCGATTCCAGCGCCCCCCATTGGCCCGCGCGGTATTTCATGGGCGGCAGGTCGTTCAGGCGCAAGTTCTCTTTCAGAAAGTCGCTTGCCAGCGGGTGGCAATCGCTGGCCGTGATGTCCGCCCCCATACGGTGGCAGACCAGGCTGGCCAGTCCCAGGCCACAGCCCAGCTCCAGAATGCGCCGGCCTTGGATCACGGGCTGCTGTGCCATGTGGTTGGCCAGCTCGCTGCCGGAGGGCCATAGCAGACCGAACAGCGGCCAGATGGCATCCGAGATGCCCAGGCGCAGCGCGGCGCCGTCGGGGTCGAAAAATTGTTGCCGGTCCAGCAGGGAGCGAATTTGCATGTCCTGCGCGCCATCGATGTGAATGGACTCTTGTTTGGTCAGATAACCGGGCATGGGGTGCGGCGCGTGAAAACGGCAGCCGCTCAAGTGAAGATGTCTGCAGTATGCGGTGTGAATGGCAAAACCGGACACCTGGCAGCGAATGTCCTTGGTGCCGGGAAAACACCTGGCGAAATATGTCACTTGCTCCGCAGCCGGCAGTCGCCTTGAAAAACACACCATGGCCGGTTCGGGCTTGCCCATGCTGTTCACGGAGCCAAAGCCTGGTACGGCCGGGCGATCACTCCATTAGGAAAGTCCAACATACGCCCGGGCTTTCCGAAGCCTGCCCGGCGGCTCCTCTGCCGGCCTTGAGAGGCTTCTGGGGCACGGGACTGTAGGATCGGCCATAAGGCCAACCCGGTGTACCCGGCCCGCACTCGATGCCGCATCCAGAGTCGCTTTTCGAGACAGGCTGCGTCAGACACCGACCGAAAGTAGCCTCTAGAATCCGGCATGCCTTCAGACCCTAGCGCCGCATCTTTTTTGGGGCAAATCCGCCATCTGATCGATACATTGCCGCGCTCCGAGCGCAGGCTGGGCGAATTCATCCTGGATTTTCCCGGGGATCTGGCCAGTTACAGCGCCTCAGAGCTGGCCACGCTGGTCCAGGTTTCCAACGCCACCGTCACCCGCTTCATTCGCCGCCTGGGCTATGCCAGCTACGAGGAAGCCCGCCGCCATGCGCGCGAAGAGCGCTCCACGGGTTCTCCGCTGTTTGCGGCACAGCCCAACGTCAATGCCCCCGAAGGCTCCATTGCTGCCCATATCCAATTGGCCAGCGACAACATTGCCGCCACCTTTGGGCACATCGACGAAGCGACGGTCAATGCCATTGCCATGGCCCTGTGCAGTGCACGCAAGGTGCTGTTTCTGGGCTATCGCAACAATCGCAACTTCGCGGCCTATCTGCGCTGGCAACTGGCCCAGCTGCTGCCCAACACCCAGGTCATTCCCGGCCCGGGAGAGACACTGGGCGAATATGCGGTGGACATGGACCCGCAGACGGTATTGGTGGTGTTTGCACTGCGCCGCAGCTTGCCGATTGCCGCACAGTTTGCGACCCGTGCCACACGTGCTGGTGCACAGGTGCTGTATGTCACCGACCAGATTTCCAGCGCCCATGTGGATGCGCGCTGGGTGCTGCGTTGCTATTCGGCGGCGCCAGGGCCTCTGGACAACCATGTCGCGCTGATGCTGCTGTGCGATCTGTTGGCCACGCGCGCCATGGCACACGCAGGGGGGGCAGGGCGCAAACGGCTCTCTGGCGTAGAGGCCGAGCACGAAGCCCTGTCTGAGCTCATCGAGCGGCCGGCAGACCGCAGATAGCGCGCCACGGTTCACCGGTCGGGGTTCTTGCCGATCTGGTGCATCCAACCCTGGGGCATGCACTTTTTGTGTGCCTTGCAGCCTCTTGCTTCCATTGTTCTTCTTGAAAGCGATGCCGTCTTTCAAAGGGTTTGCCTGCATTACAAAAGAAAAAATATTTTCATAAAAGCTGTGGCATGAAAAATGCTTTTCTCAGAACAGACAAGAAATCGCTCCGCAATGAGCGGGTTCTGTCGGATACCCCGCCCCAACCGACAACTAACTGAGGATTTGCCATGGCCGGAAGCCCCGCCGTTTCATCGACCGCCCCCCAGTCCGCCCAGATGCGCCAGCTTGAGACGGCGCTGGACGATATTGGCGCCACCCGGTCGCACAAATACATCATCTTTCTGGTGGTGTGCGGTGTGCTGTTTGATGTGTTCGAACAAAACGCCGTGGGCCTGGTCGGCCCGCTGCTGCAAAAACAGTGGGGCCTGAACGGCACCGACATCGGGCTGCTGAACACCATCACGTTCATTGCCGCAGCCATCGGCCGGCTGGGCTCCGGTTTCCTGGCCGACCGGCTGGGCCGCCGCTTCATGCTGAACGTCAATCTGGCTGTGTTCACCTTCGGCGCGGTGCTGTGTGCCCTGGCGCCCAACTATGGCGTGTTGCTGGCGGCACGTTTCATTGTGGGCCTGGGCCTGGGCGGAGAAATCACGACAGCGGTGACCATGCTGGCGGAGTTCTGCTCTGCCCGCTTGCGCGGCACGGCCGTGGGGCTGATCAATGTGGGCGGTGGCGGCCTGGGTAATATGCTGGCCCCGGCATTCGCGCTGGCGGTGTTTGCCATCTTCCCCGGAGACAACGCCTGGCGCTGGCTGTTTGCCTGCCTGGTACTGCCTGCCTTGTTCATCGTGTTCTATCGCCGCTTTGTGCCTGAAACACCGCGCTACCTGCTGTCGCAAGGCCGGGTGCAGGAGGCGAACCAGGTGCTGTCCATGCTTGCAGCGGGCAAGCTGGCCAACGGCCAATATGCGTACCGCGAATACATCACCGCCGACGCCTCCGCATCGGCCGATGAGACTGCGCCCGCCCGCAAAGTGCAGCTCAAGGATATCTTCACCGGCGGCTATGCACGCCGTACCCTGGCCGTGGGCGTTGCCTCGTGGATGACTTTTGGCGCACAGCTTTCGGTGCTGACACTGATGCCCACCATCCTGGTGGCACAGGGCTACTCCATCACCAAAAGCTTTGTATTCACCATCGTGATGCAAAGCGGCAGCTTGCTGGGCGCCATCACGGCATCGGCCCTGGGCTACAACTTTCCACGTAAACGCGTGCTCACCGTGGGGGCCATTGCGGCCTGCCTGGCCGCAATGGCCTTTGGCCACTTTACCAGCAGCGTGGCCATGGTGCTGGCCTGCGGTGCACTGTTCCAGTTCTGCGTGCTGACGCTCAACACCTCGATCTGGATCTTTGCGCCCGAGCTGTATCCGACCCGCATGCGCGGCCTGGGCACCTCCTTTTTGCTGGCCCTCGGCACCGTGGGGGGCGCTGTATCCCAGCTGGCTGCCGGCAAGATGTTTGACTTGCACGGTGTCGCCGGCATGTTCGGAATGATTGCGGTGATGTATGCCATCTTCGCCATTGCCGTGCAGTTCGCCCCCGAGACGTTCGGCAAGTCGATCGATACCCACGATGCCCACGATGCCGAGCAGCCCGCCGGCGCTTGAGTTCGCTGCCTGCTCCATTTGCACCTCGCTGCACCTTGCCTACCACCATCTATTCGCTTGCCATGACGCAGACCGTGCTCTTGATCAACCCCAACACCTCCGAGGCCACCACAGCGATGATGCATCGCCTGGCTCGCAAGGCCTTGCCGCAGGACATTGCGCTGCGCAGTGCCACAGCCCAACGGGGCACCACCATGATCACCAGTGCAGAGGAGCTGGCGACATCGGTGGAAGAGGTCCTGGAGATCGGCCAGCGCCTGGCAGGCGAGGTGGATGCCATCGTCATCGCCGCGTTTGGCAATCCGGGTCTGCAACAGCTGCGTGCGGCGGTCGCGCTGCCGGTGGTGGGGATCGGCGAAGCGGCCATGCGGGAAGCGGCCCTCGGCGGCAGGCGTTTTGGCGTGGCCACCACCACCCCCGAGCTGGAGGCGTCGATCGCCGCCTCTGCTGACGCACTGGGCCTGTCGTCTCTTTTTGCCGGCAGCCGCATCCCGGTGGGCGACCCGCTGGAGCTGGCTGGCCAACCCGCGCTGCAGGACGACAGCCTTGCGCAGGCGGTGCACGACTGCATGGCACTGGATGGCGCACAGGCCGTGGTCATTGGCGGCGGTCCGCTGGCCGAGAGTGCCGAGCGGATTGCACCTCGCTTCTCGGTTCCGGTGATATCGCCTGTGGCTGCCGCCATGCGCGACATTGCTGCGCTGCTGCGCATGCAGCGACGCAGCACCACGCACAGCGGCTGAACCACCGCTTCCAAAAGCCTGCCCCTTTTTGACCGATGTGAGGTGCCTTGCCCTGTGCAAGACACCCAGGGATGGCTGCACCCTTTTTTCTGACCCTCAACCTCATCTTGCCCCAAGGACACACCATGAAAGCCTTCACACCCTTGTGCTGCGCAGCCGCAATGGCCGCATGCAGCTTCAGCGCCTCGGCACAGTCCTCGCGCAGCCTGCCCTCCGGCAATGCGGGCGTCACCGTCTACGGTGTTGCCGCCACCGAAATGGTGCACGTCACCAACTTCAGCGACGGCACCCACGTCGGTAGCTCCAACCGCCTGGAAAACAGCAAGGTCACCGCATCGCGGCTGGGCTTTATCGGATCCGAAGATCTGGGCGGAGGTCTGTCCGCCGTGTTCAACCTGGAAATGGGCTATGCCCTGGACACCGGCGCACAGTCGAACGCCACGGCAACGTTCAACCGCAGCAGCCTGGTAGGGCTGCGCGGCGGCTTTGGTACCGTGACCGTAGGCCGCCAGTGGGATGTGGAGGACGACATCCTGAGCCGCTACTTCATCTTTGGCGGCTATGGCGTGTTCCAGTTTTCCGAGTTTGCAGCCATCAGCGACACCGTCATCAACTCGGTCAAATACGTGTCACCGAACTACGGTGGTGTGACGGTGCGTGGCCTGTACGGATTTGGCGAGCGCGTGACCGGGCGCATCGCCGAACTGGCCGTCAACTACGCTGCGGGTGGACCGTTGGAGATGGGAGCCACCTACCGCACGCAAAAGGACATCAACGGCTACAACACCCAGTTGGCCACCGTGGGGGCTAGCTACAAGCTGCCCAGCACCACATGGGGTGAGTGGCGCGTGCATGGTGGATATGCCTGGAGCAAGCCGCAGCTGCCTGGAAGCCACAGAACGGCTGCCTACGATGTGGGCCTGGTGTGGTCGCCTGAATCGAACACCAATATCGCGCTGGACTATGTGGCCCGCGACCAGAAGGGTACACCCGACGACAGCCGCTTTGTGCGCCTGGGTGGCGAGTATTTCCTGTCCAGGCGAACTTCGGTGATTGCCAACCTGATTGCCCTCCAGAACAAGGGCGTGGCCAGCCAGCGCTTTTATGGCGTGGGGGCCGCAGGTGAAGACCAGAGCGTTGTCAGCATAGGCCTGCGCCACGCGTTTTGAGCACGGGGTCACCGTCTGCTGAACAAGAGGACCAGAAGCGCCGAAAACGTCACAAGGAGGAACTGCAAGTGGGTATCGAACCAGCGCTTGCTGTTCCTCCACCGTTTCCTGTTCGGGGCCCGTTGGTCGACGCTGCACCCGACAACGCAGCGCCCGGCATCACTTGGAAGCGATGTCGTTGACGTCCACCCCGAGCTTGGCGAGCTTGGCCGCCAGCACATCGCGGCGGCGGGCGGCTTTGGCAGCGGTTTCGCTGACGGCGGCGATGGTTTTGGGGCCTTTGGCGGCTGCCGCTTTCACCAGTTCCACCTTTCGGGCGGCTTCAGCCGCAACTTTCCGGTAGCTGGCAATCAGCTCTGCGTGTGCAATGGGTGGGGTCACAGGATTTCCCGTTCAATGAGGGCGCCCATTGTCATGGCAAAACGCCAGGAGCGTTGGGGAGGGGTTGGCCGCACGGCGTCCGGCCGCCGCAGGGCGGTTTGAAGGCATGATGGCGGACATCGAAACCAATGGGGGCATGCGATGGCTGGTGCGGGTCTGTTGATGTTGCTAGACGATATTGCGACGCTGCTGGATGACGTGGCGCTGATGAGCAAGACGGCGGCGGGCAAGAGCACGGCCATCCTGGACGATGTGGCCACGCAGACCAAGGTGGCCATGCAGAAGACGGCGGGGGTGCTGGGCGATGATCTGGCGCTGAATGCCGAACAGGTGACCGGCGTGCGGGCCAACCGCGAACTGCCGGTGGTCTGGGCCGTGGCCAAGGGTTCGCTGATGAACAAGGCCATTCTGGTGCCTGCGGCACTGCTGATCAGCGCATTCGTGCCCTGGCTGATCACGCCGCTGCTGATGGTGGGCGGCGCCTTTCTGTGCTTTGAAGGTGTGGAGAAGGTGCTGGAGATGCTGCACAAGCGCCGGCAGCACGGTGTGCAGGATGCGGTGCATGATGCCCGGGAGGCGGAGGAGAAGGGGGTGGCTCCGTCATCGGTGCAGGCCGCCCGTGCCAAGGCCATGGACCCGGTGGCCTATGAGAAGGAAAAAGTGGCGGGCGCCGTGCGCACGGACTTCATTCTGTCCGCCGAAATCATGGCCATTGCGCTGGGTACGGTGTCGGCCAAGCCGCTGTGGGAGCAGTTCACGGTGCTGGTGGCCGTGGCACTGGCCATCACGGTGTTTGTCTACGGCATTGTGGCCTGCATTGTGCGCATGGACGATGTGGGCGAATGGCTGATGCGCAAACCCGGCGCGGCCCTGCAGTCGCTGGGCCGGGGACTGATTGCCTCCACGCCGTGGCTGATGCGCGGCCTGTCCATTGTGGGCACGGTGGCCATGTTCCTGGTGGGCGGCAGCCTGCTGGTGCATGGCATGGCTCCCATTGAGCATTGGCTGCACACCCAGATCGAGCCTTTGGGCGGTGCTGCGGCGGCCATCGTCCCTTTGCTGGTGCATGTGGGGGTGGGGGCCGTGATCGGAGGTGTGGTGGTGGCAGCGGTGCATCTGTGGCACCGGCTGCGCGGTACCCAGCCTGCGCACTGAACCCGGGCCTGTGCTGTGGCCCTGCTGTGGGAGGCAGGAGGCGCTTGGGCGTTGCACTGTCTTGGAGTGTTGCGGCTGTGCAACGCACTGTGCGGGTGCAGCACAGGGCTGGAAAAAGCTTGAGCTAGGGCAAATGCCAGTTGTCAGCACTTTGTTTCAATCAAGTCCAAGGGGAAACCACCCCGATTCAGTGACCCAAAGGAAACACCAAGATGAAGAAGACTCTGCTGGCAATTGCCGCTCTGACTGCCCTGACCTCCGGTGCTGCAATGGCGCAGCAGCAAGACGGCAACTGGATGGTGCGCTTGCGCGCTGTGCATATCGACAGCGCCAACAAGGGTGCCGCTGCTGATGCTGGCGTGAGCATCAACAACAAAACCATCCCCGAGCTGGATATCTCGTATTTCTTCACGCCTAACATCGCTGCCGAGCTGATCCTGACCTATCCCCAGAAGCATGATGTGCGCTTGAATGGCGACAAAATTGGTTCGCTGAAGCACCTGCCTCCCACTCTGCTGGCACAGTACCACTTCACCAACTTTGGCGCTTTCAAGCCTTATGTGGGCGCTGGTATCAACTACACCCGTTTTTCGAGCGTAGATATCGCTGGTGGTGCTGTGAAGGTTGATAAGAACAGCTGGGGCGGTGCTCTGCAGCTGGGCTTTGATTACGCTCTGGACAAGAATTGGTCCCTCAACTTTGACGTCAAGAAGGTGTACATCAAGACTGCAGTTGATGCCCGCGGTGCAGGCTTGGGTAAGCTGGGTGACCTTAAGGTTGACCCCATCCTGGTCGGCGTGGGTGTGGGCTACCGCTTCTAAGCTGTACGCTGGATCCCGCCAAAAACCGCTGCCTTGGCAGCGGTTTTTTTACGCCTGTGCGGCAGCTTTCAGTCGGAATTCCTGAGCCCGTAGAAATGGGGCACCACGGTTTGGCGGGCAGTCCAAGTGCTGGTGATGGATGGGGGAACGGCTGGTGGCGTGCAAATCCGACTATTGCTTTGGGCGAGGTTGCCGGAAACATCGCCAGCGTCAACCGCGCAGCGCCTGACCGACCAGGCACAGCCCGCTGACCACCAGCAGGCCGCAGATCACCCGGCGCAAAGCGCTGGGGGAAACGCGCCGTGCCAGGCGGTTGCCCAGCAGCACGCCGGCGACGGCCACGCCCATCAGCAGCAGCCAGCGCTGCCACAGCTCGGGCTGTGACAGGCGCCCGGATGCGCCCATGGTCAGCAGCACGGTGCAGGCGCTGGCAGCAATCACCACCGGCGTGGTGGCACGCAGGGCCTGCATATCGGGCAGTCGGCGGCTGAGCCAGGCGACAACCAGGGGCCCGGCCGTGCCAAACAGCATTTCCACAAAACCGATGGCGCCACCCATGGCTGCGGCCCACGGGGCACGGCCTGCGCTGGCCGTGCGCCGAGGCACTGGCGCTGCGCGCAGCGCTTGCAGGCCCACGGCGGCCACATATGCCCCCAGTACCAGCAAAGGCCAGCGGGCCGACAGCACCTGGCTGAGCCACAGGCCAGCCAGGGCGCCGGCGACCAGGCCCGGCAGCAGGCGGCGCAGTTCGGTCCTGTTCACCTGGCGCAGATTCAGGCTACCTTGCAACAAGGATGCAGGCACATCCAGCAGCAGGGTCAGGGCCACCACCTCCGGCAGCGGCCAATGCCAGGCCAGCAAAGGCACGATGACCAGGGCCGAGCCAAAGCCGGTGATGCCCAGCACCACATAACCCGCCAGCACGACGGCGGCGGGGTAGAGCAGCTCGGGCATCAGGCCGCAGTGCCAGAGGTCATGGGGGGCATCGCCGCGGGCCAGCTCTCAGCCTGCTCCAGGCCGGCATCGGCATCCAGCGGGTACATCGGTCGGGGCAACTGCTGGAAGGGGAAGAGGCTGTAGTCCGAGCTGCAGACGCCCGGACCGCTGACCAGCACGATGTGTCTGGCAAAGGGCTCGAAGCCGGCGCGGAAATGCTGGCGCGACTTGAGTAGCACGTACCTGGCCTGGGCCGGATCCACGCCGGCATGGGTGAAGACGCCGGTGTCGTAGGGTTCCTGCGGGCGTTCGGAGATGAAGATGCGCACCGTGCCCACACGCAGCACGGCCGTGCGGCCCAGGCTCAGGCGCATGCCGGTGTACATGGGGCCGGTGACCGTGTATTCGCCATCGGTCAGCCGCTCCACCACGCCGCACAGCCGCAGTGGCTGGCCCTGCAGCTGCAAGGCGGGCATATCGGTCTTGCCACCCACATCCAGCGTCACTTCGGCACCCACGCCGGCATCAAACAGCGTGGCCACGCTGGCGGGGTCACTGAACGGGCCCGCCACCACATCCTCCAGGCCTTGTGCCAGCACTTCCTGCAGCACCGCCATGATGTCGGTGGTGCCGCCGGCGCCGCAGTTGTCGCCGTGGTCCACCAAGATCACCGGGCCCTGCGGCAGGCGCTTGGCCTGGGCAATCGATTCGGCCACTGACGCGGCGGGAAAGACGAAGTCTGCGCGGCGTGCCCAGGCCAGGCTGCACAGTTCGTCCAGCAGTTGCTGGCCTTGCGCCAGGCGATCACGCTCGGCCACGATGACCACGGAGAAGCCGGCGCAGGGAATGTCGGACAGCGGAAAGCCGCCAAACACCGAGGCGTTGCAGACCTCGCCGTCGCGCTCCGCCTGCATGGCGCGGTCCATGATGTCTTTCATGGGCTGCATGGCCGGTGTCTGGCGCAGCATATGGGTCAGCATGGGCAGGCGGCGCCACAGCAGCACCGGGGCGCTGCGGCGCTCCAGCAGCGCGCGGATGCTGCGGCCCACGCGGGCCCCGGTTTCGTACACATCCACGTGTGGGTAGGTGCAGTAGCCGGCGATGGCCGTGGCGTGGCGGATGAGTTCGGGGCTGAAATTGGCATGGAAGTCCAGCGCCACTCCAATGGGCAGGCCTGCCGGGGTGCAGGCGCGCAGGCGGCGCAGCAACTCGCCTTCGGCGTCGGCATAGCCATCCACCACCATGGCGCCGTGCAGGTCCAGCAAGATGGCATCGCAGCCTTGCTGGGCGCTGCGGACCACGGTGTCGCACAGATGCTCGAAGGCTTCGCGTGTCACCAGACCGCTGGGCACTGCGTTGGCGCAGACGGCGAAGTCCACGTCAGCGCCCATGTCGCGGGCCAGGTCCAGGTAGGCGGCGGCAGCGCTGTTGGTGCCTTCGCAGGCCAGGCGGGCGGCATCGCCGTAGGCGGGGCCATTCAAGGTGGTACCCCGGCGAAAGTCGCTCAGCAGCGTGGGTACGGGCGAGAAGGTGTTGGTTTCGTGGCGAATCAGTGCAATGACGAATTTCATGTGTCTGCCCGTTGCTTATTGTTTTTCCAGGCCCGATTTCTCGACCAGCGCGCCATAGCGCCTGGTCTCCTGCTGCAAGAAGGCCTTGGCCTTGACGGGCTCCAGCAGCACAGCGTCCAGGCAGAGCATGTCCATGGTCTTGGTGAAGTCCTCGTCCCTGGCGCCGGCCTTGAGGATGTCGTAGAGCTTGTCGATGACGGACTGGGGTGTGCCGCTGCGCATGACCACTGACAGGTTGGACTGCACGTTCAGTGCCTTGGGGTTCTGCTCGCTTTGGGCGGTGGCCTTGGGAAATTCCTTGAGTGCACGGCCTTGCAGCACGGCCACGGGCAGCACACGGCCGCTGCGGGCATGGGCGACGGAGGAGCCGACCACGTCCACATGCGCATCGGTATGGCCGCCGATCAGGTCGGCCACGGCAGGAGGCGATCCGCGGTAGGGCACGATCTCGAACTTCAGGCCGTTTTCCCGGCGCCAGCTGTCCAGGGCCAGATAGGCGGCTCCGCCGATGGTGTTGACGCTGATGGAGACCTTGCCGGGCCGGGCATGGATGGCCTGCACCAGGTCGTCCAGGCTCTTGTAGGGCCCCTGGCCATTGACGATCAGCCAGTGCGGGTAGGTGTTGAGCACGGTCACCGGGGTGAAGTCGCGGTCGCCGTCATAGCGTGCGTCCTTGAGCAGCCAGTGGTTGATGTTCAGCGTGTTGTCGCTGGCCAGGAACACGGTGTGGCCGTCGGCCGGCTCGCGCATCACGGCCAGGGCGCCGGGCACGGTGGCGCCACCGGTGACGTTCTCCACCACCACGCTCACCTTGGGAAAGGCTTTGCCCAGCTTGTGGGCCACCAGGCGGCCCATGACGTCGGCCGTGCCGCCTGGCGGGTAGGGCACCACCACCTTGATGGTGCGGCGGGGCCAGTCGGTTTGCGCCTGGGCGGCGGACATGCCCAGCACGGGTGCGAGGCAGGTGGTGAGGGCCAGGCCAACAATCTGGCGGCGAGAGGGGTGCATGCGTGTCTCCTTGTTATGTATTGCCGGTATGCGAGGCAGGCAACGCGGCGGAGTATAGAAACGCATGTCGATAAGGTCTAATATATATAAGGTCTATTGTTTATATAAAAACTATATGGATGAACACCGTCTGAAATGCTTTGTCGCGGTTTACGAGCAAGGCAGTGTGTCGGCTGCGGCTGAGCGCCTGCACATGACCCAGCCGCCCTTGAGCATCCTGCTGCGCAAGCTGGAGGAAGAGCTGAACGTGAGCCTGTTCGACCGCAGCGGCCACCGCCTGGTGCCGACGGCCACGGGAGAGCTGTTCTATCTGCGTGCCAAGGCGTTGCAGGCCAGCTTGCAGGCCGTGCGGCGTGAGCTGCGCGAGGCGGAGCAGGGGTCACGCGGGACGGTGCACATAGGCTGTGCCACGGCGGCCAGCCTGTTTCTGATGCCCCGGGTGATGGAGCAGCTGATGGCCTGCGATCTGAAGATCACCGTGCATGTGCACGAGGGCGAGACGGGCTACATGCTGCAGCGTTTGCGGGAACGCAGCCTCGATCTGATCATCTGCCGCAGCCAGTACACGGCGCCGGAGCTGCAGAATCTGGAGATCATGAACGAGCCGCTGCGGGTGGCGTTGCCCCCGCAGCACCCGCTGTGCGAGCACGCGCAGGTGCCGCTGGCGGCGCTGCGCCACGAGCGCTTTCTGTTGCACAGCTCGCTGCTGGGCACAGGCATTTCGGACATGTTGCTGCGCGCCTGCCAGCAGGCCGGATTCACCCCGGAAGTGGCGTACTGGGGCGTGGAGACCTTGCCCATGCTGCTGATGGTGCAAAAAGGACTGGGCGTGGCGTTTGCCCCCGAAAGCTTTGCCCAACTGGGCATGCAGGGTCTGCCCGCGCTGGTGCCGCTGCAGGATGCCGGGCTGTGCACGCACCTGAACATGATCTGGCAGCGCGCGCATGCACTGCCGCCCGCGGCCGAGCGGCTCAAGGCGCTGATTCTGGCGCAATGCGGGGTGCAGCCGGCAGGGTGAGTGGCGTATTTCGCAGACTGCCGGCGCATGGGCTGCGTGCCCATGAAAAAGGCACGCCGTAGCGTGCCTGGGTGTGGGCCCCTCTGCGCATGCAGAGGGTGGCCGGTGTGGCGCTTATTCGCGTTCGCCGCCCATGATGCCCAGCAGGGCCAGCAGGCTCTGGAACACGTTGAAGATGTCCAGGTACAGCGACAGCGTGGCGCTGATGTAGTTGGTTTCGCCGCCGTCGATGATCTGCTTGAGGTCATACAGCATGTAGGCGGAGAAGATGCCGATGGCCAGCATCGAGATGGCCATCATGCCGGCGGTGGAGCCCACGAACACGTTGATGACCGAGCCCACCAGCAGCACCATGGCGCCGACGAACAGCCATTTGCCCATGCCCGACAGGTCGCGCTTGATCACGGTGGCCAGCGAGGCCATCACGAAGAACACGCCGGCCGTGCCCGCAAATGCGGTCATGATCAGCTCGGAGCCGTTCTTGAAGCCCAGCACCATGGCAATCATGCGCGAGAGCATCAGGCCCATGAAGAAGGTGAAGGCCAGCAGCACGGGAACGCCGGCAGCGGAGTTCTTGGTCTTTTCGATCGCGAACATGAAGCCGAAGGCGCCGACCATGAACACAACCAGGCCCAGGCCGCCAGACAGCGAGCGGGTGATGCCGGTGGATACGCCGATCCAGGCGCCCAGCACGGTGGGCAGCAGGCTCAGCGCCAGCAGCCAGTAGGTGTTGCGCAGCACCTTGTGGCGCTGCTGCTGCGAGATGGCAACGCCAGCAGTGTCCCAAGTGGTGACGTGATCATTCATGGATAGGTTTCTCCTGTGGGTGACTGCCGTTCAGGCAGTCCAGTCAATATGAGGGTGGAGGAAGGAAAGCGCAAGGGCCATGCGCTGGCACCCGTGGATGGACCTGGGCATTTTTAGGTTGTAATGTTTTGCGCTCAGGGTCGCTTTCGGTCCGGGTTTGCACATTATGCTGGTTGCTTCCTACTCAGCGCAAATTTCTGCCTTACAGACCATGAAGACCAAGCACGAACTCGAACTCTCCGACGTCAAGAAGATCGCCGCCGCCGCCGAGGCCGAGGCCCTCAAGAACAAGTGGGCTGTGACCATCTCCATCGTCGACGATGGCGGCCACCTGCTGTGGCTGCAGCGCATGGACGGCGCTGCCCCCATTTCCTCGCACATCTCGCCTGCTAAGGCCCGCACGGCCGCCGTGGGCCGCAAGGACACCAAGGCGTTTGAAGACATGATCAACAATGGCCGCACCGCTTTCCTGAGCGCGCCGTTTGTCGACGGCCTGCTGGAAGGTGGCGTGGCCATCGTCAAGGATGGCCAGGTGCTGGGCGCCGTGGGCGTGTCCGGTGTGAAGGCCAGCGAAGACGCACAGGTGGCCAGCGCCGGTATTGCGGCCCTGGGGCTGTAAGCAGCCTGGGTTTCCGTTTCACAGGCTGCGGCGCGCTTTCAGGCGCACCGGCGGCCACTCAAAAAAGAGCGCTTCGGCGCTCTTTTTGTTAGTGGAGGCATCTGGGAGGCAGTGACCATGGCCGGCTGGGGCCGGGGTGGTGGGCATGGCCGGAAGGCCGCCCGATGCCCACTACATGCCGTACAAGCCCGCGGCAGCTTCATCCGGCAGTCCGCAGGCGAGCCTGACTGGCGTGGTTGGCGTAGACGGTGTGGCGGTGCCAGCCTTAAAGCACGATCAAGCATAAAAAAGAAGAGCGCCGAAGCGCTCTTCTTTGGAGGGTGGGGCGGGGCGCTCTCAGACCTGGGCCAAGGCCTGCTCCAGATCGGCCAGCAGGTCGTCGATGTGCTCAATGCCCACGGACAGGCGCACCATGCCTTCGGTCACGCCGGCCTTGGCCAGCTCGGCGGCGTCCAGCTGGCGGTGGGTGGTCGAGGCCGGGTGGGTGGCCAGCGACTTGGCATCACCAATGTTCACCAGGCGGGTGAATAGCTGCAGGGCGTCGAGGAAGCGGGCTCCGGCGGCACGGCCTTCGCTGCCCTTGAGGCTGAACGACAGAATGCCCGAAGCGCGGCCGCCCGACTGCTTTTGCACGATGGCGTGGTCGGGATGGTCTTTCAGGCCGGCATAGCGCACCCATTCCACCTTGGGGTGGTTTTGCAGTGTTTCTGCAATCTTCTGCGTGTTTTCGCAGATGCGGTCCATGCGCAAGGCCAGCGTCTCAATGCCTTGCAGGATCTGGAAGGCGTTTTGCGGCGAGATGGCGGCGCCCATGTTGCGCAGCGGCACCACGCGGGCGCGGCCGATGAAGGCCGCGGGGCCCAGGGCTTCGGTGTAGACCACGCCGTGGTAGCTCACGTCGGGTTCGTTCAGGCGCTTGAAACGGGCTTTGTGCTCGGCCCAGGGGAACTTGCCGCTGTCCACGATGGCGCCGCCCACGCTGGTGCCGTGGCCGCCCAGGTATTTGGTCAGCGAGTGCACGACGATGTCGGCGCCATGCTCGAACGGGCGCAGCAGATAGGGCGAGGGCACGGTGTTGTCCACGATCAGCGGCACGCCATGCTGGTGGGCCACATCGGCCAGTGCGCGGATGTCGGTCACATTGCCCAGCGGGTTGCCGATGGATTCGATGAACACGGCCTTGGTCTTGCCGTCGATCAGCTTGCCGAAGCTGGCCGGATCGCGTGGGTCGGCAAAGCGCACCTCGATGCCTTGCTGCGGAAAGGTGTGGGCAAACAGGTTGTAGGTGCCGCCATAGAGCGTGCTGGCGGACACGATGTTGTCGCCGGCTTCGGCCAGGGTCTGGATGGCGGCAGTGATGGCGGCCATGCCCGATGCCACGGCCAGTGCGGCAATGCCGCCTTCCAGCGCCGCGACGCGCTTTTCCAGCACGTCGGTGGTGGGGTTCATGATGCGGGTGTAGATATTGCCCGGCACCTTCAGATCGAACAGGTCGGCGCCATGCTGGGCGCTGTCGAATGCGTAGGCCACCGTCTGGTAGATGGGCACGGCCACGGCCTTGGTGGTGGGGTCGGGGGCGTAACCGGCGTGAACGGCAAGGGTCTCGAGGCGCATGGATGTCTCTTTCTGGTGGTCTGCGAAAAAGGGAAGGACCCGGGGATCGCACTGGCCGCGAGGGCCTGCTGTGACCGCCGGTCCGGCATAGCTGCGGCGATTATGCAAGGGGCCTTGCGCAGAACGAACCAAGCTTTAGCTATGTGCTTATGGGGTAGCGCGCACGGCCTTTGCGGATGGGTGGCGGCACTTGGATACACTTGTTTACCTTCTTCCTTTGGCGCAGGCCCTGCATCGGTGTTCTCTCTGCCCGACCGCTATTTCGCACTCCTGGTGCCGCTGTGCGTGCTGCTGCTGGCAGCGGCGCTGGTGGTGTGCTGGGGGGTGTTGCGCCAGCAACGCCAGCAGCGTTATTTGCTGTGGCTGGCAGCAGGCTATGCGCTCAGCGCCATCGGCCTGGGTTGGCAGAGCCTGCTGGACAGCACGCAGTTTGCCCTCTGGGCCCCTGTGACCGGGGTGCTGTACCTGGGCGGCGCGTGGTCGCTGGCGCGGGGCATTGCGGGGCGCTACGGAAAGTCGGCCCACCCGCGCGTGGCACTGGTGATCGCGGTGGCGGTGCTGTCGGCCCTGTATTACTACGGCCATGTGCAGGACCGCCTGCTGGTGCGCATGCACTGGCTCAATGCCGGGCTGGGACTGATGCAGATCCTGCCCATGCGTGGGATTCTGCGCAGCCAGTTGCCGGACAACCGGCTGGAGCGGGCCCTGCGCATGTCCTTTCTGGTGTTCGCCTGCTACACCATGGTGCGCCCCTTGCTGATCCTGATGCTGGCGCCGGGCATGCAGGGTAATGACATTCCGCGTTCGGTTTACTGGCTGATCACGCTGGCGGGGTCGTTGCTGTTCGCGCTGTGGTTCACCATGCTGGTGGTGGCGTGTTCGGTGCGTGATGTGTTTGCCCAGCTGCATGAGGAGCGCAACCGCGATCCGCTGACCCGGCTGCTCAACCGCCGCGCGTTCATGGAGGCGGCCAACGGCGTGCTCCGGGACCGCCGTAGCGGCCCCTGGGCCGTGGTGGTGGGCGATATCGACCATTTCAAGCAGGTCAACGACAACTGGGGCCATGCCTGCGGTGACCAGGTGCTGCAGCAGACCAGTCTGGTGCTGCAACAGCAGGTGCGCCAGGGCGATCTGGTGGCACGCTTTGGCGGAGAGGAGTTTGTGCTGCTGCTGCAGCGGGCCAGCCTGGACGATGCACAAGGGGTGGTGCAGCGCATGCGCCAGCAGCTGGAGTCGGCCGATGTGGCTGGCCTGCCCAATGGCCGGCGGGTGACGGTCAGCTTTGGCATTGCCCCGGTACAGAGCCTGGAGCAGCTGAGCAAGGCCCTGTCGCGTGCCGACGCCCTGTTGTATGAGGCCAAGCAGGCCGGCCGCAACCGGGTGCGGGTGGCCGCCGAAGCCCGAACTGCCGGCATGGTGGCGCCGTGATCGGACTGACGGCGCAGCGATGAATGGCGGTGGCGATCGCTCTGGAAACAAGAGCGGCCTGTGCTTGGCTGCAGGCCGCTGAGGTGCCCAAAGCCTGCAGATTCTTGGCGCGCTGACAGGGGCTGCGGCCGCGCTGGAATCGCACGGGGAATGGGCGCCGACGCCAATGTGCACTTGCACAAGATCAAAGGCAGATACGGCAGGGCACTCTTGCGCAAAGATACACTCAGATACATAGAGCTTACAAAGCCTGTGCTCCCCTTTTTCCACGCCCGCATTGCCTGTGAATCTGCCCGCCGACCAGTACTTTGCCTTGATTGCACCCGCCTGCGTGATCTTGCTGGGTGGCGTGCTGCTGGCCTGCTGGTGGGTGCAACGCAACCAGGCCAGTGCGCGGTTTCTGCTGTGGATGGCGGCCGGCTATGTGTTGCCGGCGCTGGCGCTGGGCGCGCAAAGCCTGATGACCAATGCCCAGCTGGGCCGGTGGGCGCTGGCCACCGCCGTGCTGTACCTGGCGGGAGCCTGGGGGCTGGCGCAGGGTATGGCGCTGCGCTGCGGCCAGGCGCACATCAACCGCTGGCTGGGGGGGCTGGCCGTGGTGGGTACGCTGGCTGTGCTGTATTACTTTTCCTATGTCGATGACGACCTGTGGGCACGGGTGCAGTGGCTGAACGTGGGGACGGGCGTGTTGCAGTTCCTGGCCATGCACAGTCTGCTGCGTGGCCAGCGCGCACGGGACCGGCTGGAAACCGCGTTGCGCTGGACCTATTTCTTCTTTGCTTCCTACACGCTGCTGCGCCCGTTGGGGGTGTGGCTGGTGGTGCCCGTGGAGCAGGTGGGCGAGCTCACGCGCTCGGGCTACTGGCTGTTGACACTGGCGGGCACCTTGCTGTTCACGCTGTGGTTTTCGCTGGTGCTGCTGGCCTGCGTGGTGCGCGATGTCTTCACCACGTTGCGCGAGGAGCGGAACCGCGACCCGCTGACCCGCCTGCTCAACCGCCGGGCCTTCATGGAGGCGGCCGAAGGTGTGCTGAATGATCGCCGCGTGGCGCCCTGGGCCGTGGTAGCGGGGGATATTGACCATTTCAAACGGGTGAACGACAGCTGGGGCCATGCCTGTGGCGACCAGGTGCTGCAGGCCGTCAGCCAGGTGATGCTGCAGCAGGTGCGTGCGGGCGATCTGGTGTCACGCTTTGGTGGCGAAGAGTTTGTGCTGCTGCTGCAGCGTGCCAGCCTGGACGATGCGGAAGGGGTGGTGCAGCGCATCCGCCAGCAGATGGCCTCGCCCCAGGGGCCCTGCCTGCCCAACGGCCAGCAGGTGACGGTCAGCTTTGGCATCGCCCCTGTCCATAGCCTGCTGCACCTGACCAAGGCCTTGTCCCGCGCCGATGCCTTGCTGTATGAGGCCAAACAGGCCGGCCGCAATCGCGTGCATGTGGACCGTCTGCTGCCGCCTTCGGTGCTAAACGATTTCCAGGCGCTGAAACGCTGACACCACGGCGCGGAGGCTGCCCATATCGGCTCCAAGGTCTGCAGGGATGCTGGCAGGCTGCAGCGCGTGCAGTCCTTGGGCGTCGGCCTGGCTCAGCCTCGGCGTGGCTGGAAAAGCGCTGCGATGCGGCTGCGGGCGGGCGCTGCACCTTGTGTGCTGTGCGGGTCTTGTGTGCCAGATGGCGCTGCCAAGGCGGCGGGCTGTGGCACGTGCGACGGCTGCGGTGTGGGCGCTGGTGGGGCGGACTGCAGGGGGTCCGACCCGGGTGCGCGGGGTGTGCGAGGGGGCCGGGGTGGCCGGGCCGCGGCAGGCGCGGGCTGGCGGGCCTGCCAGGCGGGCAGGGCGGCATGGACCACGGCCGGACCGTGGGCATCGTTGGCCGCATAGCGCAACTGGCCTGGGCTGTACTGGCGCGCCGCCCAGTTGGAGGTGGACATCTTCTTGGACTTGTGGAAGTTCTGCCCCAGCACCAGCGCCACGGCCGCACGCACGCCGGTGCTGTTGCCATAACCGTACTGCTTGAACACCCGATCCAGGTCCACCACGTTGTGCAGTTCACAGCCCAGGCGGCGCGGCAGGGTGGCTTTGTCGTTGTCCAGGCCAAAGCCCACCTTGCAGATGCCGGGGTGGGCCAGCAGTTCGCGGGCCAGCTCCAGCGCCTGTGGGTGGTGCAGCTGCAGCAGCCAGGCCGCATCCGGGGTCGCCAGCTGCACCAGGTGCGGGCCGGTGTCGACCTGCTGGGTGCTGAAGATGGGCTTGCTTTCCGTGTCAAAACCCAGTGCGGTCTGGGCCAGCAGGGCCGCGCGGGCGGCGGCAAATTCGGCCTCGGTGGCGGGCAGGTGAATGGCGCTGTCCGGCAGGGCTGCGAACGCGGGCAGCAACTGGCTTTCTTCTTTGGAGGGCGGCTTGAGGCGGGGCATGGTGCGCAATTGTCGCAGCTGCAGCGGGTCGCCGCCGCGCAGATGCGCGGGCGGCCGGGTTGCATGGGGTGGTGGCGTTGTCGCCCGCAGAGCCGCTTGCGCGCCCCGTTGTGGTGTCACCGGAATAGGCCAGGCTCAGGCCTGGGGCTTGGGCAGCGGCGTGGGGCGTGTGCGGTAGAACTGCATGGGGTGTTCCTGCATTTCCTTGGCATGCTGGTTCAGCACCGATTTCTTCATCTTGCCCACTACGTGCATCTCGCAGGGTTTGCAGTCAAAGCGCAGCGTCAGCTTTTCCTTGCCGTTGATCAGCTGCAGCGGCTCGGCCTTGATGGTGCCCTTGACGCCGATCACGCCCTTGGCCTGCTTGGGGCACAGGCTCATGGAGAAGCGCACGCAGTGCTTGGTGATCATCAGCGAGACTTCGCCTTCTTCTTCCTTGCTTTCGTAGGCGGCGTCCACCACCTTCACGCCATGCTTCACATAGAAGTCATGCGCCTTCTGGTTGAACACATTGGCCAGATAGCTCAGCGTGTCCTCGGGGAAGGGCGCGGGCGGTTCCACCGGCTTGGCACGCGGCAGGCGGATCAGGCCGTCGGCGCGGGCCTGTTCCAGCCCGGCCAGTGCATCGCGGCGCAGCTGGTTCAGGGCCGAGGCGGGCACAAACCAGGGCTGGCTGACGCTCAGCGCGATGTCGTTGACCGCGAAGATGCTGGCGCCAAAGCGGCCCAGCTGTTCGCGCAGCGTGGCTTCGGCCTTGGCCGTGTCCGTGGCGGCCTGGTGGGCCTGTTCGATGCCGGCGGTGGCGGTGAACCCGTCTTCGTCGGTCAGCGTCAGTGCAAAGCCCGCCGCGGTTTCCTTGAATTCGGCCCACAGGCCGATGCGGCGTTCGCTGGACTTCTTCTCCAGTGTGCGCACCCAGTCCATGTCGCGGTTGCGGTTGATTTCCAGGCCCTTGCGCAGGTCCTTGAACTCGGCAATCTCGTTCTTGGGGAAGACGCGCCAGATGCCTTTCTTGGCATGCACGCATTCGGCACGGTTGATGTGCACGCCCACCAGTTCCTTTTGCAGGTCGTAGTAGCACAGGCCGTCGCCGTTGTGCAGCTCGGTGGCCTTGTCGCTGGCTTCGATTTCAAACCACTTGTCGCCCACCAGGGTGACCCAGCCAATGGCACGGCCGGGGGTCTTGGGGGTGTCGAAGGCGCCGATGTCGTCCTTGCGGCCATTGACAAAGTAGTCGGTGAACTCGCGGTTGAAGTTCTGGTCGGGATCGGGCTCGAACGTGAACGTGGTGCGGCCCGAGGAGGAACGCGCCAGCGGCTGGTCGGAGAATTCGCGTTCTTCGATGATCTCGTCCAGCAGCTTGCGGTAGTGGGCCGTGATGTTCTTCACATAGCCCATGTCCTTGTAGCGGCCCTCGATCTTGAAGCTGCGCACGCCGGCATCGATCAGGGCGCGCAGGTTGTCGCTCTGGTTGTTGTCCTTCATGGACAGCACATGCTTTTCGTGCGCAATGATGCGGCCGCCGGCATCCGTCACCTCATAGGGCAGACGGCAGGCCTGGTTGCAGTCGCCACGGTTGGCGCTGCGGCCTGTGTGGGCGTGGCTGATGAAGCACTGGCCGGAATAGGCCACGCACAGCGCACCGTGCACAAAGAATTCGATCGTGGTGCGGGCCGGGTCGGTGGCGGCGCGCACGGCGGCAATCTGCTGCAAGTCCAGCTCGCGCGCAATCACGATCTGGGACAGGCCCGCATCCTGCAGAAACCGCGCCTTTTCGGGGGTGCGGATATCGGTCTGGGTGGAGGCGTGCAGCTGGATGGGGGGCAGATCCAGCTCCAGCAGACCCATGTCCTGGATGATCAGCGCATCAGCCCCTGCGTTGTAGATCTGCCAGGCCATGTCGCGCGCGCCCTGCAGCTCATCGTCGCGCAGGATGGTGTTGAGCGTGATGAAGATGCGGCTGCCAAAACGGTGGGCATGCCGGATGAGCCGCTCCAGGTCGCGGATGTCATTGCCTGCCGTGGCGCGTGCGCCAAAGGCCGGGCCGCCGATGTAGACAGCATCCGCGCCATGGTTGATGGCTTCAATGCCGATATCGGCGTCGCGGGCCGGGGACAGGAGTTCGAGCTGGTGGGGCAGGAGGGACATAGGGCGCGGATTATCCCAGGGCCATGCCGGGAGCGGGCGAAAGCGGGGAATTGACCGTTCATCGGCAAAAATACCAAAAACCAGGGATGTGCACGTGTACGAGATTTACCTACAGTGGCATTGCCACCTTCGCGGGTGGAGTGGTGCCGGCCGCAGCCGCTGACAGGCGGTGCCCGGTGCGTCCAAGAGAGCCCATTGCGGTGTTGACGGTCTGCTTGCCTGGTCTGCAGACCGTCTCTGTCCAGGGGGAGGGGAGGCGCACTGAGGACATTGCCTGTCAGGGGCCGCGGCCGGACCACTGTCTCTTTCAATAAGCTTGACGGGCGCCTTCGGGCGCCCTTTTTTTGTGTCCCCCGGCACATGCAGGCTCGAGGCCTGGCGGGGATAATTGTCGGCACATGCCTGCTTCGCCTCCGCTCTCTCCCGACGCTTCTGACGCCGCCGCCGATCACGCCCACTGGATGCGCCATGCCCTGCGCCTGGCGCAGCAGGCGGCGGAGGCGGGCGAGGTGCCTGTGGGCGCCGTGGTCGTGCACCAGGGCCAGATCGTGGGGGAAGGCCGCAATGCCCCGATTGCCAGTGGCGACCCCACGGCCCATGCCGAAGTGCAGGCGCTGCGCGATGCGGCACGCCGCCTGGGCAATTACCGGCTGGAAGGCTGCACCCTGTATGTGACGCTGGAGCCATGCACCATGTGCAGTGGTGCCATGCTGCACGCGCGCGTGGGTCGGCTGGTCTATGGTGCAGCCGAGCCCAAGACCGGTGCGGCGGGGTCGGTGCTGAATGTGTTCGGCTACCCCGCCATCAACCACCAGACCCAGGTGCTGCGCGGTGTGCTGGCCGAGGAGTGTGCCGCCTTGCTGGCCCGGTTCTTCCAGCAGCGGCGCCAGGCGCACCGGGCGGCGGCCGTGCACCCGCTGCCGGATACCGCGCTGCGCGTGCCCGACCGTGCGTTTGCCGATCTGCCCGACTGGCCCTGGCAGCCCCGCTACCGCAGCGACCTGCCCAGCGGGCAGGGGCTGCGTCTGGCCGCCGTGGACGAGGGGCCGCACGACGCCCCGCTGACCTGGCTGTGCCTGGCCGCCAGCCCGGGTTGGGGCTGGGCCTTTCGCCACCTGATTCCCGCTTTCCTGGCGGCAGGCCACCGTGTGGTCGTGCCGGATCTGCCGGGCTGGGGCCGCAGCGACCAGCCCAAAAAGCCCCAGGCCCACAGTGCCACCTGGCACCAGCAGCTGTTGCTGGAATGGGTGGAAGCGCTGGATGTGCGCCATGCCGTGCTGCTGGGGCAGGGTGATGCCGCCCGACTGGGGCTGGCCGTGGCCAGCCAGCAGCCTCAGCGCTTTGTGGGCGCCTGGCTGCACGATGCATGGCCGGCAGATGCCCTGCCCCCGGCCTGGGCCGACTGGCAGTTGCAGGCCGCCCGCAAACCCCGGTGGCCGGTGGGAGCGCAGCTTCAGCAGGCGTGGGGGCTGGCCCCCACGGCGGCGGAACAGGCCGCATTCGATGCCCCGTTCGCGACGGCCGGTCACCGTGCGGCACTGCAGGCGGCGCCACAGTGCCGCGCCGCCTTGCCCGCTGTGCCGGCCGGGTTGCTGCACGACTGGCTGGCGCAGGGCCGCTGCTGGGTCACCCGCACGCCACAGGCAGCGATGCAGTACCCGGTGTGCAGCGCATCCGAATACGACACCGCCTGGAAGCAGGTGCTGCCTGCGCTGGCCGGGCACTCGCAGGCCATGCCGTCCAACCCCGGTCTGGACTGGGGCGGGCCGCAGGCAGACGGCGGTGCACGCCGCGCTGTGGAATACTTCCGTCCGTAGCCCGCAGGCGGTGCCTGTGCGGCGTGGGTGCCTTGCTGCTGTGGCAAGCGCCCTCTCTCGCATTCCCCTTTTCACGGAGCGCGCCGCCTGCTTGCGGTGCGGACAAGCTTTGGCGACCACCCGCAAATCCACCGGAACCTCTCCCAGCCCATCCCCCCGCAAGACCCCGGCCAGAGTGGCTCCGGCCGCTGCTGCTGCCCCTGCCTATACCGCGGTGCAGACACCGGCACAGGGCCTGGGCATGGGGCATGCCTGCGGTGCAGACTGCTGCGGGCATGACAGCCATCACGACCACGGCCATGCCGACCATGTGCATGCGGCCGATGGCAGCTGCTGCGGCCACGACCACAGCCATGGTCCCAAACATATCTATGTGTACTCGCCCTCGGGCGCGGTGCGCGACAAGGCCGCATTCAAGCGCGGTATCCGGCAGCTGGAAGCCATGGGGCACCAGGTGGAAGTGGATGCCGATGCCCTGGCCAGCAGCCAACGCTTTGCTGGTGACGATGCCACCCGGCTGGCCGCCATCCACCGCGCGGCCGCCAGCGGGGCTGATGTAGCGCTGATCTCGCGCGGCGGCTACGGCCTCACACGGATCCTGCCAGGCATCAAGTACAAGACCGTGGCCAAGGCCATTGCCAAGGGCACGCAATTTGTGGGTTTGAGCGATTTCACCGCCTTCCAGCTGGCCATGCTGGCCCAGACCGGCGCCACGACCTGGGCGGGCCCGGTGGTCAATGCCGACTTCGGCGTGGACACCCGCGAGGGCGGCGAGGTGGATGACATCATGCTCGACTGCTTTGCCGATCTGCTCAGCGGCCAGGGCGAGGGTGCCGGCTGGCAGATGCCCAAGGTGGGCGAACTGCCCAATGGCAAGCCCCAGCTCAAGGACTTCTATGTGCCCGGCGGCGCCACGCTGTGGGGCGGCAACCTGGCGGTGCTGGTGTCTCTGCTGGGCACGCCATATTTCCCGCAGATCGAAGGCGGGGTGCTGTTCCTGGAGGATGTGGGCGAGCACCCCTACAAGATCGAGCGCATGCTGAACCAGTTGCTGTTGGCCGGGGTGCTGCAAAAGCAGAAGGCCATCGTGCTGGGGCAGTTCACCGAGTTCAAGCTCAACACCCATGACAAGGGCTTCAAGCTGCAGACCGTGATCGACTGGCTGCGCATGCAGCTCAAGCGCCCGGTACTGCAAGGCCTGCCGTTTGGCCATGTGCCGACCAAGGTGCTGTTGCCCGTCGGGGCGCAGGTGTCGCTGTCGGTGGAAGGGCGCGATGCACTGATCTACTGGGGGCATACCCACTGAATCGCTTCTGGGGCCGGCGTACGCGCGGTCCCAAGCAGGGTACCCGTTGGCGGGTGTGGGGTGATGGATGGTTCAGAGGGGGCAATCGATGTGGGAATTTGCGGCCTATCCGCTGCTGGCGCTGGTGTTCGTGGGAATCTTCAGCCGGGAAGTGATTGCCCCTGCATCGCGCAACCACTGTGACCGGCGTTGGCTGCTGATGTCCAGCGCGCTGGCCTGCAGCACGCTGCTGGTCACCTTGCTGGTGGGACATTGGTTCTCGGACAGCATCCGCGCCGTGGCGCTGTTCGATGTGGGCCAGCGCTGGCCCGCGCCGCTGGTGGGCCTGGCCAGCTTCGGGTTGACCAGCTTTGTCTTTTACTGGTGGCACCGTGCCACGCACCGCTGGGATCTGCTGTGGCGGGTGTTCCACCAGCTGCACCACAGTGCCCCCCGGGTGGAGGCCTTGACCGCTTTCTACGCCCACCCCATGGACACGGCAGCAGCGGTGCTGCTGAGCGCGCTGTCCAGCTACTGGGTGCTGGGCGCCAGCCCGCTGGCGGCGGCGTTCGCCATCGGACTGACTGGTGCCTTTGACCTGTTTCTGCACGCGGACATCCGCACGCCGCGCTGGGTGGGTTACCTGGTGCAGCGTCCGGAAATGCACACCGTGCACCACCAGCATGGCCACCATGCACAGAACTACGGCCTGCCGATCTGGGACCTGCTGTTCGGCACCTGGGCCAACCCGCCCGAGCGTGTGCAGCACCTGGGCTTTGACGACGAAAAAGCTGCGCGCATCAGCGACATGCTGCGCTGGCAGGATGTGCACAAGAAAAACTGAAGGGCGTTGGCGCATGGTGCGCCGTTCCCTTCGCTTTCCATTTTTCCAACCAGGACAGACACCGCATGGGCAAAGCCGCACTGCAATGGACTGACGCGATGCTGGCCCAGCTGGGCCAGGAAAAAGACGCCGTGCTGGCCGAGCGCTGGGGTACATCGGCCAAGACGGTCAACCTCAAGCGCAATGCGCTGGGGATTCCCGCTGCAGGGCATTTCCAGTGGACGCCCGCAGCCCTGGCGCTGCTGGGTCAGCAGCCGGATGCGGCCGCGGCACAGCAACTGGGCATCAGCAAGGCCAGCGTGGTCGCCAAGCGCACGGAGCTGGACATTGCCCCGGCCTCTGGCGCCACGGCTGCCACTGCCGCCTACGACTGGACATCCGAGGCCGTGGCCCTGCTGGGCACCGCATCCGACGCCAAGGTGGCCGCCCAGTTGGGAATCAGCCGGCTGACGGTCTACCACGCCCGCGTGCAACGGGGCATTGCGGCCAGCCAAGGGAGCCGCAAGCCGGCGGATGCCAGCTGATACCTGCCTGTCGGATTCTGCTGGATGCGGTGCGGTGGCGTGCCGCACCCGGCTCCTCGCCGGGGTCAGGGCTGGCGCGCGGCCTGCCGTTCGGCCCAGACCACGGCGCAGGCGATGATGCCCAGGCCCAGCCACTGCCTGCCATCCAGGCGCTGGCCCAGCAGCAGCCCGTCGATCAGCAGCGCCACGGCGGGGTAGAGGTACTGCAGCAGCGCCACACGGCTGGTGGGCAGGCGGGCCATGCCGGCGTAGATCAGCATATAGGCCAGGGCCGTGTGGACCAGCCCCAGACCGGCCAGCCACAGCCAGCTGGCGCCCGATGCGGGCCAGCCGTGCTGCAGCGGCCAGACCCACAGCAGCACGGTGCCCAGCAGGCACTGCCACCAGGCCAGGGTGCTGGCGGTGACCGGCTGGTGCCGCTGCAGCCCCTGGGCAATCAGCGTGACGGCAGCGGTGCACAGTGCGCCCAGCAGGCACAGGGCTACGCCCAGCAGGTAGGCGGGGTGGGTGGCGTGGGCCTGGTCTTGCCACAGTGCCGACAGCGTGCCCGTGGCCAGCACCAGCCCCAGCAATGCCAGCAGCACGGCCGCCACGCGCTGGCGGCTGATACGTTCCTGGCCGCGCAGGGCGCTCCACAGCAGCAGCCACAGCGGCTGCACATGGAACAGCACCACTGCCATACCGGTGGAAGTGGCGGGAATGGCGGCGAAGAACAGGACCCAGGCCAGCACCATCAAGGAGCCTGCAGCCAGCACCCCGGGCGCGGTCTGGCGCGTCAGCCGCAGCTGGGCGCCCTGGCGACGCCACAGCAGCCACAGCGTCAGTCCCAGCAGGCCGAAGGCGCTGCGTGCCCAGGTGGCGGTCAGCGCGCCGGCCTGGGCCTGGTGCAGGAACAGACCGATGCTGCCCAGCAGGGCGTTGCCCCACAGAAAAGGTGCCACCCCCGAGGCGCGGTGGACACTGGATGGGGTGGAGGCGGCAAGGGCTGTGGTGCAGGCCGAAGAAGGGGAGGAAGGTGACGACATGCCGCGCAGTGTGCGGTGCTGCATGCATGCCGAAAAGCGCATAATTTTGGCAGTAGTTATTCGAAAAACAAATGTAAGGAGGCGGCTGTGGCCCTGCGGGATCTGCAAATCGACTGGCTGCACTGCCTGGTGGCCGTGGTGGATGCCGGTTCGCTGTCGGCTGCGACGGTGCAGCTGCACCGTTCCCAGTCGGCAGTGAGCATGCAGCTCAAGAAGCTGGAGGATGCCGTGGGCCACCGTCTGCTGGAGCGCGGGGCGCGCAGGCTGGAGCTGACGGAGCAGGGCCGGACCTTGCTGGGCTATGCCCGCCGCATGCTGGACCTGCAGGCCGAGGCCCAGGCCGCGCTGCAGCCTGCGGTGCTGAGTGGCCGTGTGCGCCTGGGCGTGCCGGATGACTATGCGGCCACCTACCTGACCCCGGTGCTGCGCCGCTTTGCGCCCCGGCACAGCGGCGTGGAGATCGAGCTGAACTGCGAGCAGTCCACCGCGCTGATTCCGCGGGTGGAGCGGGGGGAGTTGGATCTGGCGCTCATCTCGCGCGACCACGCGCGGCGCGGGCGTTTGCTGTTCCATGAGCCCATGGTCTGGGTGGGCTCCCCCCAGCTGGAGTTGTGGCGGCGCGATCCGCTGCCGATTGCGGTGTACGAAGACATCAGCCTGGCGCGGCGGGGCGCCATCCATGCATTGGCGTTGCAGGGGCGGCGCTACAAAGTGGTCTACCACAGCTCCAGTCTGGCAGGGCAGCTGGCGGCGGTGGAAAGCGGCCTGGCCGTGGCGGCCCTCACGCAGTGCAGCGCGCCCGCGCAGCTGCAGGTGCTGGGGCGCGAGCAGGGTCTGGGGCCGCTGGCGCCGATGCAGGTGGCGGCCTACCGCAGCAAGGCATCCCGGGGGAATGCGGCCGTGGACGAGCTGGAGCGCCTGCTGGTGCAGACGCTGCGCATGGCGCGCGGTGTAGGCTGAGGTGTTCAGCCCCCCTCGGCGTGGCAGTGACTAGGGCCCTGATGGGGGCGTAGCCCCACCAGCGCCATCAGCGCCACCTACGGCACCTGCTTGCCAGCCGCCACCCAGGGCCTTGTACAGCTGCACGCGGTTGTCCAGCTCGGCCTGGTGCAGGCGCACCACCTCCAGCTCGGCGGCATAGAGGTTGCGCTGGGCGTCCAGCTCCTCCAGGTAGCTGGCATAGCCGGCTTCATAGCGGTCATGGGCATAGCCCAGGGTCTGGTGCAGCACATCACGGCGCTGTGTGGCGTGCAGTGTCTGCTGGGCCAGGCGCTGGGTGCCGGTCAGTGCCGATTCCACATCGGCAAATGCGGCCAGCACGGCGCCGCGGTAGGCGTAGGCCGCCTGGTCGCGCTGTGCGGTTGCCGCATCCAGCTGTGCCTGCAGACGGCCGCCATTGAACAGCGGGGCCAGCAGGCTGCCGCCCAGGCTCCACACGGTCAGCGGGTTGTAGTTGAGCGAGTTGACCAGCAGGCTGCCCACGCTGGCGCTGAGGTTCACCTGCGGCAAAAAGGCGGCGCGCTGGGCCTGCAGCTGGTGGTCGCTGGCGGCCAGCAGGGCGGCGGTGCGGGCGATGTCGGGGCGGCGTTCCAGCAGCTGCGATGGCAGGCTGGACGGCACGGCGGGCAGCTGCAGATCCTGCAGGCGCTGTGTTGTGGCTGCGGCCAGCGCGGTGTTGCCGCCGGCCTGGCCGAGCAGCAGATTCAAGGTGGTCAGCTGTTTGTCGACCTGCCATTGCAGCTGCTGCACCTGCTGCTGCACGCTTTCATGCTCGGCCTGGGCCTGGGTGACCTGCAACTGCGAGATATAGCCCACGCGCTGTTGGTCCTGGGCCAGCTGCAGTGCTTTTTCCCGTGAGGCGACGGTGGCCTGGCTGATGGCCAGTTGCTGCTGCAGCGCGCGCAGGCCCACATAGGTCTGCACCATGGTGGCGGCCACCGTCAGCTGCACCGCCGCGCGGTCGGCCTGGCTGGCCTGCAGCCGGGCGGCCGCGGCCTGGCTCTGCTGGGACAGCCGCCCCCACAGGTCCAGCTCCCAGCTGGCCTGCAGGCCGGGTTGCACATTGCGCGACTGGCTGGGGCCCAGCACGGTCAGGCTGCGGCCGGCCTGGGCACCCAGCGTGGCGTTGAGCTGCGGGCTGCGCGCGGCGTCGGTGGCGGCCAGGTTGGCCTGGGCTTCCTGCACGCGGGCCGCGGCGGTCAGCACATCGGTGTTGTTCGCCAGCGCCTGCTGTACCAGTGCGTTGAGTTGGGTATCGCCCAGCTGCTGCCACCACTGGGCCGTAATGGGGGCGGTGCCGGCTTCGGCCGCTGTGCTCCACTGCGCAGGCAGCTGCGGCTGGGCGTTGTCGGGCACTGCGGGAGGCAGAGGGGCGCAGGCGGACAGCAGGGCGGCGGCCAGTACCGCCGCCAGCGTGGCTGTGGATGGGGTGGGGCGGACCATCATGGCTGCTGACCCTCTGCGGCGGGGGCCGCCGGGGCCTGGGGCGCGGCAGCGGTGTCCACATGGGCGATCACGGACATGCCGGGGCGCAGGCGCGCCGCGTCGGGCTGGCCGGCATCGATGGCGATCTTCACCGGCAGGCGCTGTACCACCTTGGTGAAGTTGCCGGTGGCGTTGTCGGCCTTGAGCACGGAGAACTCCGAGCCTGTGGCGGGGGCAATCTCCAGCACCGTGCCGGTCAGCTGTGCGCCTTCCAGGCCGTCCACGGTGAAACGGGCGGGCTGGCCGATGCGCACATGGGCGGTCTGGGTTTCCTTGAAGTTGGCCACCACCCACAGTTGGGGCGGCACCACGTACAGCAGCTGGCTGCCGGCGGCCACGTACTGGCCCTTGCGCACCGTCACTTCGCTCACCTGCCCGTCACTGGGGGCGTGCACCGTGGTGTTGTCCAGGTTGATGCGGGCCTGCTGCACCTGGGCTTCGGCCATCTGCACGGCGGCCTGCAGGGCATCGCGGTTCACGGTGGTGGCCTTGATGGCTTCGTTGCCGATGGCGATGTCGGCCCGGGCCTTGTCCACATTGCTGGCGGCCAGGCGGGCGGTGGCGCGCACCTTGTCGCGCTCGTTCAGCGACACCGAGCCGCGGCTGGCCAGGTCTTCCACGCGGCGCAGTTCGGCCTGGGCACGTTCGGATTCGGCCTGGGCGGCCGACAGGGTGGCTTGCTTGGCCCCCAACCCGGCGTGGTTCTGCGATTGGGTCTGGGCCGAATTCGCCAGCTGCGCCTTGGCATTGGCCAACTGGGCCTGGGCCTGGGCCAGCGCGGCTTCGTAGCTGCGGGTGTCGATCTTGACCAGCGGCTGGCCGGCGGTCACGCGTTCGTAGTCCTTGACCAGCACTTCCGTCACATAGCCGTTGACCTGGGGCGCCAGCACCGTGATCTGGCCGCGCACATAGGCGTTGTCGGTGGAGATGTCGGCCGTCTGGAACGGGCCCACATTCCAGGCGCGCAGCACCAGCGTGATGCCGAGCACGCCGATCACCACGGCCATCAGCGCGCTGCGCAGCGTGGGGCGCTCCTTCTTCGGAGTGGGGGACGGGCCCGGGGCCGCGGCGGCAGGGGCTGCGGGCGGCATGGGGGCAGAAGTCGGTGTGGAAGTGGGGGCGGTGCTCATGTTGTTGGGTTCGGTTATGGGGAGCAAAAGGTGGCCAGCGCAAGGCGCCGCAGGCATCAGTGGGCGTCTGCGGTGGCGGGTGGCGGCCGGGCCGCGGAGGCCGGTGCGGCAGCGGGTGCGGGTGCGGGGACGTCGTCGGTATCGTCACCGTCATCGTCCGGTGTGGCATTGGCGGCGTCGGTGCCGACTTCGCTGGCGTTGTCCTGGAGGCTGCGGGCATGGCGTGCCGCCCGTGCTGCTGCGCGCCGTGCCTGGCCGATTTCCAGCAGGCACCAGGCCAGGTATACAAAAGCCACCAGGGCGACGACATGGAACACATCGTTGTAGGCCAGCACATTGGCCTCGCGCCGCACGGTGGCGGCCAGCTGGGCCGTGCCCTGGGCGGCGCGCAGCACGGGGTCGGTGATGGTGGGGGCCAGGGCCTGCTGCTGCAGCTGCAGGCGTTGCGCCACCAGCGGGTTGGCCGGGTTGATCTGCTGCACCAGATCCACCGAGTAGGACTGTTCGCGGTAGGTCTGGTAGGTGCCCAGCAGCGAAGAACCGATCAGTCCGCCCAGCGCCTGGGTCATGGAGATGGTCAGAATGGCCGTCAGCATGTGGCTGGGGCCGTTTTTCAGGCCCTGCACCACGCCCAGCAGCATCAGCGGGCCCATGAAGATGCCCGAGCCCACGGCCAGCAGGAACTGGCTGAGATAGAAGTCGGCCGGGCGGTCCAGGCTGGTGCGGTGAAAGTCCAGGAAGGCGCCTGCTGCCAGCAGCACCAGGGCGGCCAGCAACTGCTTGGCAGCGTTGTCCAGGCCGAAAGTCGCCGACGACAGCACAATGCCCAGCAGCGTGCCGAAGAAGATCACCACGAACAGTGGCTGCATCTGGTCGGGCGTCATGCCCAGCGTGCGCATCAGGCCCACCACGCCATAGCTTTGCTCGGTGGTCAGAAAGCGCAGCACGATGGCGCCGATCACGAAGCGGATGGTGGCGCTTTGCGTGAACCAGCGGGTGTAGAGCAGCGGATTGGGGCGGTGGTGTTCCAGATAGAGACCGGCAAAGAGCAGCACGATGGCACCGCACAGCAGCCAGGCCAGTTCGGGCGCATTGAACCACCAGCGGGTGGTGCCTTGCACCAGCACGGCCACCAGCAGGCCCACGCCGGGAATCAGCAGTGCCATGCTCAGAAAATCGCGCTTTCCGAAGACCTGGATGTGCACCCCCGCCGGTAGCTTGAGCAGCACCACGGCGGCAAACGACAGCAGGGCCAGGCCGGCTTCCAGCATGTACAGGTTGTGCCACTGGCCGTGGTTGAGCAGGCTGGGCGACAGCATCCAGGCCAGGGGCGTGGCCAGCTGGCTCACGCCGACGCCCAGCACCAGCAGCTTGAGCACATAGGTGCGCGGCAGCGCCTGCAGCATGTACAGCGTGCCCAGCGAGGTGCAGGCTGCAGCTGCCAGGCCGCTGGCACCGCGCAGCCACAGCAGGCTTTGCGGGCTGCCCAGCAGCAGGTGCAGCACGCACAGCAGGGCGTACAGGCCCAGGCCGATCTCGGCAAACAGGCGCATGCCGTACTGCTGGCGGAATTTGTAGACCAACATGTTGGCGGTCACATTGAAGGTGACGTAGGCACCGGACAGCCAGGCAGCCTCGCTGGGCGTGAGCCCCATCTGCCCCTGGATGGTGGGCAGGTTGGCGGTGAACAAGGCATTGCCCAGGCCACCGGTCAGCCCCACCAGCACGGCCACCAGGGCGTAGCAGGCACGCTCCCACGGTGCATGCCAGGGCATGGCGGGCGAACCGGGCAGGGCCGGTTTTTCGTGCTCCTCCCAGTCGGGGGGGCGGCGCAGGTAGACGGTTTCGGTCATGCGGCAGAAACGGCTGAAGCGGCAGAATCCACCGAAGCGGCGGCTGACGCGGCAGAGGCGGCCGCGGTGTCGGCATCCGGCTGCAGGCCGCGGCGCACAATGCCCAGCGCCTGGCGGGCCAGGCGGCGGCGTTCGGCGTCGGTATTGCCCCGCAGTGCGGCCCCCAGCATGCTGGACAGCAGGGAAATGTCCTGTGCCTGGATATCGGCGCGGATCAGACCGCTTTGCTTGCCGCGTTCCAGGGCGGGGCCGAACGCCGACCAGACCCGCTGGCGCAGGGCGTTGACGCGCGGGTCGTCCAGCTTGGCTGTGCGCCAGTAATCCGACAGCGCGGGCGAACCCACAATGCGGGCGGACAGGTATTCCAGCAGGGCAAAGAAAGCGTCCGGCCGGTCCTTCAGCCGATCGGCCTGGTCATGCAGGCGCTGGGCCGAGCGTTCCATGAGAGCCAGCAAGATGGCGTGGCGATCGGGGAACTGGCGGTATAGCGTGGCGCGGCCCACACCGGCCTGTTCCACCACCAGCTCCAGCGGGGCATTCACGCCGTGCTGGGTGAACACGGTGTCCGCGGCATCCAGCAACTGGGCGCGGCGGGTGGCGGCATCGGGGCGTTTGGTGAGGCAGGAGGTCATGGGGGTGAATTTTCGGACAATTTTGTCCGTTTTGCTTTGGCGCATGAGCAGCCATGGCGAGAAGCGGGTTATTGCCGGGCCTGCCAGGTCCGAGGTGGATCTGCCCAGGGGTGGGCTACCGGGGCCAGTGCGGCCAGCGCGCCACAGCGGCGCAGAAAGCCGCCGCAGCGCTTGCTGCGCGGGCACCGTGGGTCCTGCCGGAGCGCCGCCGAATCACTCCTGCAGCTGCTGCAGTTCCGTGCGTCCAGGGCGTGCCACCAGTCGGCACCCGTGCGTGCGAGTCGGATGGGGCCGGGGTAGGGCGCGGCCTGCGCACGCGGCGCCGTGCGCGGGTGTCGCGCGGCAGCGGCTTACGGCTGCAGGTCGCTCTCGGGCACCCGGGCGCAGCGCCGCACCAAAGCCAGCAGCTCGTTCGGGGCGTAGGGCTTGGTCAGGAAGGCCTGTGCCCCGGCGTCGATGGCCTTCTGGCTCACCGGGCCGGCTTCGTGGGCGGTGAGCATCACCACCGGCAGCTGCTTGCAGCGGGCGTCGGCGCGCACGCGGCGCAGCAGTTCCAGGCCGTCCATCTCGGGCATTTCGATGTCGGCCAGCAGCAGGGCCGGCAGCTCGCCGTCTTCCAGCAGCTGCCAGGCCAGCAGGCCGTCGGCGGCGGTGGCCACGCGGTAGCCCTGGGTCTGCAACAGATGCTGGGCCAGGCGGCGCACGCTCATGGAGTCGTCGGCGATCAGCACCAGGGGCTGTGGCACTTCCGGGGCGCTGGCATCGTCGCTGGCGGCGACCGGCTGGGCGGACTGCAGCAGGCGGCGCGCCTCGTGCGCAGCCAGCGCCGCATAGGGGTCATACACCTGCAGCACCTGGCCGCTGGGCTGGGCAGCGGTTCCCAGCAGGCCGGGCAGGGGCACGGCCACATCGGCGGGGGGCTGCAGCGCCACTTCCTGTGTACCCAGGACTTCATCCACCTGCAGCGCCCAGCGCGAGGTGTCGCTGCGCACCACCAGGGCGATGGACTGGCCGTCCACCGGCGGGGCACTGCTGCGGGCGGATTGCTGCCACACGGCACCGGCCCAGTACAGGGGCATGGGGCCGGTCACATCGTCGGGCAGCATGCCCTGGGCGACCGCCTCGTCCATCTGGGCGACGGGGATGTGGCGCACGGCTTCGATGCTGCGGGCCGGCAGGGCAATGCTCCAGCTGCCGGCCCGCAGGGCGACGACCTGCTCCACCTGCGGCGGCGCGGGCAGAGTGATGGTGAAGGTGCAGCCCTGGCCGGGCTGGCTGTCGATGTGCAACTGGCCGCCGAGCTGCTGCACGCCGGCCTGCACGGCGTCCATGCCAATGCCTCGGCCGGAGAGTTCGGTGATCTGGGCGGCGGTGCTCAGGCCTGGATGCAGGATGAGTTCGGCCGCGCGCCGGGCGTCCACGGTCTCGCCTGGCTGCAGCAGGCCCAGGGAGACGGCCTTGGTCTGGACGCGCTCCAGCTGCAGGCCGGCACCGTCATCTTGCACGGTCAAGGTCTGGACCGGGCCCTGGGTGTGCAGGCGCACCGTGATCTGGCCGGTGGCAGGCTTTCCGGCGGCCTGGCGCCGGGCCGCAGGTTCGATGCCATGGTCCACACAGTTGCGCAGCAGATGCTCCAGCGCCGGTGCCAGCTGGTCGGCCACACTGCGCTCCAGCAACTGGTCACCGCCTTCCAGCAGCAGCTGGGTGGGCTTGCCGGTGTCGCTGGCGGCCAATTGCACGGTGGCCAGCAGGCGTTCGTGGAGCTGGGCCAGCGGGGTCAGGCGCGCATACAGCAGCGTGTGCTGCAGCGCGCGCAGGTGGCCGGCCTGGGTGGTGAGGGCGGTGTCCGCCGTCGCCAGGCCGTGCTGCAGCTGGCGCTGCACGGTGCCGATGTCGTCCGCCCCGTCGCTGAGGCCGCGGATCAGATCGTGCAGCTCTTCATGCCATTCATAGGACAGGTCCATATCGCCGTGCAGCACCAGGGTGTCGGCCCAGGCGGCGCAGTCCTTGAGCTGGGCACGCAGGCGCTGCAGGCAGCTTTCCATTTCGGCCAGCATCTGGTGGTTGTCGGCCACGGACTGCTGGGTTTGCTCGTGGGTGCCCCACAGCGCCTGGGCGTGGCGGCCCACGGTGTCGATGGGGCTGGCGCCCCAGTGCTGCAGCGAGCGCTCGGGGTGGCGCGCAGCCAGCTCCTGCTGCAGGGCGATGAAGGCGATGCGCAGCACTTCCAGCGGCTGCTGCAGGGCACTGGGGCCCAGCGGGCCGTCATTGGGTTGCGCCAGCAGGGCCAGATCTTCCAGGGCATGCACCTGGCTGGCCCAGGCGGCGGCACCGGCCAGGCGGGCGCTGCCCTTCAAGGTGTGCAGGCTGCGCAGCAGGGTCTGGCGAGGCGTGCCTTGCTCGGCAGGCCGCTCCATCCACTGGTGCAGTGCGGTCTGCAGCGCAGGCCAGACGGCAAGCACCTCTTCTTCGAACACTGCAAAGCGCACGGGTTCGAGCTGGTCCACGCTGGGCAGAACTGGGACCAATGCCGGGACTGGCACGGCGGCCGGTGCTTCTTCGTACCCGATGGCTTGGTGGGTGGCCGTGCCGTCGATGAAGGTGGTGTGGCGGTCGGGGGTGGCCTTGTCGCCGTCGGCTTCGTTGGAGGCTGGACTGGCTTCGCTGTCCGGTGCGGGTGGAGCGGATACCGTATCTGCCAGGATGTGGTTCAAGGCCTCCAGCACCTGGGGGTGGGGGCGGCGCATGAAGCCGGCGGCAAACTGGTGCAGCAGGCGCAGCACTTCGTCGGCGGCATGCACGCAGGCCTGGCGCTGGGAAGCCGTGGCGTTGCGGCGCAGGCGCTCCAGCACCATCTGCAGGGTGTGGGTGAGCAGCGAAATCTCGGTGCAGCCGGCACCCCAGGCGCTGCGGGTCAGCGCGCGCGCCTGCTCTGCGGCCGTGGCGGGCAGGGGGGTGCCGCTTTCCGCCGCCCACACGGTGATGTCGGTCTGCAGCTGCTGGCTGAGGCCGTCGGCTTCGGTCAAAAAGCCCTGGTTGGGTTCTGCCCGGGGCTGGCCGGCCGCACCTTGCAGCAGGGCGGCGCCGGGTTGCAGCTCGGGCACGGCGGCCGCGGCCAGGCGTGTGGCCAAGGCGGTGCGCTCGTCCATGGGCGCGGCAGCCTGTGCCGCAAGGTCCTGCGGCGGCGGCGCATCGGCGCTGGCGTCGACGGTGTCTGCGGTGGTCGCTGGTGCAGCGGAGAGCGCTGTGTGCCCATCGTCTGCCGGGCATTTTGTCGGTGCGCTGTCCGTCAGCGGTTCGGAACGCTCCTGAGCGGCTTCCCCTGCGGAAACATCGGCATCCGCATCCGCATCCGCATCCGCATCCGCATCCGCATCGGTGTTTGGTGCGCTGTGCTCGCCGTTGGCGGTTTCGGCTGTCGTGGTGCTCGCTGCGCTGTCTGCAGGGGCGTCGGATGTGGCGTGGTCCTGCTCGGCAAGGGCCGCATCCACAACGCTTTCCGGCATGCGGGTGGGTTGCGGTGTGATGGCCTCGGTGAGCAGATCCGGCTCGGTGACCGGCTCTGCTGCCTCTGGCGTTTCCGCTGCGGACACGGCCGCATCGGCGGCGATCTCGCTTGGCCCGGCCGCGTCGGGCACTGCAGAAGATACCGCTGCCGCTGGGGCCGCTGTGTGTTCCAGGGCGGCCGCGCTGTCTGGTACCACCGAAGTGTCCATCGCTTCCACAGCGCTTGCCGCGGCGGGCAGCGCCGCATCGTGCGCTGCGCTGGTGGCAGCCGGGGCCGCGGTGGCGGTGGAGAGATCCCTGGTGGTTTCCGCCACCGGCTGTGGTGCCGCTTTCCGCGCGGCGGGCGGGGTGGACGGTTCAGCGATGTCGGCCGGTGCCCCGGGCGCTTCGGGCTCGTCGCCGAACACCAGGTGCGAAAGGTTCAGGCCTGCATCGTCTGATGTGGCGGATAGCTCGGCTGCAGGCCTGGTGGAGCGGGGCTCTGCCAGCGGATCGTGCAGTGGCGCAGCCACCGCGGCGGGCACGGGCAGGGCTTCGGCGCCGCGGCCCAGGTCCAGGGTCAAGGTGGCGTCACCGGGGGGCGTGGCAGCCTGCGTGACCTGTGCCGGTGCGTCTGCGGGCAGCAGCTGGCAGCTTTGGCAGATGGCCTGCAGCACGGGTGGCAGGCCATCCATCACCATGGCGGCGGTGTCGGCGGCCTGGGCGCAGTAATACAGCAGATCGCGCACCAGGGTGTCGGGCGGCGGGGTGATGGCGGAGTCGCCGGCCTTGGCCACGCTGGCGTAGTGCATCAGCACGCGCGAGGCCAGGCGCTTGGTGTAGAGGTCCTGCTCCAGCAGACCATGGGCCGTGGCGTCAAAACAGCCGGCCGCTGCCTGCCAGAAGGCGGTGTCGGCCGGTGCCGCGCAGGTCTGGGCCAGACCCAGGCACAGGTCGCGCAGGCGGGCGGCAGCAGGGGCATCGGCGTTCTTGACCACGGCCAGCACCTGCTGGTCCAGCAGGGCGCGGGTGGATGGGGCCACCCTGTGGGGCGGTACCTGCAGCGCGGCGGGCAGCGGCGCGGGAACGGGGGCCAGCTGCCAGCGCAGTTCCCACAGGTCGGCCGGGTGGGCGCTGTCCTTGCCGCCGAGCTTGCAGACGGCGCGGTAGGCCGGGAAAAGGTGGGTCACCTGGGCGTTGCGGCCGGCCTGCAGAGTCTGCAGGTGGGCCTGGGCGTCCTTGGCGGCCAGCTGCAGCACATCGCGGGGGAGCGGGCTGCCTGGCTCCGTGCCGGTCGGGGCGGCGGGCTGGCGCAGCGCGGCTTCCATGGCCCGCAGCAGCCGGGCCAAGCCGGGTTGCTGCACCACGTCCAGTGCGCGGGCGGTCTGGTGCAGCAACTGGGCGGCCTGGGACGGCGCCAGGGGATCGGTCGATTGCAGCAGGGCCGGCAGCTCCTGCAGCATGGCGCCCAGCGAGGGCGGCACCTGGACACGGGCTCCTGCCAGGTTGGCAGAGGCCGGGGTGGGTGCAGCCGGGGGCGTCAGGAGATCGGTCATGGCGGTGGGGAGGCAGGCCTGGCGGCATGCAGCACAAAGTCGGGGGAAGGCAGGCGGCAGCTATGGTACGCGCCTGCGGGCAGCACGCAGGCAAATGCCATGCAAGCTGCAAGCGTAGCGCGAGATGGGCGTGCGGACCGCTTCCTCCGAGCAATTCGCTGCGCCACTGCAGACCGCGGGCAGGGAAGTCAGGCCGCTGGCCTGCCCGGCATGGGCATACGCGCGGCCTGTTGGGGCCGTCAACCCGGGGTTGACCGGGGTGTGGCGGCCGTGCCGGAGCAGCTTATTCCGCGTACTTGCCGTTTTCCTTGCGCCGCTCGCGCATGCCTTTGCGGATGAACAGGTTCACGCCGGGCAATGCCAGAAAGGGCTGGCCCATGCCGCCGGCCACATGGGCGGCCAGGCGCTGGGGCAGATCGGCCAGCGTGGCCTGGATGGCGGGGACTTCGCCGGCATGGGGATGTTCGTCCACGAATTCCTGCAGGTACTGGCGGACTTCGCGTTCCAGCCATTCCAGGTTGGAAGGCAGGGCGATGTAGGTAGGCTGCTGCTCGCCTTCGGCCTCGAAGCCGAACAGGTAGCAACCGATGAAGTGGCGGAAGGTTTCGCCCACATCGGGGCCGCGGGAGAGCTTGCGCAGCAGATCAAAAGGCCACATGGCAGGGGAGGGTCCGTGGTGGGGCGCCGGCAGCGTGGCTGCAGGGCCTGCAGAAACAGGAGCGCACGGGGCGCGCCGGATGGGAAAAATGGATGCCCAATGTAGCGCAAATGCCGCGTGCGCAAACACAAGCCGTGGCATGGGGCATCGGGAGGGGTGTGACTGGCGCCGCGTCAGGGCTGGTGCACTACCAGACGGCTGAGCTGGTCGAGCAACAGGTGCAGGTGGCGTGTGCGCAGGGTGTCGCCCAGCAGATCCACCTGCAGCAGGCTGTTCCAGGTGGCGGCGTGGTCCACGCGAAAGCTCGACAGGGCGGAAATCAGGTAGTGGACGTCGACCGCCGTCACATCGGCGCGGAACACGCCTTGCGCCACGCCGCGCTGCAGGATGCGCTCCACCGGCTCCAGTGCGGCCTTGCGCAGCAGCTCGGTGTTGGAGACCTGGCCCAGCAGCTGCGCGCCCTGAAAATTCTCCTGCAGCACCAGGCGGGTGAATTCCTGGTTCTGTTCGTGGTACTCGAAGCTTTTTTGCGCCAGGGCGTGCAGGGCCTGCAACGGCGGCAGGGCGTCGAGGTTGAGCTGTTCTTCCGAGGCCCGGATATCGCTGTAGCACTGTGCGATGACGGCCAGGTACACATCCTTTTTGTTGCCAAAGTAGTAGTACAGCATGCGCTTGGCGCAGCCCACCTTGGCCACGATGCGTTCCAGCCGGGCACCATCAAAACCGTAGTTGGCGAATTCGGTGCGGCCCGCTTCCAGCAGGGCCCGGCGCATGTCGGCGGCGGAGTCCGCCGCTGCATCCGGGGGCGGCCGGCCGGTGTCGCTGAGGTCGCTGGCATGGCCGGGTGCAGCCTGGGGTGTGGCCGGCGCCATGCCGTAAGCCTTGTCACTGTTGTGCTGCGCGTTCACCACCATCTCTCTTTGCAAGCTGTCGTCCACCAAAGCCTGCCAGCGTAGCACGCGCAGCGGCGGCAGGCGCCAGAGACAAAAAAAGCCATGGCCCTTGCAGACCATGGCGTCGGGATGCTGGCGCTGCGCGCATTCCGCGGGGCAGAAAGTGTGCGCAGGGCCGGGGCCTACCTGGCGGTGCCGTCCGGCAGCGCGTAGGCGATCACATAGTCGCCGCGGTCGGGCGACTGGCGGGCTCCGCCGGCCGAGATCACCACATACTGCTTGCCGGTCTTGGGCGACTTGTAGCTCATGGGGCCGCCCTGGCTGCCCACGGGCAGGCGGCTCTTCCAGATTTCCTTGCCGGTGGCCGTATCCCAGGCGCGCAGGTAGTAGTCCTGCGTGCCGGCAAAGAACACCAGGCCGCCCTGTGTGGCCAGGGTGCCGCCCAGTGTGGGCAGGCCCACGGGCAGCGGCAGGCGCATCTTGATGCCCATGGGGCCGGTGTCCTGCACCGTGCCCACCGGCACTTGCCAGGCCACTTGCTGGGTCTTCATGTCGATGGCGGTCAGCGTGCCGAACGGCGGCTTCTGGCAGGGAATGCCCAGCGGCGACATGAAGCGGTCCTTCATCACGGCGTAGGGCGTGCCGCCCAGCGGCACCTGGCCCATGCCGGTGTTGGGTGCTTCGCCGCCGTCGGACAGCGCGGCATCCTTCTTCTGCGGCACCATCTGCACCCACAGTCCCAGGCGCATGTCGTTCACGAACAGCAGCTGGTTGGTCGGGTCGGCCGACAGGCCGCCCCAGTTCATGCCGCCCAGCGAACCGGGGAAGCTCAGCGAGACATCGGTATCCGGCACGGTGAACAGGCCGTCATAGCGCATGGACTTGAACTTGATGCGGCACATCAGCTGGTCCAGCGGTGTGGCGCCCCACATGTCGGCTTCGGTCAGTGTCTGCGTGCCGATCTGCGGCATGCCGACGGACAGCGGCTGGGTGGGGGCATATTTTTCGCCCGGGATGCTGCCGGGCTTGACGGCCACGTCTTCCACCTTGGTCAGGGGCTGACCGGTCTTGCGGTCCAGCACAAAGATCTGTCCGGCCTTGGTGCCGACCACCAGTGCGGGCGTGGTGGCGCCGCCCGGGTGGGGGAAGTCGATCAGCGTGGGGGCCATGGGAATGTCGAAGTCCCACAGATCGTTGTGCACGGTCTGGTAGACCCATTTTTCCTTGCCGGTCGCGGCATCCAGCGCCAGAACGGAGGCGCCGTATTTCAGGTCGGCTGCCGAACGGGTGGCGCCATACAGATCGACCGAGGGCGAGCCCATGGGCAGGTACACGGTGTTGGAGCTGGGGTCGTAGGTGGTGCCCGCCCACACATTGGCGGACGAGCGGGTGTAGGTCTGGCCGGGGCTGAGCAGCGCGTTCGGCGTGGCCGAGCCGGCGTCAAACGCCCAGCGCTGGGCACCGGTCACCACGTCGAAGCCGCGGATCACACCGCCGGGCATGTCCACCTGCACGTTGTCGGCCACACGGCCGCCGATGACGATGGTGGTGCCGGCCACGGTGGGGGCCGAGGTCAGGGTGTAGTACGCGGGGTTGGCAATGTTGCCCAGGCCCTGCTTGAGATCGACCACGCCATGGGTGCCAAAGTCGTCGCACAGCGCGCCGGTGTCGGCGTTCAGGGCAAACAGGCGCGCGTCGATGGTGTTCATCAGAATGCGGCGCTTGCAGCTGCCGGTGGCGGGCAGTGCCACGGCCTGCACCGGTGTCGAGCCCGGCACGCTGGGCTGGGCCAGGGGGGCTTCGGCATCGAAATAGGCCAGGCCGCGGCAGCGTTCCCACACGCCACCCACATGGGAGTTGGTGTCATGGCGCCACAGCTGCTGACCGGTGTCGGCATCGAGGGCGATCACATTGTTGCTGGGCGTGCAGAGGAACACCTTGTCGCCCACCTGCAGCGGCGTCAGCTGGTCTTCGGCGCCTGCGCCGGTGGATTTGGGTACATCACCGGTGTGGAAGGTCCAGGCCACCTGCAGCTGGTTCACGTTGTCCACATTGATCTGGTCCAGCGCGGCAAAGCGGTCGTTGTTGCTGCTGTTGCCGTAGTGGTTCCAGTCCTTTTGCTCGCTGGCGGCATCCACGGGCTTGCGCGTGGCTGCAGCGGCCTGGGGGCTGACCTCGGGATGGATCTGGAACATGGAGGCAAAAGCGGCCAGACCCGCGATCAGTAGCACGCCGGCCGTGGCCAGGGGGGCTTTGGCGCGGGAGCCGGCAGGCACACCGCCCTGGCGCAGCAGCGGCATGCTGGCCAGCACCACCACGGCGCCAAAGGTCAGCGCCAGCAGGCGGGAGATCAGGCTCCAGTAGTCCAGACCCACTTCGCACAGTGCCCAGACCACGGTCGCGGCAAAGGTCAGCAGGTACAGCCATGCACCGCTGCGGTGGCGGCGAACGGTCTGCAAGCCGGAGGCCAGCAGGCCGATGCCCGCCAGCGCAAAGTACCAGCTCCCTCCCAGACTGATGAGCTTGGCGCCGCCAACCAGGAAGGCCAGGCCGGCCACGGCCAGCACTGCCCCCAGGATCCAGAGCCAGACACGCGCCGCCAGCGGCTGCGCCTGCGCCTGCGCTTGATGAGTCATATCGAACCTCGCATGAAAACGGGCCTGGGCATGGAACCATGCAGGCCTTTATTGTTGTGAGAAAAAAAGTCCATTCTTCATGGGAAATAAAGTCCATGCCATGCTGGCGTGTACCGGAGATTTCAGAAATTTGTGAAATTCAATAGCAGTACCCGCTGCTGGCGCATGTGCGCGGTGGGCTGTCGCGGGCTGGGGCGGGCGTGCCTGCGCGGTGCTTCTGGCACCACCATGGACGGACGCGCATCCGGTGATGCCGCTAGGCGGGCCGCCTGGCTGCTGATGCTGGCATGGGTACGTGTTTGGGAGGCAGGCCGTGTGTCAGTTCGTCAGTTGCCGGGCTGGAAATGCTGCTCGATGGCCCAGGCGCTGCGCAGCAGCAGCGGGCGCACGGTGTGCTCGACAAACTGCGGCGTCATGGTGCGGATGTCGCCCGAGGCGCTGAGCACCATCATGGGCATGCCCTTGCCCACGCGCAGCGGGGTGGCGATGGCGCCGACCTCGCCCCGCCATTCCGAATACGAGGTGCAGCAGTCGGTGGCTTCATACTCTTCCCCGGCGCGGGTGATGGCGCGCTCGATGTCGGCATAGCCCTCGGGGTTGAGGTTTTTGACCCGCTCCATCACCGATCGGCGGGCTGCCGGGCGCGAACCGGCCAGGTAGGCGCGGCCCATGGCGGTGGTGTGCAGCGGAATGCGCGAGCCCAGGTTCAGCCGGATGGTGATGACCGAGGCGTCGCTGCGCGCCGTTTCCAGATAGAGCATGGACATGCCTTCGCGCATGCCCAGGGCGATCAGGCAGCCGGTCTGGTTGGCCAGCTCCTGCATGATGGGGCGGCTGATTTCGCGCGCGTCCAGCCGCAGGAGCGTGGTGCCGCCCAGGGACAGCGTGGCCATGCCCAGCCGGTAGCGGTTTTGCACGCTGTCGTGATGCAGAAAATCCAGCAGCGTCAGGGTGTGCGTGAGCCGGGTGACGGTGGACTTGGGCAGGCGGCAACGCTGAGCGATTTCCTGGTTGCCCAGGTGTTCCTCGCCCGAGGTGAAGCATTTGAGCACCTGCAGCCCCCGGGCCAGCGCCGTGACGAACTGGCGGTCTTCCTTGTGGTCGTCAATGGGCATCGGCAGTTTTCCGATGTCGCGGGAGGGCGTGGAAGGGTGCATGGGCAGGAGAGGAAATGCCATGTCCCTGGCCTCTGGCTGAAAGGCGTGGGCTGGGACATGGCTGGGCAAGCGGGCAATGCCGCGATTTTCAGGCGGATGTGCCAGCGTCCACCATGGCACGCAGGCGGCCGTTGATCAGCTCGTCGGTGGCTTCGCGCATGATGCGCTCGATCAGCTCGGCCACGCTGGGGATGTCGTGGATCAGGCCGGCCACCATGCCGCAGCTCCAGGCGCCGGCATCGACATCGCCCTGCACCATGGCCTTGGGGTAGATGCCGCCCACCAGCTCGCGGATGTCCTCGATGGTGGTGCTGGCGCCCTTGGCGGCTTCGATCTCCAGCAGTTTCTGCACGCCGGGGTTGTTCAGCACGCGTTCGGTGTTGCGCAGCGGGCGCATGACCAGGCGGGTGTCCAGCTCGCTGGCGGCGACGATGGCGTTCTTCACGTTCTGGTGAACCGGGGCTTCCTGGGTGCACAGAAAGCGTGTGCCCATGTTCATGCCATCGGCCCCCAGGGCGAGTGCCGCCACCAGGCTACGGCCGTCGGCCATGCCGCCGGAGGCCACAAACGGGATCTTCAGCGCACGGGCGGCCGCGGGCAGCAGAATCATATTGGGCACGTCGTCCTCGCCGGGGTGGCCGCCGCATTCAAAACCGTCCACGCTGACGGCGTCGCAGCCGATGCGCTCGGCCTTGAGCGCATGGCGCACGGCGGTGCATTTGTGGATCACCTTGATGCCGGCAGCTTTCAGGGCCGGCATATAGGCCTCGGGGCTGCGGCCGGCGGTTTCCACCACCTTGATGCCGCCTTCGCGGATGGCGGCGATGTATTCCTCGTATGGAGGCTGGGTGAACGAGGGCAGAAAGGTGAGGTTGACGCCGAACGGCTGGTCCGTCATGCCCCGGGTCTTGGCGATTTCCTGGGCCAGCTTCTCGGGCGTGCCCAGCGTGAGGGCGGTGATCATGCCCAGGCCGCCGGCGTTGGAGACGGCTGCCGCCAGCGGCGCCAGGCCCACATAGTGCATGCCGCCCTGGATGATGGGGTGGCGGATGTTGAACAGTTCGGTGATGCGTGTCTTCATGGTGTGTGAGGGCGTGGAAAGGGGGTTGCAGGTGTGCCCCGGCAGGGCTGGGGCAGCGGTGGGGGCCGCACGTGGAGCAGGGCGGCGTCAGCTGCCGGAACGCTGGGCCAGGATTTCTTCTTCCACCTCGCGCAGGCGGTCCTTGCCGAAGAACATCTCGCCGCCGACAAAGAAGGTGGGACTGCCAAAACAGCCGCGCTCATAGGCCTGCTGGGTGTTGGCCAGCAACTGGTTCTTGACCTCGGGTGTGGCAATGGCGGCGGTGATGGCCGCTGCGTCCAGCCCGGCCTGCTGCAGCACGCTCTGGAACAGCTCGGGCTCGGCCATGTTCAGGGCACGTTCCCACATGGCTGCAAACATGGCGTCCACATAGGGAGCCAGGCAGCCCATCTGCTGGGCGGCGACGGCGCCGCGCATCATCATCAGCGTGTTGACCGGGAAATGCGGGTTGCGCTGGTAGCGGTGCAGGTCGTGCTTGCGGATGAAGCGCTGGATTTCCAGCTGGTCGTAGGCGCGCTTGGTGGGAATGTCGGCAAACGCCTCCATGGGCGAGCGGTTGTTGGCCAGCTTGAAGATGCCGCCCAGCAGGATGGGCACATAGGTCACGGGCTGGCCGGTGCGCGCGGCAATGGCGGGCAGCACCTGGTGGCAGAAATAGGCATTGGGGCTGCCAAAGTCGAACAGGAATTCCACGGTTGGTTGGTGCATGGTGCAAGCTCCGGTCTGGGGATGGTGGTGGCGGGGGCAGCGGTTTACCAGCTCTCCAGCCAGGGGCGCAGTTCGGTCTCGTGCGTCCAGGCGTTGCGCGGCTGCTGGTGGATGGCCCAGTAGGCGTCGGCAATGGCTTCGGGGCTGACGATGCCGTCCTGCTCCTTCAGCGCATAGCGTTCGGGGAAGTTGCTGCGGATGAAGTCGGTGTCGATGGCGCCATCGATGATGGGGTGGGCCACATGGATGCCCTGGGGCCACAACTCGCGTGCCATGCTCTGGGCCAGGGCGCGCAGGCCGTGCTTGGCGCCGGCAAAGGCGGCAAAGCCGTCGCGCCCGCGCAGGCTGGCGGTGGCGCCGGTGAACAAAATCGTGCCCCGCCCGCGCGGCAGCATGCGCTTGGCGGTCTCGCGCCCCATCAGAAAGCCGGCAAAGCAGGCCATCTCCCAGACCTTGAAATAGACGCGTGCCGTGGTCTCGGTGATGCCAAAGCGCACATTGGCCCCGATGTTGAACACCGCCACTTCGATGGGGGCGATCTGGCTTTCGATGTGTTCGATCAGGCTGGCCATCTCGTCTTCCTTGCGCGCATCGCTGCCAAAGCCGTGGGCTTCACCGCCTGCGGCGCGGATCTCCTGGACCAGCGGCTCCAGCTTGTCGGCGCTGCGGCGGGTGACGCATGCGATATAGCCCTCACGGGCAAAACGCTTGGCAATCGCGCCACCCGTGGCGTCTCCGGCGCCAATCACGAGGATGGCTTTCTTGTCACTCATGGCTTGTCTCCTGTGTGTGCAGATGCAGTGCAGCCGGTGGGGCATGCATGTGCCGCCATCCTTGCCACTGGGATCGATTGTGGAGGGCGCGGACCGTTTGCAACCGCCGGCGGCGCAGATCGGGTTCCGCACAGCGGTTTTGCAGCGGCATGGACAGCAGCGGCCTGCCGCTCCATGAACCGGTCTGCAGCGCACGGTGGTGCCTGTGCAATTAACGCAGCGGCGGCCAAATGACAAGGGTGTCTTTCTGGAGGCGATGTTCCGCATGGCGGTTTGGAAAAAGGGGCTGCCGGGCCGGGGGCGCTCCTACACTTTTTCCAGCGCAGCAGCCATGTCGGGCCGCTGTGACCCCACCAGACAGGAGACACCATGCCCGCAGACACTATGGAGGCCCGCTTGACGGCCCCGACCCTTTCTTCCGCGCCGCGCCGCATCCATGAGGCGATTGCCCCCTGGGTGCAGCGCCAGCCCGGCCATCTGGCCGTGCAGGATGCCCAGCACCGCCTGAGCTACCAGCAGCTGTGGGCGGCGAGCGATGCACTGGCCCAGCAACTGCAGCAGGCCGGGGTGGGCCCTGGCGATCGCCTGCTGGTGGTGGGCGAGAACTGCGTGGCAGCCTGCGCACTGTTTGTGGCTGCCAGCAAGCTGGATGCCTGGGTGAGCATCGTCAACGCCCGCTTGTCGGAGCGGGAAATTGCGCAGTTCAAGGAGCATTCCGGTGCCCGCCGTGTGGTCTACCTGACCCATGTCTCGCCCGAAGCCGTGGTCCATGCCCGCCATGCGGAGGCGGTAGGCTGGGATACGCCGGTGGGGGCGCTGGGTCTGGGCCCGCTGAACGCACAGGCCCAGGCGGAGCCTTGCAGCGCCGATCCGGCAGAGCAGGTGGCGGCCCTGGTCTACACCTCGGGCACCACGGGCCATCCCAAGGGGGTGATGCTGACGCACGCCAACCTGCTCTTTGTGGCGCAGTCGGCGCGCGAGATCCGCGAGATCGGCCCGCGCGACCGGGTCTATGGCGTGCTGCCCATGGCCCATGTGGTGGGGCTGTCGACCCAGTTTCTGGGCAGTCTGTGCGCCGGCGCCAGTCTGCTGCTGGAAGCCCGCTTCACGCCGGAGGCCGCCGCTCGGGCGCTGGGGGAGCAGGACATCACCCTGTTCGTGGGCGTGCCGGCGCTGTTTGCCCGGCTGCTGGAGTGGAGCCGATCGCAGCAGCAGACGCTGCGAGCACCGGAACTGCGTCTGATCGGGGTGGCCGGTTCACCGCTGACGCCCAGCCTCAAGGCCCAGGTCGAGCAGGCGCTGGGCCAGACGCTGCACAACGGCTATGGCCTGACCGAAACCGGCCCCACCATCGCCCAGACGCGCGGTGCGCCGCGTGCGGACTGTGCCGTGGGCCAGCCGATTCCGGGCGTGGAGGCCAGCCTGCGTGGCCCCGGCGGCCTGCCGGTGGCTTCCGGAGAGGTGGGCGAGCTCTGGGTGCGCAGCCCGGGACGCATGCGTGGCTACTACCGCGACGCCGTCACCACGGCTCAGGTGCTGGATGCCGCGGGCTGGTTCAACACCGGCGACATGGCACGCCAGGGGGCGGATGGTGCGCTGGAGGTGGTGGGGCGCAGCAAAGAGCTGATCATCCGCTCGGGCTTCAATGTCTATCCGGTGGAAGTGGAGCAGGTGCTCAACAGCCATGCGGCCATCGTGCAGTCGGCCGTAGTGGGGCGCGAGGTGGCGGACAACGAAGAGGTGGTGGCCTTTGTCGAGGTGAAGGCCGGCATGGACCCCGACCTGCAGGAGCTGCGCCAGTGGTTGCGCGCACAGCTGTCGCCCTACAAGGTGCCCAGCGAGATCCGCATTGTGCCGGCGCTGCCGGCCGCGCCCACCGGCAAGATCCTCAAGCATGTGCTGAAGCACTGGGCCGGCAGCCCGGCGTGATACCGGCACCCGCAAACGGCAGAGACACACCACACCGAGATGCGCTGCGCAGGCCTGCACACCTGAGCCGCACACCTGGGCGGCGCATCTGGCGCGCATTGAGCGCATCCCTTTCATAACCGGAGACCTTCCATGACCGATTCCCGCATGAGGCAGGGCCGTCGCCGCATGGCCGCTGCACTGGTGCTGAGCCCCTTGCTGGCACCACTGGCCGGACTGCAGCCCGCCCGCAGCTGGGCTGCTGGCGCCGCGGCCTGCTTCCCGCGCAAACCGCTGAAGATTGCCATCGGCTTTGCCCCTGGCGGATCGACCGACGCCCCCATGCGCGTGCTGGGCGAGCAGGTGGCGCGTATCCTGGGTCAGCCGGTGGTGATCGAGAACAAGCCCGGCGCCGGCGGCGTGCTGGGGGTGCAGGGCATCCTCAACGCGCCTGCCGATGGCTACACGCTGGCGATTGCTCCGGCCGGCATCTACCGCCTGCCGTACACCCAGAACATCCGCTGGAGCCCGGATACCGATCTGACCTACATCATCGGCCTGACGGGCTATGCCTTCGGCATTGTGGTGCCGGCGAACTCGCCACTGCGGACCTTGCAGGACTATGTGGCCTACGCCAAGGCCCACCCGGGTGAGCTGACCTACAGCACGCCGGGTATTGCCACCACCAACCACCTGACGATGGAGCAGCTCTCGCGCCAGTTCGGCATGGTGCTGAACCACGTGCCGTACAAGGGCTCGGCCGACTCCCTGCAGGCGCTGCTGGCCGGGCAGGTGGCGTCGGCGGCCGAGACGTCGGCCTTTGTGCCCTATGTGGAGTCGGGCAAGCTGCGGCTGCTGGCGGTGTGGGGCGACAAGCGCATGGCGCGCTTTCCCGGTGTGCCCACGCTGCAGGAAAGCGGTGCCGACATCGTGCAGAAGTCGCCCTGGGGTCTGGTTGGCCCCAGGAACATGGATCCGGCGATTGTGCGCACGCTGCACGATGCCTTCTACCAGGCCATGCAGAGCCCGGCATTTGTCCAGGTGCTGGAGCGCTTCGACATGGCGCCGGACTACCGCAGTCCGCAGGATTTCCATGCCTTTGCCCAGGCGTCGATGCGCAAGGAGAAAGCGGTGGTCGAGATGCTGGGCCTGCAGGCGAAATAGCGGCCTGCTGGAGGCCCCAGGCTTCAAGCGGCGGCGGTGCAGAAATCCTCGATCAGCCGCGCCACGGCGGCGGGTTGGTCGTGGTGCAGCATGTGGCCGGCGTCTTCGACCCGGGCCAGGCGGCAGTCGGGCACGGACTGCAGGCGCTGGTGGTATTCGGCCAGCGTGTAGCGCTCTTTCCACCAGCCGGCCAGGCTGTCGTCGCTGGCTTCCACCGCCAGCAGGGGCGCGGTGATGGCCGCGTAGTGGGCCAGGGCCTCGTCCACACGGAACAGCTGGGGGTTGACGATCTTGTGGGCGGCATCGCCCAGGATGGCCCAGCGGCCGTCGGCCTGCGGGGCCGACCAGTGCTGGGCCAGCCACAGGGCCTTGTCGGCCGGCAGGCGCGGATTGGTCTTGCGCAGGCGCTGGGCCACGTCGTCCACGCTGGCATAGGTTTTCAGGGCGATGGCGCCGCTCTCCAGCTGCTGCAGCTCGTCCAGCCACTGGGCGGTGCGCCTGGGGGCCTGGGCGGGGCGGCTGGCGGGCATGCCAAAGCCTTCCAGGTTCACCAGGCGGCGAATGCGCGCCGGACGGGCGCCCGCATAGAACATGGCCACATTGCCGCCCATGCTGTGGCCCACCAGATCGATGGCACCGTCTCCCGGCACGCAGTGGCGCAGCAGCGCGTCCAGATCGCCCAGGTAGTCGGCGTAGTGGTAGTTGTCGCAGGGCGCGGGCATGGGGCTGAGTCCGAAGCCGCGCCAGTCCGGGGCGATGATCTGCCGCCCCTGTGCAAACGCCTGGCTGAAGGCATCCACCACAAACTGCCAGGAGGCGGAGACATCCATCCAGCCATGCACCAGTACCAGGGGGACGCTATCGGGCTGGGGCTGGCCCCAGGTGCGCACATGGTAGGAGAGGGTGCGCACCGGAAGGTGCTGGCTGGTGGCGGCGCGTTGGGGCTGGTACATGTCGGTATGTCAGTGCAAAGGCGGTACGGCTGTCAGATAAATGCCCGTGGAAGGGGTGAACGGTGCACGCGCCGGCAGTTGCGCGCACTACAGTAGCTGCAGCAAATCCTATAGCAACCGATGCGGCACGGGTGGGCGGGACTGTCCGGCGCGTGACGCACTGCGTGACATGGGGGACCGGAGTGCAGAGACCAGTCAAGCTTGCCAGTTTTCGATGGGCTGCGGCCCTTTTTCTGTGCCTGTGCAGCGGCTGGCCGCCGGCACTGGCACAGGCCGGGACGGTGACGGTGGTGACCTCGCTGTCGCAGGAAATGATGCGGGCCTACCGCCTGGCGTTCGAACGCCAGCATCCGGGCATCCGCCTGGAAATCGTGGCCAAGAGCACCGCCGAGCTGTTGCGCGAGGTGGAGCAGCGCCCGGCGGGCAAGCGGCCGGATATTGTCTGGGCCTCGTCCATCGAGGCCTTTGTGCTGCTGGCGCGCAAAGGGCTGCTGCAGCCTGCGCCTGAGCTGCGCAACCCCCAGGTGCCGGCCAAGGTGGGACCGCATGCGCTCAACGATGCGAGCGGACGCTATTTTGGCCAGTCGCTGTCAGGCTACGGCATCATGTGGAACAGCGACTATCTGCGCCAGCGCCAGATCCGGGAGCCCCAGGAGTGGCAGGATCTGGCCCAGCCCGCCTATGCCGGCCATGTGGTGCTGAGCGCGCCTTCGCGCTCCGGCACCACCCACCTGATGGTGGAAAGCATGCTGCAGGGCCTGGGCTGGGAACAGGGCTGGGCGCTGCTGCTGCAGCTGGCGGGCAATGCGGCGGAGATCTCTCCCGACAGCTATGCCGTGCCCCGGGGCATTGCGCGTGGCAGCTATGGCGCCGGTCTGGTGATCGACGCGTTCGGCCTGGCGGCCAAGTACTCGGGCATGCCGGTGGATTTCGCCTACGCCACCATGGCCCCGGTGCTGCCGGCCAGCATCGGCCTGGTGGCCGGGGCGCACAACCCGGACGAGGCCAAGCGCTTCATGGCCTTCACCCTGTCGCCGCCGGGGCAGCAGCTGTTGCTGGACCCCCGGATCAACCGCCTGCCGGTGCTGCCGGCCGCGGTGCTGCACATGCCTGCGGGCTACCCGGACCCCTACCTGCAGGCCCAGCGCTCGCGCCTGCAGTTTGATGTGGAGCTCTCCAGTACGCGCTACCAGCTGGTGAGCCGGCTGTTTGACCTGGTGGTGACGGAACCCCTGGTCGAGTTGCAGGCCGCGACCCGCGCCATCCATGCCGCAGACCGGGCATTGCGCAGCCGGTCCAGCCGGCAGGGTGCGGCGTTGCTGGCATCGGCCCGCAAAGTGGCCTATACGCCGGTGCTGCCTGCCGTGGAGGCGAGCAGCCGGCCATGGCTGGCGGCTGCGGGTGCCCCGGCTGATGCCCAGTGGGAGCGGCTGCAGGCCATCTGGAGCGAGACGGCACGCAACAACTATCGGCGTGCGCGCCAGCTCGCGGAGCAGGCCCTGGCGCAGGCCCAGGCTGCCCCCTGAAGCCATCTCGCGGTACGGATTCCGCCCGGTTTGTCTGCAACCGTGCTGCCAGCTCCTTACACTTGAACACTATTGTGAAGAGCAGGAAAGCAAGCATGCAGCATGTCGAACTGGGCCGCAGCGGCCTGAAAGTCAGCCCCATCTGCCTGGGCACCATGACCTTTGGAGAGCAGGTGAACGAGGTGGACGCCCACCGCATCCTCAGCCGTGCGCTGGAGCGTGGCGTGTATTTCTGGGACACGGCCGAGATGTATGCCGTGCCGGCGCGCGAAGCCACCTACGGTGCGACCGAGACCATTCTGGGCAACTGGTTCAAGGCCAACCCCGGTCAGCGCGACAAGGTGGTGCTGGCCAGCAAGGTGGCCGGGCCCTCGCGCGGCATGCCCTGGATCCGCGAAGGCGCGGGGCTGAGCAGTGCCGACATCGTGGCCTCCTGCGAGGGCAGTCTGCGCCGTCTGCAGACCGATGTGATCGACCTCTACCAGATCCACTGGCCGGAGCGCCATGTGCCTGCCTTCGGCGCGCTGTACTACGAGCCGGCCAAGGACAACTCGGCCACCCCGATCCGCGAACAGCTGGAGACACTGGCCAAGCTGGTGCAGCAGGGCAAGATCCGCCATGTGGGCCTGTCCAACGAAACGCCTTATGGCGTGCACGAGTTTGTGCGCCTGGCCGAGGAATATGGTCTGCCGCGCGTCGCCAGCGTGCAGAACCCCTACAGCCTGCTGAATCGCAGCTGGGAAAACGGCATGGACGAGAGCTGCCACCGCCTGGACGTGGGTCTGCTGGCCTATTCGCCGTTGGGCGTGGGCCTGCTGTCCGGCAAGTACGACGCCATGGGCACGCAGGCGCCGGATTCGCCGCAGGGCCGCATTGCCAAGTACGAATCGGTGCGCAAGCAGCGCTGGGGCCGCCCCGAGGTGCTGCCCGTGGCGCGCCTGTACAACGCGCTGGCGCGCCAGCACGGCCTGACGCCGTCGCAGATGGCCCTGGCGTTCTGCTACACCAAGTGGCAGGTGGCCAGCACCATCATTGGCGTGACCAGCCTGGCGCAGCTCGACGAAGACCTGGCGATCTGGGGCTCGCAGCTGCCTGCGGAACTGCTGGGGCAGATCGACGCCATCCGCTGGCAGCACCGCGACCCGGCGCAGTGACAGGGCGCCACGCCCGCTGAAGCGGCGCTGTTTGCCTTGCGCTCCTGTGCTGCAAGGGAAAGGGCTGCGTACCGGGCGGTGCCGGCAGGGCCGGCTCCCCTGGTTCCATCGGTCTTCCACGCGCTTGTCGGGCGCGTGGGAGGCGAGGCTATCCATTCAGAGAATATGGCAAAAAAAGACAAAGCCCATGTGAGCGAGACCCCGGCCACCCAACTGCTCAAGGCGCACAAGGTGGAGTTCACCGAGCACCCATATGAGTATGTGGAGCATGGCGGCACCAGCGAATCGGCACGCCAGCTGGGGCTGGACGAGCATGCGGTGGTCAAGACCCTGGTGATGCAGGACCAGGATGCCAGACCGCTGCTGGTGCTGATGCATGGCGACTGCACCGTGTCCACCAAGAATCTGGCGCGCCAGATCGGTGCCAAGAGTGTCGAGCCCTGCAAGCCCGAAGTGGCCAACCGCCACAGCGGCTATCTGGTGGGCGGGACTTCGCCGTTTGGCACGCGCAAGGAGATGCCGGTCTATATCGAGTCCAGCATCCTGGATTTGCCGCGCATCGCCATCAACGGCGGGCGCCGTGGTTTCCTGGTGCAGATCGCCCCCCGGGTTTGTGTGGAGCTGCTGGACGCCAAGCCGGTACAGTGCGCGCTGGCACAATAAGCCCTTCGCGGAGCGGCCCTGGCCGGCCAGCCAAAAACCGGAAAAACAACAAATACCAGCCGCCTGCCTTGGAGGGCAGGCAAGGATTTCTCTCTTGAACGCATTGCTTCCCTCCCTGGCCACCGTGCTTGCCTACCTGATCGGTTCGCTGTCGTTTGCCGTCATCGTCAGCCGCGCTTTCGGCCTCAGTGACCCGCGCACCTATGGCAGCGGCAACCCCGGCGCCACCAATGTGCTGCGCTCGGGCAGCAAGAAGGCGGCGGCCGTGACGCTGCTGCTGGATGCGCTCAAGGGCTTTGTGCCCGTGGTGCTGGTGAAATATGCCGGCCCGCAGTTCGGGCTGGAAGAGGGCACGCTGGCGCTGGTGGCCATTGCGGCCTTCCTGGGCCATCTGTTCCCGGTGTTCTTCCAGTTCAAGGGCGGCAAAGGCGTGGCCACGGCGCTGGGCGTGCTGCTGGGCATCAGCGGCTGGCTGGGCCTGCTGGTGCTGCTGACCTGGCTGGCGGTGGCGGTCATCAGCCGCTACTCCTCGCTGTCGGCCCTGATCGCCTCCATTGCCGCGCCGGTGTACTACGTGCTGCTGGACGGCAGCCTGTGGTCGGCAGAAAAGCCATTGCTGGCCGCCATCATCGCCATGTCGGCGCTGCTGCTGTGGCGCCATGCGCAGAACATCGGCCGCCTGCTCAAGGGCCAGGAAAGCAAGATCGGCAGCAAGAAAGACAAGGCCGCTGCCGCCAAGGGCAAGGCCGCCAAGCACTGAGCCAGGTCTTTCGCCACCCCACACCGAAGCCCTGCAGCCTGCGCTGCGGGGCTTTTTGCTGGTGGGGGCGTCGCGGGAATGCCGCGGTGCAGGCGGAGGGCGGTGGGCCAAACCTATAATCAAAGGTTGTTCCGTGCCGTAGCAAGCAATTCGGCTCCTGGCACACCGAAACCCCCATATCCATGAGCACTCCCACTTTCTCCGTTGCCGACATCCGGAAGACGTTTCTGGACTTTTTCGCATCCAAGGGCCACACCATCGTGGAATCGAGCCCGCTGGTGCCGGGCAACGACCCCACCTTGATGTTCACCAACTCCGGGATGGTCCAGTTCAAGGACGTGTTCCTGGGCACGGACAAGCGCCCCTACAACCGTGCGACCAGCGTGCAGACCTGCCTGCGCGCCGGCGGCAAGCACAACGACCTGGAGAACGTGGGCTACACCGCACGCCACCACACCTTCTTCGAGATGCTGGGCAACTGGTCGTTCGGTGATTACTTCAAGCGCGAGTCGCTGAAGTGGGCGTGGGAGCTGCTGACCGAGGTCTACAAGCTGCCGGCCGACAAGCTGCTGGCCACCGTGTACGCCGAGGACGACGAGGCCTACGACATCTGGACCAAGGAAATCGGTCTGCCGCCCGAGCGCGTGATCCGCATCGGCGACAATAAGGGCGGTCGCTACAAGTCCGACAACTTCTGGATGATGGCCGACACCGGCCCCTGCGGTCCTTGCTCGGAAATCTTCTACGACCACGGCGCACACATTGCCGGCGGTCCTCCCGGCTCGCCCGATGAAGACGGCGACCGTTTCATCGAAATCTGGAACAACGTGTTCATGCAGTTCGACATGGACGAGCAGGGCAACGTCAAGCCGCTGCCTGCGCCCTGCGTGGACACCGGCATGGGCCTGGAACGTCTGGCGGCCATCCTGCAGCATGTGCACAGCAACTACGAGATCGACCTGTTCCAGCACCTGATCAAGGCGGCCGGCCGAGAGACCCATACCGCCGATCTGGAAAACCCCTCGCTGAAGGTGATTGCCGACCACATCCGTGCCACTGCCTTCCTGGTGGCCGACGGCGTGATCCCTTCCAACGAAGGCCGTGGCTATGTGCAGCGCCGCATCGTGCGCCGCGCCATCCGCCACGGTTACAAGCTGGGCCAGAAGGCCCCGTTCTTCCACAAGCTGGTCAAGGACCTGGTCGCCACCATGGGCGATGCCTATCCCAAGATCCGCGAGCAGGAAGCCCGTATCACCGAGGTGCTGAAGGTCGAGGAAGAGCGTTTCTTCGAGACCCTGGCCCACGGCATGGAAATCCTGGACAGCGCACTGGCTGGCGGCACCCAGGTGCTGCCCGGTGATGTGGCCTTCAAGCTGCACGACACCTATGGCTTCCCGCTGGACCTGTCCAACGACGTGGCGCGCGAGCGTGGTCTGTCGGTGGACGAGGCCGGCTTCCACGCAGCCATGGAACAGCAGAAGAACCAGGCCCGTGCGGCCGGCAAGTTCAAGATGGACCGTGCGCTGGAATACACCGGCGCTGCCAACACCTTCACCGGCTACGACAAGCTGGCCGAGCCGGCCACGATCGTGGCCCTCTACGCCGATGGCGTCAGCGTGAACGAGCTCCAGGCCGGCCAGTCCGGCGTGGTGGTGCTGGACACCACCCCGTTCTACGCCGAATCCGGCGGCCAGGTGGGCGACCAGGGCGTGATTGCCGCTGGCGACGCACGCTTTGCCGTGGAAGACACGCAAAAGATCAAGGCCGATGTGTTCGGCCACCATGGCCAGCTGGCAGCCGGCAGCCTGAAGGTGGGCGACGCCGTGCATGCACAGGTGGACACCCAGCTGCGCGCTGCCACGGTGCGCAACCACTCGGCCACCCACCTCATGCACAAGGCCCTGCGCGAAGTGCTGGGCAGTCACGTGCAGCAAAAGGGCTCGCTGGTCAACGCCGAGCGCACCCGTTTCGACTTTGCGCACAACGCGCCGGTGACGGCCGAGCAGATCCGCGAGATCGAAGCCCGCGTGAATGCCGAAGTACTGGCCAACAGCGCCACCGATGCCCGCGTGATGGACATCGAAAGCGCCCAGAAGACCGGCGCCATGATGCTGTTCGGCGAGAAGTACGGTGAAACCGTGCGCGTGCTGGACATCGGCACCAGCCGCGAGCTGTGCGGCGGCACCCATGTGCACCGCACGGGCGACATCGGCCTGTTCAAGGTGGTGGGCGAATCGGGTGTGGCCGCTGGCGTGCGCCGCATCGAAGCGGTGACGGGCGAGAATGCGCTGGCCTATCTGCAGTCGCTGGAATCCACGGTGGACCAGGCTGCGGCGGCCTTCAAGGCGCCTGCTGCCGAGCTGACCCACCGCATCGGTGGTGCGCTGGAGCAGATCAAGGCACTGGAAAAGGAAATCGCCGCCCTCAAGGGCAAGCTGGCTTCCAGCCAGGGCGATGAACTGGCCACGCAGGCCGTCGAAATCAACGGCGTGAAGGTGCTGGCGGCCAAGCTCGATGGCGCCGACGCCAAGACCCTGCGCGACACCATGGACAAGCTCAAGGACAAGCTGGGCGCGGCCGTGATCGTGCTGGCGGCCGTGGACGGCGACAAGGTGCAGCTGGCTGCCGGTGTGACCAAGGCTGAAACCGCCAAGGTCAAGGCTGGCGAGCTGGTGAACTTTGTGGCCCAGCAAGTGGGCGGCAAGGGCGGCGGCAAGCCCGACATGGCGATGGCCGGTGGCTCGGATGCAGCGGCAGTGCCGGCCGCTCTGGCATCGGTGCAGGCCTGGGTGTCCGAGCGTCTGTAAAACATCGTCGCTGCGGCAGCGGAAAACCCTGTTTTCCGGCCATGCATGAAAAAGCCCGCCATGCGCGGGCTTTTTTTCGCTATCGTTCTGGGTTTTGCTGTGATGGCCCGGGGTGGGGCTGCACGCGCCAGGAAACTCCACGATGCCATTGATTGCCCGCCTTGCGCTGGGATGTAGGAAGACACAGGACTGTCTGCGCCAGTGCGGGAGCTGGGCCGCTTTGCGTGCCCTGGCGGCATGCATGGCGCTGCTGCTGGGCGTTGCAACGGGGGCGGCAGCGCAGCGCGTGACCTTCATCAACCCGGGAAAGAGCAGCGAGGGCTACTGGGTGACGGTGTCGCAGGTGATGCAACAGTCGGCACGCAGCCTGGGCATGGAGCTGGAGATCCTCTATGCCGAGCGCAATCGCCTGATGCCGATCACGCTGGCCAAGGAAATCGCACAGCGGCCGGCGCGCAGCAAGCCCGACTACCTGGTGGTCACCAACGACTACAGCGTGGGCCCGGAAATCCTGCGCTCGCTGGAAGGTGCCGGGATTCCGGTGTTCATGGTGTTCAGCGGCATCCCGGAGGATCTGCATGCCCAGACCGGCCGCCCGCGCGAGCGCTATCCGTTCTGGCTGGGCAGCATGGAGCCGCGTGCGGAAGATGCGGGCTATATGACTGCCCGGGCGCTGATCCAGAAGGCGCGCATCATGCCCCAGCTGCGCGGTGCTGACGGCAAGCTGCACTTCATGGCAGTGGCTGGGGACCGCTCCACCACCGCCTCGGCGGCACGGAACAGGGGCATGCTGCGTGCGGTGCAGGAAGCCAAGGAGGTGGTGTTCACCCAGCAGGTCTATGGCGAGTGGCTGCGCGAGCGGGCGCACGAGCAGGCCAAGGTGCTGTACCAGCGCTATCCCGATGCCCGTCTGGTCTGGGCCGGCAGCGACCAGATGGCTTTTGGCGCCATGGAAGCCTGGCGGCAGCAAGGCGGCATGCCTGGCAAGGATGCCTTGTTCAGCGCCATCAACACCTCGCAGGAGGCCCTGGATGCCCGCAGGCGTGGGGAGTTGACGGCGCTGGCTGGAGGCCACTTCCTGGCGGGTGCCTGGGCGTTGGTGATGCTCTACGACCATTTCCGGGGCATCGACTTCGCCTCCGAGGGGCTGGAGCTGCACTACCCCATGTTCATGCTGCTGAATGAAACCAATATTCCGGCCTTCGAGTCACGTTTTGCACAGGTGCAGACGCGTGTGGACTTCAAGGCCTTCAGCAAGTTCCACCAGCCGAAGTTGAAGCGCTACGACTTCGACATCGGCCGTTTGCTGCGCTAGCCCGCGGCCTCTTCATGTCGTCTGCAGACACCACGCGCTTCCGTTCCATTTCCACGCTGCTGATCCAGCGCATTGTCTGGCTGTCGCTGGGCTGCATGTTGGCGCTGGGCGGGTTGCATGCCTGGATCGAGTTCCGGCATGAACAGGCCAGCTTCGAGCGTTCCATGCGCCTGCTGGCGGACAACAGCATGCGCAATCTGTCGATGGCGCTGTGGGACATCGATCCCAGGGCCGTGCGCGAACAGGTCGACTGGATGGGCGCACTGCCGGAAGTGGCCCAGGTGCAGGTGCAGGCGCTGGCCACGGGCGAGACGTTCAGCAGCGGCCGGAATGTGCGGGACGTGCCGGCCACCGTGACGGTGCAGATCATGCCGCCGGACGGACAGGCGATTGCACTGGGGGTGCTGGAGATCTGGGCCGACCCGCAGTACTTTCTGTTCACCATGGCGCAGTCCACGCTGCGCGTGACCTTTGGCTATGCGCTGTTCACGCTGCTGATCTGCGTGATGGTGGCCTGGGTGCTGGGGCGCGAGCTGCGCCAACCGCTGTCCCAGATTGCGCGCTTTGCCGCCGGGCTCAAGCCCAACGCGCTGAGCAAGCCGCTGCAGCTGCAGCGCCCGCAGCGCGCGCAGTCCGATGAGATTGACCTGGTGGTCCAGGGCTTTTTGCAACTGCAGGGGGACGTGCGCAGCCACATCGACAATCTGGACGGGTTGGTGGCCGACCGCACCCAAAAGCTGGAAGTGCTGGTGGATGAGGTCAAGCGCCTGTCGCTGACCGATGCCTTGACGGGCTGTTTCAACCGCCGCGCACTGGATGAGCGCCTGCCGTCCGAGCTGGAGCGCAGCCTGCGCTATGGCCGGCCGCTGTCGCTGGTGTTTGTGGACATCGACCATTTCAAGGCCATCAACGACCAGCATGGCCACGGCGTGGGGGACATCGTGCTGCGAGAAGTGGCGTTGCGCCTGCAGACGCATCTGCGCAGCCAGGTGGACTGGGTGGCGCGCTACGGAGGCGAGGAGTTTCTGCTGGTGATGCCGGAAACCACGGCCCGCGAGGCGCTGGAATCGGCGCAGCGGCTGGCCGATTTCGTGCGTACCGGCCCGGTGCTGGCGCAGGGCGTGGCGCTGCAGGTGACGGCCAGCTTCGGCATTGCCCAGTTGCGCGGACGTGAGACGCTGTGCAGCCTGCTGGAGCGGGCCGACAGCATGCTCTACCAGGCCAAGGCCGATGGCCGCAACTGCATCCGCATGGCGTTGTAAGTTGTTGCACGGCACATGGTGCTGCCGGAAAAGCAGCAGATTGAAAGCAGGGGATTGGCGGTCCAGGAGGCTGCGGGGCGAGCCTAGAAAAGCTCGACGTCGTCGTGGGCCACCTGGTGGCCCAGGGCACCTTCGGCCACCAGGCTCTCGTAGTGGCAGACCTGGTTGCGGCCGTGCTGCTTGGCGTAGTACAGGGCCTGGTCGGACTGTCCCAGGATTTCCACCGGCGAGCACAGGCGCGTGCTGGTAAAGCCCAGGCTGACGGTGATCTGGCCCAGCTGCGGGAAAGCGTGGGATTCCACGGTCTTGCGAAAACGCTCGAACACCTGGTGCGCTTCCTTCAGCGAGGCGGCGCGCAGCAGGATCACGAACTCCTCACCGCCAAAGCGGAAGATGCGGTCCTGGGTACGGAACGAGGCGCGCAGCAGATTGGCCACCAGAATCAGCACCTCATCGCCAAACAGGTGGCCGAAGCGGTCGTTGACCTGCTTGAAGTGGTCGATGTCCACCACCGCCAGCCACTGCTGGGGGACTTCGTCGCTCAGGCTGTGCGGCGCCGCGGCGACGCTGGCATTGGCTTCCAGGCTGGCAAAGCGGATGAACTGCTCGTCAAAGGTCTTGCGGTTGAGCAGGCCGGTCAGGGCATCGCGTTCGCTGTAGTCCAGCAGGCTCTGGTAGTTCTGGTAGACGCGGAAGATGCCTTGCAGCACCTCGATGCGCTGGGTGCTGAAAGGGCGGGACTGGGTGATCTCGAGGCAGGTGCGCGCCTTGTTGTGCATCCACACCGGCAGCCACAGCACATGGTGGTGGGGACCGTCGCTGTGGCGGGCACTGCTGCGGGCCTGCTGGATGCACTCGGCCAGTGGCGGCAGCGTGTGCAGGGGTTGGCCACGCTGGTCGCTGGAGGCTTCGCAGTCGGAAGACAGGATCTCGCCGTCCTGCAGCCAGGTGCGGGGGCGGATCAGGGTGCCTTCTGCCTGCTCGGCCAGCTCCAGCGCGCGCACATTGGTCACATGGGGCAGCTGCTGCATGGTGGAGAGTACCGACACTTCCAACCGCACATGATCGCGGTGGCCGGTCATCTCAACCAGGTTCTGAAGAATTTGCATGCTGCCTTGTCGGACTCAATGAACTGGGGGTGCTATACGCGGCGGAAAACGACGTCCCACACGCCATGGCCCAGACGCAGGCCGCGGTTTTCGAACTTGGTCAGCGGGCGGTAGTCGGGTTGCGGCGCATAGCCTTCGGCAGTGTTGCGCAGCAAAGGTTCGGCGTCCAGCACTTCCAGCATCTGTTCCGCATAAGGCTGCCAGTCTGTGGCGCAATGGATATAGCCACCGACTTTCAGACGAGCGGTCAACTTGGCCACAAAAGCGCTCTGGATCAGACGCCGCTTGTTGTGTTTCTTCTTGTGCCAGGGGTCCGGGAAGAAGATGTGGATGCCGTCCAGGCAGCCTTCGGGCAGCATCTGCTCCAGCACTTCCACCGCATCGTGCTGGAGGATGCGGATGTTGGTGATGTCGTGCTCGCCAATGCGCTTGAGCAAGGCGCCCACGCCGGGCTCGTGCACTTCGCAGCACAGGAAATTATCATCCGGGCGGACACGGGCGATGTGTGCCGTGGCTTCGCCCATGCCAAAGCCGATTTCCAGAATCAGTGGCGCGGTGCGGCCAAAGGCGGCCTGCGCGTCCAGCGGGGCGTTCTGGTAGTTCAGCAGATAGCGGGGGCCCAGGTCTTCAAACGCCTTGGCCTGGCCGGTGGTCACACGGCCGGTGCGGCGGACGAAGCTGCGGATGGTCTTGGGGTGGAGCACACCGGCAGGCGCCTGGCCTTGCGGGGTGGGGGCTGCATCAGGGGCAGCGGGGGTATGAGGAGTATCGGTCACGGGCCGCATTGTAAAAGCCCTGCCAATTCAGGACCCATGTGTGCAAGGCGTCCGGGATTGTCGCGGGGCTCTCCACGGGCGACAAGCCCAGTACAGAGGCGGCTTGATATAGCGCAAACAATGGGTCGCTGAGATCCAGCGGTGTGGCGCCATGCTGCTTGGAGAGTTTTTCTCCATCGGGCATCAGCACCAGCGGCGTGTGCAGATAGGCCGGTGTCGGTACGCCCAGGGCATGCTGCAGCAGCATCTGGCGGGGGGTGTTGTCGGTCAGGTCTTCGCCGCGCACCACATGGGTGATGCCCTGCAGTGCATCGTCCACCACCACGGCCAGCTGGTAGGCATACAGGCCGTCGGCGCGCTGCAGGATGAAGTCGCCCACGGCCTCGACGGGGCGCTGGGTTTGGGGTCCTAGGCGCCGGTCCTGCCAGTGCAGGCAGCCATCTTCTAGTGCAAAGCCGGCCGGTGTCGCCCCGGCCGCCTGTCTGGGAGGCCAGTTCCGCACATATTCATCGAGCCGGAAGCGCCAGCTGCGTGCCGGTTTGCCATGCAGGCCGTGGCGGCAGGTGCCGGGATAGGGGCGCTCCACATGGCGCACATGGACCATGCCCTGGGCCGCCCAGGCAGCTTCCAGGTCACGGCGTCCGCAGCCGCAGGGGTAGGCCAGGTCGCTGTGTCGCAGCTGCTCCAGCGCTGCCGCATAGTGCGCCTGGCGCTGCGATTGCCAGACCGGGGGGGCGTCGGGATGCAGTCCGCACCGGGCCAGCTGCTGCAGGATGTGCTGGTCGGCGCCGGGTTGGCAGCGCGGAGGGTCGATGTCTTCGATGCGCACCAGCCAGGTGCCGCCATGGGCGCGGGCATCCAGCCAGCTGGCCAGGGCGGCAACCAGCGAGCCCGCGTGCAGCGGGCCGGTGGGGGAGGGGGCAAAACGGCCGCAGTAGGGAGCGGCCGTGGTGGGCAAGGAGGCCGCAGCAGCGGCCGAAGGTGGGCAGGCAGAGTCAGGCATGTGCGGGCACAGGCCTGGCAGGCGGCACCATCACAGGGGGCCGGCCCGCAGGCCGCAGGAGATCAGGCTGGATTGTCCACCTGATCGGCAATGGCCAGCGCCAGATCCAGGCCGGAGAGGAATGCGTCTTCGACCCGCATGCCCACGCACCAGTCGCCGCAGACACCGAACTGCTCGTGCGAGTCCCAGGCAAACGACTGGCCCAGCGGGGTGCTGGTGCGGGCGTGGGGCCACAGACGCACATCCATGTGGCTGGGCTGCACGCGGATGCCCGTCACTTCGGTGAAAGCCTTGTGCAGCTTGGCCAGCACACGGGCCGGGCTGTCATTCTGGTGCTTGAGCGACCATTCGGCACTGGCGTGCACCGTCCAGCGTTCCTTGAGCGAGCGGCCGGGCTTGGACGATTCGCGCGCCAGCCAGGCAATGCGGTGGTGGGTGCTGCTGGCCACGTTCCAGTCCGGGCCCAGTGTGGTCACGCCGGGCTGCATGGCCTGGGGGAAGGACAGCATCATGGTCCAGCAGGGTTCCATTTCCACTTCCGACAGCGGCAGGGTCAGCGGGCTTTGCACACCACTGCCGCGCAGCAGCAGGGTGGCAGCCGGGGCGGGGATGGCCAGCACCACGGCGTCAAAGCCGGCATAGACATTGGGGGCGTCATCCGGGCTGGAGACGCGCAGCTGCCATTGGTCCGGGTGCAGGCGGTCGCGTTCCAGGGCCTGGACCTGGGTGCGGGTGTGCAGCATGCCATGGCGCTCCAGCGGGGCGGCCCAGGTGCGCACCAGATCGCCCATGCCGGGGCAGGCCACCCAGTGGTGTTCCTTGCCATTGGGGCGGGCGACTTTCTTGCCGGTTTCGTCCAGCACCACGATGGTGGTGGCGCTCCAGGGGCGGCACAGGCCCGGTACGGTCACGTCCAGTGCCTGGGCAAAGCGCGGGTCGCGCACGGTGAAGAACTGCACGCCGGCATCGAAGCTGCCGTTGGCGGTGTCGACATGGCCCATGCGGCCGCCGGCCTGGGCCTCCTGTTCGAAGACCGACACGCGAAAGCCGGCCTGCACCAGGGTGCGGGCGCAGGCGGTGCCGGCCATGCCGGCGCCGATGATGGCGATGTGATAGGGGCGGGAGGGAGCGGGCAGAGGGGTGTCGTAGGCTGCGTTGCGCGGCATGGAGAGTCTCCGTTATGGGTATGGGGTGCGCGGCGCTGGGCGTGCACTCCGGTTCACACTCTACACTGCATCCGACCCGCCGCCGGGCAGGTGGGGGTGCCGTGAATGGGCCAGCAGGGCGTTGCGGGTGGTGGGGCTTTCCAGCTGTTCCAGCCACCACTGCAGGGCCCGGCCGGGGCGGGTGTGCGCCGAAGGTGTCCACGCATAGCGCAGCCGCATATTACGCGTGGGGCGGGCGACGTCCTTGACGCGGAGCAAGCCGGCTGCAACATAGGGAGCGACCATGCTGTCGGGCAGAAAGCCGCAGCCCAGGCCGCGGATCTGCGCCTCGATCTTGGCGGGCATGCTGCCCACCGTGAGGGTGTCCTGCCCGCCGAGCAGGCCCACGCTGGCGGCGTCGCGCACGCCGGAGTCCGCCACCACGATCAGCCGGTGGGCCAGCAGGGTTTCATCGTCGATGGGTTCGGCGGCAGCGGCCAGCGGATGGTGGGGCGCCACGGCAAAGCGGAAGATCATGTCGCCCAGATCACGGGTCTGCAGGCTGGCGGTGTCACTGGACTGCACGCTCACGCCGATGGCCAGGTCGGCGCGGCCGGAGGTGAGGGTCTCCAGCGTGCCCGACAGAATGCCTTCCACCAGCTTCAGGCGCGTCGGAGGGTGCAGGGCGTAGAAGGCTTCGACCAGGTCCAGCAGGGTGGCACGGTCGATCACGCCGTCGACCACGATGGTCAGCTGCGGCTCCCATCCGGTGGCCACGCGCTTGACGCGGTGGGCCACGGCGTCCATGTCCTGCAGCAGGCGGTCGGCTTCCTGCAGCAGGGCCTGGCCGGCCTCGGTGGGTTGGGCCTGGCGCGAGCGGCGGTCGAACAGCAGCACATCCAGTGCTTCTTCCATTTGGCGCACGCGGTAGGTCAGGGCGCTGGGGACCAGTCCCAGGGTGCGCGCGGCGGCGGCAAAGCTGCCGGTGTCGGCAATCACCTGCAGCATGGACAGGCTGTCGGGGGTGAGCACGTCGCGGGGTTGGGGCATGGCATTGCAGGATGCAAAAGATTTGAATGATGCCATCAAACCCATGTTGCCCCCTGCAACAGCCCCCGCCCTACAGTACATCCATGGGTTGCACAACAGCGCGCAGCCCGCCATTCACACAAGGAGCACCGCGATGATCCGTATCCACAAATCCGCCGACCGGGGCCACGCCGACCATGGCTGGCTGGTGTCCCAGCACAGCTTTTCCTTCGCCAGCTACTACGATCCGGCCCACATGGGCTGGGGCAATCTCCGTGTTATCAATGAAGACCGCATCGCTCCCGGCACCGGCTTTGGCTCCCATGGTCACCGGGATATGGAGATCGTCAGCTATGTGATGTCGGGCCAGCTCTCGCACAAGGACAGCATGGGCAACGAGCAGGTGATTGCGCCGGGCGAGGTCCAGCGCATGACTGCCGGCAGTGGGGTGGTGCACAGCGAGCACAACCACGCCGCCGGTCAGACCACGCATTTCCTGCAGATCTGGCTGCTGCCGCTGCGCCAGGGCATGGAGCCCGGCTACGAGCAAAAGCGCTTCACCAATGCAGAGAAAACCAATATCCTGCGCCTGGTGGCATCGCCGGATGGCGCGGAGAACTCGGTGCAGCTCAACGCCGATGCCCGCATCTACGCCACGCTGATGGACGGTTCCTCCGCACTGCACCAGGCCCTGGATGCCCAGCGCAAGGCCTATGTGTTTGTCGTTTCGGGCGCGGTGTCCATCAATGGACAAAAGCTGACAAGTGGGGATGCTGCGCTTATCGAGAATGAATCCAGTCTGACGCTGGACCAGGCCAGCCAGGCCGAGGTCTTGGTGTTTGATTTGGCCGCCTGATTGGTACAACTAGGAGCACGCAACATGATGTGGAATTCTTCTCAGAACGTCTTTGCGCTGGTCGGGCGCATCCTGATGGCTTTTCTGTTCATCCCTGCCGGGTTCGGCAAGATCAGCGGTTTTGCCGGGGCTGTGGGCTATGCCGGGGCCATGGGCATGCCGATGCCCACGGTGGCAGTCGGCATCGGTCTGCTGATCGAGCTGCTGGGGGGCATCGCCCTGCTGCTGGGCTGGGGCACACGCTGGGCGGCCCTGGTGCTGGCGTTCTTTACGCTGGTGGCCAGCTTTTTCTTCCATGCCTACTGGGGGCTGCCGGCTGACCAGGCGGGCATGCAACAACTGCTGTTCAACAAGAACGTGGCAGTGGTGGGTGGGCTGCTGGCCTTCGCCGCCTTCGGTGCGGGCGCCTTCAGTGTGGATGGCCGTCGCCGTACCCTGTAAGCTGTGCTGCGTAATGCCGCCGCGCGGCGGTGTTGCCCACTTTCCAAAGGCGCCCACTGGGCGCCTTTTTTGTTGTGTGGGCGGCAGCACCCCAGGCGTGCTGATGGGTGCTGATGGGCAATGGACTGGTGGCCGGGGCGCATGGTCTGCCGCAGAGCCGCCATGCAGAGCCGGCCTGCACGCGATTCCGGGCGGTGGTGCTGGCGCCGCCGCGTGCCACACTGCCCAATGGTTGTGGCGTGCTTTCAAGCCTGCTGCAATAAAAAAACGGTGCAGATAACTGCACCGTTGTTCTTGAGCGCTGGGGCTGGAGGCCGCTCAGGCGTACTCCACCGGGGTCAGCATGGTCTTGATTTTGTTGGCCAGCTGGGCCACGGCCAGGGCTGCCGGGCAGCCAGGCATGCTGTGCAGCAGCAACTGGCGGCGCATTACCGATTCACGCACGGCCTTGTCGGCGGGAATGTCGCCCATGTGGATCAGGCGCATGGGGTTGCCGGATTCCGTGCTGACAAAGCGGTTGAGCACCTGTTGCAGCTGGCCAGTGATGGCGCGGCCGTCACCGGGGCGTGCGGCCTGGTTGATCACCAGGCGCATGTTATGGCGCTTTTGCTGGGTGGTCAGCACCTTGATGGCGGCGTAGGCATCGGTCAACGAGGTGGGTTCGGGCGTGGCCACGATCAGCACTTCGGAGGCCAGCGACACGGAGAACAGCACCACGTCGGAAATGCCGGCGCCGGTGTCGAGCAGCACCACGTCGTAGCGGGGCGCCAGTGTGTCGATCACATGCATCAGCTGGTTGCGGATTTCCGGGGTCAGGCGGGAATATTCCACCATGCCGGAGCCGGCCAGCAGCACCGAGAAGCCACCGGGCGCGGTGATCACTGCTTCGTCCAGCGTGGCCTTGCCGGTGAACACATCGTGCAGCGTGACCTTGGGGTAGAGGTTCAGCACCACGTCCAGATTGGCCAGACCAAGGTCGGCATCCAGCACCAGCACGCGCAGGCCGTGGCGGGTGAGGGCTGCCGCCAGGTTGGCGGAGACAAAGGTTTTCCCGACGCCACCCTTGCCACTGGTGATGGCAATGATGTGCGCACGCGAACCACGCGAAGAAGGTACATGCGTGGACTGGGCAGTGGCTAACGGGGAAGGGGGGGACAGCACGTCGCTCATCTTATTGCTTTCAGTTGACGCTGCCGGCAGGCTCATCCACGGCGTTCCACGCCGCGGCATCTTCGGATACATCCGCCCAGGTGGACGGCATGTGGGTCAAAGGCCCAAATAGTAAGCTTTTTTCTTCTGCAGAAACGGTACTGTCCGGTTGTTCTTCGATATGCACGCAGTTGCGACCGCCACTTTTGGAGCGGTAGAGCTGTTGGTCCGCACGTTCCAGCCACAGTTTGCGGGTGCTGCGGATCCATTGGAGCGCGAAGGCGCCGCCGACGCTCACAGTGACCTGCAGCTCCTGGGTGGGGGAAATGGGCACGCGCACGGCTTCGACCGCACGGCGGATGCGTTCGGCCACCGATTTGCCGAACGCGGCATGGCAGGCCGGCAGGACGATGGCGAATTCCTCGCCACCAAAGCGCACCAGGGTGTCCATGGGGCGCACGCTGTCGGCCAGCACGCGGCTCACGGCCTGCAGCACCTGGTCGCCAGCCACGTGGCCATGGGCGTCGTTGATGTGTTTGAAGTGGTCGATGTCCAGCATCAGCAGCAGTGCTGCTTCGCCCGAACGGGCCACACGGTCCAGTTCACAGTCGATGACCGTGAAAAGCTGGCGGCGGTTGGACAGACCGGTGAGTGGATCTTTGAGCGACAGCTCGCACAGACCGTCAATGAGGGCCTGCAGATAGCGAGCAGGCTCAGCGTCTGCAGGCAGCTGGCCGGCACCTACCAGTGCGCGGGCAGCTTCCAGTTGCAGATCCTGCAGGGACACCATGGGGAAAGCCTTAGATCCAGTCACGAAAATTGTTCGAAAGTGTGACGGGAGTGTATCAGCCTCGCGCATACCCTGGCGGCACCGACGTTTTTGGCGTCGGAGTTGAAGGGGCCAGGGACGAGAGAGCTTGGGCATCGGTTCGGTACAGCACCAGGTCATCGCCGGGCACCAGTGCTCCGGCACGTACCAGTATCTGTTCCACGGGGAGTTTCATTCCCCCGATATGCAGGGCAATTCCCTGCTTTTGCAAGGACCGCCGCAGTCGCACGAACATTTCGACGCCTGTCACGTCGATGCGGTTGATGGGCAAGGCGGCCAGATACAAGATGCGGATGTCCGGGCGCTGCGCCAGCTGGTCGGTGATGTGGCGCTCCAGCGACTGTGCGGAGGCGAAATCCAGCTCGGCATCCATGCGCAGGGCCAGCACCTCCGGGGCGATGGCGGGCAATTGCCACAGGTGGCGGTCGCGCAGGCTGCCGTCGGGATGGGGCGCCACTTCGATGATGCGGGGGTGCAGGCGCTGGTACAGAAAATAGCCCAGGCTCAGCACAATGCCGGCAAACACCCCCCAGTACATCTGCGGTGCGGTCAGCAGCGTCAGCAGCAGGGTGGCCAGGGCAATGCAGCCTTCCACCCTGGAGATCTGGAACAGGTAGAGGATGGCCCGGGGCTTGATCAGGTTGACCACGGCCGTAATGACGATGGCCGCCAGCGCGGCCTGCGGCACATGGTAGAGCGCGGGAATGAACCACAGCACCACCACCACTACCAGCAGGATGGCAAAGAGGTTGGAGTACCCGGTCTTGGCGCCAGCCAGCAGATTGACGGCCGAGCGCGAGAACGATGCGCTGGTGGCAAAGCTGCCGAACAGGCCGGCGCTGATCTTGGACAGGCCCTGGGCGATCAGGTCCTGGTTCTCGTTCCAGCGGGTGCCTGCCTGCTGGTGCTCGACCTGGGCGCTGGACGCGGTTTCCAGGAAGCTGACCAGCGAGATCACCAGCACCGGCAGGATCAGCGCGCTGAATTCCTCCCAACTGAGCATGCCGGGCCATGTGAGCTGCGGCAGGCCGCTGGGCAGATGGCCCACCACATCGCCACCGGCATCGGCATACCCCGTGGCCCAGCTGACGATGCCGGTGAGGGCGATGATGACAATCGCCGACGGAAAGGCCGCGCGCCAGCGCTTGGCCAGCACCAGCAGCGCAATGCTGCCCACGCCATAGGCAATGGCGTGTCCGTCAAAGTGCTGGAGCGAGGGCGTGTTCCAGACGGCACTCCAGGTGCTGCGCAGGCCCAGCACCGCTGGCAGCTGGGAAGCCAGGATCAGCAGGGCAGCCGCCTGGGTGAAGCCGGTCAGCACCGGGGCGGTGACCAGGTTGAGCAGCCAGCCGGCACGCACCAGCCCCAGTGCGGCCTGCACCAGACCGGCCAGGATGGCCATCCAGGCTGCCAGCAGCACCCAGTGGGCGGATCCGGGCTCGGCCAGCCCTGTCAGCGAAGCACCGATCAACAGCGCACTCAGGGCGGTGGGGCCGACGCCCAGCCGGGGAGAGCCGCTGAACAGCACCGCGACCAAAGCCGGGACAATGGAGGCATAGATGCCGGTGATCAGCGGCATGCCTGCCAGCGCAGCGTAGGCCACGCCCTGGGGAAGCAGCATCAGCCCGACCGTCAGGCCGGCCCAGAACTCCCCTTGCAGCAACGCGGCGGTGGGCCGGGGCCAGGCCAGAAAAGGGAAGTAGCGGGCGAGAGAGGTCAGCATGGCCCGATTGTGCGTGGTTTCACAGCAAAGCGCTGATGCGCGCTCGACAGGAGCGCAGTTGCTGCTATGGAATTGGATAGCACCATCCATCGGTTTTGTAGGTGTTTGTCCTACTCGCTGCTGAGAGTGCGCCTCACTCCATGCCATGTGGTAACCACGTAGAGTAGGCTGGCATGGCCTTGCGCCATTCCGATGAACTGTCAGAACGAAGGAGCAGACACCGTGAATAAATCGACCCAACGCATTGTGCAGATCATTGCCGTTTCGGCCCTGGCCTTTGGCCTGGCGGCCTGCAACAAGGCTGCTGACGAGGGACAGACCGCAGGCCAGAAGCTCGACAGCGCCATCGCCAACACCGAAAAGGCGGCAGACAACGCGGCGGCCAATGCCTCCGCTGCCGCCACCAATGCCGCCGATGCGGCCAAGGACGCCGCCAAGGAAGCTGGCAATGCCATGGTCTCGGCAGCCGACTCGGCTTCGATCACGGCCGCAGTGAATGCGGGCCTGATCAAGGACTCCGAGCTGAGCGCCATCAAGATCAATGTGGACACCAAGGACGGTGTGGTCACGCTGACGGGCGAAGCGCCCAGCCAGGCGGCCAAGGATCGCGCCGGTGACATCGCCAAGGCGGTGCAGGGGGTGAGTTCGGTGGCCAACAACCTGACCGTGAAGGCGGGTTGAGCCGGCTCTGGCTTGCCCCTGCTATACCGGCATGCCGGTGCAGCCACAAAAAAAGCTGCGATGCGTCGCAGCTTTTTTTTCATTGGCCAAACCCAGTTCAGCCCAGCCGCCATGGCCGGGCGGCTGGCAAGGGCGTGGTTACAACTCTTCGACGCGGCGTGCGGGGTAGCTGTCCCAGCTCTGGCAGCCGGGGCAATGCCAGAAATGGGTGCGGGCTTCAAAGCCGCAGGCGGCACAGCGATAGCGCAGCAGCGGTTTGCTGGCATGGTCCAGCGCTTTTTGCACGGCGGGGTGGAACTGTTCCTGTTCCAGCTTTTCGCCTGCCAGCCACTTGGTGGCCGCGACCAGCGAGGGTTCGCGGGACAGATGTTGCACATACCAGCTGCGGGCGTCGGCCTGGGCTTCGCTGTCTTGGGGCGATGCGGGGGCTGCCCCCAGCGCGACCAAGGCGTCCAGCAGGTCCAGCGACGGTGTCTGCTGGTAGTGCTGGCGCAGCAGGGCTGCGGCATCGGTGGTGTGGTTGCTGGCAGCCGCCACTTCCAGCAGCAGCGGCGCGGCCAGTGGCAGGCCCTGCGGTGTTTCGCGCGACAGCGTGACCAGGGACTGGAAGGCGTCCTCGGAGCGTTGCAGGCGGTGCAGCACCTTGGCCAGTTCGATGCGTGGGCGGATGGACTGGGGGGCGATGGCCACGGCTTCATGGAGCAGGTCCATGGCGGGCTCCAGCTGGGCGTGGGCGGCTTTTTCGCTGGCTTGCTCGCACAGGTAATGGGCCAGGCGGGCGCTGAAGTCGCCCTGGTTGGCAGTCTGCATGCGGCGGGCAATGTCCGCAGCCAGCGGCCAGTCGCGTGAGCGTTCATAGATGGCCAGCAGTGCCAGGCGGGATTCGGTCTCGTAGGGCGTGCCTTCCAGGCGGCGCAGGGCTTCTTCGGCACGGTCCAGCAGGCCGGCTTTCAGAAAGTCCTGGGCCAGACCGTGCTGGGCACGTTCGCGGTCGGAGGCGCTCAGGTCTGCCCGTGACAGCAGGTGCTCGTGCACGCGCACGGCGCGGTTGTATTCGCCACGGCGACGGAACAGATTGCCCAGTGCAAAGTGCAGCTCGGTGGTGTCGGGGTCGTTCTGCACGGCCTCGATGAAGGCATCGATGGCTTTGTCCTGCTGCTCGTTGAGCAGGAAGTTCAGGCCTTTGAAATAGGCCTTGGGTGCCTGGCGGTTTTCCGCGCGGATCTGGCGCAGGTCCAGGCGCGAAGCCAGCCAGCCCAGGATGAAGGCCAGCGGCAGGCCCAGCAGGATCCAGCTGAGGTCAAATTCCATGGATGCTCGAGGAAATGGTGTCGGAAGAGGTCACAGGTGCCGACGTCTCGGCATTGGCGGGTGCCGGGGCTGGTTTCTGGGCGTGGGCCGCAGCCTTGCGGTGCTTCCACCAGCGCGGCACCATGCCGAGCACCCCGGCAATCAGGCCCAGGCCGAAGGCAGACAGTACCACCAGGACCAGAGGGGCCCGCCATTGCGTGCCAAAGAAGAAATGCACCGTGACTTCTTGCTGGTTGTTCAGCGCGAAGGCGAAGAGGGTGAAAAAAATGGCTGCCTTGAGCAGCCACAACAGGTATTTCATGCGCGCCCTTGTAGTGACGCTCTGATTCTAGAACCTTCGCTGTGCTTTTTGAGCCAGCACAGCATGCGGATGCAAGGGCTCAGGCCTTGCGTTGCAGGAGGGTGGTGGTGTCGCTGGTGGCCGTGGGCACGGGGTGGTCCACATCTTCGCGCAGCGCCTTGCCGGGCTTGAAATGGGGAACGCGCTTGGCGGGAATCTGCACGGCTTCGCCGCTGCGGGGATTGCGGCCCAGGCGGGGGGGGCGGCGGGTGACAGAGAAGCTGCCAAAACCGCGGATCTCAATGCGCTGGCCACGCACCAGGGCGTCGCTCACGGCGTCCAGGATGGTTTTCACGGCCAGTTCGGCATCGCGCTGGGTCAGCTGATCGAAGCGGGCGGCCAGTTCCTCGACGAGGTCAGATCGGGTCATCGCACAAAAGTGAGGCTAGGGTGAAAAGCGCAGCGGGCGCCGAGAGAGCGCCCGCTGCTTGCGAATCCTCAGTGTTAGCTCAGGGCTAACACTGTGGGATTACTTGTCGGCGTCCAGCTTGGCGCGCAGCAGAGCGCCCAGGCTGGTGGTGCCGGCATTTTCCTTGGAGGATTGGGCCGACAGGGAAGCCATGGCTTCTTGCTGTTCAGCTTGGTCCTTTTGCTTGATGGACAGCTGGATGTTGCGGGTCTTGCGATCCACGTTCACCACCACGGCGGTCACTTCGTCGCCTTCCTTCAGCACGGAACGGGCATCTTCCACGCGATCGCGGGAGAGTTCGGACACGCGCAGGTAGCCGATGATGTCTTCGCCCAGATCGATTTCAGCGCCACGTTGGTCCACGGTCTTGACCTTGCCGGTCACGATCTGGCCCTTGTCGTTCACGGTCACGAAGGTCGTGAAAGGATCGCTGTCCAGTTGCTTGATGCCCAGGGAGATGCGCTCGCGCTCCACGTCCACGGCCAGCACGATGGCTTCGACTTCCTGGCCCTTCTTGTAGTTACGAACAGCGGCTTCGCCGGTTTCGTTCCAGGACAGGTCGGACAGGTGCACCAGGCCGTCGATACCGGCAGCCAGACCCACGAACACGCCGAAGTCGGTGATGGACTTGATGGGGCCCTTCACGCGGTCGCCGCGCTTGGTGTTCTGAGCGAATTCTTGCCAGGGGTTGGCCTTGCATTGCTTCATGCCCAGGGAGATGCGACGCTTGTCTTCGTCGATTTCCAGAACCATGACTTCCACTTCGTCACCCAGGGTGACCAGCTTGGAAGGAGCAATGTTCTTGTTGGTCCAGTCCATTTCGGACACGTGCACCAGACCTTCGATACCGGGTTCCAGTTCCACGAACGCGCCGTAGTCGGCAATGTTCGTGACCTTGCCGAACAGACGGGTGGCCGAAGGATAACGGCGCGACACGCCCATCCAAGGATCGTCGCCCATTTGCTTCAGGCCCAGGGACACGCGGTTCTTTTCGGTGTCGAACTTCAGGATCTTGGCAGTGATTTCCTGGCCGGCAGTCACCACTTCCGAAGGGTGACGCACGCGGCGCCATGCCATGTCGGTGATGTGCAGCAGACCGTCGATGCCGCCCAGGTCAACGAACGCACCGTATTCGGTGATGTTCTTGACCACGCCTTGCACGATGGCGCCTTCCTTCAGGGTTTCCATCAGCTTGGCGCGTTCTTCGCCCATGGAGGCTTCGACCACAGCGCGGCGCGACAGCACCACGTTGTTGCGCTTGCGATCCAGCTTGATGACCTTGAATTCCAGGGTCTTGTTTTCGTAGGGGGTCAGGTCCTTGATGGGACGGGTGTCGATCAGCGAACCGGGCAGGAAAGCGCGGATGCCGTTGACCAGAACGGTCAGGCCGCCCTTGACCTTGCCGGAAGTGGTGCCGGTCACGAATTCGCCGGATTCCAGCGCCTTTTCCAGCGACAGCCAGGAAGCCAGACGCTTGGCGGTGTCGCGCGACAGGATGGTGTCGCCGTAGCCGTTTTCGATGGAGCCGATGGCCACGGACACGAAGTCACCCACTTGGACTTCGACTTCGCCCTGGTCGCTCTTGAACTCGTCCAGAGGCACGTAGGCTTCCGACTTCAGGCCAGCGTTCACCACCACGAAGTTGTGCTCAACGCGCACGACTTCAGCGGTAATGACTTCGCCAGGACGCATTTCGGTGCGTGTCAACGACTCTTCAAAAAGGGCTGCAAAAGATTCAGACATGTAGTTCCTTGACTGCGAACAGGTTTCCGACGGCACCATTGCCGGCGTTTTTATGGCTGTAAGCAGAGGCTTGCAGGTGTCACCCTGCGGGTTAAAAGGTTGCAAACCGCAGCACCAGTGCGCATGAAAAAGGCGCGAATGTGGTGTGCGGACCCAGTGCTCAACCTTGTGCGGCGGGCGCAAAAGGCTGGCGCGCTGTCCACCAGTCCATCACCTGTTGTACGGCTTCTTCGGCCGTGCCGGTGGAGTTGTCCAGTTGCAGCGCGTCTTCTGCGGGCTTGAGGGGGGCGGCTGCACGATCCATGTCGCGCGCATCCCGGGCTTCAAGGTCCGCAAAAAGCGCCTGCATATTAGCAGGAAGTCCCTTGGAAATCAACTGCTTATACCTACGCTCGGCGCGGCATTGCACGCTGGCCGTGAGGTAGACCTTCAGCGGCGCCTGGGGGAAGATCACCGTGCCCATGTCGCGGCCGTCGGCCACCAGGCCGGGCAGGGCGCGAAAAGCGTGCTGCACACCCAGCAGGGCGTTGCGCACGGCTGGGAAGGCCGAGACTTTGGAGGCGTTCATGCCGGCTTCCTCGGAGCGGATGGCCAGCGAGACGTCTTCGCCATTGACCAGCACGCGCTGGTCGGGGGTGAATTCCAGCCGCTGCGTGGCAATCAGCGCCGCAATGCGTTCGGCGTTGGCGGCCTCCAGCGCCATGCCGGCGCGGGTGGCCACCAGGCCGGTGATGCGGTAGAGCGCGCCGGAATCCAGCAGGTGGTAGCCCAGGCGTTCGGCCACCTGGGCCGCCACCGTGCCTTTGCCGGAGCCGGAGGGGCCATCGATGCAGATCACCGGAATCTGCTGTGCCGGGGTGTCGCACACGGCAAACAGCGATTCAAAGAAGTCCGGGAAGGTCTTGCCCACGCACTGCGGGTCTTCGATGCGCACCGGCAGGCCGGCCGGATTGAAGGCAGCCAGCGCGAAGCACATCGCCACGCGGTGGTCGTCATAGGTGTGGATGCTGGCGGCTTTCCACCCGGCCGCACTGGCGGGCGGGGTGATGCGGATGTAGTCCGCGCCTTCTTCCACCGTGGCGCCCAGCTTGCGCAGTTCGCAGGCCATGGCGGCGATGCGGTCGGTTTCCTTGACGCGCCAGCTGGCGATGTTGCGCAGCGTGGTCGTGCCCTGGGCGTACAGCGCCATGATGCCCAGCGTCATGGCGGCGTCGGGAATGTGGTTGCAGTCCAGATCGATGGCCTTCAGCGGCCAGGCGCCACGGCCGACCTGCAGCCAGTTGGGGCCGCTTTCCACCTGTGCACCCATGGCCTGGGCGGCTTCCACAAAACGGATATCACCCTGGATGGAGTCCTTGCCCACGCCCAGAATCCGCACGCCTGGCTGGCCGGGCGTGGCGGCTGCGAGGGCGCCGAGGGCGATGAAGTAGCTGGCGGACGAGGCGTCGGCTTCCACATGGATGGCGCCCGGCGACTGGTAGCGGCTGCCGGAGGGAATCACAAAGCGCTGCCAGCTTTCGTTGCGCACCTGGATGCCAAAACGCGCCAGCAGCTCCAGCGTGATGTGGATGTAGGGCTTGGAGATCAGTTCTCCCACCACCTCGATGGTGATGGGCTTGTCCGCTGCCAGCAGGGGCAGGGCCATCAGCAGCGCGGTCAGGAACTGACTGGAGACATCGCCGCGCACCTGGATGGGAGCGTCACTCCAGGCGCTGAAGTCCGGCTGGCCGATTTTCAGCGGCGGGAAGCCTGCGTCCTTGAGGTAGTCGATCTGGCATCCCAGCTGGCGCAGCGCATCGACCAGGTCGCCGATCGGGCGCTCGTACATGCGGGGCACGCCCGTCATTTCAAAGTTGCCACCCAGCAGGGCCAGGGCCGCAGTCAGCGGGCGCATGGCGGTGCCGGCATTGCCCAGGAACAGCGTGGCCGCCGTGCCGGCGGGCAACTGGCCGCCAATGCCGGTCACGGCAATCGGCTGGCCGGGGGTGACGGCGTCGGGCGTGATGGTGCAGCCCAACTGCTTGAGTCCGGCCAGCATCACGCGGGTGTCGTCGGAATCCAGCAGGTCGTGGATGGAGGTGGTGCCCTGGCTCAGCGCGGCCAGCAGCAGTACGCGGTTGGAGATGCTTTTGGAGCCGGGCAGGCTGACGGTGCCGCCGGCCGTGGCCAGCGCGGGAAGGTCCAGGAATGCGGTGCGGTACATGCAGGAGGAATTATCAAAAATACAGTCAGGCCGGCGTGCGGTCCGCCGGGGGCTGGCCCATGGTCCAGTGCAGGCGGGCATCGCTGGCGCGGGTCAGCAGGGCTTGCAGCGCCTGGTCGTCATCGGCCAGCATGGCCTGTTCCAACTGCTGCAGTGCCTGCTGGAAGTGGCGGGACTGGGCCAGTACTTCTTTTTTGTTGGCCAGCAGCACATCGCGCCACAGACGGGGCTCGCCGCCAGCGATGCGGGTGAAGTCCCGAAAGCCGGGGCCGGCCAGCGACAGAAAATGAGCCGCTTCCGGCTGGGCCAGCACGCCGTTCATCATGGCAAAGGCCAGCAGATGGGGCAGGTGGCTGACGGCGGCGAATGCGGTGTCGTGTGTTTCCGGGGCCATGCGGGTCACGCGGCAACCCAGAGCCTTCCACAGTGCTTCGGCATGCTGCAACTGGGGCGCCAGGGTGTGTTCGGTGGGGGTCAGCACCACCAGGGCATTGCGGTACAGGTGGACGTCGGCGTGTTCGACGCCGGCCACTTCCTTGCCGGTAATGGGGTGGGCCGGCACAAAGCTGCCGAAGCTGTTGCCCAGTGCGCTGCGCGCTGCGTGCACCACATCGGTCTTGGTGGAGCCCACGTCCATCACCAGCGTGCGGGGGGTGACCTGCTGCTGGATGGATTGGAGCGTGGCTTCGGTGGCTGCCACCGGCATGGCCAGCAGCACCAGGTCGGCGCCGGAGGCGGCCAGTGCGGCGGTGGGGGCGATGTCATCGATCACGCCCATCTGGCGGGCGCGTTCGGTGGTGGAGGGGGACTTGCTGTAGCCGACCACGCGCTTCACCAGGCCGGCTTCTTTCAGTGCCAGCGCAAACGAGCCGCCCATCAGGCCGCAGCCGATCAATCCCAGTTGTTCAAACATGCGGGAGCGTCCTCAGGCTGCAGCCACGGGGTAGGTGCCCAGCACCTTGTAGAAGGCGCTCAGGCTCTGCAGCTCGGCCAAGGCCTTGGCCATGTTGGGCTGGGCCGGGTGGCCTTCCAGGTCGATGTAGAAGTAGTACTCCCACTGGCCGGTGCGGGCCGGGCGCGATTCGAAACGCGTCATGGAGACGCCGTGCGTCTTCAGGGGGACGAGCAGATCGTGTACGGCGCCGGGGCGGTTGGGCACGGAAATCACCAGGCTGGTGCAGTCCTTGCCTGTGGGGGCCGGGGTGGCAAGGGTGTGCGGCAGGCAGATGACGGCAAAGCGCGTGCGGTTGTAGGCGTCGTCCTGGATGGCGTGGCTGACGATGTGCAGGCCAAACTGCTGTGCGGCGCGTTCGCTGCTGATGCCGGCCCAGCCGGGGTTCAGCGCCGCCAGGCGGGCGCCTTCGGCGTTGCTGTCGACCGGGCGGCGCTCGGCATGGGGCAGGTGCTTGGACAGCCAGGCGTGGCACTGTGCCAGGGCCTGGGGGTGGGCCGCCACCACATCGATGCCATCGAGCGTGTTGCTGGAGCGCAGCAGGTTGTGGCGGATCAGCATGCTCACTTCGCCTACGATGTGGCAAGGCGAGTTGCGGAACATGTCCAGGGTGCGGTTGACCACGCCCTCGGTCGAGTTTTCCACCCCCACCACCCCGTACTGGGCGCTGCCGGCGGCGGTGGCATGGAACACTTCTTCAAAGGTGTTGCAGTACAGGAAGTCGGCGGCGCCGCCAAAGTACTGCACCGCGGCTTCTTCGCAGAAGGTGCCTTCGGGGCCGAGCACGGCCACACGCTGGGGCGATTCCAGCGCCAGGCAGGCGGACATGATTTCGCGCCAGATGGCGGCCACATGCGCGCCCTTGAGCGGGCCGGGGTTGTGGGTCTTGATCTTTTCGATGACCTGGGCCACGCGGTCGGGGCGGAAGAAGGTGGAGCCTTCCAGCTTCTTCAGGTCGCCCACTTGCTCGGCCACGCGCGCGCGCTGGTTGACCAGCTCCAGCAATTGCTTGTCCAGGCTGTCGATTTCGTTGCGCAGCTTCAGCAGCTCGGGGCTGGCTTGGGGTTCTGTGCTCATGGCATCCTCAAAATGCAAAAGCTGCCTGTACGCATGCAGGGAACAAACGTTTGCCGCAGAGCGTTGCGGCAAATCGTGGTGCTGCACGCACCGGCGGCTTGTTTTTTTATCTGTGCTGGGTGGTGGAGGTCAGGCGTCAGGCGCTGGTGCGCTCGAATTCACGCATGTAGTCGACCAGTGCCTGCACGCCCGCCAGCGGCATGGCGTTGTAGATGCTGGCGCGCATGCCGCCCACGGACTTGTGGCCCTTGAGCTGGAGCAGGCCGCGTGCCTTGGCGCCGGCCAGGAAGGCGTCGTTGCGGCTTTCGTCACGCAGCAGGAACGGCACATTCATGCGCGAGCGGTAGGCCTTGTCGACCTTGTTCGCGTACAGCTGCGAGGCATCGATATAGCCGTACAGCAACTCGGCCTTGGCGATGTTGCGCGCCTCCATGGCGGCCACGCCGGTCAGGCTGCCTTCGGTCTGGCGCTGGAGCCATTGGAAGGTGAGACCTGCCATATAGATGCCCCAGGTGGGCGGCGTGTTGAACATGCTTTGGTTGTCTGCCACGGTCTTGTAGTCGAACGCCGTGGGGCAGACCGGCAAGGCGCGGCCCAGCAGGTCTTCGCGCACGATGACGATGGTCAGGCCGGCCGGGCCGATGTTCTTTTGCGCGCCGCCAAAAGCCAGGCCCACGCGGCTCCAGTCCACCGGGCGCGAGGCCACGTGCGAGGAGAAGTCGATCACCAGGGGGGCGTTGCAGCCCAGGGCCTTCAGGTCGGGCAGTTGCTGGAACTCCACGCCGTGGATGGTTTCGTTGCTGCACAGGTGCACGTAGGCTGCATCGCTGCCCAGCTTCCAGCTGGCGGCGTCCGGCACGCTGGTGAAGTTGCTGGCTTCGCCGCTGGCGGCCAGGCGGTTGCTGGCGTACTTGCCGGCTTCCTTGAAAGACTTCTGGCTCCAGCTGCCGGTCACCACGAAGTCCACCGCACCGCCTTGCGACAGGTTCAGCGGAACGATGGCGTTTTCGGCCAGGCCGCCGCCTTGCATGAACAGTATCTTGAAGTTGGGGGGCACGGCCAGCAGGCTGCGCAGGTCGGCTTCTGCCGCTTCGTAGATGCTGATGAATTCCTTGCCGCGGTGGCTCATTTCCATCACGCCCATGCCGGAGCCTTGCCAGTCCAGCATCTCGGCAGCGGCTTGCTGCAGGACTTCTTCGGGGATGGCGGCGGGGCCGGCGGAAAAGTTGTAAGGGCGCGTCATGGTCGGCTATCAAATCGGGCTGCAGCGCCACGGTAGTCGGCGCAGTCAGCTATCAAAAATGCAATGTTAGGCGAAAAAACACCCCACAGCTTGCGCAGTGGGGTGTGGGGCTTATTCCGCCGAGGGTGCCTCGGGGGTGTCATCGCCTTCGGTGGCTTCCCCGGGGTTGGCTTCCGGGTCGCCTTCGGCGTCGCTGTTGGCGTCGTTTTCGGCAATCCGCTGCAGGCCGCTGAGCTTGGCGCCTTCGTCCAGCGCAATCAGCGTCACGCCCTGGGTGGCGCGGCCCATCTCGCGGATCTCCGCCACACGGGTGCGCACCAGCACGCCGGTGTCGGTGATCAGCATGATCTCGTCTTCGGTGCCGACCAGGGTGGCGGCCACGACCTTGCCGTTGCGTTCGGACTGCTGGATGGCAATCATGCCCTTGGTGCCGCGGCCATGGCGGGTGTACTCACCGATGTGGGTGCGCTTGCCGTAGCCGTTTTCGGTGGCGGTCAGCACGCTTTGCGAGCCTTCGGCCACGTTGCCGGTGCCGTCGTCGGCTTCGGCCACCAGCATGGCGATCACGTTTTGCGTGTCGTCGATGTTCATGCCGCGCACGCCACGGGCATTGCGGCCCATGGGGCGGACATCGTTTTCGTCGAAGCGCACCGCCTTGCCGCCGTCAGAGAACAGCATCACGTCGTGCTTGCCATCGGTGAGTGCGGCGCCAATCAGGAAGTCGCCTTCGTCCAGGCCCACGGCAATGATGCCGGCCTTGCGCGGGTTGCTGAACTCGGTCAGCGGCGTCTTCTTGACGGTACCCATGCTGGTGGCCATGAAGACGTAGTGGTCCTCGGGGAAGCTGCGGTTGTCGCCGGTGAGCGGCAGCACCACGTTGATCTTCTCGCCTTCCTGCAGCGGGAACATATTGACGATGGGGCGTCCGCGCGAGCCGCGCGAGCCGGCAGGCACTTCCCAGACCTTGAGCCAGTACAGGCGGCCACGGTTGGAGAAGCACAGCAGGTAGTCGTGCGTGTTGGCGATGAAGAGCTGGTCGATCCAGTCGTCTTCCTTGGTGGAGGTGGCCTGCTTGCCGCGGCCGCCGCGCTTTTGCGAGCGGTATTCGGACAGCGGCTGGCTCTTGATGTAGCCGGTGTGCGAGAGCGTCACCACCATGTCGGTGGGGGTGATCAGGTCTTCGGTGGACAGGTCTTGCGCGCTGTACTCGATGGTGGAGCGGCGCATGCCCTTCTTGGATTGGCCGAATTCGGTCTTCAGCGTGGTCAGCTCGTCACCGATGATGGTGGACACGCGGGCGGGCTTGGCCAGAATGTCCAGCAGGTCTTCGATGGCGGCCATGATCTCGCGGTATTCGGCGACGATCTTGTCCTGCTCCAGGCCAGTCAGGCGCTGCAGGCGCATTTGCAGGATTTCCTGCGCTTGCGTGTCGGACAGGCGGTACAGACCGTCCTGGCCCAGGCCGAATTCGCGTTCCAGCGATTCCGGGCGGTAGTCGTCGGCATTGACCACGCCACCGTCTTCACGGGTGCGGGTGAGCATTTCGCGCACCAGCTTGCTGTCCCAGCTCTTGGCCATCAGCTCGGCCTTGGCCACCGGCGGGGTGGGGGCGTTGCGGATGATGGCAATGAAGTCATCGATATTGGCCAGCGCGACGGCCAGGCCTTCCAGCACGTGGCCCCGGTCGCGCGCCTTGCGCAGCTCGAACACGGTGCGGCGGGTTACCACTTCGCGGCGGTGCTGCAGGAAGACTTGCACCAGATCCTTGAGGTTGCACAGCTTGGGCTGGCCGTCGACCAGCGCGACCATGTTGACGCCGAAGGTGTCCTGCAGCTGGGTCTGCTTGTACAGATTGTTCAGCACCACTTCGGGCACTTCGCCGCGCTTGAGTTCGATCACCAGGCGCATGCCAGATTTGTCCGACTCGTCCTGGATGTGGCTGATGCCTTCGATCTTCTTTTCGTGCACCAGCTCGGCCATGCGCTCTTGCAGGGTCTTCTTGTTCACCTGGTAGGGCAGCTCGTCCACGATGATGGACTGGCGCTGGCCCCGGTCGATGTCTTCAAAGTGCACCTTGGCGCGCATCACCACACGGCCGCGGCCCGTGCGGTAGGCTTCCTTGACACCATTGATGCCGTAGATGATGCCGGCGGTGGGGAAGTCGGGCGCGGGCACGATTTCCATCAGGTCGTCCACGCTGGCTTCCGGATTGCGCAGCAGGTGCAGGCAGGCGTCCACCACCTCGTTGAGGTTGTGTGGCGGGATATTGGTGGCCATGCCCACGGCAATACCGGCCGAGCCGTTCACCAGCAGATTGGGCAGACGGGCCGGCAGGGTCAGCGGTTCGCTTTCGGAGCCGTCGTAGTTGGGGCCGAAATCAACGGTTTCCTTGTCGATGTCGCCCAGCATTTCGTGGGCGATCTTGGAGAGGCGGATTTCCGTGTAACGCATGGCGGCGGCGCTGTCGCCGTCCACCGAGCCGAAGTTGCCCTGGCCATCGACCAGCATGTGGCGCAGGGAAAAATCCTGGGCCATACGCACGATGGTGTCGTACACAGCGCTGTCGCCGTGGGGGTGATATTTACCAATCACGTCCCCGACGATACGCGCCGATTTTTTGTAGGGGCGGTTCCAGTCGTTATTGAGCTCGTGCATGGCATAGAGCACACGACGATGCACGGGCTTCAGGCCATCGCGCGCATCAGGGAGTGCGCGGCCCACAATTACGCTCATTGCGTAATCGAGGTAACTGCGACGCATCTCTTCTTCTAGGCTGATGGGAAGTGTTTCTTTGGCAAACTGGGTCATGTACTCTTATACGGTGACGGCGAGGAGCGGTCATTTTAGGGTGAATGGCATGTTGCTGCCAGGCAACACATGTCCGGTATTAGGCTTTTGTCCTACTGTTGGTGCCCAAGGGCCTTGGCTTTTGCTCTGTTACGTATGGCACAATCAAAACCAGCGTTCTTGGTGATGGTCACTAATGACGTCCTCAATTCCGTGGTCCGGCCACGGCTCAATCCCCAAGAGGAGAACCATGAAGAAACTGAACAAAGTAGCGATGCTGTTCGCAACCGCCGCCCTGGCAACTGCCGCTGGCGCTCAAGTCAAGGCTGCTAACGGTGGCAATGTCATCGACAACTGGCAGAACGGCACCGGCGAACACGTCTGGAAGAACGGCACGAACGAACTGTGCTGGCGCGATGCCAACTGGACGCCTGCTACTGCTGCTGTGGGTTGCGACGGTGCTCTGCAGCCCGCTCCTGCTGTGGCTCCTGCTCCCGCTCCGGTTGCTCCCGCTCCCGCTCCCGCTCCTGCCGTGGCTTCGAAGGTGACCTTCGCTGCTGACGCTTTCTTTGACTTCGACAAGGCTGTTCTGAAGCCCGAAGGCAAGGCCAAGCTGGATGACGTGGCCTCCAAGGTCAAGGACATCAACCTGGAAGTCGTGATCGCTGTGGGTCACACCGACTCCATCGGCTCTGACGCTTACAACCAAAAGCTGTCGGTGCGTCGCGCTGAAGCCGTGAAGGCTTACCTGGTGTCCAAGGGCATCGCCAAGGACCGCGTGTACACCGAAGGCAAGGGCGAAAAGCAACCCGTGGCCGACAACAAGACCAAGGAAGGCCGCGCCAAGAACCGTCGCGTGGAAATCGAAGTGGTCGGTACCCGCGCCGCTCAGTAATCTTCGGATTGCCTCTAAAAAGCCCCGGCAACGGGGCTTTTTTTATTTCTGCTGATACGCCCGTGGATGGGTGACAATCTTTCACTATGAGCCAAAGTACCAATGTGGATCCAGCCGAGCTGGAGAAATTTGCCAGCCTGGCCCACCACTGGTGGGATACGGAGAGTGAATTCAAACCCTTGCACCAGATCAATCCGCTGCGCCTGGCGTGGATTGACGGTCTTGCTTCGCTGAAGGGCAAGCAGGTGCTGGATGTGGGCTGTGGTGGCGGCATTCTGGCCGACTCCATGGCGCGCAAGGATGCGCAGGTGCTGGGGATTGATCTGGCGACCAAGTCACTGCGTGTGGCGCAGCTGCATGCGTTGGAAGCAGGCACCAAGGGTGTGCAATACCGCGAGGTGCCAGTGGAAGAGCTGGCGGAAGAGAAGCCGGGCGCCTTCGATGTGGTGACCTGCATGGAGATGCTGGAGCATGTACCGGATCCGGCCTCGGTGGTGCGGGCCTGCGGTCAGCTGGTCAAGCCAGGTGGCTGGGTGTTCTTTTCCACCATCAACCGCAATCCCAAGGCGTATGCACTGGCCATTGTGGCGGCGGAGTATGTGCTCAAGATGCTGCCGCAGGGCACCCATGAATTCGACAAGTTCATCCGCCCCAGCGAACTGGCGCAATTTGCCATGGATGCGGGCCTGGTCGTTGATTCGGCCAAGGGAATGGAGCACAACCCGCTGACGGGGCGCTACTGGCTGAGTGGCGACACCAGCGTGAACTACCTGCTGGCGACACGCCGGCCCGCCCTGTGATGGCGGCGCCCTGGAATGGCGTGCGCGCCGTGCTGTTTGACCTGGACGGCACGTTGCTGGACAGTGCCCCGGATCTGGCCGCCGCAGCGAATGTCGTGCGCCGCAATGCGGGCCTGGACGATTTGCCGCTGTCGGATTACCGGCCTTTTGTGGGTACCGGCGCGCGCGGAATGCTGCGCATTGCGCTGGGCCTGCAGCCGGATATGCCAGAGTTCGAGCTGCGCCGCGAAGAGTTCTTTCAAGCCTATGAGGGTTTGCTGATGCAGCATTCGGGCCTGTTTGCCGGAGTGCCGCAGCTGGTGCAGGGGCTGGAGCAGCAAGGCCGCCCCTGGGGCATCGTGACCAACAAGTCCGAGCGCTTTACGCTGCCGATTGCCCGCCAGGAGGCGACGCTGGGTCGGGCGGCGGTGGTGGTCTGTGGTGATACCACGCCGCATGCCAAGCCGCATCCGGCGCCCTTGCTACATGCATGTGAGCGCCTGGGCATCTTGCCGGAGCACGCCATTTACGTGGGGGACGACGAGCGGGACATGCAGGCGGCGCGTGCCGCAGGGATGCGCGGTGTGGCTGCGGATTACGGCTATCTGGGCGGTGTGGACAGTACGGCCGGCTGGAATCCGGATGCTGCAATTAAAAATCCCCTGGAGCTCTTGAAGTTGCTGGGTATGGACTAAAATGTGGCTCATGGGGCTGTCCTGGTTTCGACGTGGGTTCGGGATCAGCGCGGTGCATGCCGAGCTTGAGTGACGCTCGTAAATCTCCATTCAAAAAACTAACTGCAAACGACGAACGTTTCGCACTCGCCGCTTAATCCGGTGAGCCTTGCAACAGCACGTTGATGGGCTGGGCAAGGGGGTAGCAATACCTCCAGGCTGCAAGGGAATTTACATCAGCTGGTTCTGCGCCGGGTACCTTGGTGTGGAACAAGAAAATAGGGTACTGGCCTTGTTTGCAGCGTGCGCCTGCGCGGCAAACCGGGTGAGATTCAAAACAGAACGCTAAGCATGTAGATCTGTCTGACGAAGGCTTGCGGACGCGGGTTCAATTCCCGCCAGCTCCACCATCCACAGCAACGCCACACAATGAGAACCATTGTGTGGCGTTCTTCTTTTCGGCCCTGGATTGCCCCAGATTGCGCTGAAATTCACACCGATTTCACACCGATTTCACACCGATCAATGCAGGTCAGGTGTTCTGCTTGCAGAGCCTTGAACTTGTAAATTTCTGTGTCTGGTTCGGTTAGGCTATCCGTTCATCTGTACGAGGAACGGTTGGGCTATGAGCATAGTTTGGAGTGACGAAGAACTTCGCGCGGCGGTCGAGGCATACCGCCAAATGGCAAGGAACCAAGAGGCCGGAATTAGCTTCAATAGGAGTCAGATCTACTCGGAGTTGGCAACTCGGTTTGGCCGCACTGCGAGCGCATTTGAATATCGGATGCAAAACATCTCAGCTGTGTATCAAGAGCTGGGTATGCCTTGGATACCTGGCTTGAGGCCAGCCAAGCATGTGGGCAGTAGATCGGCTGCAAGGCTAATCAATATCATTCAGCAAGAAGGACCTGAAGCGGCCAATGGCGTGGCTCAAAGGGATGGACTAGTCTGGGAAAAAGCGCTCGCAGCAGTAACCCATCTCGGAGGAGTCGCCAGTCGAAATCAGGTTAAGGCGTGGATCCTCGATCAAGATCCGGAGTACGACACCGACAATCTGTCGGACCTGTACATGCTGTCTGTCAACAGCCCTTCCCGGACTAGCTATAGTCAGAACGCGCGCCCTCGAAGGACTGATGAAGGGAGTCCTTTCGACAGGTTGTTTAAGGTTGGCCGCGGCATCTTCGAAATCTACGACCCAGTACAACATGGTGTCTGGGAAATTTATGCTGACGCAGCTTCGGGCAATCGAAATCGCATGTCTATTCGACGTGTTTCGAATCCTGTAGACCAAGCCCTAGCCAACGCTGAAGAGCTTGCTCAGCAAGCTGGCTCATTTGATCCATCAAGCGTGGTCGACAGCAGAGATCGCGTTACGGCCGAAATCGTCCGCCGTAGAGGTCAACCTGCATTTCGTAAAGCTCTCATGGATGCATATGGGGGTGCCTGCGTGATTACAGGCTGCAATTTGCCAGCAGTCCTTGAAGCCGCGCATGTTCACCCTTACAAGGGTGACGACACCAATGTGGTCTCCAATGGGCTGCTGCTACGGGCAGATATACATACGTTGTTTGACCTTGGACTGATCGCCATTGAGTCCAAGAACATGTGTGTACGTGTGTCGCCAGAATTGGCAAGCACTTCCTATGCTGAACTGGATGGTGTTCAACTGCATAAACCAGTAAAAAAGGCTCTACAAGTGAGCAAAGATGCCTTGGATTGGCACCGAAGTCAGTGTGGATGGTTCGGCATGAACGAGGATGAAGTCAAGCCAGAACCATCCGTTTAGCTAACTATAGCGGTGCCTTAGGTATTGCCAGTAGGCACGCTCATGCCACCCCTGGCTGCGCTTTCGGGCGCTGGTAATCCTCGCGGATGAATTTGCCGTAGGTGCGGAAAACCATCTCCACATCCTCATGGCCCAGCTGCTGGGCCACGTACCAAGGGTTGGCGCCGGCCGTGAGCTGGGTGGAGGCGTAGGTGTGGCGGATCTGATACGGGTTGCGGTAGGGGATGCCGGCCCTGGCCATTAGCGGTAGCCAGGCGGTTTTACGCACCTGGGCATCCGTGGTCCAGGGGGCCAGCGTCACGGTGTTGAGCCACACACGCTTGCCGCGGTCGCCGCTGATGACCAGCTGTTCGCGCAGGGCCTGCATGGCCTCGTCGTTCAAGTCCACCTCTCGCTTGCCTGCGGCGGTCTTCGGGCCCTTGATGACGCCCGCCACCTGGTTCTGGACGATGCGCGCGACGCGCCGCTCCCAGTCGATGTGCTCCCATTCCAGAGCCTGCAGCTCACCGGGGCGCAGGCCCGTGTTGAACCAGAACAGGAAAGTAGGGCGCTCATCGGTGCGGCACGCATCCAGGATGGTCATGCGTTCGGCCTGGGTGAACGGCTGCACTACGTAATCGCTGGCCTTTGCGGTTTGGCGGATCAGCTTCACCAGGGCGATACGTTCAAAAGGGTTGAACTCGATGATCTCGTCGTTCAGTGCGTCCTCCAGTACCGAGCGGAAGGGAACCAATAAGTTGCGGATCGCTTTGGTGGTGAGATCCATCTCGCTGATCCAGTCGCGCAGCAGCGAAGGTGTCACCTCGGCCGGGTGCATTCCATCCCATCGCTGCATGCGCTTGCTCAGGATGCTCTTGCGGTAGCCCTGGTAGGTGGACTTGGACATGTGGCCGTTCTCCACCTGGCGCTTGTAAATAGAGAGCTGGCGGTCCAGCAGCTTCTCCATAGTCAGCTCTCTGTCCTGCTCGGTGCGGGCCCGGCTGCTGTCCGGAAAGTAGGCTGCGTATTCGAACGTTCCATCGTCGATCTTGCGTCGGATCTCTGCACGCAGGTTTGCCGCATAGAGGATGTTGCCTTTGTTGATTGGCCCGGGCGGCAGCAGCTCACGGCACTGCTTGCCTTGCCAGGTGAATGCAATCTGTAGCCGCGATCCGCCCACCAGTTCGCGGATCATCACGCCTGCAGGGGTTACGAGAGTTGGTTTCTTATCCACTGGTCTGCTTCCTTCACATTGACATAGAGGCGGCGCAGCACAACTGCGCAGTGCTGCCCGTCGCGCCAGATACCTGCGCGGCGGCGGTTATGGATTGCCATGGGCGTCACGCCCGTGAGCTGCTCGTATTTCTCGGCCAGAACCCACTCGGGATCCGCGCCATTGCTATTTGGTGTCGTGCTCATGGCTTCCTCAGTTCGGCGCCCTTGTGGCGCGATTGGTTGTGGGTGTGTCGATCCCATCACGCAACTCCCTGTGTTGAGATGGCAGGAATGGGCGTAGGCCTCATGGATGGCGCGGCGTCTACCAGGTCACCCAGCCACTCCTGCAGCACGTCTTCCTGCTGGTGGTGCTGCATGACCTGCAGGCCCAGGCGCTGGGCGATCAGGTATTCCAGGCTGGCGCCCTTGGACTGCTGCCAGCCAGGCAGCAGGTAGATGGCGTGGCAGGTCATCAGCTGGCTGACGCCCATGCGCATGTAGGCGGTCCAGTGGCAGCTGGCGTCTACGTGCGGGTCTGGGTTCTCGGCTGGGTTTTCCACGTGCCAGCCCTTGGTGCGCAGGCGGGCGGCGGCTTCGTGGAATGCGGGATAGTTCATATCCGGCAGGCCAGACATGGGGCCCGCCACGTACACGCGCTGGTGCGGGCTTTCGTGCATCAGCCACATTTGCAGCGTGCTGATGCAGTGGAATTCGCCGCGGCGCACGAAGAAGCCGCCCAGGCGCTGGCATTCGTCCACGATTACGCGGTGGGCCATGCGCCAGCCCGTGAAAAAACTCAGGAACAGCATGGCGGGCATCAGCACCACGCGGAAGATCATCATGAACATGGGGGAGCCCTCCTTTATTCGGTTTCCAAGCTGCTCATTGCTGCTTGGATGAAGACGCGCGCGGCTTCCGCGTTGATGGCATTGCCATAGGCGCGCAGGCGTCCCACTCGGGCGGGAGCCCCATGAGCCAGCGGGAATGTGCCGGGTTCAACTGGCCGCCACTTTCCATCCCTGCACAGGAGCCAGTCAGCAGCTGACCAGAGACCGTTAACCGGGCCGGGCCTGGTGCCAGGTGAAACGCTTGATCCGCTAGGCTGATCTGCGGATCCGTCGGCTTGCGATTGCTTAGCACTGGCGGTCGCTTCTTGGCTTGCGTCATCGTGCTGTCCGGCGTGTTCCAGCCGGCGAGTGACACCTGATGAGTCAACATCGTTGGCGCTGTATTTCCGGTCTTTTTTATGGATCGAGCCACGTAGGCTTCCGGCGTCCCTCCCGGCTCGCTGGCTGTCGGTGTTCCCCAGCCTGCCAGATTGGCCGCATGGTTCAGCGTGATGTTGGGTGTCGTGGCCTCGATCGATGGACAACGCAATGCGTCCGTGCTGGTTGTTGTCGGCCAACCCGCAAGCATCGCGAAGTCGTTCAAATTGCTTCCATGGCGCGATTCGCCCATCGCTCGGCTTGCTTGACCGCCCCCGGTGGTGTCGCTGGTCTGCGGCGTGGGCCACCCAGTAGAGCCGGTCGCGGATGTGCGGAGCACCGATGCCCGCAGACGGGAACGGGAGCGCCCCGACCCCGTATCCCAGGCCTTCCAGGTCATCTTGTACAAGGTCGATCCAAGGGTTTGCATCGCGGCTTGCAACCTGCTCTCCAAAGACCGTTGCAGGGCGGCACTGCGTGATGAGGTGGAAGAACGCAGGCCAGAGGTGCCGCTCGTCAGCAAATCCAGCTCCCGCGCCTGCGCTGCTGAAAGGTTGGCAGGGACAGGAACCAGTCCAAATAGGTCGGTCATCAGGCCAGCCGGCGCGGCGAAGGGCATAGGACCAGACGCCGATACCGGCAAAGAAGTGGCACTGCGTGAAACCGCGCAGGTCATCGGGGTGAACATCTTCGATGCTCCTTTCGTCAACAACGCCTGGCGCGATGTGGCCGGCAGCAATGAGGTTTCGCAGCCACTCGGCGGCGTATTTGTCGATCTCGTTGTAGTAATTGGCCATGGCATCACTCAAGCCCTCGCGGCCTCGGGTTCTTGGATCTGCAGCGGTTGCTGGATCAGGCCCGACAGCACGCGCAGGGTGGTGTGCAGCTCTTGTTCGCGGTTGGCCAGGGCGCGGCCTTGCACGTTCATCCAGGCATCCGGCTCCATCGAGTTCAGCTCGGACGCAATCTGGATCTGGTCTGCCTTCAAAGTGCGGATCAGGACGGGCAGCGTCGGGGCGGTGCACGCCTGGTTAGCTGCTGGTTGCGGTTGCGTTGGGGTGTGGTTCATGGCTCAGACCGTCAGCGGTTCGATGCGCTCCACGCGCAGGACGCCTTTGCCGCTTGCCAGGTGGGCCTGGGCTTCGGCATGGGTGGCGTTGGCCGCTTTGACGCGGATCGTCGGCAGCAGGCCAGCTTCGGCCAGGCCTTCCAGGGCGGCGGCATCGGAATTGGCCGGGATCAGGTGGGCGCGGTAGCTTTTGAGCTCTTGGACGTTGTGTGCGGATTGCATGTGTGTTCCTCTCTTGCTATTGATTTGGTAGCGTCAGGCAGCGCCGGCCGCTTTGAAGGGCAGCACCTGGCCACCGCTGTCCAGATCCAGCCGGGCCTGGGCGCCGCCGGCCGCGCGCTGGGCCAGGGTTTGCTGGCGGCGCACGGCGGCGAAGCGCTTGCGGATGTCGGTGCTCACGGAGTTCGCGTACTTGAAGCCGGCTTTCTGGTGCGTGGCGTTTTTGCTGGGCTCGGTGCGTTTTGCGGGCATGGGTGGGGCCTCCTGTGGGTGTCAGGTCAGAAAAACGGGGTGGGGGTGGTGCCGAGGGCGCGCCATTCGGCGTCGGATCGGGTGGGGGAACCGGGTGTCCAGTCCTCCTTTTCGTGCCGGCCGCGTCCAAAAAGCTGCCGGTGGAGGGTGTTGGTCAGGCGGGCCGTACAGTTATTGAAACGAGTCCAAGCGGGCGCCAGCGGCGCCCGGTCTGTGCCCTGCGCGGGTTCGGGGGCGGCCATGTCCAGCTGGGGCGCACCAGCGGCTGCTGGGGCTGCGCCCAGGGCTTCCTGCACAGCCGGGCGCCACGCCATGCGGCGGCTCACCAGCCAGCGGCCGTGACGGGTTTCCAGCCCCACCACGCGGCCCTGGCCTTCTTTGATTTCTTCGCCGTAGGCGTTGGTGGTGCCTGCCGGCACCGGGCGGCGGGCCAGGCCCATGTGCCACTGGCCACGCTTGCGGCAGTGGCCGCCCATGGATTCCATGTACCGGCACCAGTCGGCGCGGATCACGCCGCCGCCCTCCACCGTGCCGGGCTCCTTGCCCCAGCGGTGGCAGGCCAGCCAGGCGCGCCATGCGGTCGTATCGCCGTCACGGCCCACGCGCAGGTCTTCGATCTGGTCTTTGCTCACGCGGCGCAGTTCGCGCCAGACCGACACGCTGGGCATGCCGATGGCCTGAAACTGGCGGATGCCCCAGGTGGCTGCCCAGGCGTCCACACGGCGGTGGCCCGGCATATCGCAGGTTTCTACGTCGAACAGCTCACCCTGCGCCACATCCAGGTGGTCTGCCAGGGCAGCGTGGCCCACGCTCTTGGCGATGTACTTCGCCACGTAGCCTGCTGCGCCTCCGCCGGTCATGCGCTTGATGTTGATGCGGTTGGTGCCGGCGCCCAGTTCGTCGCCGTCATCGCTCAGCCAGTAGCGGTGCAGGGCGGCCACGGTTTTCTGCAGCTGCACTTCATCCTCCACCCACACCATGGCGTGCCAGTGGGGCGTGGCGTCGTGGTGGGGTTCTGCCACGCGGATGCCGTACAGGTGCACATCACGGCGGCCCAGGTGGGAGCGCAGCTTGGCCCACATGCTGCACAGCCAGTCCTGCGCATCGCGCGGGGTGCTGCGGCCGTCGTAGCGCTTGTTGGGCAGGGGCTGGCCATGGCGGCCCAGCTTCACCGGGTGAAAGCGGCTGGGGGTGGTCAGCGTCAGAAACAGGCCGATGTGCTGGCGGCGGTCGGCATATTCCTCTGCGCCGCGGATGCGCGTCATCAGCTCACCACCACGGATCACCGGGTTGGAGTTGGACAGCGCGGCCAGCTCCCCCAGGTTGAACACCTGGCCCGCCTCATTGCGGTACAGCGTGCGCTTGAGGGTGGCTGCGTTGCGGGTTACCTGCTCGGTGCGGCGCTGCAGGCCCTTGTTGCTGACATAGCCACCGTCGCGGCGGTTCACCAGGCCCAGGCGAATGGCCCCAGCTTCCACCACGCGGGCCACATGCCGGCGCAGCACACGGCGCCACCACGCGGCATCCAGCGTGCGTTTGATGCCAGCTTCACCGGCCAGGGGGCCGTGCTCACGCACACCCACGGCGCGGATCAGCATGTAGATGCTGTCTACCCGTTCCTGCAGGTTCAGGCCTTCACGCAGGGCGCAGGCATCCAGCGTGCCCACCTCATATGCCAAGGTCTTGGCCATGGTGCAGATCTGGCCATCATTCAAATCCCAGCGGCTGGCCTGGCCAAAGTCCGCATCAAAGCGCTCCACGGCCTGCAGTGCATCGTGGGCGTTCAGCCACTCGGGGCCGTCGTTGTCCATCTGGCCCAGGCCCGCCTTGTCCAACGCGGTGCGCCACTGGGGCGGCACCACCTTGCGCAGCACCTGCAGCGCACGGGTAACGTGCCAAGCCTGGGGCTTGTTGCGTTTCCAGGCGTCCAGGCTGTGGGTAGGGAGCTTGCGGGCCATGCTTACCGTCCTGCCAGGCTGGTGACCTTGGCCATGGCTGCACGCATGGCGCGCACCTGGCCCTTGATGGCATTGCGCTCAGGCGGCGGCACCTCGCGCCAGTGGCGGTCTGCCAGGGCGGACAGGCCGTCAAAGTCATCACCCACGCCGGCCAGAATCAGCAGGCACACGCGCACGCCCAGGTCCATGGCGGCCCATTCGCGGGCTTCCACGTCGTCCCAACGGCCGCGGCTGGCGCGGCTGAGGGCTTCGTTCTGCAGCACACGCAGGCGGGCGCGGCAGTCCGCCGGCGACAGGCCGCGCAGGTGCTCGGCCACCGGCTCTGTAGGCATCAGGGCCGGCGCCAAGCTGGGGGAGTGCGGAGCTTCACCGCGCTGCACGCGCAGCATCAGGTCGGTGAATTGGCCCAGAGTGACTTCGGACAGGTTCACGCCGCACCCCCAACGCGCACAGCGGCCACATACCAGCCGAGGCCGTAGATGCTTTCCACGCTGGCCAGGGCCTGCACGCGGTTGGCGGCCAGCACCTGCATGCGGCGGCGCTGGTGGTTGTGGTCGATATGGGTGATGCGGTAGCGGTTCATGAAGGCTCCACAGGTTTTTGGGCGTAAGAAACCCCGCAGCGCCTGGAAACAGGCTCTGTCGGATGGGGTGGGAAAGGGGGCGGGGGGAGGGCGCTTTAGGCGCTGGTGGCGTCAGTCAGGGGGCGGCCCTCCGACTGCAAATAGGTCGCCGGTGATGGGGCGGGTGAACTGCGTGGCGTGCTCTGCGCTGGCTGCGTGGTCCAGGGTGGCGCGCAGCATGTCGCGGCGGACGTGGCTGGACAGGGGCAGGTTCACGCTGGGGTCTGGCGTGGCGCTGGGGCTGAGGGTGCGCACCACTTCGGTCAGGGCCACAAAGGTGTGGCCGCATTCGGGGTTGGTGCAGGCATAGGTGGATTCGCGGGTCAGCACGGTCATCTGCGCACTGGTGCGGATGAAGCTGGGTTCCTTGCAGTGCGGGCACTGCAGGCGCATGGCTTCTTTGTGGCCGGCGCGGGCACGGGCGCCAACGGCAGCAGATCGCAACGCACTGTTACAGCCTTGCAAGGCTTTGCCCACAGTTTGCGTAGGTGGCTTTACCTGGGCTACGGGCTTGCCGCCGACGTAGACCGTACGGGTGACGGCACCAGAATGAATGCCAGAGGGGAGGGTAGCGTTCATTTGATCAAGCCTTGTGTGCAGTGCCAGCCTGACCTGCGTCCACCGCCTTGGCCACCGCGTCTACCGCGTGTTCAGGCAGGCGCAGCAAGCCGGTGCGGCGGTGCAGTTGCATACCCATCAGGTACACCAGACGGGCAAAGCTGGCGGTGGAGCGGTCTTGGCCGTCAGCCATTTCATGGGCTTCGCTCAGTTCATCTTGCGGCAGGCGCAATGCGATGGGCTTGCTGTGCAGGATGGGCGCCAGCGTGCCGGAATGGCGGCGGGGAGGGTGCGCAACGGTGGTCATGTACGATGCCTCGATTTGTTACAGGTGCTGGAAGAATGAAAGGGGCTTCAATGAAACAACCATCAGTCGGGCAGGTGTTCACCACCAAACGTGGCGAGAAATTCTTCGTAGAGGACGTGTTTTCCACCCATGACCCCGAAGACGAGGATTCCTCCCCCGACGACTTCATGGTGTTTCTCGCCCCCGTCGGCGCTGGCATGGACGCTGGCGGGGAGGAGCTCCTTGATGTGGAATTTCAAGAGTGGTGCGAGGCCAACGGCGTCAGCTACTGAGAACTCACAGGGCTGCCGCTGCGTGCTCCACACGTAGCGGCGCGTGCCTGTTCCCTGGCACAGATAGAACAGCCGCTCAGGTCGGCCCAGCAGATCGCGGGCAAGACGCACGCGTAGTTGGTGTGCGCCTTGGGGGTTAGCGGATTCGCTCATGGATGCACACCGCGTCGAATTTGAAAACAAGAGGATCTGAAATGGACAACGACACGTTGGACACGATAGGCAAAGCCATAGGTTTCGCGTTGGCTGTTTACGACCAAACCGCACCAGGTGATGCGATGACTCGGATCAACGAGACGCGCCGGACGCTGGACGCATTGATCGATGATGAGAGCTTCAGCCCGGAGGTTGCTTCGGTGGTCGAGGGTGTGAGCGCGGGTCTGGTCAGCTACATGCGGGTGAACTGGGCCGAGAAGTCCGACCTCCCGGCAAGCGGCGACTATCTGCTCTGACAACTTGCGGCGCTCCATGCGGCGCCGAAGGCGTGCCTCTTGGGTTGCGTTATCCCCCAAGCGATCATCGCAAGAGCGGAAGTTTTGCCAGGCCCGCACATGCGGCTGCGGACCTTGGGAGTCGGTGGACTTGGTCATGTACTATTGGCACTGAATTGTTACAACGTAAACGCATCATTGCACGTAAATATGTGCACGTCAACGGATGAGAGAAATTAAATATGGGCAGATTGCTGAGCGTCTGCGGGAAGAACGCTTGCGTTTAGGCATTGCCCAGGTCGATTTCGCTGAGGCCTGTGCTGTCTCGCGCAATGCCTTGATGCAGTGGGAGCGGGGTGAAGCTACCCCCAACGCTGCAGGCCTTGCTGTGATGGCGGGCCTTGGCGTTGATGTGCTCTATGTTGTGACAGGCCAGCGTGCTGGCGAGGCTGAATCCACGCTGGCGCCTGCGGAGCGTGAGTTGCTGCAGGCGTGGCGTGATGGTGGCGAAACGAGCCGCGCCGCCCTGGGCGCAGTGGCCGCCGCCTTAAAGCAAGTCCCCAAGGAATGAGGAATTGATGGAAAGCCACAAAAAAGTACCAGAGTTCAACTGGATCCAGGGCTCTCTGCTCGGTCTAACACACAGCTTGATGGGGCTGTTACATGAGCTCCGGAACAGGGGCCTTATTGACCCGAAATCTTTTGAGACCGCTATCAAGGATTTCGAGCACATGACCGTTACCGTTAAGGCCACAGAAGCATCCAAAGAAGATCAGTTGCTGGACCCACGTACGCTAGAAGTGATGCATGCGGTACAGAAGCTCGCAACAATTACCGCGACTTTCGGCAAAGACCCAATGCTTAGCAGCTTATCGAATTCGATTGCAAGCGATAACGAAAAAACGAAGGCCGAGGCAGAGGCAGAGGGCAACAATGAGTCGTGAAACAAAGATACTTCAACTTGTTGCCGGAGGCTTTAAGACGAGTGGTGAGCCCCCAGATAATGGAGACATGGAACAACGCATTGTCAAACTCGAAGAGGCTATAGCAGCTCTGCCAACAAAGGCAGACATTGCAGCTCTGCCATCAAAGACAGAGTTTGCAGATCTGCGTGCTGACATTGCCAACTCTCGGGTCGATGTGCACAAGGCGATCACAGACAACCATCGCTGGACGCACAATTCACTGGTAGCAATTCTGTCGGTGGGTGTGATCGGCATCCTGGGCTTGCTCTTCACCATCTACAACACGAACAAGTCGGTGCCGGCTCCGCAACCGCAGGTGCCTGCGACCATTGTTCTGCAGGTGCCCGCCCAGGCCCCGGCTATCCAGGCGCCGGCAGCTCAGCCGGCGACACCAGGAGCATCGCCACAAACACCTGCTGCGCCGCAGTAATTCGTCGGTTCAGCCTGTCTTTCAGAAAGCACCCTTGGCTATGCCTTGGGTGCTTTTTGCATTTGGCGTTACCGCGCCACTGGCACTTGATCCAGCTGGGTGGTGCACATGCCTGTGCGGCGCTCTTGCCGCATTCCCCAGGCGCCAACTTGCACGGCACTGCCCAACGCCACAGCGCCTTTTGCCCCAGCGCTGATTGATGCTGTCCATCGCCTCCATCAATGCGCTCTGGTCTCGCGGCCCGAGGGCACGGCTTTTCCAGCCTACGCAATGGCTGTTTGCGATCGGAAGCATTCGTCTGCCGCGGGCCGCGAGTGGATGGTCCAGGCCGGTTACAGCCTTTAACTCAAAAATGCCAATGACTGCTGATGGGTAGAGTAGTTATTGAGCCGGGGCCTCTTCATGGTCTGATGACTGTTTAGAAAAGCTGTGCGATTGGGGGTTTTGAGTGGGATTGCGCCACTCGCGCTTGATGTTTGCAAGGGTGATTACAAGCTCTAAGCCGACCATGTCTTGAGGCTCATAGCTCTTATCGTAGAGCTGGGCTAGGGTTGCATAATCGTTATCGCGCTGCATGGCGTAGTATTCCCAAAGCGTAGACTTGCGAGCAAAATTCGCCGCAAAATCAAGCGCCAGGTTACTGGCCACGCCAAACTTCGCAGTTGCTGGAGCATTCGCGCCCAGATCAATGCCCGCAAACACAGGGCCACCGGCGAAGCACCCGTTGGTGTCCTCCGTCTCCCCGTAGTTAGGTGCGCAGATGGCTACATCGAACACCTTGCCGTCTAACTCCACCCACGAGTGGTCAAACTTCTCGGCGCCGTAGTGCACCTCACCCACGCACAGCTTGGGGTCCATGCCCAGGTGCTTCAGGCGCATGAAAAGCACCGCCGACGTGCTGTGGCAAGCACCCCAGTCAGGCTGCTGAGGGTTGGTCACGTAGCGCAGCAGCGCGACAAAGGCTGCAAGCACTGTTTCCCCTTGCGCTACTTGGCTGGTCAACGCCTTGGCACGCTCAATAGTGGCATCTACATAGAACTGGCGTTGCGCGACGCTGAGGTATCGCAAATCACCCAGTACAGCTTGGGCCGCCTTTGCTGCGGCCAATCTTCTATTTTTTTCACCCATAACGGTCCCTGCTTTGGATAGAAATTTCGTTGACAAGGTGCCAATGATAAAGGATGCCCAATAGCAGGGCTGGATGAATTAACAGTGGTCAATATTCATGGGTGAATGCATGCCTTGGAGCAAGACTCACGTTACCGCGCCACCGGCACCTGATCCAGCTGGGTGGTGCACATGCCGGTGCGGCGCTCTTGCCGCATTCCCCAGGCACCCATTTGCACTGCACTGCCCACCGCCACGGCGCCTTTGCCCCAACGCTGGTTGATGCGGTCCATGGCTTCCATCAGCGCGCTGTGGTCCCGGCCTGCAGGCGTGGTTTCTTCGGGCAGCAGTGATGGCTGGTCCCGCGTCTGCGGGCTCAGGTCCAGCAACATGACGCCAGCCTTGGCCAGCCGGTAGCCGGGCTGGTAAATCTTGCGCATGCCGCGCTCTGCGGCGGCCACAAGCACGGTGGTATCGCTGCTGGGCTGCACCAGCTGCACGGTGGCGCATTCTGAAAACCGAGGGTCATTGGCCCTGAAAGGGCTGCTGTGCGCAAACACCAGCACGGCGCCGCAGCGGCTTTGCTGGGCGCGCAGCTTTTCTGCACACGCCGCGAACTATCCATGCTCCGGAAAGAAGGGCGGCGTTTCGCACTGCGCAGGCGACACCTTTGTGTGCAATGACGGATCTGTCAGCGGTAGCAAGCGCAGCTGCAGCGCTGAGATGGGCGGCGGCACCAGCCCACGCCAACTGCTTACCCAACCCCAACGCAACAGCGCCGCACCAGGCGACTGGGCAACGTCGGCACCGGCCCGCGCGGTGCATGACGGATGGAGGGAATAAAAGCTATCTGAAACGGTGACTTACTTGTTGTAAGATTTCTCTAAATTCCTCGTGAAATTTTCATAAATATCTGGTTTAAATGTATATCTGATTAACAATGAAACTACTGATTAATATTAGATTTGAGCTAGGCTTTTGGCCTCTTAAGTTTTAATCCAAATATATAAAATGAGTGTTTTAAAATATAGGCCTGAATTAGATGGCCTTCGAGCCATTTCCGTAGTTGCAGTTATTTTGTATCATGCCGAGCTTGATTGGGCTGGCCATTCGATTTTTCCAGGTGGATTTCTCGGAGTAGATGTTTTTTTTGTTTTGTCAGGCTACTTAATAACTGGCATTCTTTATGAAAAAGATGTTAATATCTTATCTTTTTACAAAAGTAGATTTGACAGAATATTTCCGTCTTTAATATTTTTTCTTTTTCTTAGTTGTTTTATTTCATATCTTGTTCTGAGTCCAAAAGAGATGCTGGCTTTTGCCAACTCCCTAAAATCTTCAGTGGGCTTTTTTTCTAATTATTTCTTCATGCTTGAAGATTCATATGTTGCTGATGCTAGTAAATTCAAGCCTCTGCTTCATACTTGGAGCTTGGCAGTTGAATGGCAATTTTATATTATTTTCCCTATTGTTTTTATTCTGTTTAAAAAAACTAGCAAAATTAAATATCTATTATTAATTCTAACGTTTGCATCATTTTATTACTGCTTGTATTTATTGGAGAAAAACCCCACGGAAGCGTTTTTTTCATCGATATCAAGATTTTGGGAAATATTGGCCGGATCGATTGTATATTTTATTTCAAAGATTATTAATGAGAATAGATTAAGCGATAAAATTTCCATAATCGGTATTATATTATTAGTCTATTGCTTCTTGTTTTTCGATGATTCTGCAAAGCATCCAGGTTTTATAAGTTTGTTGGCCGTAATTGGTAGTTCGCTCGTAATCACAAATACTTTCAAAAATGGGCTAGCATATAAAGTGCTGTCCTCAAAAATGTTTGTTTTTTATGGCGTAGTATCATATTCAATATATTTAATTCATCAGCCCATTTTTGCTTTTTATCGCATTGAGTATGGTGATTTCGGTAAAAAAATCTTTTTAGTATTGTTTGTAGTGTGCACGATTTTGGCGTACGCCTCACTAAAATTGTTTGAAGCTCCATTACGGCAGAGTAAAAATAATCTTAAGTATTTTTTAATTGGGGGGCTAACACTTTTTGTGTTAGCTTTTGCTAATGGAGCTAATAATACAGATGGTTATAGAAATCGCCTGCCACAATCAATCCGTGATGAGCTTGAAAATTATCAAGTGGCTGAATTTCGCAGATTGACATCAAATGATATTGGTAAATCTTTTGATTCCCAACAGAGGCAGCATTGCATTCATAGAACACCTGAAACAGCCTGCCATTTTGGTAATGGCGATTATATTATTACTGTTGGTGATAGCTTTGCTGGTGTTTTAGATTATTCTTTATATCAAAGATACAAAGAAGTTGGGTTCAGAGCACTTACTTATGAGCAATGTCCATTATTAGATCGACCTATATTTTTTGGTACGGTTCCGGAGTGTTGGGAAATTAACAAGAAACGATGGGAGCTTTTGAAGAAAATCCCCCCGGCAAATATTATAATTGGGACAAATTTTCTGCAATTTTTCCGCGCAATGAAGGCAGATGATATTTTTAATTCGAATAGATTAAATACGAATGGATCAATTGACCCAGATGCAGTATTCTCTAGCTTTGCCTCCTCCATGAAAAAGCTCGTAGATATGGGTCATAATGTTATTATTCTGAACCAACCACCTGATCCCAGTATTGAAGTTGAGAAAGAACTACATCGAAGGATAAAGAATGGTGTGTTTAGATTTGAAAATGAGTATGGCGCCGTTCCACAAAAGGATATTAATAAAAAGGTGCAATCTCTCCTAGAGCAGGAAGATAATTTAAATGTTCTAGATTTGGAAGGAATATTCTGTAATCAATCGGATAATTGTCTTCATTTCAACTCGCACGGATCTATATATAATGAAGCAAATCATTTTTCATATAATGGTGCGCAGCAAGTTATAGAAGGCATAAAAAAATATCTCAGATGAAGAATATTAGTTCTTTATTTCTAAAACTCTGCTGCAATCGGTGGCTTGCCGCCCAATTCGCCTTCACTTGTTTAATCTGGTCGTAATCAAATCACTGAACCCAGGTCACATACGCTAGCGTTTGGTGCATCCGTTCTGGCCGAACGGGGCTGGAAGGGTTTACAGCGCCACCGGCACCTGATCCAGCTGGGTGGTGCTCATGCCTGTGCGGCGCTCTTGCCGCATTCCCCAGGCTCCCACTTGTACTGCACTGCCCACGGCGCCTTTGCCCCAGCGCTGGTTGATGCGGTCCATGGCCTCCATCAGCGCGCTGTGGTCCCGGCCTGCAGGCGCGGCCTCTTCGGGCAGCAGTGAGGGCTGGTCCTGCGTCTGCGGGCTCAAGTCCAGCAGCATGACGCCGGCCTTGGCCAGGCGGTAGCCGGGCTGGTAGATCTTGCGCATGCCGCGTTCTGCCGCGGCCACCAGCACGGTGGTGTCGCTGCGGGGCGTAAAAAAGCCCGCGTGTGCGGGCTTTTTTGTTTGGGCGCGAAAGCTTAAATCGCAAACGCTGCGCGGTCTTGGTCAGCAATCCACTTCGGTGGCTTGCCGCGGCCAGTCCAGGTGGCGCCGGTAGCAGGGTCACGGTACTTGGGGGCCACAGTTCCACGGGTGCCGGTGGAGACCTTCTTGCCGCCGAACACATCGTCAGCAGTCAGGCCGTATTGCTTGACCAGTTCACGCGCCTGCGTCACTGCTTGGGCCAATTCGTGCTTACGCGCCTCTTCAATCTTGGCGTCCAGCTCGGCTTTTTGTTGGAGAAGGCTTTTGTACGTGCTCATGTTGGGGGGACCTTTTTTTGAGAGTTTGCAGTTGCCGATTGAGGGGGGCGCGTATGGATCGCGCTTGGGTTTTACCTAGCGTGCCTTCATCGAAGGGGCGGTGCTCGTCTAGTAATTCTCGATAGTATTAAGATTTCTTTAACTTCTGAAATGTAGGGCATTCCATAACAGAAGTCTTCCCCAAAAAAGAACATCCGCTGACAGGGGCTCTGGTTTGGGTTGCCGCGCGTCCATGGCTTTGGATAGCTGCAGTACAGGGGCAGGCGGGCTTTCCTTCTGTTAGCGAATCAGGTGCAACTCTTCTTGAGCATTGGCCAATGGCCTGGGCTCTAGATTCGCCGCTCCTGATTCAGTAGGGCAGCACCTGGCCTGGGTTATTCGCGATGCAGTGATACAGACAGGCGCTGCCGGTCATGCTTGAGCGGACTCTTCTTTACACCACTCTAGTGTTGCGGTTAAGGCTTCATTGCTTGGCGACTTTGTATGCTCCATAGCTGCAGAGATCATTTCAGCAAGGACGACGAATTGATACTGAACTTCTCTAACCTTCAGTACGCGATCATTATCTGCTTCATCCACATACTGAGATAAATCGTTATTTTTCAGAGTAACGCATAAAGTTTTTGCCAATTCTCGGCAAATCCCTAGTCTTTCGAAGAGGTATATTTTTTCAAGATCGGCATTGTATTCAATACTTTCTTGAGAACTAAGTTCTTTACCATTCAGCCGAGATAGAAATTTATCCGCGAATTTCTTGAGTGAAGTAAGCATGGTGCGGGACGAACGTTCAGGTTAAGGGCTTGAGCCGCCTTGTGGCGAAACGTACCTCTAAAAAGCAATGCTGGTAGCAAAATTGGCATCATTATGTTTGCTGAGATGACGCGCCGCAATAAGCACCTTTTTGACAAGCACCATCGGCGGAGATACAGCGCATTTGAAAGACAAAGTTGCCGCATTCCACGGGCTATGCGGCCTTGGCGGCTTCGCCACCCCGTTCCATCTGCACCTTGCTGCCCAGGCCGCCGTCGCTGAGGGTGTGGCAGACCTCCTTCACCAGCCAGCCCTGGCCGTCGATGTCTTCTTTGAAGCCGGTCACGCGCACGGGGCTTTGGGGCATCAGTTCTGGGCGGCCCAGGGCCAGGGTCAGCTCAAACGTGGCCATGCCGCGTTCCAGGCGCTGGCGTTCGGCGCGGGCGGCGGTCAGGGCGTCCTGTTCGCTGGCGTAGGTTTCTTTCAGGGTTTTGACGTTGCGGGTTTTGTCGCCGGCAATCACTTCCTTGCGTTTGCCATTGACGCGGTCTGACCACCAGGCGCGCACGCCGTCGAATGCCTCACGGGTGCTGCTGCTCCAGCGGTGCTGGTCCCCGCTGGCCCGGGTGATGTGGATTGTGGGCAGGCTTTCGCCCTTGCTGGTGGTGGTCCCGTTGATGGGCATGAACAGCAGGTGCTTTTTCTTGACGGTGGCCACAGCGTCGTACTTGCGCGCCAGGCGGGTCAGAAAGTGCATGTCGCTTTCGTTGGTCTGGTCCACGTGATCCACCTTGGTGGCGGCCAGCTTGGCGTCCACCTTGTGGCTGAGGCTGTTGCGCTTTGCCACTTCGGCCAGGATGGCGCCCAGGGTGGTGCCGTGCCAGCTTTTTTCTGCGCGCTTGCGGATCTCTCCGCCCAGGTCTGCCGCGCGGGCGCGGATGGTGACTTTGTCCGGGGTGCCGGTGTGCTCTACCTCGTCCACCACAAAGGTGCCTTTGTCGATCAGCTGCTGGCCCTGCCAGCCCAGCTGCAGTTCGATTTCGGCTTCCTTGCGGGGCAGGGTGAGCTGCCCGTCACTGTCGTCCAGCTCCAGATCCAACTGGTCGGCGGTGTTTTCGCGCCCTTCGGTGAGCGTGAGGCTGCCCAGCCGAGCATCGACGGCGGGGGTGATGTCTTTGCCGGCCACCACCAGTCGGTAGGTGGGGGCGGGGTGGCGGTAGCGTTCCTGGTCGGCCATGGTGGTGCTGGGTTATTCCTCACCGGCGGCCACGTATTGGCCGGTTTCGTCAACATCGACCTGCTGGCCGCCGGCTTCGTCGTCCACGCGGGTGAGTTGCAGGTCAAAGGCGATGCGGCGGGGCGTGCCGTCTGGAAAGTGCAGGGTGCCGGTTTCGTTGAGGCTTTCGATCACATACTGGCCAAACACTTCACCGGTGCCGGCCACCACTGCAAATGCCTGGCCGCTGTCGCCCATGGCGCGCAGTTCGGCAACGCTGGCGTAGGTGCCGCACAGTTCTGGCGACACCCAGCCGCTGAGGCTGATGGTGTCGTCCCCCACGCCCACAAACTGGCGGGCCGCCCGGGCGCCCACGCGACTGGTGCTGGGGTGGCGCCAGGTGTTGCTGCGCTTGAATTCTTCATAGGCCAGGGTGTCCAGGCCAAACACGAATTGGCCCAGGGCCATGAGCATGGATTGGGTCATGTGGGTGGGCCTGATTCAGTTTTGGTCATACAGGCCGCTGCGGCGGCGGGCGCCGGCGGCGCGTTCGCGCTTGTCCAGCTCGGCAGTCACGGCACGGGCAACGTCCTCGGGTGTCATGCCTGGGGTTGCGTGGATGACGATGTTGTAGTTGCCGCCACCCGCCGCCGCCGGCGCGGCCGACAGACTGGGCGCCATGGGCGTGCCGCGGCTGACCATGGGCATGGCACCTGCGCCGTCTGGCCCGCCAGGGCCAACAATCGGGCCGTCTGCCTGGGCCACGGGCACCAGGGCGGCACCGGCCACGGCCAGGGCGGCAGTGCGCACGGCGGCCTGGCCTTTTTCCATGCCCACGGCGGCGCCTTCGCTGATCCAGCCGCCGAATTCGGTGAACACCTTGGAGGGGCTGGCGATACCCAGCTTTTCCTTGAACCAGCCGGCCACGGCGGTGGCGGCACCCACGACGGTGTCTTTGAGGGCGCCCAGCTTGTTGGTGATACCGCCAATCAGGCCATCCACGATGAAGCCGCCCAGTGACATGAACTGCTGCGGCACCTGGATGCCCAGCGCACCCAGCGCCGTGGTGATGGCGGACCACAGCAACCCTAGCGGGCTGAAGTTGAGCAGGGCCTGCAGCCAGGAGCTGACGCCGCCAGACACAATGCCCTGCACGCTGCTGACAATGCCGTTCCACAGAGTACCCAGCCAGTTGATAAAGCCTGCCCACAGTTGACGCCCGCCGGTGACGATGGCATCCCAGTTCGAGTAAATGAGGCCAAACGCGGTGATCAGCAGGCCAATGGGGCCAAGGAACCGCAGCAGCACAGGGGCAAAGCGCATGAGCACCGGCAGTAGCCTGGCGCCCCAGGTGAACATGCCGCGCAGCAGAGTGAGCGGGCCGGCGGTGACGCCGATCTGGGCCAGCATCCAGCGCAGGGCCATGCCCTTGGCCACGATCAGGCCCAGGGGAATGAGCAGGGCGCCCATGACCGCCATCAAGGCACCGCCTGCAATGACCATCTTCAGAATGCCACCGACCAGTGCGGGGTTGGCCTGCATCCACTGGGTGAAGGACTGGAGCAGTGGGTTGATGGTCTGGAAAAGCTCCAGGATCGGCTGCTTCAGGCTTTCCCCGCCGGTGGCCATGGCGTTGAAGAATCGGTTTTTCTGCATTTGCACCTGCGCGCTCAGGGCGGCATTGCGTGCGGCGGCTTCACGCGCCATGGAGCCCACGGCGTCCTTGCTGTTGGCCATGTCCAGCTGGCGTTTCAGTTCTTCCGGCTTGTCCACCAGCTTGGCCAGCGTGTCGGAATGCTCCATGCCCACCAGCTCCACCATGATGCCCATGCGCTTGGCTTCGGGCGCCTTGCGGACTGCCTCCATCACCTTCAGCAGTGTTGCGGTGGCATCCTTGGTCATGCCGGTTTCAATGGACTGCGTGCTCAGCCCAATCTCTTTCACTGCGGCCTGAAACTTCTTGGTGCCCTTGGTGGCAGCGGCAAACTTGGAAACGATGGCGTTGGTGGCCGTGCTGGCTGTTTCCGCACGTTCGCCCAGCGTCAGCAAGGTGGAGCCCAGGGCCGCGGCGTTGCGGTCGCTCATGGCAACCGTGGACAGCACACCGCTGGTGCGGTTCAGGTAGTCGATGATGTCCGAACCCTTGCTGATGGCGTTGTCGTCCAGGTAGTTGATGGTGTCCGCAAGGCCCCGAATGTTGGTGACTTCGATCTTGAAGTTCTTGGCCACCTTGCCCATGGATTCCGTGATCTCGTCGGGCACGGCATCGAATGCGGTTGCCATTTCGGATGCCATGACCACGAACTCACTCAGCTTGTCGGTGGGCACTTCCATGCGCGCCGCTGCGGTGAACATCTCGGCAATCTCGGTGGTTGCAAGCGGGATTTGCGTGCTCAGCCCGCGCACCTGTTCTTCAATGGCGCGGTACACCGGTGTCAGCTGGCCCGCTTCGTCGCGTGCACCCTGTACCTGACGGGCCACGCCGAGCATGGCATCCTCGTGCTGCATGAAGCTTTGCACGGGGCCAAGGCCTGCCTGTACTGTTCGCTTGCCCACATACATGCCGGCGGCGCCGGCGGCCGCCATCCCACCGCCGACGGCCGTGCCCTTGGTGGCTTGCTGCTGGATCTGGGCCAGTTTGCGCTGCTGGTCGCCCTGGCGCTTGAGTGATTCGGTTTGGGCCTTGATGCGGGCCGTGGTGGCGGCAATGCTGTTGCGCAGCTGCTGGTCATGGCTGGCCAGGTTGCGGGTGCTGATGCCGGCGGCGCTGAGCTTGTCACGCAGCAGCTGCACACCCTGGCGCTGGGCGTTGAACTGTGCACCCAGCTGGTTGGCAGCCGCACGCGCTGCGGCCATTTGCTGGGCCATGGCCTTGGTGGGCTGCCCAGCCTGCGCAAAGGCACCAGCCAGCTGGCGCACTTGGTCCCGGGCGGCCTTTAGCTTGGTCTGTGTTTCTGCCAGGCCGGTCCGGGCTTCACGGAAGCCGCCCACATCCTTTTGGGTCTGGTTCAGCTGTTTGAGCTGTTCCCGCGCCGCCTTCAAGGTGGCTGCGGTTTCCTTGCTGCCCTGGCCAATGCGCTTGAGCGGGGCCATGGCCTTGTCTACCAGGTCAAGGACCACGCGCAGGCGCATGTTTTGGTCGGCCACTGCTTATTTCTCCGGGGTGTTGAGGCGGTTGTGGATGGCAATGGCGCTTTCACGGCAGCGCATCAGCTCGGCGGGGTCCATTGCATCCAAGACAGCCGGGGGCCAGTGGAAGAAGAAGGCCACCACGTCCATGGCCTCTTCAATCCGGTCGGGGAGCTTTAGCTGCGCTCCTTCTTCGGTACGAAAAAACTCACCAGTTCCGAACCCAGCTTGACCAGGTCCACCGGGTCGATCAGATCAAAGTCGGGTTTGACCAGCACGGGTTCCGTCACGCGGGGCAGCACGGTCTGCAGGGCGTCGGTGTTCAGGCTGAGCAGGTCCGACAGGGTGATGCGGCGCAGGGCACCACCCATGGGCTTGCGGATGGTGATGACTTCGATCTTCTGGCCGCTGGGGCGGGTGATGGGCTCTTCCAGCGTGACGGTGCGGATCTTGTCGTCCTGGGTGGCGGCCGACTGGGCGGTGTCGATGGCTTGGGCGGCTGCGTCTTGGGTGGTGGTGTCTTTGACGGGCATGGTTGGGGCTCTCTTGAAAATGGGGAGTCAGGGGAGGGCGGGCATCAGATGCCCAGCAACTGGCGGACGACGGCGAACTGGTCCACGCCGGCAAACTTTTCGATCATGCGGATGGCGTCAATCTCGATCAGTTCTTCACCATTCCATGTGAGGCGGTAGTAGTTGAGCGCGACCTTGCACTTGAATTCGGACTTTTCGCCGGCCTTGGCGCTGCCCATGTCGATCTCTTCCCAGCGGCCACGCATGTAGACCTCGACCGCGCTGTATTGGCCGTCGTCGTCGCTTTGCACTGCGCCCACGAAGCGGATGGGCACAGAGTTCACGCCAGCGGCGCCAAACTGGCGGATCACGTCTTTCAGCCAGCCGCCGGAGGAAATTTCCGCTTCCAGCGCTTGCATGCCCAGATCGGTCTTGGCGGGGAGGTTCATGCCGCCGGAGCGGTATTCCTCCAGCTTGCGGGTGAGCTTTGGGAGGGTGACTTCCTCCACTTCGCCGGTGTAGTTCAGGCCGTCAGCAAATACGGCGAAGTTCTTCAGGACTTTGGGCATGCCCATGGTGATGTTCTCCTGCTAATCGGTGGTGGGCCGTCAGGCTGCGGCCTTGACGTTGGCCGCGAAATCAGCGAAGTAGCGGTCTGTGATGCGCTGCTTGAAGGTGAGGTTTTCAAGCGGCGGCACGGGGGTGTAGTCGTAGTCAATGAAGGCAGTGCCTTCTTTGAGGGTGGGCGCTTCGTTGACGGTGGCGTCAAACCAGGCGCTGCCGCCCAGCAGATAGCCACCGCCAATCAGCTCGCGGAACTTGGCATTGGCGCCGTCCAGGATGTCTTTGATCAGGCTGGGGTGCAGGGGCTTGTCCACGGCCCACATGTGGGCCTCTGCAATGCTGTCGGCCAGCACATGCGCGGTGCGAACGGCGCTTTCAAAGGCAAACAGGGGTTCGTCGCTGCAGGTGCGGCTGCCCCAGAAGCGGTAGCCGTCGCGGTTGATGAGGGTGGTGACGTCCGCACCGTTGAGCAGTCCTGCATCGGTACTGGGGTTCTGCAGATCCCAATAGATGTCTTTGTTGATGCCGGTGACGCCGTTGACCGTCACGTTGGACAGGGTCTTGTGCCAGCCGGTTTCCAGGTCGATCTTGGCGCGGAGGCCCAGGGCATAGGCTTCGGCCCAGGCGTCCACGGTGGCATTGGACACGGTGTCCCAGCGCTGGAAGTCACCATGGATCAGCATCAGTTCGCGCTTGCCGAATTCGCCGCGGTAGAGGATGGCATCGCCCACGGTGTCTTGATAGGTGCCGCAGTAGGCCATGGCGCGCAGTTGTTCCCCCAGCGTGGCCAGGGCCGTGGCCACCGGTTGGGTGGACAAACCAGGCGCGCCCAGGATGCGGGGTTTGACGCCCAGCTTGCCCTGCGCCGCCAGCAAGGCCTTCATGCCGGTGTAGGTGCCGTCCGCCGCCACGCCGCCGATGACGTTGCTGGTCAGGCTGGCGGCCTTTTCTTCCGGGGTTTCACCCACACCATCGGGCACGCGCACCACCACGGTGATGGGCAGGCACTGCTCGGCAATAGCATCCAGCGACTTGGCCAGCGTGCCCAGCACGCCCGCCTTGGCGATGGCGTTGCGCACATGGGTGATGAGGACTGGCTTGTTCAGCGGGAAGGTTGCTTCATCGGCATCGGATGCGGTGGCAACCATGCCAATCACTGCCGTGGATACGGTGCGGATGGTGCGGATGCCCTCGGTGATTTCGAGGACACGCACGCCGTGGTGGTATTCGGTGGACATGGGCGCTTGAGGGGCTGGAGTTTGCGACCCCTCAATGGTCGCGATCCACCCGCGTGCGCGCCAGAACGGGAGGGTGTAGGTGCGTGGGCTACAAAAGAAAAGCCCGCGCAATGCGGGCTTGTTGCCAAAAGCTGCCTACCGGTGGAGGCGGCTACTCCGCCTCTACCGCCTCCGCTGGCTCAGGCTGTATGTCTGTCAGCCACTCGGGCAGGGGGCCGCCACCGTCATAGCGCTGGCCTTCAACTGCTTCGCCCAGCGTGTAGCGGGCTCCGCTTGCAATGACGTACAGCGTGTCGGTGCGGTGGTCTTCGACCAAGGCCCATTGGCCATCCACCAGGCGTGCCACCTGGCCGGGGATGGCTTCGGGCGGCGCGGCGGGCACAGCGCCAAAAGGCACATTGAAGTTGCCAGGATCAAGGGCCAGCTCATTGGCCTTGGATGCGTACATAAAAAAGCCGTTGGGGTCAGCCTGGTAGACGTTGATCGACTTCATCACTACTCCTGAAGAAAACACTGCAAATATCAAACGTGCACCCGGGGCACAAACGCGGCATTTGCGCCTCGGGTTTCGGCACTTGTACGGGCCACACGCGAGGCATCGAAGGTGATCCCCGTGCCAACAAAGGCCACATTCGTGGTGTCTGGGAATCCAGCCTTGGAGATGTGAGAAAGCCCCAGCGCACCAGTCGCTGCAGCATTCGCTTCTGTAGCCGAAGCCCACTCGCCAAGGAACTGATAGCCGGCCGAGGTGCTGCCATTCAGCGATGCCGTAATGTTCTGGAGGGCGTCAAGCTGACGCGTCCCAAGTGCTCGGGCATTTGCAGTGTCCGCATCGGTACCTGTGAAACGCAGGAACTGGTTGCGCAGGTCCGGCAGCAGGAATTTCCCAGCATTTGCGCCGCCCGGCGTGTACACATCGCCATCGACGAACTTGTGCATACCTGCCGCCCAGTTGGCGAATGCGACGACAAGGCCATTCCCTACCGCGTAGGCCCACAGGCCTGCGTATGCTGTTTTGCTGACCCAGCCGCCTACGGCGTCCAGCTCAAATACCCTGGGGCTGTACGTGTGGCCGAAGATCGGAGCGCCACAGCTGTGGCTGCGATAACCGGCGAATGACATCGCGGTTGAAACGCCGGCCACGGCGTTGGATGCGGCGGTCTGCCAGGTCCACAGCTCTTGCGCGTCGGTAACGAAGATCGGCCCAACATCCACTGTTGGCAACGCGCCGATGGTGTATGTGCGGGGCAGCGATTCAACGCCGATGATGTTTGTGCCGTCGCAGAACACGTCCAGGCAGTCTCCCGGCCAGAGCACCACGCCGGTGCCGGCGGGCGTTTTGAACGTCACGCCAAAGGCTCCGGTGCCGCCGTGCTTCACGGTCCATTTGCTTGCCGTGGCAGGTACCGTCACAGCCTTGGCGCCCGTCACAGCGCCTGTCAGGACAATGACCCCACCCCCTGACTGCGCGGCAGTGAGTGCGGTGGTGGCAGATCCTGCGATGCTGATAGTGGTAACGCTATTGACAGCCGCTTGCACGAAAGCGGTGGTGGCCAACTGCGTGCTGTTCACTCCCGCAGCTGCCGTAGGTGCGGTTGGAACGCCGGTGAGCGCTGGCGACGCCAGCGGCGCCTTGGCCGCAAGCGCATTCATCACGGTGGTGGAAAAGTTGGCATCGTTGCCCAGCGCTTCTGCAAGTTCAGAGAGCGTATCCAGTGCAGCGGGTGAACTGGCAACCAGCGCAGCCACCGCGGCCTGGACAAACGCTGTGTTCGCAAGTTGGGTGTTGTTCGTGCCTGCAGCCGCAGTGGGGGCAGTTGGTGCACCGGTGAAACCGGGGGATGCCAGAGGTGCGGCACCCAGCGTCAGGCGTGCGGCAGCAGCATCTGCATCATCCAGCAATGACCGGGCAAATGCAGTGAGCGCTGAAGTGGCAAAGGTGTCCACCCCGGTGCTGTAGATCAGCTGGTTGGCCACGGTGGCAAGCCCTGCGAGCGCCGTGAGCGTGGCGTCCTGCGGTTGCTTTCCAGCCAGGTCGTTGCTTACTGTGGTGGTTAGAGCTGCAATCGCAGCCCTCACAAACGCTGTGTTTGCAACTTTCTGGCTGTTGTCGCTCTGCGCCTGGTTTGGGGCGTTCAGGCCACCGGTCCACTGAAAGCTCAGCGCTGTGGTGCCAATGGTCACCTGGCCATCAGTCTTGAGGGTCCACTGCGTGTCGCCATTTGCACTGCCTGCCTCCACAGGAATGATTGCGCCTGGGTTGAGCTTGGAATCACTGTCCGCATCTGCAGCACGCGTCCACGCGCCGGCGGTGGCCACATAGATGCCATTGGCAGCCGCAGCGGCCTGGTCTTTGACCAGCACGCGGTCGCCGGCGACCACGGCGATGCCGTCAATGCTCTGCACGCCCGACAGAGTGATAGGCCCCACGGTGGCCACGCGCACGCTTTGCTTGTGGTCGCGCTTGCCCAGTTCGGACTGGATGGCCTTGTCCACGTAGTCACGCGAGGCGATCACCACGGCAGGGTCGATCTTGAGCGTGACCGTGGCGGTGGAGGCAATCTCCACCACGACGCGGATTACCAGCTCACTGCCCGCGCCGTCTGACAGCAGGGGCTTTGTGGCCGCCGGGTAGTTGCCTACCGCGATGCACTGGCTGCCATTGCTGCCACCCATCAGCGCCGTTTCGCGCACCACATAGCCCCCGCGGTCTGCCGGGATGACGGCTTCAATGACGATCCAGTTGGGGTTGTCCGGGTCGGGCTGGATGTTGGTGATGGCCAGGCGGTCTACCTCACGGATCACGCCGGTTTGTGCAGGGCTGGGGACAGGCTCCACCCCATTGCCATCACCCAGCACCAGATGCGTCCAGGGGACGGTGGTTTGCTGCAGCTGCGCATTGGCATGAAGGGCCGCGCCCGTGTTGGTGAGGATGGTGAAGTACTTCTGACTCATGGTGCGTCCATTGGGTAAACCGTGGTGGTCTGCGCGCTGTGCTGGCCAAAGGCCAGATGCATGGCAATGGGAGGCGGCTTGATGCTTTCCACCCGCAAGGGGTAGACGGTGGTGACTGCACCGCTGACCAAGTGCATGGCGTAGTACATGGCACCACGGCTTTGCAGGCTGGTGCGCAGGGTGCGCAGCACGCAGGCCTGGCGCTTGTATTCCTGGATCAGCGCGGCGGCGCGTTCCATGGCTGCCAGGGTGAGCGGGCGGTCCACCACGGCCACGTCCACATCGAATTCCGCCCAGTGGGCACCCTCGGGGTGTTCGATGACGCGCACGCTTTCCAGGCCGCTGCGCAGCAGGGCTTCACGCACGGCCCAGGTGGTGCCTTTCTTCTGGTGCAGGCGCATGGACGCGGCCACCATGGCGCGCTGCTGGGATTCGGTCCAGGCCAGGTCCCATTCGTCCACGCTCCAGGCCCAGGCCAGCCAGGGCAGCATGGGGAGGGGGCAGTCCCAGGGGCTCCACAGAGTGCGGATGACTTCCGGGGTGTGCCGCAGGCGGCCGGCCTTGGCCATGGCCCGCTCCAGCGGGGTGGCGTTGGGGGGTAGGAGGTGGGCATCAGACATAGCTGCCCTCTGCTGGCTGGATGTCCACGCCAGTGCAGTAGGCCACTTGGTGGGGCTCTACCACCACGTCGGCAACTGGCGTTTCCAGCGACACCTTTTGCACGCCTTGCGCATGCAGCGCGCCCTTGATGCCGCTTTCTGCCACGTCGTAGCCAAAGCGGCGGCAACTGGTCAGGTAGGTGGCCAGGGCGGTGCCTGCACGTTCCAGTGCGGATGCACTGGCGGGACCGGGGTACAGGCGCAGCAGCGCCTTGACGGCGAAGTGCAGCACTTCGGCCGAGGCGACTTCTACGGTGTCGTTCTGGGGGCGCACGTCGTCCGGGCTCAGGGCTGCAAGGACTTTCTCCAGCAGTTCTGGGCTGGCGGTTCCGTCCCCCACGCGGGATAGCACGTACACCCGGACGGTGCCCGGGGTGGTGGTGATGGGCATGGCGTCCAGCACATCGGCATCCGCGCCCAAGGCGTGAAAGATGTAGCTACCGTGACTGCCGGCGACGGTCAGCCCTTCAAACGCCATTTGTGCCCGCCGTCGCAGTTGGCCGTCGGTTTCACCCACCAGGCGCTGCACGCCGTTGTTGGCGGCGGCCACGTCCAGATCTTCATCCACGGCATAGGCCAGCATGGCGGCTTTGGCGCTGTCGTTGATGCGGGCCTGCATGGCCACGTTTTCATATGCCCAGCGCTGCAGCAGCTTGGTGGCGGGTTCGGACTCCAGTTCCAGCACGTCGGCCATTTCTGGATAGTCGTCTGCCATGTCTGCCACCACCTGGGCTTTGAGGCGGGCAAATTCGGCTTCAAAGTCCAGCGGCAGCACCACATTGGGGGCCGGCAGTTGGGACAGATCCACACTCATGCAGCACCCAGCAGTGGCAGGGCGGCGGACAGGCTCACGCTGCGGCCTTTGTATTCACCCTCCAGCGCCAGGGTGGCCTGGCCGGGCTGCGGCCCGAAGTCCAGCCCCACCCGGGTGACGCGCAAGCGAGGTTCCCAGTTCATCAGTGCGCTGGCAATGGCGGCGTAGCAGCGCAGGCGGGTGATGGAGTTGGCAGGGGCATCCATCAGGCTGAGCAGGATGCTGCCGTAGGTGCGCCGTTCCAGCCGGGAGCCGAGCGGGGTGGTCAGGATGTCCACAATGGATTGGCACAGGTGCGCAATGCCGGTGACGCGGCGGCCAGTGATGCGGTCCATCATTGCGGGCCCCCGGTGTTGCCGCCGTGCGTGTCGGGGTGGGTGTGGGTGTGGGTGCTTCCGATGTTTTTGCCGTCGTGCGTGATCTGGCCGCCTTCGACCGTGAATCCGCCGGCGATGGTGTTGGTGCCACCACTGGTGCCGACCGAGCCAGCAATGCCCGATTGGTAGGTGAGCAATCCGGCCACGGTGACTTTGCCGGTGAAAGTGCTTTGGGCACTGTCCACCGTGTACTTGGGCGTGGTCAGCGTGGTGCCTTCCGGCGTGATGTGCAGGTTGGACGCACCCACCCGCAAGGTGATGGACTGGGCAATGTCCAGCACCAGGGTGCCGGCCTGGCGGTTGTGTTCCCAGTAATCGGTGGCGCTGAAGTCGTGCCGCTCCACATCGGCACTCTCGGAGCCTTGGGGCATGTCTTCGCTGAAGCAGCCCACCAGGGCGGATGCCTGGGCCAGATCGCCGCCCGGGGCGAACAGCAGGCAGGGCTCACCAATGGCGGGCACACGCCAATGGCGCACCTGCTGGCCACCGCCGGCGGCCAGGGTGACCCAGGGCACCCAGGTGGTCAGCAGTTCGCCGGCACGTACCCGGCAGCGCGCAGGACGGCCAGGGCGCACTTCTTCAACGCGCCCCTCACGAATGAGGTTGGCAAGCAGGCGGTACAGCTCTACCGGGCTGTGTTCTGGCGCTTGATCGGACATGCCAGCCATGGTGCCCAGCGCTACGCGCGGGCGCCAGCGCGTGCGCATGTAGCGGCGCTTAAACCATCAATGGCCGGCGAGGTGGTCGAGGATCATCCCGGAAACGCGCTGCCGCAAGGGGACGCCGATGCCCAGGAGCGGGCGGGCAGGGTAGTCATATTGCGCGCCGCCTGGGCTCACACTGTCACGCAGGCCGAAGTGGTGAATGCGTGCCAAGCGTTCGGCCCGGCCACCAAAGAAGACGGAAGCATCCTGCGACGAGTATTGAATGCGCATGAATTGGCTGCGGGCAAAACCAGTGAGCATGTACTGTGCGCGTCGCTTCTGAGCGCTGCCGCCGCTGGGGTGCTGTGGCGACATGGAGCGCAGCATGCCCTTCTTGAGCATGGTGCGCAGGGCGCCCGCTTCTTTGTCGTAGCCAACAATGCGGTCACCTTCATTGCGGTAGCTGGACATTTCCAGCTCACGTTCATGACCGTCGCGCGCCCTGTAGAAGTAGCGGATGGGCTTGGCCACTTCACGCGGCGCCTTGCGCTTATCCCAGCGGTCCACATCCGGCCCTACCTGCCGGCGAATGTTGCGGGCATTGTCTTTGCGCAGCTCTATGGCGATCGAGCGCCCAAGGCGGCGCTGTGCATTGGGGCCCAGCTGGCGAGTGAGCGGCGACAGCCAATCTTCCAGGCGTTGGAGGTCTTCAGCCATGGCGCTGTGGCATCAGGTGCGGAAGGTGCGGCGGATTGGCGGGCAGATCCCATTGCGCAACCTCCACCCCTTGCAGAAACACTCTCCAATGCTCGTTCTTTGGCAAGTGCAGGGGCAGCGTGTCGTTCAAATGGTGCAGGTCCAGACCGCCTTCCACCCCCTCACGGGGGCGGCACAGCACCCGTTCGGTCAGGTCCAGGTCAATGACCAGATCCATGGCGCTGGTGTTGAGGTGTTCGGCTTCAAACCGGATGCCGTTTTTACTAGGGTTGGCCAGCAGCTCGTTTTGGTGGTGCTTCACCCAGGCCAGCAGTGGCGCCATGATGCTGTCGGCATGCAGCACCCAGTCCAGGAACAACAGACGCAGGGTGTAGGCATATTCCCAGGACAGGGCCGCGGTGGCGGTGCTGTTTACGCTGCCCCTGGTGACAAGCATGACCAGCCGCTCCGGTTCACGCTGCAGATCGGGAAGCGCTGCAGACAGGTGATTGCGAAGGTCAACGGGTTTGCGCATGGTCCAGCTCCTGCAGCTTCTGGCGCCAGGCGGTGAAGGCCTGCTTTACTTCGCCGTACTGGGCAATGCAGTGGTTGAGTTCCCGGATGGCCTGGTCCCCGTCGTGGCTGATGCCGGCAAGACTTGCTGCTGCCGCTGGGTCAAGTTCGGCGTACGTGGGGCCAGGTTCAGCGCCGGAAAGTCCGGGGGGCTGTATTCCAGCGGGCTGACAGCTGGTGGGCAGGACGACAGGGACGTGCACGCGGACAGTGCCAGCACCAAGGCCAGCAAGATGGGTGTTGTGGGCTGCATCGGCTTCTTTCTGGTCATCGGTCAGCTGGTTTTCCAAGGTGGTGATGCGGTGGCGTAAGGCGGCCTCTGCTTCAGTGCGTTCCCCGCGCAGCCAGGCGGTGGTGCGGGCGTGGCGCCGCTGCAGGTCTTGCAGTTCTACCGCGGCGGCACGGGCCACGCGGCGGCCTTCAAAGAGCACGCCGGCGTAGAAGGACGCCAGCAGCACGGCACAGAGCAGGACGGCAACGGCCAGGCGGTCGGTAGAGGGGCGCAGCATCACAGCACCCCCGTGCATGCGGCGTGGCGCTGCAGCTGGCGGGTCCACACCCCCATGCAGCGCTTGTTGCCCGGGGTGCTGCAGTCGTACCCGGCAGCGAACTTGTAGCGCAGGTAGGCCTGGCAGGCCGGGCCGTATTTGCCGGCGACGTACTGGGCGCGCATGGTGCTGTTCCTCCAGTTGGCGCAGCCGTACTGGCCCGCGAAGTCCACCGCCTGTTCAAACTCCACGGGGTGCATGGGTGTGTCACCCAGGCTGCGCTTGACGCAGGCCACGTAGGTGTTTTGCAGCAGGTTGGCGGCCAGCTCACCCGCACGTTGGCGGGTGATGGGCGGATCTGCCAGGGTGACGCGGCGGCCATCTTCATAGTGGGTGGCGCCGTGGCCGATGGTGGGCACATCGCCCTTGGTGGGGATGGTGGGTGCGGCGGTGAAGCCTTCATGCCCGATCCAGGCGGCCAGGATGGCGACGGTCAGGCCCAGGGCGGATGCAGGGATGCGCTTATTCATGGCATTCCCCCTGTAGTTTGCGCATGCGGGCTTCATGTTCCCGCTGCTGGCGGGCATTCTCTTCGCGTTTGAAACCTGCTTCCACGCGGCGGTAGTGCCAGTTGATCAGCAGGCCCACCACGGCAATGACCAGGCCGGCCACGGCAGCGAATTCGCTGGAGAAGAACCAGCCACCAGCGGCGCCGACTGCGCCACCGGCGGTGATCTTCTGGCCAAAGGCGGCGCTGCCAGCGGCTTCCACAACGGTGTCTGTTTTGAGTCCCATGGTTGCTTTCAGTCCCACAGCTGCACGGTGGGTTTGGGTTTGGGCACCGGAATGTCCGGCATGGTGACCAGCAGCCCCTGCGGCAATACCAGCCCGTGGCGGGTAAGGCCTGGGTTGGCCTGCATGACGGCTTCCACCACAGCGCGGGTGCGGCCGTAGTGGCGCCAACACAGGGCATCCACCGTTTCGCCTTGTTGGGTGCGGATTTGCGTGGCCATGGCTGACGGGGGTTACAGCAGATCCACGGTACAGCGGGGGCGGGCCAGCAGATCTGCAATGGCCCAGCGCTGGTTGCGGCGGTGCTGGTCTACCTGGATGGCCAGGTCTTCCAGCACGCGGTCTGCCTTACCGGAGCCCGCGGGGATGGTGGAGAGGTTGCGGTAGGCCTCTGCCAGATCTGCCTGCAGGCAGGCGTGCACAGCGCGGCGGTAGTAGAGGACTTTGGCGCTTTCGCCATCCATCTGGGGCGCAGGCACATTGGCCAGGCAGGCATAGCCCCAGCGGGTGCGTTGTTCGTCCGCCCATTCCTGCAGCTCTGCATTGACGCTGAGCATGGCGTCCATCAAGGCGGGGCGCAGGCGGTCTGCCGTAACGGTGCCATCCAGCCGGCAAGCTTTGCGCACCTGGGCCGGGTCCATGTTTGGGAACCAGGTGCCATTGCTGACCACAGGCTCTTTCGTGGCCGCTGGCGGGTTGGCTGTGACGATGAATCCATTCATGGTGCAGGGCGCTGTGTTGCGTTGGGCAGGTTGGAGCGGATGGCACAGGTGGGCGGTGGTCCAGGACGTTGGCCGTGCGCGGCGGCGCCGGCGTGGCCGCGGCCCTGGAGCCGCCCGGCGCGGGGTGCGCTCAGTTGGGCGCCTGGTCGGCTGGGGCCTGCGCTTGCAGTTCCTTCCAGCGGCGTTCCAGGCGTTCCACATCTTTTTTGACGCCGATCTGCACATGCAGGGCGATGGCGCGCTGCAGCTGGGGTAGGGCAATGGCCACTTGCTCACGCTGCAGCTGCTTGGCGTCCACGTCATGCGTGGCGGTCTTGCCCATGGCGGCCCAGCCGATGGCCTTGTGCAGCTTGGCGCGGGCCTGGTCATGGGTGTCGTGGTCGTTGGTGAGTTCGTCCACCTGGGCCAGCGCCACCATGGCATCGGTTCCGGCCAGCTTGCCGGCAATGGCGGCTTCGCTGATGTCGTCCAGCAGCAGGGTGGGCAGGTTGCGCTGGTACTTGTCGGGCAGCTGCAGGCCGTGGCGCAGGCAGTAGCCGGCCAGCTGCAGGCCTTGGCGCCAGTTCCCTACATCCAGGTGCCACACCAGGAGGGTGGTGACCACGGGATCCTGGGCGCCGGCGTCGGCCTCCAGCACGCCGTCCAGGTAGTTATCGAAGTCGGCCAGCATGGTGCGCTTGGCTTCGATCTTCTTTTCCACGGACTGAATGGCCTTGAGGGTGCGCAGGTGGGCGTGGAGCTGGGCCAGCATCAGTTCATGTTCAGCCCCCAGCATGGGGCCATGGGGGTCTGCAGCCGCCGCCTGGGCGGCCTGCTGGGCAGCAAGGATGCGGGCGCGGTGCCGCTGGCAGGGTGTCTGGGGCATGGTGTTGGGGGTGTGCGGGTCAGAAAAGGGCCGCTGCCGCCGCGGCGGCAGCGGCCAAAGGGGACAGCAGGCGAGGTCAGGGGTTGACGGATTCGATGTTTTCCACCAGGGCGCACTGACCGAATTTTTCGACCACGAAGGCGTCGTTGCTGGACTCGTAGAACTCGATACGGTTGCGCTCCATCGCATCCTTGACGCCGCGGCGGCGGGCACCGTCCTGGTAGTAGATGGACAGGTTGTCCAGGCGGGTGACCAGCACGGTGCCTGCTGGGAAGTAGGGCACCACGACTGCCGGCAGACCGCCCAGTCGGCGCTGGCTGATCACGATGTCAGCGGCCAGACGCTCGGTGGGCGCGTCGTTCTTTTCCACCAGGGGAAAGAGCTTGTCGTGCATCAGGTCGCGGCCCAGGATGGCGACCAGCTGCGGGTCTTCCTGATACCAGGGGTCCAGCATGGTCTTGGTGGCGTCGTAGACCAATGCATCCAGGTTGGCAAAGTCGCCACCAGGGCCAATGGTGACTTTGCCTGCGGCAGCACCTTCTTTCAACACACGTTCGGGGGCGCTGGTGCGGATGTGCTCGAGCCAGCCGATGTTCACGTCCTGCAGCAGCGGGTTGGTCACGCGGTTCGTGTCGTCAGCGGCATGGGTACCGTTCCAGCCGATCATGATGCGGTCCAGGGCGCAGCGCTGCAGCACCTGGTCGCTGATACGGGTCTGGAAGTCTTTGAACTTTGCCCAGGCATCCAGCGTGGCGTAGCGGATGTGGGTGTCGTAGTCGGTCTGGACGCACTCATACTTGCTGCTAGACAGGCTGGTGGCGTCCTGGGTTTGGCGAGACTTGTTGCCGCTGGTGTCGGTGCGGCCGGCGATGGTGCCGTTGACTCCCAGGCCGAGCTTTTCGCCCTTCATCTCGGCCACGCCGATGATGTTGATCTTGCCCAGGAAGTCGCTGGATTCCTGCAGCTTGCTTTCCAGCTTTTGCTGGACGCTGGGCGCGACGTTGAATTTATCGGCAGCGCTGCCCACGCCGTTGTTGCGGGCTTGCTGGTCCATGTAGCCAGTGAAGTGCTGGCGGGTTTCGTTGCGCATAGGGTTCCTTGGAATGGGGTGTGAAGGGTGGCGGGCCGGGCTCAGTAATCGGCCACGTCGCGGCCAGCGCCACCGGTGGCTGCAGGGCGGTGCGGATCTGCGGACTGGGTGCTGAGCTGCTGCACCAGGGCGTCGTGCTTGCCTTCCAGCTTGGCCAGGCCTTGGCTGAACTTCTCCGCTGTGTCGGCAAAGGCCTGCAGGGTCTGGGGAACGGCGGCCAGGGCTGCGGCCACTTCAGCCGGGAGGGCGCTGTGCTGGTGCACGGTGGTGGGAGGCGGCGCGGCAGGCGCTGCGGGGGGCGGCTGGAACTTGTCCAGCAGGGCGCTGAACTTGGCTAAAGCGGCGGCCAGGACGCCGGTATCCGGGCTGGCGGTTTGCTCGGGCTCCAGCTCCAGCGCGAATTCCACACCAGCGGTAAACAGGGTGTTGGGGTTGGTCTTGCGGCCTGCCAGCGGGTTGGCGTTGGGGTGTTGGGCTGCGAACTGCAGCATTTCGGTGCCCAAGCTGGCCGGGGAGTCGGTGACGGCCAGGCCGATCAGGTAGGCCTCGCCGGTGCCGGCGAATTCGGGGTCCACCTCGATCGAGGTGTAGAGCTTCTGGCCCTTTTTGTTCATGGCCACCAGGGATTCCAGTGGCTGGATCTGCGCGAACAGGGCCAGCTTGCCGTCCTCCACGGTGCGGGCTTGCACGCCCAGCACGTCGCCCTGGGCAGCGAATGCGCTTTCGGGCAGCATGCCGCGCATGTGCTCAATCCAGACGCGGGCGCCGTACTTGGCGGGGCTGAAGTTTTTGGCCATCTGGTCGATCCAGTGGCGCTCGATCTTGCGGCCGTCAGTGGTGGCGCCTTCGGTGGCCACGCGGAACCATTTGGACTTTGACATGTGTGTGCTGCTAAGAGGGTGGTTGTTCGGTCCCTCTATGGTCTGAGCCTTGCCTGTAGGCGGCCAGCGCTTGGCGCTGTAGCGGCGCACTGCACATAAATGCGTGGGTGCGCCCGCGCGTTATGCCGCCCAAACTGCAGCCCTATGACGGCCACCAAGGACCGGCGGGCGCGTGTGCGCAGCGGTCAGCACAACCCTTTTCCCATTGCCAACACCCAGCAGCCTGATGCACCGGCGCAGGAGCTGGATGTGCTGCGCGCGCTGACGGACCGCAGCCAGGACAAGCGCCGGTCAGCCCGGGCGCTGTACTGGATGGGCTGGCGGGTGACGCACATTGCCGAGCACCTGGAGGTGCCGCGCACCACGGTGCACGAATGGAAGAAGGCGGACATCTGGGAACAGGCCACGGCGGTGCAGCGCGTGGAAGGCACGCTGGAGATGCGCCTTTGCACGCTGATCAACAAGGACAGCAAGACCGGCGGCGACTTCAAAGAGATTGACCTGCTGGGGCGCCAGATTGAGCGCCTGGCGCGCGTGCAGCGCTACGAGAAGACGGGCAAGGAAGCCGACCTGAACCCGAACATCCTGGAGCGCAACGCCGGGCCGAAGCGCCAGCCGGAACGCAACCCGCTGGGTGAAGCGGCGCTGGAGAAGCTGAAAGCCGCCTTCATTGACAGCCTGTTCAAGTACCAGCTGACCTGGTGGCAGAACAGCCAGGAACGCACCCGGGTGATTTTGAAAAGTCGGCAGATTGGTGCGACCTGGTACTTTGCACGCGAGGCGCTGATTGATGCGCTGGAGACTGGGCGCAATCAGATCTTTCTGTCTGCCAGCCGGGCGCAGGCGCAGATCTTCCGCCAGTACATCGTGGCGTTTGTGCAGGAGGTGCTGGACATTGAGCTGAAGGGCGACCCGATTGTGTTGCCCAACGGCGCCACGCTCTATTTCCTGGGCACGAATGCGCGCACGGCCCAGGGCTACCACGGCAATTTCTACTTTGATGAATTCTTCTGGACGCACCGCTTTGAAGAACTGAACAAGGTGGCCAGCGGCATGGCCATGCACAAGCACTGGCGCAAGACCTACTTCAGCACGCCCAGCAGCTTGCAGCACCAGGCCTACGCTTTCTGGAGCGGTGCGCGCATCAACCGCAAGCGCGCCAAGGCGGACCGCATTGAGCTGAACCTGACCCACGACTGGCTGGCGGGTGGCTTTACCGGTGAGGACAAGATCTGGCGCCAGATTGTGACGGTGTTGGATGCCGCTGCAGGGGGCTGCGATCTGTTCGACCTGGACGAGCTGCGCTTTGAATACAGCGACGAGGAATGGGACAACCTGCTGATGTGCGGGTTTGTGGACGAGAGCTTTGCCGTGTTCCCGCTGAGCATGCTGATGGGCTGCCATGTGGACAGCTGGGATGCATGGGCGCACGACTTCAAACCCTTTGCCCTGCGGCCCTTTGGGCGTGAGCCGGTGTGGATTGGCTATGACCCCAGCCACACGGGCGACGCCGCCGGCCTAGTTGTGCTGGCACCGCCAGATGCGGCAGGTGGCAAGTTCCGCGTGCTGGAGCGCCTGCAATTCAAGGGTGCGGACTTTGAAGGGCAGGCAGAGCAGATCCGCAAGCTGACCGAAAAGTACAACGTGCAGCACATCTGTATTGACACCACGGGCCTGGGCCAAGGGGTCTATCAGATCGTGAAGAAGTTCTTCCCCAGCGTGAAGGCCTTGCAGTACAGCGTGGAGGTGAAGACCCGCCTGGTGCTGAAGGCGCAGAGCGTGATGCGCGCGGGACGCCTGGAGTTTGACGCCGGGGATGTGGACCTGCAGCGCAGCTTTATGGCGATCAAGCGCGAGATGACGGCCAGCGGCCGCAATGTGACCTATGCCGGCGGCCGCAGCGAAGAGGCCGGCCACTCTGACCTGGCCTGGGCCTGCATGAATGCTTTGGACAATGAGCCACTGGAAGCGGTTGCCCTGGGCGGCAGCGGCGGTGGCGCCACCATGGAGTTTTATTGATGACCATCCTGATGCCCGCAGCCGCGGAAGCTACAGCCCTGACCACCACCAGCCCGGCCCGGATGGAGGCTTTCTCTTTTGGTGACCCGGAAGCGGTCCTGGACCGCCGGGAGATCCTGGATTACGTGGAGTGCTGGGTTAACGGCGAGTGGTATGACCCGCCCGTCAGCTTTGACGGGCTGGCCCGGTCGTTCCGCGCGGCCACGCACCATGAGAGCGCCATCCATTTCAAGGCCCAGGTGTTGGCCAGCACGTTCACCCCGCACAAGCTGCTGAGCCGGGCGACCATGCGCCAGCTGGCCACGGACTATCTGGTGTTTGGCAATGCCTACCTGGAGCGGCCGCGCAACATGCTGGGCGACGGGATGCAGCTGAAGCACGCCCTGGCCAAGTATGTGCGCCGCCACCAGGATCTGCAGCGATTTGGCTTTGTGCGCACCTGGCAGCAGGCGCACCACTTTGCCAAGGGCAGCATTTGCCATGTGCTGGAACCGGACGTGCACCAGGAGGTGTATGGGTTGCCGCAGTACCTATCGGCCCTGCAGGCGGCGCTGCTGAATGAGAGCGCCACGCTGTTCCGTCGGCGCTATTACACGAACGGCAGTCACGCGGGCTACATCCTGTACCTGACCGACCCGGAAACGAACCAGGGCGACGTAGACGCACTGCGGCAGGCGCTGAAGAGTAGCAAGGGCCTGGGCAACTTCCGCAACCTGTTTTTCCACAGCCCGAACGGGAAAGAGAAGGGGATCCAGTTGATCCCGATTGGCGAAGCCGCGGCGAAGGACGAATTCTTCAACATCAAGAACGTGAGCCGGGACGACCAACTGGCAGCCCACCGGGTGCCGCCCCAGCTGATGGGCGTGGTGCCAGCCAATGCCGGCGGCTTTGGCAATGTGGTGGATGCGGCTCGGGTGTTTGCGCGCAATGAGGTGTACCCGCTACAGGCGCACATCGGCAGTGCGATCAACGACTACATGGGCGAAGAGATCTGCCGCTGGACGCCCTATGTGCTGCCTGGGGTGGACCAGGCTGGGCAGGGCGGGCTGGTGTGATGCACTGACGGCCAAGCCCAGGATATGACAGAGAGCCCCGCACTGCGGGGCTTTTTTGTTTTCAGCCGGCGGCGGTGCAGTCTGCCAGTGTGCCGGCGGCCAGATCCAGCCTGCGCGAGAGCGGCTGCAGCAGGGTGTGAAGTGCATCTGCACTGATCTGCCCGTGCTGGGCTGCGGCCAGCAGCTCGCACAAGGCCCCCACGGCCGCGCTTACGTCGTCAATCTCTCTCTGAAGCCGCTCATTTGCTGAGTTCTTGGAAGGCATGGATGCTCTCTAAACACTGTATCTTTATACAGTATATGCAGCCTAACTACATGTGAGCAAACGCTTTTTCTACTGTATGAAGCACGCATAGCCACCAGCCCGCCACCTGTGCACCAGGGACCACCCGGGCCCCGCTGGGGGCACCCAGGGCCACCCCTGGGTCACCCAGGGGGGGGCACCAGGGGGCAGGGGGGCGAGGCGGCGACCGGCGGGCACCCCAACCATCCCCCACAGCGCGCGGTCAAGACCCCGCCGCGCCTGCGCGCTTAATCTGTCGCTTTCGACGGCACTGTCGTCTAAGGGCGCATTCGCTCCAGGCGCGGCCTAACGCAGGGATTTGAGGCATCCTGAGAATGACGGGTATTGACGGAAAGTGCTCACGCGATGCCGTCAGGAGAAGTTGGAGACCAGGTGGGCTTCCCGGCGAGTAAAACGCGGATTCGGGTTGAGCGGCCCATCAGTGCTGCGGCCAAGTGAACATGGCGTGTTCTTGATCCTGCACGGAGAAGGGAAATTTATTTTCGAAAAATCATCTCTTAATCAACCAGACTTTGTGGCGTCCTTGATTATGCTTTTGCAACGCATATAACACGGCCATTCGATGGTGCCCTTCTAATAAATCGTAGGGTATGGAGTACTTGAAGCCCGATCTAATTTCGAACTTCCCGTCCGGATTGTCGAAAATCAGTGGCGGTACTGGCCAAGTATGGTGCTCTTGAATGAATTGAGCCAGTCTGGTCATTCTTGGTGTTTCTACACCTTTAAGGAAATAGTCACGGTACTGAACGACCGTTGCATGCTCGGCTAAGCAGGGGAGGTTTAACTCAGCTGGACCAAGGGTGGTTAGTTCAAATTTCAGCGTTCGATAGTTCAGTGAGGCATGCTGCTCAATCACGCCATCGTGTTCCTGAAACCATTGACTAATGACTTGATTTGGGAAGTTCGGTAAGAGGCGCTGTACACGTGAAGCGTATTCCTCTGCCGACTCTGTGGGCTCGCCTAGATCGTCACGAATCGGCTCAATGGAACGTAGCTCTTTAATCGATAAAGACATTGTTTCCAATCATCTGCTATGACCGCAATTTACCTTAAATGACGCTTGCGTACGATTGCGCTTGGTTGCGGTGGACGTCAAATTGATTTCACACCGATCTCACTTGTTGGTTCGTAAGTGTTTGATGCAGCAGATGCGGACGCGGTTTCAATTCCCGCCAGCTCCACCATACAAGACACCGCCACACACTGGAAAGCCTAGTGTGTGGCGGTTTTTTCTTGCCCCAAAGGGTCGTGTGGTGTCACCAAATTCGCACCGATTTCGCACGGGATTCGCACCGATCACTCCCTGCTGACCAGGCGAAGTTCAGCCTTGGGCTTCTGGTGAACTTATCTTAGGCGCGGACCCCCATCGCAACGACCTCATAGCCTAGGTGCCGGGCCGCCTGGCAACGGGGGGCAGGGTTGCATCAGGTCTGGCATGGGTTCCGGTGCGCAATTCCCGGCCGCTTTGCGATCGCGGCGGCCATGCCGACTTCAGTGTCCGAGCGTCGCTTCCTCAGGATCCAGGCGTATATAACAACGCCGTTGCTGCGCCGGTCGCATTGGTCGGCGCAAGGGTAGCGTGGGAAAGTGGCATCAAAGACGGATGTCTTTGGTGGGGCTGGATTTTTGCTTTTTTAAAAATTGATCTTTAGCTCATCCAGCTGACTGATTGCCTAGGTTGGTCCGGTCAAGTCAAAACGCATCACGGAAAAAGATCCACTTTGCACCGGCATGGTGAAATAGAGGATCCCAGATGACGATGCGTTATCCGTTCAAGATAAAAATGACCTCATCTTCTCTGTGACTTCTGACGCTGGTTTGGGATGGCCAAACAGGAACCCTTGAAACTGAGAGTATCCGATATCGATGAGCATTTCGTGCTGGCTGTGCTCTTCCACGCCCTCAACAATAGCTTCCATTTCTAACAGTTCGGATATTTCAAAAATCTTCTTCAACAGATTTTTGGAAGAGTCATTGGACTTGGCATCTCGAATAAATTGCTTGTCTATCTTTATTTTTTGCACAGGCAATGTCTTGATGATAGAAAGCGATGAGAATCCCGATCCAAAGTCATCAAGAGCCCATTGGATGCCAAAATCTTTCAGCTGCTGAATTTTTAATATCGCTTGCTCGGCATCGATGATCAAGGCTGACTCCGTCAGTTCAAGTTCAATCAGCTCAGGCCTGACCCCGAAATTTTGAACCACTTCGATGACGGTAGCGACGAAATCTTCATCAGCAAGCTGCACCGGACTCACATTGACCGCTATATATTTGTCTTTGAGCGAAGAATCCTTTGACCATTCTGCAAGCAAACGGCAGGATTGGCGTAAAACCTCAAGCCCAATATCACGGATGACAAGGCTCTCTTCGGCCAATGGAATAAATTTATCGGGAGATAGCAGACCTCGTTCTGGGTGGTTCCATCTTACCAATGCCTCAGCTCCCAAAGGCTTGCCTTTCGCATCCACTTGAACTTGGTAGTGAACCACAATTTCATTTTTAACCACGGCTTGAGCCAGGCTGAATGCGAGATCAACTTTCTCGTTTAAATTTTTGATGTAGATTCTTATTATGGATGCCAATATCAACGTGGAAAATGTGTAGTTGCTGACGCAACCTATCATTCTAATATTTTCTGGCGGAGAAAAACTGGAAGAATCTATATCAAAAAGTCCTACTCCGAAAGCGGCAAAAAATGCCAAGCAAAATCTGGGGAAAATAATTCCCATGTATTTGTCTTTGGGGTTGAATATAAACACAACTCCAATGGCGAGAGGCAAGAAATATACATGGGCAGAGCGCGGAATATTTTCAAGAGGGCTGTCTATCAAAGATATCAATGTCACTATCAAAAATAGTGCATGCGCCATTCCTGCAAGATATGCATAACTGAAGTTTCTCGCGGAATAATATGAACATATTCCCACCAGAAAAAGCCCAACAAAGATCAGCGCTAGATCATTTCTGGAATATAAAAAATAACATGCAGCCCAGAATATACCCAAAACCGTACAGGCGATGGTATTGAGCTGCAAAAGCAGCTTGATTTTTATGACTTTATCACTTTGGGGAAATTTTTTCCCCAACCACTCAACCTCTCGGTAATGGGAGGATTTTGTATTATATTTATTAGTCAACGTACTTGCGCCTTGTAAATTTGAAGCAGTTGATATTTTTTAAATCAATGAGCCGAGTATTGTAAATTACAATTTGTTTCAATGCGGTTGTTTTTGACTATAATTATTTTTGTTTTGATAGTTTGTAATTTGTATAGAGAAATAATTTTATTAATTAATAGCCAGGTGAAGCAGTGGCGGTTCTGATCGACTGATCAGACGCGCAGTCATTCTGTGGGAGGGCTTCATGGGTTTCAACCCATCGCATCAGCATCAAAAAAAGCCACGCAGCCGTTATGCGGTGTGGCTTGATTTGTTGCTCAAACGTTCCAGATGGTTATCAGCTTCAGCTTGTCTTTGGCAGCGCTTTCGGCTGCTGGTAATCCTCGCGGATGAATTTGCCGTAGGTGCGGAACACCATTTCCACGTCCTCATGCCCCAACTGCTGTGCCACGTACCAGGGGTTGGCGCCGGCAGTCAGCAGCGTTGAGGCATAGGTGTGCCGGATCTGGTACGGATTGCGGTAGGGTATGCCGGCCCTGGCCGTCATCGGCAGCCAGGCGGTTTTGCGCACCTGGGCATCCGTGGTCCAGGGGAGCAATGTCACTGTGTTGAGCCACACCCGCTTGCCGCGGGCGCCGCTGATGGGCAACTGGTCGCGGAGGGCCTGCATGGCCTCGTCGTTCAAATCCACCTCACGCTTGCCGGCGGCAGTCTTCGGACCCTTGATGACCCCCGCCACTTGGTTCTGGACGATGCGCGCGACGCGCCGCTCCCAGTCAATGTGCACCCACTCCAGCGCCTGTAACTCGCCAGGCCGAAGGCCCGTGTTGAACCAGAATTGGAAGGTCGGGCGCTCGTCGTTTCGGCAAACGTCGAGGATGGTCATGCGCTCGGCGTAGGTGAATGGCCGAACGACGTAGTCACTGGCTTTGGCCGTTTGCCGGATCAGCTTTACCAATGCAATGCGTTCGAACGGGTTGAATTCGATCACCCCGTCATTCAGTGCATCCTCGAAAACGGAGCGCAGAGGGATAAGCGTGTTTCGGATGGCCTTTGAAGTGCAGTCCATCTCACCAATCCATTCGCGCAGCATGCCGGGGGTGATCTCGGACGCATGCACATTGTCCCAGTGCCGCATCCGATGGCCGTTTATCACCTTGGCATAGCCGTTATAGGTGGATTTCGACATCTGCCCGTTTTTGACTTGGCGCTCGTAGGTCTCCAGCTGGTTTTGCAAAAGCGTTCGCATCAGCCCGGAGTTCTTCCTGCTGACACCGGCCTTCGGGCTGTCGGGAAAGAATGCGGCGTAGTCGAAGTCGCCAGCCTTGATTGTCTTCTCGAAGAACTGCTGCGCGTTGAATGCTGGACTTGTTGATCGGCCCCGGTGGGAGCATCTCGCGGCACTCTTTGCCCTCGAATGAAAACGCAATTTGAATGCGGTCACCGGTGACAAATCTGCGGATGGTTACGCCGGGTGGTGTTTCGAGCTTTGGTCTTTTATCCATTGGTCTGCTGCTTTGATGTTGACGTAGAGGCGACGGGAAACGACAGCAACTTGCTGGCCGATCTTCCAAGTGCCGGTTTTCTTCCGTTGCTTGACGGTTTCGCGGGTGACGCCTGTCATCTCTTCGTACTTGCTCGCCAGCACCCATTCGGGGGCACTAGCGGCGGCGGGATTCTCGTGGGTGTCCACGGTTGCCTGGTGGGTTGCTTGGTGTCTCATTGGCTGCTCCAGAAAAAAGGAAGCCCCGCCGAATGGCGGGGCTGGTTGTTGTGGTGGGGAGGGCTGTGTTCGCGTCTATGCAATCGGCTCGATGTGCCCATTTCGATAAACGCGGCGGCGGGCGCCACTGTTGCAATCAACTTCGATCACATAGCCGGTGCAGATAGTCACGATCTGCCAATCGGCGGATTTCATGATTGGCCTTTCTGCGTGTGGGTGCGCTCTCGCACGGCACGCCAATAACGTCGATTCGCTGCATTCGCCTTCATGACGAACTTCCATTGGCGTGCCCACAGCCGCTTCCAGCGCTTGGGTGCCTTGCGCGGATCGCCGTGGAAGTCGCGGAATTTCCCGTCGATCCATGGCGTGTGGAGAAAGGAAGCGGGGGAACGCTTGCGGCGCTGGCGTTGTGTGGCAGTGGTCATGCTGGTGGTTTCCTCGCTCAATGCCCGCAGGGCAGGCCTTCGCCCTCGGCGGGCGGGTTGTTGACGGGCGCGCCGCAGCTGCCGCAGCGCTTGATGGGTTGGGGTTGTTGGGGTGTGGTCAAGGGGTGCAGAAAGAGAAAGGCCCGCGTGGTGGCGGGCCTTGGAAAAAGTGTGTTTCAGTACGATATGTTTTCTCGCGACCTGGGCGCACGCAATGAAACTGAAAATGACGGAAAGCAAAGTTCATGAGTTCAAGTTCGGAGAAGGGCGCTACTCTTTTTTCACGGGGAAAGACGAGAGCGGGTGGCGCTGGGGGAGCGACGACTTCCAGAATTCAGAAGTCACATTTCACACGCGCGAAGCAGCAATCAAGGATGCGGAAGCAGAGATCTCGTTGCGCGCTATCCGAAACGTGAGAGACCAGGTGCATGGTGAATTCGACGCGCTGAGCAAGAGAATCACTCAGTTAGCGGATCCGACCCTCGGTGAGGATGAACTGGAGCCTCTGTACGAAGAAGTACTTGGTTTCCTAGAGGCGCATCCGGCGCATAGGGTAGAGCTGGCCCAACGCCTGATTAATGTGATGGGCGCGTACCGCTTTGGTCGAGAGAGGTCAGAAGCCCTGCTGCCTAGCACTGCCATCGCCTACAGCATGCACGTGCTACGGTGGCCAGAGGTGCGAGAGTTCGCGGAGCAAGAGCATCGCGACTTCTACGCTCCGAAAATGGAAACGTTGATGACGTCCATCATGGATGCCTTCGAGGACGACTGGGAAGACAGAGACTTCTACAAGCGCTTTCAAAGCGAAATCTGAACTGCGCCGAGGAAAGCCCGCGCGGCGTGGACCGGGCGGGCTGGTGGGTAGGTGCACAAGCAGATCTGGCGCTTGTGCTGAATGTGTGAACTGCTATCTAAGCAGGCTGCCTTGCGCTGGGGCCGTCACTGCATTGCGCGCAGCCATGTGGCCCAGACGGGCGGTGCAGGTGGATACCAGTTGCATAAGGGTCTGCGCATCCACGGTGATGCTGTCTTCTACCGCCGCGTAGAAGCGCGTGATGGGCAGCACACACGCATTGCGCTCAATGGCCCTTGCGCGGGCGGTGGGGCCTTCAGGCGCCGAGGCATCAAAGCTAAGCATGTAACGGTTGTGCTGCCAGTCCTGGGCATCAAACACGGATTGGTAAATCTCTGCCGTGGCCACCAGTGCGGCGCGGTGGGCCAGGGCAACTTGATCAGGGTTGTAAGCAGGCTGGCCGTAGCTGCCGGTTTGGCGGATGCTGGGCAGTACCTCACTGGTCACCCACTTGGCAAACTTTCGTGCCTCTGGCTTGCGGCTGCGCAGCACCAGGGCGTAGAGGCCAGACTCGCTGATGATGACGAATTGTCCACCGCTGTTTCGACTCTCACTATGCGTTATTGTCGATCGTTCATCTGCATCCAGGTGGTTGCAATTGCTTTGCTGATATTGCTATAGCTGAGGGCGTTGCGGAACTAGGTATTAAGTTTAAAGCGTTATATGTGCAGTCATTTTATAAAAACTCTTATCATGAACTAGTTGGTTAATTATATGTACAAAAGAGAAGATGCTTTTTCAATGGTTATTCATGATCCAGACATGATTGACAGTTCCTCAATAATCGCAAGCGAAAATATAAATGACAAAATATTATTGATTTTCAAAGAGTCAAGCACCTACAAGCTGATTACAGCTAATGCAATCGATCCTGAAGAAGCTCAGCAAGATACTGCGCATACATATGAGAAAATAGCTTCGTTTGGTGCTTCCTCAATTTACGTATCACGCATTTTTATTCAATTCAAACGTATTATTGATTTTATCTCTCTTGATGGATTAATGAAGTCGATTATTTTAGAGAAAATATGGTCATTAAATGAGCAATTATTGATATGTGCACAGTCGGAGTTAAATATTCGAGAGCAGTTGAAGGATGTGATGGATAAGTGCCAACTAATTATTGAAGAACACAAATCAACTGGCGTAATTCCAGCTCTGCCAAAAGTAAAAAACTTGGATAATGAAGTTAAAACATTTCTTTCGGTGGGCAAGCAATTCCTAATAGATTGCTTTAAGATAATAGGCGATTTTACTAGTTTGCCGATAAATAGGAATAATGAAGCTCACTTTGATAAGCATATAGATTGGCTTCAGAAGAATACCAAATATCCGAATGATCTAGGCAGTACTCTTGCTAACGATCTGCCTTGGATACGTCAATTAGCAGAATGCAGGAATGCAGTCGAGCACCCCTCGGAAGGTCAGATGATTAATATAGAGAATACACGACTTCTAGCGGGTAATAAATTCTCTCTTCCGACCTGGAGTTATGATTTATCAAAGAAATTAAACATAAAACAGTCTGGAAATTCAATTCATGAAGAGCTTGATATTTATTTAAATAATATGTTTAATATGTTGGAGGATATTTTATTATTTTGCCTTGGTGAAAAAATTAAAGAAAATAGTAACATCTCAATTTACACTGTAAGTGATGATGAATTAGATCCAAAGTGCCCTATAAAATATTATGCTGGACCAAGTGAAAGATTAATCGAAAAATTGAAAATATGTTAACCTGAATTAATGATTTCTAATGTTCTATTCGCCATTATTAATATTTATTAAGAATTTTTTGGCTAATTGAACTGGTCACCAGCTCCATGCTGACCACGCGTGCCTGCAGCTCAGCCGTAGGCGGGCGGGTGTGCAGTGTGTGGGTGCGTGCCGCTTCAAGGGTGACATTCAGCACCGCACCGGGGTTCAGGTCGGCTTCATGCTGTTGCCAGAAGCGCTTGGCGGCAATGCCGGTCCAGACGATGCGCCAGGGCTCCGTCTGGTGCGGGCCAATGCGGTCGTAGGCCAGCAGTTGCAGCTGGAAGGTGCCGCAGCGTGCCGGGGCGGCCTGGGGGCGTTGGCGGCTGAGAAACAGTTGTCCGGTGTGGCGCATGGCTTATCTCCGGCGGCGAAGCTGCGCGGCCTCGCCCTGAAAGTAGTTTTGGATGGAGGTGCTTGCCTGCACGCCGCAGGCGGCGTTGCCTTCGATGGCGCGCAGCACCTGGTTGCGGCGGAGGTCCTGCGCACTCAGCGCGGCCAGCAGTTCATCCAGCGGCGTGGGTGCGCATGGGCTTGGCGCCCACAGCGCGAGCGCCGGGGAAGAGGGCCATGGCTTGCTGGATGGCTTCTGCAGCACCAGCGTGGATGGCAGGGAAGCGGGTGGCGCCTTCGTTGGTGACGACGGTGACAAGGTAGGTGCGCATAGCGTTGCTCCTGGCGTCATGGGATTGCCGTGGGTGAATGGGGTCTAAATGGTGGCGGGCTCATTGGCGCGCATGGCTGCGTCAATGGCTGCGCGTGGGGTGGTGTGCAGTTCTGGCTGCTGGGTGCCTGCGGCTGGCCATTCAAGCCAGTACCCGTTGGCAGTGGTGCCTGTGGCATCCGGCTTGCTGCCTTGGCGCACAACGGCTGCAGCAGAGATCAGGTAGTCCAGCCGGGTGCTGTCGCTGACCTTGGGCGCGGCGGTGGATGCGGTGATGCGGCTTTTACCCTTGGCGTTGGCCACCTGCAGTTCTTCTTGAAGCACGGCACCTGCTTGCTCGCCATGCTTGCGCGCTGTTTTGGCGGCGTGTGAGGCAGAGACTTTGCCGGCCACCACCATGTTGCGCACGTCGCTGTTGGCATTGCCCAGGGCCAGCAGCTGCTGCGCGTGCTCTGCCGTCTTGCTGACCTTGGCTGCAATGTCTGCCGTGCTCCAGCCAAAGCCGCGCAGGCGCTTGTAGCCTTCTGCCACTTCAATCTGGGTGAGTGGCTTGTTTGCCGCGCTGGTGATGATGCGGGCGGTGCGGTCTGCATCGTTGCCTTCAAAGTAGACAACGTGGATCCAGACCTGCTGGTCTTTGGGGTTGCGCAGTGGCGCACCGCGTTCCAGTGCGCGGCCAATGGCTGCATGGCGGCGGTGGCCGTCCACCACCCACACGCCGCCTTCGGCGCGGATACGCACTTCCAGCGGCGGAAACTTGCCGCCGCCCACTATGTGCTGGGCCAGCGCTTCAATGCTTTCGTCCAGCTCTTCGCCAGATTGGCGGAGGTTGAAGCCGGGTTCGATGTGAATGCTTTCGTAGCGCACCTGCACAGCGTCTGCACGCTTGGCTTCTTTGCTCTCAAGCATCTTGCGGATGGAGTTGGTCATCTCAGATTTCCTCGTTGATATCTGCTGTAACTGGCGCCACAAGCGGCTGCTCTGGCGGCGGGGTGTAGCTGGTGCCCGCAACGGCGCTGACCGCCAGCGCTATGGCAAGCGCGGCAATCCATGGCGCCACGTGGCGGTATTTGCTGGGCGTGCTTGCTGTGCGCATGGGGCAGGGGTCTTCGTAGGCAACAAAAAAGCCCGCGCGGCACTGGACCGGGCGGGCTGGGGTGTAAAGGCGCCGGTGCCCGCGGATGCGGGCATGCCTGGGGAAGGAGAAGGAGGAAGTACAGAAGCACTACCCGGGCCCGGCGTAGAAAGTGAAGATGGCTGCCGTGTGCGCCCCGGCTTTTACCAACATCTCTGCGGACATGTTGCAGGGAGGGCGCGGACTTTCACCGCGTGCTGGTGGGCAACTACCAGTCACACCATCAAGAAAGCCGCTGGGCTTGCTTCATGGCCCTGCATGCGCTGCAGGGGCGAGGGAAAGGTTCTTGGCCTAGCCCCTTACGCCTTATTCCAAAATTCAAAAAATTGCCTGTCGGCTGAGGTCGTCGGGATCACGATTTGCACGGGGTGCTATTCAGTGAGGGTTGTTCCCGTCTTTATGCTTGGCTAGGCCTCGGGCCGATTGCAGCGTTGTTAGTGGGGCAGACATAAAAATCCGGCGTGCAACGGGCTAGAAGTAAAGGTGCCAACGGCTTCGGGTGCTGGCATGCCCCGATAGGGGGGCAGAAACCGGTGTCTGCATAATCTGTCCAGGCACTGGCGTCGCCTTGTCTGGGCAGGTGCGCCGTGCAGTCTTGCCAACCGACGAAAGCCGCATACATGGAGCATCTCCCTCATCTCGTGACGCTTGCCGGAATTATTCTCTTGGCCTGCGCCAGTCCAGGTCCGGATTTTGTGGCGGTCACTTCCTTTTCTCTGAAGGACCGCCGTGCAGGCATGTTGGTTGGGATCGGCATTGCATGTGCAGTGGCGATGTGGGCGACGCTCGCAATCCTTGGGTTCGGGCTTCTCATCCGGGAAATGTTCTGGCTATACGAAATCATTCGCCTGGCTGGCGCGGTCTATCTGACTTACCTCGGCGCGCGCATGCTGATCGCGGCGATCAAGAGCACGCCAGCGGATATGCAGCAGTCCGCCGTGGCGACAACTACATCCGGTGGCGCATTTCGACGGGGCCTGCTTGTGGGGCTGACCAATCCCAAGACCGCAACCTTCTTCGCAACGCTGTTTGTGACCTTGCTGCCGGCCGCGGCGCCTGCATGGGTTTACTTTGCGGTGGTGGCCATCGTTTTCGTGGTCACCTGCACGTGGCTATGCCTTCTTGCTGCCTTCTTCTCTGTTGGGCGTGTCCAGACGGTCTACACCCGCATTCGAAAGCCTGTCGACGCCGTGATGGGCGCGGCGCTGCTTGGGCTTGGGATTCGCATGGCCACTCACCGCCCATGACAAGGGCAAAAGCCCAGACATCCACAGCCCCCAGGCACACTGCAGCTTTGCTGTGCGGGGTGCTTGTCGCGCAGCGCACGGCCCTCTCTACTGTTTTGTGGGTACCGGTGGTTCCTGCCTGGAAGCTTTCTAAAAAATCAAAAGCCCGCTTAAAGCGGGCTCCATTAACTACTGACCCTGAAGGCCGTGCAGTGACCCCGAAAGCCGAGGCGTTAGCAACTTGATTGCTTACTTGTGCTGCTCACTTGGCTTTTGAGATGGTTGGCCTTGTTGAGGAGTCTTGGGGGAGGACTGTTCGGCTTGGCCGGGTTTTTGGCTCGGGGTTTGGCCGGGTTGTTGGTTGGACTGAGTCATTTGGAAATTCCTTAACCATTTGCAGCGGATCGGGATGACTTGCTGCGTCTTCACAATGAGGCTTGAGGGATAACCACGCTGTACCAATGCGTTACGGCCTAAGCCTTTGAGGATCAATAGTCCTCTTCTGCAGTTTTTTCGCGCTGCAGTGTGCGGACCTTTTTTATGGTCACTTTGGGTTGTTTGCTCGGGTCCACAAGCATGGTCAGTACATGCCAGTTCGGCTCGAACACATAGTCGTCACTCGAAGCTGTGTGACTGTCAAAGTCTGGTAGTTGGGGCAATCTGTCGCCTAAATAGGCTGCAGATTTTGAGGGGGGTGACATTTAGACCTCCGGTCTATCAAGGCGGATCAGGGCTGATCGCCTTTCTTCAGGGTACTCTCTTTCCGATTCAAAAACCGTTCTGAGAGAACACTTACATTGTGCACCCCATGGCCCGTAGCGCCGATCGTGAGCCCGCCCTGGTCTTCGCCCTGGTGTTGCTAAGGGTAAGGCGTTGCACCAGATGGCTTTTTCCTCTTTTTTCCGCGCTGTGTTGACCATGCTTGATGCTCCCCAGGAGGGAGGGGCGCGCGGGCCACCTCAATCGCGACCAATGGCAGTTGCCCCTTAACCTCCAGCACCACAGACTGCACCGCTCATCTGAGGAGTTGCCATGTGTACTGGAAATGACAGAGTGGATTGGACGAAAGCCCCAAGGCTTGCGCGTTGGTGGGCCATCAACAAGGACGGACTTGCACACTGGTACTGCGCGCCCGACATAGCTCATTACTCGAGCTTCTGGTTCTCTGATGCGGTACCAGCTCCCGCATTCAATTACCGTGGCGACTACAAGAAGTCTCTGACTTCGCGGCCAGAACGGCGTACTTATTTTTGATAATTTGCCTTGGGATTTTTGCCCGCTTCAGCTTCTAGCGTGCGGCTGCAGCAAACGATGCAGGCAAACGCTCAGATTACAGCAAGGCATAAAAAAGCCCGCGACTTGCGGGCTGTGCGGGAAGTGTGTGAGCTTTAAATAGCAAACGATGCGCGGTCTTTGTCGGCAATCCACTTTGGGGGTTTGCCGCGGCCAGTCCAGGTAGCGCCCGTGGCGGGGTCACGGTACTTGGGGGCCACAGTGCCACGGGGGCCAGTGGCAGCCTTCTTGCCACCAAACACATCATCAGCAGTCAAACCGTATTGCTGGACCAGGTCGCGAACTTGCGTAACCGCGTGAGCCAATTCGCTCTTACGCGCCTCGGCAATCTTTGCGTCCAGTTCGGCTTTTTGCTTGAGAAGGCTTTGGTAGGTGCTCATGTTGGAGATCCCCTTGTTTGAGAGTTTGCAGTTGCCGGTTGAGAGTTGCGCGTATGAATCGCGCTTGGGTTTGGGCTTTTGAGCCTTCACCTAAGAAGCATTGCCCGTTCGGTGATTCACAATATTATTAAGAATTCTTTAGCTTTTGAAATGTAGGACATTCCATAGTAAATCGTTCACCAAAACAGAGCATCCGCTTGGACAGGTGCTCTGGTTTGGCCCGGGTTGCCCCGGGCGAACGGTTGCTGGATCAGGCGGGCGTGCAAAGGGCAGGGCTCGTCAATCGTGGATCGCGGACTTGTGGATCGCAGACGGCCTTTCTGAGTAGGCCGTTCGCACAAGGATGACTGCTGCACGTAACATGACCTGCTATGAACAGTGACCGAGGCAGGGCATGAGCAGCTTTCTTTCCTTTGTTAGCAAAACGAGCGACATCTCAATTGATCCAGATGCAGTCGAAGAAGCATCGCGCTGCCTTGACCAATTTACCGCAGCATTCAATGCACTGGATTTGGCCGGCATGGATGCGCAGCTTCATTTCCCTCATGTGATGATTTCAGGAGTTGACACCCTGACTTGGGACTCTCCAAATCAACATCCTTCGGACTTTTTCCAGCGGCTAAAAAGCACTGGCTGGGCATCAACCAGGTACGAATCAAAAGTGCCGGTTCTAAGCAGCCAGGACAAGGTTCATTTCCTCGTCACATATACGCGGCGCTCAGGCACCGGAGATGAGCTGACTCGTCACACCAACCTGTGGATTGTGACCAAGAAGAAAGATGCATGGGGCATATCTCTTCGCTCGTACTGATTGCCCGCAGTCTTTGACTGTGTGGGGGCGGCTTAAGCCCTGGGCGCTGGGGTCGCTTCAAACCGCAGCGCTCTTGGTTTAAAGGGCTCTGGTTTTCGCCCTGATGTCGCTCAGGGCGCGGCGGCGGCACTGCTGGTGGGCTTTTTGCTCTTGGCAGCCCTGTTCGCCTCACCCTTTTGACCGTGTACGCATCTTTGGCGGCTGGATACGGCAGGGGCGCCGTGCGGAGCACCTGCCATGCCGGGTGATGCTATTGAGCCGGGCGAACTCCAAACAGGCAGGAGAGCAACATCGGTGTGTGAGGGGGAGGGGTTATCTTCAAAGACCATCAAGCTTCAAAGCGCGAGCTTGTAACCCTCATGACTTGCAACGAAGCCGAGCTTTTCATAGAAGCGATGAGCATCTGGACGTCGCTTGTCCGTGGTTAGCTGAACGAGTTGGCAGCCTCGTGCTTTGCACTGGGCAATGGCCCAATCAAACATGGTTTTTCCGACACCTGAGCTTCGAAGATGTTCGGCAACTCGAACCGCTTCAATTTGTCCTCGCCAGGCACCAGTGCGCGCAAGCCCCGGAATGAACGACAGCTGCAATGTGCCAACCACCTGCTCGCCATCGATGGCGACAACAAGCTGTTGGTTCGAGTCAGCCTCAATCGCTGTGAATGCTGCGACGTATCGCTCATCCAGTGCTGGGCTGCTTGCCTCTCTGTGAGTGCCCAGCGGGTCATCCGCTAGAAGTGCAACGATTGCAGGCAAGTCAGCTATCAACGCTGTTCGGAAAGTTATGGTCGTCATCAGGCAAGCAGAGATTTTGTGTTCGCCTGGCATGGTACCCACTTAAAAAGCTGGTGATCTGATCTTGAATTAGCTCCTTGACGCCGCGGAGATAGCCCTCTTCACCACTCTCAATTGTTAAAGACCTGGGGCATGGCCCAGGTCGATGCCGTGGCGCCCATCGCGTTTGCAACTCCTGTCTGCGCTCCCTTCGGAGCTAACCCGGCCTTTGCGTCCTGTCGGCTTCGGCCCCGTATCGCTGGGCCTTGGGTGTCTCGCGGTGTGTTGCTGTGATGGATGTATCAAACAATACGTTTAATTCATTATCAAGCAAAATGTTTAAGACCTTTGTGATGGGCTGAAAAAAACCGCCTCGGAGGGCGGTTTGTAGCGCTGAACGCAGAGATGGTTCGACGGGAGTCTCTCTAGAGGCTTCTGTCTTTGGTGGAGCTGTTTTGAACGCGCTTGATGAATGAGTCGAAAAGCTTGTCGAACTTCTTGAGGGCAGCTCGCGAGCCTGAGAGGTCGAAGCGCAGAACGGAGAACAGACCGCTTTCGAGTGGAATGGCAAACCCGATCAGACCGGAGGAGTCCTGAACGATCGTGGTCATTTGCTTATGGGTTGAGAGGATGTGCCGGTGATAGTTAGTTCCACTAAGGTTGACGACACCAGAGCAGTGAGATGAAATTGCAAAAGATCCGCTAGATGCATTCACGAGGATAGGCGTCTCCGTGCCAGATTCGCATGCTGTCTTTGAAGTCAGAATGACCCAGAAGCAGTCCTGCATCTCGTCTGAGCAGACTTGCCCGAAACCGTTTCCGCTGTCATTAATGGTCATGGTGACCGGTGCATCAATCAAGTCATAAACTTTCCATTTCTGAAAGGTTTGTGCAGACACTCCGGCACATGCAAGAGCGAAACACGCAGCAAGTGCGACTTTTCCCAGCGATTTCAACGGCGTCCCTCTTTCGATAATTAATGATTTGGGGTGATTAAAGTTTTCGACCATTCCATGCCCAAACCACACGGCCCAGCACTCGCACCTCGTGGTCTCCATTCAGCTCATCCACCGTTTTGATTGTTGGGTTATCCGAGCTGACCTCCAGCGTGCCTAACATGCGCATGTGCACGCGCTTGATGTAGGTCTTGCCATGCAACTCCAATGCTACCCGAGTTGGCGAGCAAGGGGATTCGGACCAGGTCTGTTGCGGTCGGCGTTGCAGGCAGAAATTCTTCTCGCGGAGCAATAACGGATCCGCTTGTCATGTCGCCTTCGCCAGTGATGAGCCAGTTGGCTCGTACACCCAGCACATTCTCGGCCTTCATCGCTCCAGAGCGCGAAACACCACGCGTCTCCCAATTTTTCACTGTCTGGGGTGATTCATTGAGCAGGCGGGCAACAGCCGACTGACCCGAGATGTCTCGGAGTTGCTTGGCGGCTTGATAGAGGCGATCTGCAGAGGTGTGCATCTAGAAATTTTCCGTTTGCTAAACAAAATGTTGTTAAACGATGTGTTTGATTTTTGTTTAGACAATTTGTTTAATTCTGGCATGCATCAAGACGCAGAACTCATTTCTCACATGGGGGGAGCCACAAAGCTGGCCGCGCGCCTTGGGTACGACCTGAAGAAGGGTGGCGTGCAGCGCGTCCAGAACTGGAAGGAGCGCGGTATCCCGCCTGGGGTTGAGCGTGACAACCCGTGGATCACGCGCATCCGACGCGCCCTGTCTCGACCCCCCCCCCGCAGCCCATCAGGAGGCGAGCCATGGGTGAGCGGCAGGAAGTGCTTGAACGGCCGGACTTTGACGCCTGGGAGCGTAAGCACTCCGGGCATCTAGGCACGAGGACGCCGGGCCCTATCCGACTGCGTAAGCCGGTCCCTGAGAAGGTGCAGCGGCTTGTGAAACGTCGGCGCTTGTTGGCGCGTAAGGCTGCCCTCAGCGCCTCGAAGGTTGGCCAGGGTCTGGTTGTGTACTCAACAAGAGCAGCGCTCGCGCGACCTCCAGCCCATCCAAGAACGCATCTGGGTATCCCTTTGCTAAGGCCCTTGAAGCAAAGCTTTCGATCCCTTCGTGGATTTGCTCTGCGACTTCTTCGCGGTGTGGGTGGGTGCTGAGCATGACTTGCATCGCAACACCCAATGCAGCGACTTGCCCTAGCAAGTTCTCTGGATCTATCGGTTTCATGTCTGCCCCTCCCGGGGATGGTTGTGTAGGAACTTCCATCGTAGCCCAGGGCAGGGCGGGCACCCATTCCACGCCAAACGCAGAGGAGACCCCCCATGGCTGACCCGTACCGCTTTGGCGGCTCCATTTTTGAGTCTGTGCGGCGGCTGAAGAAGTGCCGCGAGAGGCATGGCTCCGGCTTGTTCCCTAGGGTGACGCGTGGTCGGAAGGCGGCTGCTGCAGTGTTGTCTTCGCACTTGCACTCTGCTGCCCCCGAAGCGTCTCGAGCATGTGCAGGGCGCGATCCTTCTCGGTCTGCATCAGATCCAGATACGAATTGCTGACACCGGTGGGTATGTGCATGTTCTCCCAGGATTCGAATCTGATCTCTACGTCCTTGCTGATTTCTTCCGCAGGGATTCGGGCCAAGAGGCTCATCACCAATAGCCGCAATCCATCGATCTGCGCTTGCAGTTCTTCTGGTTTTGTCATGTCCGCTCTCCCTGGGGTTGGTTGTGTAAGCCGCACCAGCATAGACCAGGGCAGGGCGGGCACCCCTACACATCGCGGTGCCCCAGCGCGATCGCACGCAGCGCGCATGCCTCAATCCTCCCAAGCCACATCTCAGCCCGTTCAATGGCTGCTCGCATCTGCTCTGGTGTCAGCGCTTCGGGCTTGGGTGTTTGTGGCTTGGGTTCCATCTCTCTGTTTTTCTTCGTTGGGCCAAGTGTCGGATCGACTCCGTTCGGCTGCAACGTCCGTTTTTCTGGAGCCCGGACATGAACTCCCTTGATGCATTAAGGCGCATGGTTGCCAACTACCCGGGAGGCCGCGCAGCCCTGGCTGTGCGCCTGGGCAAATCTGATGAAGTGCTGCGCAAAGAGCTGAGCGACGCCTCTGCCCACCACAAGATGGGCCTGGCTGATGCTGAGCAAATTGCCGAGATGTGCCGTGAGGCCGGCAGCCCGGAGGCCCATGCCCTGGGCACGGTGTTTTCGTTCAAAGCAGGGGTGCTCTCGCTGCCTGTGATGGACATGGGTGAGGGCGGCTTGTGCTTGTCCAGGACCACGGCCCACGCTGTGCACGAGACGGCCGATGTGCTGTTGGCTGTGACGCGCTCCAAGGCCGATGGGAACATCAGCGACAACGACAAGCGCGAGGTGCTGACGGAAATTGGCCAGGCGGTCTCTGCCCTGCAGGCCGTGGCCGCCGCGCTGAAAGCCGAGCATGCGGCTGACAACCGCAGCCGGGTGGAGTAGGGCCATGAATTTCTACGCCTTCCACATTGGGGACTACGCCAGCGCTACCAGCGCATTTTACCTGGGAAGAGGACTGCGCATACCGGCGCCTGCTGGACGTTTACTACACCTCGCGAGGAGCCATTCCCGGATGACATGCGCGCTATCTGCCGCCTCGTCGTAGCAAGTACACCCGAGCAGCGGCAAGCCGTTGAGGTGGTCTTGCACGAGTTCTTTGTGTTGACGGATGCCGGCTGGATAAGTCCGCGGGCCGATCGTGAGATTGACTCCATGCGCGTCAAGCAGACTGCACAGGGAGAGAAGGCTCAGCATGAGTCCTAGCGCATGCGCCGTTACCGCGAACGTCGTGCTGCCATGTTCGACGCGTTGCGGGAGGAGGGCATTGTTCCGGCCTGGGACGTCATGGGGGCTTCTGGCGGATCTCAAAACACTGCGGTGGTGCTTAGAAGCTTTCCCACTCGTCGGTGGCGTCTGCGGTCTTGGCCAATGCCGCGGGCTTGGCGGGCGCTGTGGGCACTGCTGGTGCGCTGCCCTCGAGCTTGATGGGGGCAGGGCGCGCTGAAGGTGCCGGCTTGCGGGCCTGTGGGGCCGGGCGTGGTGCTGCGGTGGATGGCGTGGCTGCAGCCGCAGCCTTGGTGGTCTGGGTTTCGCTGGGGTGGAGTTTGAAAACGGCGACGGCCTGCACCAGGTCTTGCGCTTGGCCATGCAGGCTGTTGGCTGCGGCCGACATTTCTTCCACCAGGGCGGCATTCTGCTGTGTGGCATGGTCCATCTGGGTGACTGCATCGCCCACCTGGATGACGCCAGCGCTTTGTTCCGAGCTGGCGGCACTGATTTCGCCCATGATGTCCGTGACGCGGCGGATGCTGCTCACCACCTCGTTCATGGTGGAGCCGGCCTGATCGACCAGGGCGGTGCCTTGCTCCACGCGCTGCACGCTGGCGGTGATGAGTTCCTTGATTTCCTTGGCGGCTTCGGCGCTGCGGCCGGCCAGGGTGCGGACTTCTCCTGCCACCACGGCAAAGCCCCGGCCTTGCTCGCCTGCGCGGGCCGCTTCGACGGCGGCATTGAGGGCCAGGATATTGGTCTGGAAGGCGATGCCGTCGATCACACTGATGATGTCGGCAATCTTGGTGCTGGATTGGCTGATGCCCTTCATGGTGTCCACCACCTGGGCCACCACCTGACCGCCTTGCACCGCCACGCTGGATGCGCTTTGGGCCAGCTGATTGGCCTGGCGGGCATTGTCGGCGTTCTGCTTGACGGTGGAGCCCAGTTGTTCCATGGATGCCGCCGTTTCCTCCAGAGCACTGGCCTGGCTTTCTGTGCGGGCCGACAGGTCGAGGTTGCCCTGGGCAATTTCGGAGCTGGCCGTGGCCACGCTGTCCGAGCCTTGGCGGACGGTGCGCACCACCCCCGACAGGTTGTGTTGCATATCGCGCAAGGCGCCCATCAACTGACCGATTTCATCGCCGCTGGTGACGCGTACCTCCTGGCTCAGGTCGCCCGCGCCAATACGCTGCGCGGTGGCGCGGGCATGGTCGATGCCGGACGCAATGCCACGCGACAGGCGCAGGCTGATGAAGACCGCAATGGCGATGGCCAGCACCACCAGTGCAGCACCCACCTGATAGAGCTGCAGGAACATGGTCTTGACCTCCGCCTCGGCGGTAGAGACGTTGCTGACTTCCGCGTCGACCAAGACCTGGATGGCGTCCACATAGGCATTGGTGGCGGGAATGAAGCGGTTTTGGACGAATGCCTGAATCGTCTGGTTGTCGACGGAGGCTTTCATCTGGTTGACCTCATCGCGGGTGCTCAACCAGACCTTGCGGAAATCCACCACCTTGTCGGCCAGCTGTTTGGATTCTGGGTTGCGCACTTTTTCGAAAAAGGCGCTTTGCTTGGCATTAGTCTCGCGGGTGGTGGCGGCCATGGATTCCTTGAAGAAATCCAGCATGACCGTGCCATCGGAATAGGCCACAGCCAGAGAGCGTGCCGAGTTCTGGCGCACGTCGCCCTGCCAGGCACTGGCGATTTTCAGCAGTTCAGCCGAACGCTCCATGCGCACGGTGGCCTGGGAAATCATTTCCACACGCCAGGCCGTGGCGGCGGACAGCAGCAGCAAAATGGCAATCACGAGCGTAAAGCCCAGATTGAGCTGGCTGGAAATTTTGAGATTTTTCATGGTATGGCAGCGAGTCTGTTCTTGTAGTTATGCGTGGGCTGGTGTCAGGCTGCTCAAGCCCATGTCCGCGCTGGTGACGAGTTTCTCGATGTCCATGAGAATCAGCATGCGGGTCTGATCCGCCTGTTCCACCGTGGCAATACCCATGATGTGCTGCGAGGACACGGCGCCATTGAACTCCGGTGCCGGCTTGATGTCTTGCGCTTGCAAAGCCACGACGTCTTGCACCGCATCCACGACCATGCCAATCACACGGTCCGCTACATTCAAGACGATGGTGACGGTTTGGCTGCCGTAGTGCACATCGGTCATACCGAATTTGATGCGCATATCCAGCACCGGAACAATCACACCCCGCAAATTCAATACGCCCAGAATGAAGGCGGGGGCATTGGCCAGTCGGGTGGAGGGCTCATAGCCGCGAATTTCCTGGACTTTCAGGATATCGATGCCGTACTGCTCTTCTCCCAGCTGGAAGCTTAAAAATTCATTGTTGTTGGATTTCATGTCTCTGTGTGGTTGGGTTTATTGTTTGCACACAGAAGTATCCCCGCACCGGGTGGTGTGAGAGCGGCGGATCAAAGAAGAAAAGGCGGCCCAATATGGCCCATGCGTGGTGTGCGCGCGGACCGTCATGCTCATGGATGGTGTCTCCGCCATGAAAAAGGCTTGTTGATCCATAGCGCCAAATAGCAGGTGGCGCCAAGTTTTGCTTCTTTTGCTTCTGCGTGCAAAGGCCGAGAGGCTACGGTATCCATGGAGCACCATTGCGCATATCCCAGATGAATAAACTGTAACTTTTAGGCAATCAATTTTTGGCTATCGCCACAGGCGCTGGCGATGCCATTTTCTAAAAACAGTCCACAGAACGGCTGCGTAGCGCCGCCATGGAAACTGGTGCGTGCGCTTTGCTGTCCTGTGGTGGGTACCCCGGCTGGCTGCAGCCAGCAACTGCTCGGATAAGCGGCAGCTGCAAGGGATGCATGAACCAGTACGGCAGGATCAGCGCTCCGGGGTGCGATGGATGGGGCAAGGAGGGGGGCTGACCGTGTGGGTAAGCGGCCCAGTCCCCGGGGCATAGGGCCTTGCCTGCAGAGTGTGCGAAATCACATTAAAATCGCAGCAGTGATCGCAAGTTTGCACGCTTGGCTGTGCAGACGTGGGTTGATTCCCGTTTGCTCCACCATTTCACAAAGCGCCACACAGCGTATTCGCTGGCGTGGCGTTTTTCATTGGCTGCTGCGCTGTCTGTGCCAACAGTACAGGCACCGGCCAAGGCAGTGGCCATGTATGTAGGGTGTGATACACCCACAGCAGCTATGGCAGCTGTTGATACGTACACTGTCAGGTTACGCGCCTGCTCCCCCACGGATTCGCACCATGAACGCCCCCATCGACGTCTCATTTTTTGAACGCGCAGCCAAGCCGCTGACCAGCTACAAACCGTACTGGGCCAAACGCTTTGGCCCGGCGCCGTTTCTGCCCATGAGTCGTGCGGAAATGGACCAGCTCGGCTGGGACAGCTGCGACGTGATTCTGGTCACGGGCGATGCCTATGTGGACCATCCCAGCTTTGGCATGGCCGTCATCGGCCGTGTGCTGGAGGCGCAGGGCTTTCGTGTGGGCATCATCGCCCAGCCGGACTGGACCAGTGCCGAGGCGTTCAAGGCCCTGGGCAAGCCCAATCTGTTCTGGGGCGTGACGGCGGGCAATATGGATTCGATGATCAACCGCTACACGGCTGATCGCAAGATTCGCAGCGACGATGCCTACACCCCGGGTGATGTGGCCGGCAAGCGCCCGGACCGCGCCGCCATCGTCTACTGCCAGCGCTGCCGCGAAGCCTACAAGGATGTGCCCGTCGTCTTGGGCGGCATCGAAGGGTCGCTGCGCCGTATTGCCCACTACGACTACTGGAGTGACAAGGTTCGCCGCTCCATCGTGGTGGACAGCAAGTGCGACATCCTGCTCTACGGCAATGCCGAGCGCGCGCTGGTGGAAGTGGCGCACCGCATTGCCGCGCGGGAGCCGGTGGAGCAGATCACCGATGTGCGTGGGACCTCGTTCTTCCGCCGCGCGTCCGAAGCGGGCTGGTTCGAGGTGGATTCGACCACGGTGGACGAGCCGGGCGAGGTCGAACCCCATATCAATCCCTACATGACGACCAGCGAGCAGGCCGAGGCGCAAGGTCAGAGCTGCTCCAAGGAAGAGGCTGCGGCCGGAAATGCCGCAGGCAGCGGGGCTTCTGCCTGTGCCAGCGGTACCAGCGGTGCCGGCGATGCTCTCTCGGTCGCCAGCGTGCAGCCGATCCAGTTCGTTCCCAATATGTCGCTGCGCAGCAAGTCCAAGCTGCCTCCGCGTGACCGTACCGTGCTGCGTCTGCCCAGCTACGAAGAGGTCAAGAGCGACCCGATTCTGTATGCCCACGCCAACCGTGTGCTGCACCTGGAGACCAACCCCGGCAATGCCCGCGCGCTGGTCCAGGCCCATGGTGAGGGCACGACGGCGCGCGATGTGTGGATGAACCCGCCTCCGATTCCGCTGACCACGACCGAGATGGACTGGGTCTTCGGTCTGGCTTATGCACGCAGCCCGCATCCGGCCTATGCCGATGAAAAAGGCAGCCACGAAGGCGCGACCAAGATTCCCGCCTGGGAGATGATCCGCACCTCGGTGAACATCATGCGCGGCTGCTTTGGCGGCTGCACCTTCTGTTCAATCACCGAACACGAAGGCCGCATCATCCAGAGCCGTTCGGAAGACTCCATCATCCAGGAGCTCGAGGAGATCCGCGACAAGGTCAAGGGCTTCACGGGCACCATTTCGGATCTGGGCGGGCCCACTGCCAATATGTACCGCCTGGGCTGCCGCGATCCCAAGATCGAGGCGGCCTGCCGCAAGCCCAGCTGCGTGTTCCCCGGTATCTGCCCGAACCTGCACACCGACCATGGCCCGTTGATCAAGATCTACCGCCGCGCGCGCAAGCTGCCCGGCATTAAGAAGATCCTGATCGGCTCCGGCCTGCGCTACGACCTGGCCGTCAAGTCGCCCGAGTACGTCAAGGAACTGGTGCAGCACCATGTGGGCGGCTATCTGAAGATCGCGCCCGAGCACACGGAGCAGGGGCCGCTGGGCAAGATGATGAAGCCCGGCATTGGCAGCTATGACAAGTTCAAGCAGCTGTTTGAAAAGTACAGCGAAGAGGCCGGCAAAAAACAGTTCCTGATTCCCTATTTCATTGCGGCCCACCCCGGCACCAGCGATGAAGACATGATGAATCTGGCCATCTGGCTCAAAAAGAATGGTTTCCGCGCCGACCAGGTGCAGACCTTCTATCCCAGCCCCATGGCCACGGCCACGGCCATGTACCACAGTGGCCGCAATACCTTGACCCGTGTGCGTCGCCAGATGCGTGATGAGGCAGAAGAGCGCGTGGACATCGTGCGCGGTGAAAAGCGCCGCCGCCTGCACAAGGCCTTTTTGCGCTACCACGATCCGAACAACTGGCCGCTGCTGCGCGAGGCGCTCAAGACCATGGGCCGTGCTGACCTGATCGGCAACGGCAAGCAGCATCTGATCCCGACCTTCCAGCCGCTGGTGGATGGCAGCTACCAGAGTGCGCGCAAGAAAAACAGCACAGCCACCAAGAGCGGCGGCACCGGTCTGGGCTACACCACCAACAAGGACGGCAAAGCCGTGGCCGTGCGCCAGCGTGTGCACAATGCCCAGGAGCCCCAGGGTGATGTGCGCTTCCGCCGTGCCGAGCCCAAGCCGGGTCGCATGCTCACCCAGCACACCGGGCTGCCACCGCGCCCCGGCGTGGGCAAATCGCTGGGCGGCAAAAAACGCTGAGTGACCGAGAAGCCGCTTTTCTGCAAAGAGAAAGCGGCTTTTTTGTGGGGTAGGGGCAGGCCGGATGCGGCAGTGGGCGGTGATGCATCCGTCGCCCCAGCGCAGCGCGTTAACTGGGTTTTATGGCGTGTCCTGGGGCGCTGTGCCGAAACGCTTGGCACCTTGCGTGCTGGCCGCCGCGAAATATTCGTAGTTCCACGACATGGGTTTGGCGATGCAGAAACCTTGTCCGTAGTCGACCCCCATTTTGCGCAGCGCATCGATGGTGGCCTCGTTTTCCACAAACTCGGCCACCGTGCGCTTGCCCATCATGTGGCCGATCTGGTTGATCATCTCCACCATCGCGAAATTGGAGGGGTTTTCCAGCATGTCGTGTACAAAGCCGCCATCGATCTTCAGGTAGTCCACGGGCAGGCGCTTGAGGTAGTTGAAGCTGGACATGCCGGCGCCAAAATCGTCCAGCGAGAAACGGCAGCCCAGGGCCTTCAACTCGGTAATCAGGCGGATGGCGTTGTCCAGGTTGGCAATCGCGCTGGTTTCGGTGATTTCAAAGCACAGAATCTGCGGCGGAACGTGGAATTCCTCAATCTGCTGCTGGAGAAAGCCCAGCAGGGATTCATCGCCCAGGCTCATGCCGGACAGGTTGATGGCGCAGGTGTGTATCTCGCGCAGCTGTTTGGGGTAGCGTGCCAGGGTGTGCAGCGCATGGGTGACCACCCAGCGGTCCAGTGCCGGCATTAGACCGTAACGCTCGGCTGCGGGGATGAAGTTGCCGGGCGGAATGATCTGCCCGTGTTCATCGGTCATGCGCAGCAACACTTCAAAGTGCAGACCGTGCTCGGCCCGGGTCTGCAGGGGCGCCAGGGTCTGGGCGAACAGGCAAAAGCGGTTCTGGTCCAGCGCGGTACGGATGCGCTCCACCCAGTCCATCTCGCCCATGTAGCGCTTGAAGGCATGGTCTTCGTGCTCGTAGGCCAGGACTTTGTTGCGACCGCTTTCCTTGGCGCGCAGACAGGCCATGTCGGCCATGCGCAGCAGATCCTGGGCGCAGGCGTCCACGCCGCTGATGTGCACCATGCCGATGCTGACACCGGTGCGCAGCATGCGGGTCCCCCACTGCAGGTGCAGGCTCTGGATGGCATGGCGCAATTTCTCTGCCACCGCACTGGCCTGCTCCGGCGTGTAGTCGTGCAGCAGCACGGCAAATTCATCGCCGCCCAGCCGGGCCACGGAGTCGCTGTCGCGCGTCAGGCGGCTGATGCAGTGGCAGACTTCGCGCAGCACTTCGTCGCCCGCCGTATAGCCGGAGGTATCGTTGATCAGCTTGAACTGGTCCAGGTCCAGGTGCAGCAGGGTAGCCGGGCGCGACTGGTTGCGTGGCACGCTGAGCAGGCGCTCCAGGCGGGTGCGGAATTCGCTGCGGTTCTCCAGCCCGGTCAGCGTGTCGTGGCGGGACTGCCAGTTGAGCTGGTGCATGAAGTTCTGTTCGCGCGTGACGTCGTGCAGCACCAGCACGGCGCCGGCCAGCTGGCCTTCCTGCTGGATGGGAGAGCCCATCAGCTTGACGGCCAGTTGCTGCTGGTCGTTGCTGCGGCGTATCCAGCGCACGGCTTCATCGCGGAAGGGGTGGGGGGACTCCATCAGGCGCACAAACACCGGATCGCGGCCTTCCAGTTCGGTGCGCTCGAACACCAGCACCTTCTCCAGCGCCTGCCCGAGCAGGATGTCCGCGGGCTGGCCTAGCAGGATTTCTGCCGCAGGATTGGCATAGACGATCAGCCCCTGGTCGTTCAGCGTGAGCACGCCATCGCCCAGTGCCGCCAGCGTGGTGTAGCCGCGCTCGCGTTCGGAATGCAAGGCGTTTTCCACCGTGTGGCTTTGCGTCAGCAGCTTGTTCACAAACCACAGAATGGCCGAAATCAACAGCAGCGCCGTGCCGAAGTTGATGGCCAGCAGCACCTGGGTGATCCTGCGGGAATGCACCCCCAGTGAGTCGCTGAAGGCCTGGCTCAAGGGCGCGATGCTGGCATCAATGTGGCTGATTTCCAGGTGCCAGGCCCTGCGCTGCAGCAGATCGATATTGCGCGGGTTGGTGGTGCGGGCAGTGCGGATTTCCATCGACAGCGTGACCAGCTGGTCCAGATAGGTGTCCGCAGCGCGCCACAGGCCTATCGTCTTGCGCATCCATTCCATGTCCCAGGTGAGCCGCAGAATGTCCGTGGCGGTGCCGATGTCTTCGCTGTGGACTTCTCCGCGCAGCAGCCCTTCACGCACCTGCTGGGTGTTGGTGGGGGAGCGGTCCAGGGCCAGCCTGGCCAGCCGGTCCCCCAGGGGGATCTCCAGCGCCTGGCGGAATTGCTGGTAGGCCTCTTCATCGCCCTGGGCGGCGTAGCGGTCCAGATACAGGATGGCGTCTTTCTGGGCCTTGGACCAGGTGCTCTCGCCCGCCACGATGATACGTGTGCCCGACAGCAGGTAAATGCTCGCGGTTGCCAGCAGCAGCTGCAAACAAATGGCCAGCACAAAAAGCCAGGTGCGGGCCAGGAGACTGCGTGCTTGGCTCCGGATGATCATGGGTGGGTGCGGAGGAATGGGCAGTGAATGGGCATGGGCGTGCTTACCTCGGCGACAAGGCGGCGCGCCCGGTCGCGTGGCTGCTGCGTTGCAGGGGGGTGTCGGTCTGGAAACCCTCCACCAGGTGGCTGAGCCGCTGCGCCTGCTGGGCCAGTGCCTGAGCGGCGTGGCTGGATTGCTCCACCAAGGCTGCATTCTCCTGGGTCAGCGTGTCCACCTGCTGTACCGCTGAGCTGGCGTGCTGCAGCTGGGTGGCCTGTTGCTGTGCGGTCTGGCTGATGGCGTCGATCAGCGTGGCGACCTGCTGGGAGTGGCTGACCAGCTGCTCCATGCTGTGGCCCGCCTGGTCCACCAGACTGGCGCCGTGGTCGGCATGGCCCATCGATTGTTCGATCAACTGGCGCACATCCCGGGCGGCACTGGCGCTGCGCTGGGCCAGGGCCCGCACCTCGCTGGCCACCATGGCAAAGCCCCTGCCTTGTTCGCCTGCGCGTGCGGCTTCCACGGCGGCATTGAGTGCCAGGATATTGGTCTGGAAGGCAATGGAGTCGATCAGCCCGACGATGTCACCGATCTTGCGCGCACTGCTGTGAATGGCTTCCATGGTGCTCACGACATTGCGCACCACGCTGCCGCAGGCATGTGCGCTGCTGGTGGCATGGCTGGCCATGGAACGGGCGCTGTCGGCTTCGGCGGCGCTGTGGTGGGCACTGCTGCGGATGGCGTCCATGCTGGCTGCCGTCTGCTGCAACTGGCTCACCGCGGATTCTGCACGCTGGCCCAGGTGCTGGTTGCCCTGGGCGATGGTGTTGCTGGTCTGCAGCACCAGTGCGGCGGCGGCATGGGTTTCGGCCACCACCTCGTGCATGCGCGCCAGCGCATGCTGCACGGATTGCGCCGTGGGACTGGTGACGGGCTTGTGCTGCACGTTCAGCGACAGCTCGCCGCTGGCGGAAGGCTGGCACAGGCTGCGCAGCTCGGCCGACTCCACTGCGTCGGCGCGCATGCGCAGCGCAATGCCCACTTCCACCGCTGTCTGTACCACCACAAACACTGCGTGCAGGACCACGCGACCCACATCCGGCTGGGTCAGGCAGAACACGGGCAGGCCCAGCCATTGCAGACGGTCGAAGGCCACATGGTGTACGGCAATGGCGGCGGCTGCCACCACGATGGGGCGCCAGTCACGGTAGACCAGCAAAAAGGCCAGAAAAACGAACACACCGAAGTGCAGCTCGGTCTGTCCCATTGACAGCTGGATGTGCAGGGCCACCATGCCCATGCCGCACACGGCCAGCGTGCACCGGGACAGCATGGAGCCGGGTGCCAGACGGTAGGTCACGGCAGCGATGGCCAGCAGAAGCAGGGCGGCGGTACTGCCGGCGCCCAGGGCGCCATAGATGCCACCCAGCGCTGCCGCGGCCACCGCCCCCAGACTCAGAATGCCCAGCACGGTCACATCCGCGCGGCATGCCATGGCATGCATGCTGGAATGCACTTCGTCCCGGGCTGGCTGCGTGACAGTCTTCATGGATGTCCCTTGTAGAGTTCCCTGCACCGCATGGAATGGGCGAGGGAGCCAGGACATTCGCTGGTGCATGCTGTGGTGCACCGGCGCAACCCTCATCCAAGAGCAGGGCGGAACACGCCCCCCATGCAGCCCAGAGGCCGCTTGATTGGTACCGGCTGTACGCAACTAACGCACGGCTTCAGTCCATTATTTGTTTCTATCTGCAAGGACATGTAGGGGAATGTCCTTTTCTACGGACAAGCGTTCTAAATCTGTACCAGCGGTGGTCTGCAGGAAGCGGGCGATTTGGTCGTGCACCTCCCGTGTGCGCATGGCCTGCACGCTGCCGTCGCACTCCACGCCTGCCAGGGCGCAGAGCTGGCGGGCAAAGTGGGGCTCCAGGGCGGCCACGGCCACATGCCCGTCGGCCGTGGCGTAGACGCGATAGCCGGCATGGGCTCCGCCCACATCGCCGTTGGGGGTGGTCAGGCCCCAGTGCAGGGGCTGGGCCAGCCAGTGGGCTGCCTGGGCCAGGCCCACGTCGCGCACCACGCCGGCGCCGCTGCGTTCACGCTCCAGCAGGGCTTGCAGCAGGGCTTCGGCCGCGCTCAGGGCGCCGGCCATGTCGGCGTGCAGGCTGCTGGGCATATGGCCGGGGCTGACCAGGCCGGCTTCGGCCTGGTAGGTCAGGTCGTGGCCGGGTTGCCCGGCTGCTTCGGCATCCAGATCCCCCTGGATGCGCACCATGCACAGCTGGGGGTAACGGGCGTGCAGGTGCTCCCAGTCCACCCCCAGCTTGACCAGGGCGCCCGGACGGAAGGAGGTGATGAGCACATCGGTGACCAGCAGCTCCTGTTGCAGCAGCAGCTGGCCTTCCTCGGTTTTGAGATTGGCGTGCAGCACGCGCACGCCCTGGTGCAGCTCGCGGTAGGCGGCGGGGCTGTACTGGGCCATGGGGTCGGCACTGCTGCTGCCCTCGGGCGGTGGAGGCTCGAGCTTGGTGCAGATGGCGCCCATCTGGTGGCAGCGTAGCAGGGCGGCCGGCCCGGGCAGGTTCAGCGCCAGGCTGAGGACGCGGATGCCTTGGAGTGTGGGGTGGTGTCTCATGGTGATCTTGTGGTTTTGATAAGGGCGGCAACGCTGCTGCGGATGGCTGTCCGTCTTTATAGCCGGTGTGCTGGCGCTGGCGGTCAGCCGCAGCGACAGCGTTTGCTCTGAAAATATGAGCCGCCTGTGCCCTGTGCAAGGGCTGTGCAGGGCTAAAAACACATGGATTTCCCTGAGGTCGGCGCGGCACAGAGAGGTCCGCCTGCGCAATGCCGGGGGCGCAGACATAAAAAAAGCCGCCCGAAGGCGGCTTGGCAGCACACGACCGGCTGCAGCGCAGTGCGCCGCAGCCGTCGCATCTTCAGATCACGGCAGCAATGGACTTGCAGACGTGGTCGATGTTCTTGCTGTTCAGTGCGGCCACGCACATGCGGCCGGTGTCGGTGCCGTACACGCCGAATTCATTGCGCAGGCGCACCATCTGGTCCTTGGACAGGCCGGAGTAGCTGAACATGCCGATCTGGGTGGTGATGAAGCTCATGTCTTGCTGCACACCGGCAGCCTTCAGGCCGTCCACCAGCTTCTGGCGCATGGCCTTGATGCGCACGCGCATCTCGCCCAGCTCGGCTTCCCATTGGGCGCGCAACTCGGGGTTGTTCAGCACGGCGGCCACCACAGCGCCACCGTGGGTGGGTGGGTTGGAGTAGTTGGTGCGGATGACGATCTTCAGCTGCGACAGCACGCGGGCTGCCTCTTCCTTGTCGTTGGCCACCACGGACAGGGCGCCCACGCGCTCGCCGTACAGGCTGAAGCTCTTGGAGAAGGAGGTGGAGACGAAGATGTTCAGGCCAGCGGCCACGAACTTGGCAATCACGGCGCCGTCTTCGGCCAGGCCGTAGCCAAAGCCTTGGTAGGCCATGTCCAGGAAGGCGACCAGGCCCTTGGCCTTGACCACTTCGATCACCTTGTCCCACTGGGCGGGGGTGATGTCATAGCCGGTGGGGTTGTGGCAGCAGGCGTGCAGCACCACCACGGTGCCGGGGGCTGCTGCGCTCAGGTCGGCGATCATGCCTTCGAAGTTGATGGCGCGGTTGGCGGCATCGTAATACTTGTAGCTGTCCACTTCAAAACCGGCGTTCTGGAAGATGGCGCGGTGGTTTTCCCAGCTGGGGTCGGAGATCAGCACCTTGGCGTTGGGGTTGAGCTTCTTCAGGAAGTCAGCACCGATCTTCAGACCGCCCGTACCGCCCACGGCCTGCACGGTGGACACACGGCCGGACTTGACCACGTCGGACTCGGCGCCGAACACCAGGGCCTTCACGCCGTTGTCGTAGGCAGCGATGCCGTCGATGGGCAGATAGCCACGTGCGGTGGGCTTGTCCATCATGGCCTTTTCAGCAGCCTGCACGCACTGCAGCAGGGGCAGCTTGCCGTTATCGTCGAAATACACGCCCACGCCCAGGTTCACTTTGTTGGGGTTGTTGTCGGCGGCGAATTGATCATTCAGGCCCAGGATCGGATCGCGGGGAGCCATCTCGACGGCGGTAAACAGAGACATGAAAAGTCCTTGATGGTGGAAATAAAGCGGGGAGCCCCCAAGTACTGCGGTAGTCTTGAGAGTTGCCCCGTTATTTTAGCCCCGGGCAGCGTCATGCGTTGAGCACATAACACCATGCAAGAAGCTATTGATACCGCGCCAGAAGGCACTTTTGTGCATTTCCCCGATTCGCCCTTCGAGCTGTTCCAGCCGTACCCGCCGGCAGGAGACCAGCCTGCGGCCATTGCCAAGCTGGTGGAAGGCATTGAGGACGGCGAGGCTTTTCAGACCTTGCTGGGGGTGACGGGCTCTGGCAAGACCTTCACCATGGCCAATGTGATTGCCCGCATGGGGCGACCGGCCATTGTGTTTGCGCCCAACAAGACGCTGGCTGCGCAGCTGTACAGCGAGTTCCGGGAGTTCTTTCCGAACAACGCGGTGGAATACTTTGTCAGCTACTACGATTATTACCAGCCCGAAGCCTATGTGCCGCAGCGCGACCTGTTCATTGAAAAGGACAGCGCCATCAACGAGCACATCGAGCAGATGCGGCTGTCGTGCACCAAAAGCCTGATGGAGCGGCGCGATGTGGTGATCGTGGCCACCGTCTCGGCGATCTACGGTATCGGCGAGCCGGAGAGCTACCACCGCATGGTGATGACACTGCGCTCCGGCGATACGCTGAGCCAGCGCGATGCGATCGCGCAGCTGATCCGCATGCAGTACCAGCGCAACGACCAGGAGTTCACACGCGGCAAGTTCCGCGTGCGCGGTGACACCATCGATGTGTTTCCGTCGGAAAACTCGGAGCTGGCGCTGCGCATCGAGCTGTTTGATGATGAGGTGGACAGCCTGCAGCTGTTCGATCCGCTGACCGGGCGCGTCAAGCAAAGCATCCCGCGCTTCACCGTCTACCCCAGCAGCCACTATGTGACGCCGCGCGACAAGGTGCTGGCGGCGGTGGAGACCATCAAGCTGGAACTGGCCGAGCGCCTGAAGCAATTGGTGGGCGACGGCAAGCTGGTGGAAGCACAGCGCCTGGAGCAGCGCACGCGCTTCGATCTGGAAATGCTGTCCGAAGTGGGACACTGCAAGGGCATCGAGAACTACACGCGCCACCTGTCGGGCTCGAACCCTGGTGACCCGCCCAGCACGCTGACCGACTACATGCCCAAGGACTCGCTGATGTTCCTGGATGAGAGCCACCAGATGATCGGCCAGCTCAACGCCATGTACAACGGTGACAAGGCGCGCAAGACCACGCTGGTGGAATATGGCTTCCGCCTGCCGTCGGCGCTGGACAACCGTCCGCTGAAATTCGAGGAGTTCGAGCAGCGCATGCGCCAGGTGGTGTTTGTCTCTGCCACGCCGGCGGACTACGAAAAGACGCACTCCGGCCAGGTGGTGGACCAGGTGGTGCGGCCCACCGGACTGGTCGATCCGGAAATTGAAGTGCGTCCTGCCACCCACCAGGTGGACGATGTGCTGCAGGAAATCCGCAAGCGGTCGGACGTGGGGGAGCGGGTGCTGATCACCACGCTGACCAAGCGCATGGCCGAGCAGCTGACCGACTACCTGACGGACAACGGAGTGAAGGTGCGTTATCTGCACTCGGATGTGGATACGGTGGAGCGTGTGGAGATCATCCGCGACCTGCGCCTGGGGGCTTTTGACGTGCTGGTGGGCATCAATCTGCTGCGCGAAGGCCTGGACATTCCCGAGGTGTCGCTGGTGGCCATCCTGGATGCGGACAAGGAAGGATTTCTGCGTGCCGAGCGCAGCCTTATCCAGACCATCGGCCGCGCGGCGCGCAATCTGCACGGCAAGGCCATTCTGTATGCGGACCGGATCACGGATTCGATGCGCAAGGCCATCGACGAGACCGAACGCCGCCGCGTCAAGCAGATGGCGTACAACGAAGCAAATGGAGTGGTTCCGCAGGCCATTGTCAAGAGGGTGAAAGACCTGATTGATGGGGTATACAGCGAAAAGAGCGGGAAAGAGGCCAAGCAACTCGAAGTACGCCAGCGCCAGGTCGAGGAGGTGCAGGAACTTTCCGAGAAGGAAATGGCCAAAGAAATCAAGCGTCTCGAGAAGGAGATGCTGGAGTTCGCGCGCAACCTGGAATTCGAGCAGGCCGCCCGTGCGCGCGATCAGTTGGCTGCGTTGAAGACGCGGATGTTGGGTGTCTAGGCATGCCGCCTGTCGGGGGAAACCGCAGGATCGATAAGGTCTCGCTATGCCCGCAAGCGACAAAAACCATGGTATCCGACAAATTTGATGGGGTTTATGCTATACTCCTGTCAATAACTCAACAACAACACACTTCGAAACAAAGAAGGGCTCTGGACCTTTTATAGGGCGGAGTAAGGGCGGAGACGGTGTCGGTACCAGGCATCCACTTGGCCGACGTTTCTGTAACCACAAGCCTGATTGAAGGAGCTCGCGATGCGTCTCACTACCAAAGGCCGCTTTGCGGTCACTGCCATGATCGACTTGGCCCTGCGCCAGAACAACGGTCCTGTCACCCTGGCGGCCATCAGCCAACGCCAGCAAATTTCGCTCTCTTATCTGGAGCAGTTGTTCGGCAAGCTGCGCCGCCATGAACTGGTGGAGTCGACCCGTGGTCCTGGTGGTGGATACACCCTGGCGCGCAAGGCGGCCGACATCACCGTGGCCGACATCATCGTGTCGGTGGACGAGCCCATTGACGCCACCCAGTGTGGCGGCAAGGAAAACTGCATGGGCGAAGCCGGCCGTTGCATGACCCACGAACTGTGGGCCGCACTGAACCAGCGCATGGTCGAGTTTCTGGACTCCGTCACCCTGCAAAAGCTGGTGGACGAGCAGATCGCCAAGGGCGTTCAGATCGAGGACAAGCCGGTCGTGCGCCGTGCGATCTCGACCGCGCCGGTGGTCAAGCCCATCCGCGTGAACGCCCCGAATTCGGTTTTTGCCCTGGGCAACGCCTTCGCAAAATCCTGATTCGGCGGGTGCGTGCTGGTCCCTCGGGAGCGGCGCCCACCCGGACAACGGCCAATTACTTCGGCACATTCATTTCGGCATATTCAATTGCCAGCCTGATTTCATAGAGCCAGCCATGGACATGACCCCGCACTTCCCCATCTACCTTGACTACGGCGCCACCACGCCTGTGGATCCCCGCGTCGTGGACGCCATGATCCCGTGGCTGCGCGAGCATTTCGGCAACGCTGCCTCGCGCAGCCATGCCTGGGGTTGGGAGGCGGAGGAAGCCATCGAGAAGGCGCGCCAGCAAGTTGCAGACCTGATTGGCGCCGATCCGCGTGAAATCGTCTGGACCAGCGGTGCCACAGAATCCGACAATCTGGCCATCAAGGGTGCGGCCCAGTTCTACAAGGGCAAGGGCAAGCACCTGATCACCGTGAAGACCGAGCACAAGGCCGTGCTGGACACCATGCGTGAGCTGGAGCGCCAGGGCTTTGAAGTGACCTACCTGGATGTGCAGGAGAACGGTCTGCTGGATCTGGAGGTCTTCAAGGCCGCCATCCGTCCCGACACCATTCTGGTGAGCGTGATGGCAGTGAACAACGAGATCGGTGTGATCCAGGACCTGAACACCATTGGCGGGATCTGCCGTGAGAAGGGCATCATCTTCCACGTGGATGCTGCACAGGCCACGGGCAAGATGCCGCTGGACATGCAGACCATGCCCATCGACCTGATGAGCCTGGCTTCGCACAAGACCTACGGCCCCAAGGGCATCGGCGCTCTGTATGTGCGCCGCAAGCCGCGCATCCGCCTGGAAGCGCAGATGCACGGTGGTGGCCATGAGCGCGGCATGCGCTCGGGCACGCTGCCCACCCACCAGATCGTGGGCATGGGCGAGGCCTTCCGCATTGCCAAGGACGAAATGGCGCAGGACCTGGAGCACGCCAAGCGCCTGCAGCAGCGTCTGCTCGACGGCCTCAAGGATGTGGAGCAGGTCTTCGTGAACGGCGATCTGGAGCACCGCGTGCCCCACAACATGAATATCAGCTTCAACTACGTCGAAGGCGAGTCGCTGATCATGGGGATCAAGGGCCTGGCGGTGTCGTCGGGTTCGGCCTGCACCTCTGCCAGCCTGGAGCCCAGCTACGTGCTGCGTGCCCTGGGTCGCAGCGATGAACTGGCGCACAGCAGCCTGCGTATGACGATCGGCCGTTTCACCACGGAAGAGGAGATCGACTATGCCATCAGCACCATCCGTATCAACGTGGAAAAGCTGCGTGAACTCAGCCCCCTGTGGGAAATGTTCAAGGATGGTGTCGATCTGAGCACCATCCAGTGGGCCGCGCACTGAAGCGTCGCCAGCAGCACAGCACATACTGAAAATTCAAGAGGTAGACACCATGGCTTACTCTGACAAAGTTATTGACCACTATGAAAATCCCCGCAACGTGGGCTCCTTCGACAAGGGCGACGATTCGGTGGGTACCGGCATGGTGGGCGCTCCGGCCTGCGGCGACGTGATGAAGCTGCAGATCAAGGTCAACCCTTCGACCGGTGTGATCGAAGACGCACGCTTCAAGACCTACGGCTGCGGCTCGGCGATTGCCTCGTCGTCGCTGGTGACCGAATGGGTCAAGGGCAAGACGCTGGATGAAGCGGCTGCGCTGAAGAACAGCCAGATCGCTGAAGAACTGGCACTGCCGCCCGTGAAGGTGCACTGCTCCATCCTGGCAGAAGACGCCATCAAGGCAGCGGTCAACGACTACCGCACCAAGCACACTGCCACTGCGGAAGCCTGAAATGGCCATCACGCTGACGGAAGCGGCCGCACGCCATGTGGGGCGTTATCTGACGCGCCGCGGCAAGGGTATCGGCGTCCGCCTGGGGGTCAAGACCACGGGCTGCTCCGGCTTGGCCTACAAGCTGGAGTATGTGGACGGCGTGGAGGCCGAGGACATCGTGTTCGAAAGCCACGGCGTCAAGGTGCTGATTGATCCCAAGAGTCTGGCGTACATCGACGGAACCGAGCTGGATTTCGTGCGCGAAGGTCTGAACGAAGGCTTCAAGTTCCACAACCCCAACGAACGTGATCGTTGCGGCTGTGGCGAGAGCTTCCGCATCTGACGCGCTGTGAACGGCCTGCAGCCAGGCCGCCCATTCCTCCAAACCGCCACCGCAGCCGTGCTGGCGGTTTTTTATCGACATGAATCTGCAGTCTGACGATTTTGAACTGATGGGCCTGCCGCGCCAGTTTGCCCTGGATCGTGCACAACTGGATGCGCGCTGGAAGGAACTGCAAAAGCAGGCGCACCCGGACCGCTTTGCGGCCGAAGGCGCGGTGGCGCAGCGCGTGGCCATGCAATGGTCGGTGCGCATCAACGAGGCCTACCAGCGTCTGAAGCAGCCACTCAAGCGTGCGGCCTATCTGTGCGAGTTGCTGGGCGCGCCGGTGCGTGCGGAAGACAACACCGCCATGCCGACGGCTTTCCTGATGCAGCAGATGGAATGGCGTGAAGCCCTGGATGATGCGGCCACGGAGGCGGACATCGATCGCCTGGAGCAGGAAGTGGCCGACTCCAAACGCGCCATGCTCCAGCGGTGCGAGCAATTGCTGGTGTCTCCCGAGGGAGCACAAAAAGCCGTGCAGGAGGTGAGATCCCTCATGTTCGTTGAGCGCTTTGCCCAGGACATCGATCGCCGCCGCGATCAACTGGGACAATAGGCTTCCTTCTTTTGTTGCAGCGCTGCAAGCGCGCTGCACATCTCTGTGGGGCAGGGGGCACGCCGTGCCTGCCTTCCCTTGTGATTGCGAAGAATCCATGGCGTTACTGCAAATTTCTGAACCCGGCCAGTCTCCTGATCCGCACCAGCGGCGCATTGCCGTGGGCATTGACCTGGGAACCACCCATTCGCTGGTGGCTTCGGTGCGCAATGGCGTGGCCGAATGCCTGCCGGACATGCAGGGTCGCGTGCTGCTGCCTTCGGTGGTGCGCTATGCGCCCGAAGGCAAACGCCAGATCGGTTATGAGGCCCGAGGCCATGAGGTGGAAGACGCTGCCAACACCATCGTGTCGGTCAAGCGCTTCATGGGCCGCGGCCTGGCGGACATCGCCAACGCCGCGCAGTTGCCCTATGTGCTGGAGCAGCCCGAAGACCAGGGCATGGTGGCCCTGTCGACACGGGCCGGCCGCAAGAGCCCGGTGGAGATCAGTGCCGAGATCCTGGCCACCTTGCGCTACCGTGCCGAAGACAGTTTTGATAACGATCTGTACGGCGCGGTGATCACCGTGCCGGCCTATTTTGACGATGCCCAGCGCCAGGCGACCAAGGATGCCGCCCAGCTGGCAGGCATCAACCTGCTGCGCCTGATCAACGAGCCCACGGCGGCGGCCATCGCCTATGGCCTGGACAATGCCAGCGAAGGCGTTTATGCCGTCTACGACCTGGGGGGCGGCACGTTCGACATTTCCGTGCTGCGTCTGACGCAAGGGGTGTTCGAGGTGATTGCCACCGGCGGCGATTCGGCCTTGGGTGGCGACGACTACGACGCTGCGCTGGTGCAGTGGGTGCTGGAACGTACCCCGGTGCAGCCCGCCCACGGCGAAGACCGTGCAGCCCTGCGTGTGGCAGCACGGGCGTGCAAGGAAGCCCTGACCGACGCAGACAGCGCCGCATTTGCGGCCACGCTGTCGGGCGGGGCGCAGATCGCCTTGGAGGTGACGCGCGCCGATTTCGATGCCGCCACTGCGCACCTGACCAAGCGTTCGCTGGCCGCCGTGCGCCGCGCCTTGAAGGACGCGGAGCTGGTGGTCGAGGATGTCCAGGGGGTGGTGATGGTGGGTGGCTCCACCCGCATGCCCCAGGTGCAGCAGGCGGTTGGCGCTTATTTCAACCAGACCCCGCTGACCAACCTGAATCCGGATGAGGTGGTGGCGCTGGGCGCTGCCATCCAGGCCAACCAGCTGGCAGGCAACAACAGCGCCGGCGATCTGCTGCTGCTGGACGTGATTCCGCTGTCGCTGGGGGTGGAAACCATGGGCGGGCTGGTGGAGCGCATCGTGGCGCGCAACGAAACCATTCCCTCTGCCCGTGCCCAGGATTTCACCACCTACAAGGATGGCCAGACCGCCATGGCCATCCATGTGGTGCAAGGGGAGCGCGATCTGGTGGCCGACTGCCGCAGCCTGGCGCGTTTCGAGCTGCGTGGCATTCCGCCGATGGCGGCCGGTGCGGCGCGCATCCGCGTGACGTTCACGGTGGATGCCGATGGCCTGCTGTCGGTCAGCGCCAAGGAACAGCTCAGTGGTGTGGAAGCGCACATCGACGTCAAGCCGTCCTACGGCCTGTCGGATGCCCAGGTGGCCCAGATGCTGCAGGATGGCTTCAACACCGCACAGGAAGACATGAAGGCCCGTGCGCTGGTGGAAGCCCGCGTGGACGCCGACCGCATGCTGCTGGCCACGCACAGCGCGCTGGCCGCCGATGGCGATGTGCTCAGTGCTGCACAGCGCGCCGAGATCGACCAATTGATGGACGCTTTGAGCCAGGCCAAGGGCTCGGACGATGTGGCCGTGGTGGAAGCCGCCACGCAGGCGCTGGCCAAGGGCACGGAAGCCTTTGCCGCCGAGCGCATGAACCGTGGCATCCGCGAAGCCCTGGCTGGCAAGAACGTGCAATCCATTTCCTAAAATCTGACCCCATGCCTGTTATCAAAATTCTTCCCCATCCCGAATACTGTCCACAAGGCGCCCAGGTGGAGGCGCCTGCCGGCACCTCTATCTGCGAGGCTCTGCTGGACAACGGCATCAAGATCGAGCATGCCTGCGACATGAGCTGCGCCTGCACCACCTGCCACGTGATCGTGCGTGCGGGTGGGGCATCGCTGAATGAAGCCGAGGAGGAAGAGGAAGACCTGCTGGACCGTGCCTGGGGCCTGGAGCCACAATCGCGCCTGTCCTGCCAGGCCATCCTGGCACAGCAGGACGTGACGGTGGAGATTCCCAAGTACTCCATCAACCACGCCAAGGAAAACCACTGATATGTCGCGGCTGATCGTTCTCGATACGGAAACCACGGGTCTGTCGGCCGTTGACGGCGACCGCATCGTGGAGCTGGGGTGCGTGGAGCTGGTGAACCGCAAGCTCACCGGCAACAACCTGCACCTGTACTTCAATCCCGAGCGCGACAGCCATGAGGAGGCCTTGCGCGTTCACGGCCTGACCACCGAGTTCCTGCGCGACAAGCCCAAGTTCGCCGAGAAGGCACAGGACATCCTGGCCTATCTGCAGGACGCCGAGCTCATCATCCACAACGCGCCGTTCGACGTGGGTTTCCTGAACAAGGAGCTCGATCGCCTGGGACTGAAGCCGCTCAAGAGCTATGTCAGCGCCGTCACCGACACGCTGGCGATGGCCAAGGAGCTGTTCCCCGGCAAGCGCAATTCGCTGGATGCGCTGTGCGACCGCCTGGAAGTGGACAACAGCGGCCGTACCTTGCACGGCGCCTTGCTGGATGCGGAGCTGCTGGCCGACGTCTACATCAACATGACCCGCGGCCAAGATGCGCTGCTGATCATGGAAGACGAGGCCCCTTCTGCTTCCCAGGTGAATGCAGAGCTGGGCAGCCAGCAGCGTGTGGACCTGTCCCGCATTGCCCTGCAGGTGCTGCGCGCCAACGAGCAGGAGCTGGCCAGCCATGAGGCGGTGCTGGCCGAGCTGGACAAGTCCAGCGACGGCAAGACCATCTGGCGTACCGCGGAGCAGGCCGCCGCCTGATGCAGCTGCGGCCTGCGGCCCGTGCGGGGTAGCATGCCGTGCCGCCATCGGCGTCAAATACCGCTGCTGCGCGTAGGCGTTCGCGGCAAAGCGTCCCAGGCAGGCTAGGATGCGGGGCTTATGACCGATACCCGCTCCCGCGATCTGATCACCCAGATCGTTCACCACCCCTACGTTCCCCCGGCCGATTTTGTCGCCCCCCAGCCGCCGGTGCACAAAGGCTCCACGGTGCTGTTCCCCAATGTGGCGGCCATGCGCGAGCGCCGCTGGCTGGACAAGAGCAGCTACACCTACGGCCTGCACGGCACCCCCACCACCTACCAGCTGGAAGAGCGCCTGTGCGCACTGGAAGGCGGCTTGCAGTGTCTGCTGGTGCCCAGCGGCCTGTCGGCACTGACCACGGTGTCGCTGGCGTTGCTGAACGCTGGCGATGAAGTGCTGGTGCCTGACAACGCCTACGGTCCCAACAAGGATTTCACCGAGATCGAGCTCAAGCGCCTGGGCATAGCCCATGCGTTCTACGATGCCATGAACCTGGCCGATCTGGAGGCCAAGATCACGCCCGCCACCAAGCTGGTGTGGCTGGAAGCCCCCGGCTCGGTGAGCATGGAGTTTCCGGATCTGGCGGCCTTGGTGCGCCTGTGCCGCGAACGCGGCGTGAAGACCGTGCTGGACAACACCTGGGGGGCGGGTCTGGCCTTCCGGCCGTTCGATCTGCTGGCCGATGGCGGCAGCCTGGGGGTGGACATCACGGCCCATGCGCTGACCAAATACCCCAGCGGCGGGGGCGATGTGCTGATGGGCAGCATCATCACCCGCGATGCCAATCTGCACATGCGTATCAAGCTCACCCATATGCGCCTGGGCATTGGCATTGGCGCCAACGATGCGGAACTGCTGCTGCGCTCTCTGCCCAGCGTGGGTCTGCGCTACCACGCCCACGATGTGGCGGCGCGCGAGCTGGCGCGGTGGTTGGGCCAGCAGCCGGCCGTGGTGCAGGTGCTGCACCCGGCGCTGGAAGGGGCTCCGGGCCATGTGCACTGGAAGGCACTGTGCGGTGCAGCCAACGGCGGCCAGGGTGCCGCGGCGGGCCTGTTCAGCGTGGTGATCGACCCCAAGTACGGGCAGGACGCCGTGGACCGTTTCTGCGACAGCCTGCAGCTGTTCAAGCTGGGTTACAGCTGGGGCGGCCCCATCAGTCTGGTCGTGCCCTATGACATCGAGCGCATGCGCAGCCAGCCGCATCCGCAGCTCAAGGCCGGGACCGTCGTGCGTTTTTCAATCGGTCTGGAGCAGGTCGACGATCTGCGTGCCGATCTGGCGCAGGCGCTGTCTCAGGCGTTTGCCTGATTGCACTGAGCGTGCGCCACAAAAAAGCCGGGCATTGCCCGGCTTTTTTGTGGTCGCTGTCCGCGCCGCGTTCAGCGGCTGCCGGAGAGGTCCATTTCTTCGTAGCGCACGATACGCGTGCCTTTGGCCCATTTGTAGCCGAACCAGATTAGCAGAAACAGCGGCAGGCCGATGTAGGTGGCGATGACGCCGGTCCAGTCGATGCTGTCCTTGGTGAAGGCTTCGTAGTTCTGGCCCAGGGTGATGACCAGGCACAGCACAAAGGCAAAGATGGGGCCGAAGGGAAAGGCCGCTGCGCGGTAGGGCAGCTGGTCCAGCTGGTAGCCCTGTGCTTCGCAGCCCTTGCGGAAGCGGTAATGGCTGATGGCAATGCCCAGCCAGGCCACAAAACCGCACATGCCCGACAGGTTCAGCAGCCAGATATAGACCGCTTGCGGGCTGAAGATATTGGTCAGAAAGCACAACGCAGCGACCACGGTGGTGGCGACCAGGGCCATGATCGGCACACCACGTGCATTGACGCGGGCAAACAAGCGGGGCGCCATGCCTTGCTGGGCCAGCGCATACAGCATGCGGGTGGAGGCATACATGCCCGAGTTGCCGGCCGACAGCACCGATGTCAGCACCACGGCATTCATCACCGCCGCGGCACCCAGCAGGCCGGCGCGTTCGAACACCAGGGTGAAGGGGCTGACGCTGATGTCGCCCACATCGTTCTTCAGCAGTTGCGGATCGGTATAGGGGATCAGCAGGCCGATGATCAGGATGGAGAACACATAGAACAGCAGGATCCGCCAGAACACCTTGCGCACGGCGCGGGGCACGTTCCTGGCCGGGTCTTCGGATTCGCCGGCGGCAATGCCGATCAGCTCCGTGCCCTGGAAGGAGAAGCCCACGATCATGGCCACACCGATCAGCGCGGCAAAACCGCCGGCGAACGGCGCATCTCCGGCGCTGAAGTTGGCGATGTTGCCCCACAGGCCTTCCGGCGCACCGCCTTGCAGGATGCCCAGGATCATCAGCAGGCCCACGGCAATGAAGACCAGCACCGTGGTCACCTTGATGGCGGCAAACCAGAACTCCGACTCGCCGAAGCCCTTGGCCGACAGGGCGTTGAGTCCCACCATCAGGGCCAGAAACAGTGCGCTCCACAGCACGCCATTGCTGTCCGGGAACCAGTAGGCCATCACCAGCTGGGCGGCCACCAGGTCCACGGCAATCGTCACGGCCCAGTTGTACCAGTAGTTCCAGCCCAGGGCGAAGCCAAAGCCTTCGTCCACATACTTGGCGCCATAGGTGGCGAACGAGCCGGAGACCGGCAGGTGCGAGGCCATCTCGCCCAGGCTGGTCATCAGGAAGTACACCATCAGACCGACGACCATATAGGCCAGCAGTGCGCCGCCGGGGCCTGCTTGCGAGATGGTGGCGCCCGAGGCGACAAACAGGCCGGTGCCGATGGAGCCGCCGATGGCAATCATCGACATATGGCGCGGCTTGAGGCTGCGGTGCAGCGCGGAAGGCTGGCCGGAAGAAGAGGAATCTGCTGCCATGGGTGATGCAGTCGTATCGTCAAAAAAAGCAAGATCCCAGGCGGTGGCCTGGTTGCCCGCACCAAAGACAAAGGCCGCAGACAATGCGGCCTTGAAAGCTGGAACGGGGGCGTTCGGAGGCAGATTGTGCGCGATGGGGTGCATCGCCGGAGACGATGGGGTTAATGACCCTACAGGCAGTTTAGAGTTGCTAATGCCCGTCGTGTGTGTGCTGCCAGGGGCACCGGGACGTGGGCACCACGCAGCGCTGTGCGTGATCCTGCCGGTTGCGGGCTGTGCTCTGCGCCGACCATGAACGTTGCGGCCCCTGGATGGCTGCCGCAGGGACCCAAACGCGGTTTAATCGCTGCATTGGCAATGCCCCCTGGGCTGGAGTTTTGCATGACCGATCACACGGCTTTGGAGATTCAACGCATCGCACCCCGCAGCAGCGGCCTGGGCGAAGGCCTGATGGTGGCGCGCACCTTGCCCAGCCGGGCACGCCGCATGGTGGGGGCCTGGTGCTTTCTGGACCATATCGGCCCCACGCATTTTGCGGACGGCCAGGGCCTGCACGTGGGGGCGCATCCGCACACGCGTCTGCAGACCTTCACCTGGATGATCGAGGGTGAAATCCTGCACCGCGACAGCCTGGGCAATGAGCAGGTGATCCGACCCGGACAGGTCAATCTGATGACGGCGGGCCATGGCATTTCCCACACGGAGGACTCGGCGCAGCCCGGTCAGCGCCTGCATGCGGCCCAGCTGTGGATTGCCTTGCCCGATGCGGTGGCCGAATGCCCGCCGGACTTTGCCCATTACCCGGATCTGCCCCAATGGAACGACGCACAGGCGCCTGCGGTGCGCTGCGCGCTGATGGCCGGTCAGTACGCCGGCCACACTGCGCCCACGGCGGTGCATTCCCCGTTGCTGGGGCTGGAGTTGCGCAACACCGGCAGCACGCCGGTCACGGTCGCACTGGCATTGGCACCGGGTTTCGAGCATGGGCTGATGGCGCTGGAAGGCGGCTTCACTCTGGCAGGCCAGGACTTTGCCATGGACGAGCTGGCCTATGTGGCACCCGGGCCTGACCAGGCCGCGCTGCAGCTGGCGCCGGGCGCGCGCGTGCTGCTGCTGGGCGGCACGCCGCTGGGCGAGGCCGTGACCATGTGGTGGAATTTTGTCGGTCCGGATCTGGCCAGTATCCGGGGTTACCGCGCCGAATGGGAAGCGGCCAGCCCGCGCTTTGGCAGTGTCCCCGGCGGAGAAGGGCGGCGCATTGCGGCCCCTGCCTTGCCGTGAGCGACCCTGACGCCACGCAGCAGGGGGGACGCCGTGCCCTGTGGCGCACCCAGCTGGGCATGGCGCTGTTCTGGCTGGCGGCGCTGGGGGCACTCTACCTGGCCATGGACCGCTGGTTGCAGCCCGCTGCGATCACCGTACAGGCCGATGGCAGCGTGCAACTGCAGCGCCACCGGAACGGGCATTTCTATGCCGCTGGCCATGTCAATGGCCAGCCTGTGCAGTTCATGGTGGACACCGGCGCGACGGCGGTGGCCGTGACCGATGCCCTGGCCGAAGCCGCCGGGCTGCGCGGTGGGCGGTCCGCCACCTTTTCCACCGCCAACGGCGACCGCCAGGGCCGGCTGGTGCGTGCCGACACGGTGGCCGTGGGGCCGCTCACGGTGCACCAGCTGACCGTGGGCACGGGCTACACCGGCGCCACGCCGCAGTCCGCCCTGCTGGGGCAGAATTTTCTGCGGCACTTTGATGTGCGCATGCAGGGCGATGTGATGGAGCTGCGCCCGCGCTGAGCCCAGGCTGAGTCTGCGTGCCGTGCGGCGGCGCTGTGAGGCCTGGCCGAGGGTGGGGTGGCAGGGGTGATGCGGGCCGCGGGCGTCCATGCATGCGGGGTCTGCGCGTGGGGGCGGACATGCCGGTGCCATCATCGCCCGCCCTGCCACTTGCCATTAGCGGCATGAAAAAAGCAGCCCGCAGGCTGCTTGGAAGGGGGATGCTGGGGGGACGGGTCAGCCCAGCAGCAGGGCGTCGTCCGCCAGTTTTTCGCCGCGCACCTTCTCGAACATGTGCAGCAGATCGGGCACGTCCATCTGGGCGCGCTCTTCGCCGCTGACGTCCAGCACCACGTTGCCCTGGTGCAGCATCACGGTGCGCTCGCCCACGTCCAGGGCCTGGCGCATGCTGTGCGTCACCATCATGGTGGTCAGCTTGCTCTCGGCCACGATGCGGGCGGTGAGCTGCAGCACGAAGTCGGCGGTGCGGGGGTCCAGCGCGGCAGTGTGTTCGTCCAGCAGCAGGATGCGCGAGGGCTGCAGTGCCGCCATCAGCAGGCTCACAGCCTGGCGCTGGCCGCCCGACAACAGACCGATGCGGTCCGTGAGGCGGTTTTCCAGGCCCAGGCCCAGCGTGGCCAGACGTTCGCGGTACAGCTCGCGGTTCTGGGTCTTGACGGCACTGCTCAGGCCGCGTGATGTGCCGCGGCGGTGGGCCAGGGCCATGTTTTCTTCAATCGTCAGGTCCTCACAGGTGCCGGCCATCGGATCCTGAAAGACGCGGGCCACCCGGTGGGCACGGTCCCAGACGGGGCGGCGTGTCATGTCTTCGCCGGCGATGTGGATGCTGCCCTTGTCCACGCTCTGGTCGCCGGAGATGGCGTTCAGGAAGGTGGACTTGCCGGCCCCGTTGGAGCCGATGACGGTGACAAACTGGCCGTCCGGAATGTCCAGCGACAGGCCGCGCAGCGCGCGGGTTTCGATGGGCGTGCCGGGGTTGAAGGTGAGTTCGAGTTTTTTGGCGCTCAGCATGGGTTCACAACTTTCTTCAATGGTGGGCGCGTCAGGGCTTGCGGCTCCACTTGCGCTTGAGCTGGGGAATCACCAGCGCCACGGTCACGAGCAGGGCGGTCACCAGGTTCAGATCCTGGGCCTTGAGGCCGATGAAGTCGCTGTTCAGCGCTGCTGCAATGAAGAAACGGTAGACGATGGCACCCACCACCACAGCCAGCGTGCACCAGATGATCTTGCGCGAAGGCAGGATGGATTCTCCCACGATCACGGCGGCCAGGCCGATCACGATGGTGCCGATGCCCATGGAGATGTCGGAGCCGCCCTGGGTCTGCACGAACATGGCGCCGGCCAGGCCCACCAGGGCGTTGGAGATGGCCATGCCCAGCAGGATCATGCCGCCGGTGTTCACGCCCTGGGAGCGGGCCATGCGGGCGTTGGAGCCGGTGGCACGAATGGCCAGGCCGCGTTCGGTGGCGAAGAACCAGTCCAGTGCCAGCTTGGCCGCGACCACGATCGCCAGCAGCAGCAGCGGGCGGAAGATGTAGTCGTCAATGCCCTCGGGCTGGAGCATGTTGAAGATGGTGGGGTCGTTGATCAGCGGGATGTTGGGGCCGCCCATGACGCGCAGGTTCACGGAGTACAGCGCAATCATCATCAGGATGGAGGCCAGCAGGTCCATGATCTTCAGGCGCACGTTCAGCCAGCCGGTGATCAGCCCGGCCACGGCGCCGGCCGCGGTGGCGGCCAATGTGGCCAGCCAGGGATTGATGCCGGCGGCAATCAGCACGGCGCAGACCGCGCCACCCAGAGGGAAGCTGCCGTCCACGGTCAGGTCGGGAAAGCGCAGCAGGCGGAACGAAATGAAGACACCGAGCGCCACGAGGGCGAAGATCAGGCCGATTTCGATGGCGCCGAAAAATGAGAACAGGGACATGGACGGGGGCAGGCGCCGGGCGCCACACTTGGGGGGGGGGAATGAACAAAGGCAGGGCCAAGTGTACTTGGCGCCTGCCTTGGGTCTGCCCGGCAAGGGCAGACAACACTCAGGGGATGGAGGGGCCCGAAAGGGCTTACTTCACCACCTCAGCGGCCGACTTCACCAGTTCGTCGCTCAGCTTGATGCCTTGCTTCTCGGCAGCGCCGGGGTTCACGAACAGTTCCATCTTGGTGCTGACTTCAGGCTTGATGGCGCCGGGCTTTTCACCCTTGAGGATGCGCACCACCATGCGGCCGGTCTGCTCGCCCAGATCGCGGTAGTTGATGCCGTAGGCAGCCACAGCGCCGCGCTTGACGGAGTCGGTGTCCGAAGCCACCAGCGGGATCTTGGCGTCCTGGCCGACCTTGACCAGCGATTCGTAGGCCGACACCACGTTGTTGTCGGTGTTGGTGTAGATCACGTCCACTTTGCCGATCAGCGAACGGGCGGCGCTGCCCACGTCCACGGAACGGGGGGCGGCGGCTTCCACCAGGGTCAGGCCCAGGGTGGGCAGCAGCTTCTGCAGTTCCTTGACCACGACCACCGAGTTGGCTTCGCCGGGGTTGTAGACCATGCCGATGCGCTTGGCGTTCGGTGCGACCTTCTTGACCAACTCCATCTGCTTGTCCAGGGCCAGCAGGTCGGACACGCCGGTCACGTTGGTCTTGGAGGGCTCCCAGCTGGGCACCAGCTTGGCGGCCACGGGGTCGGTCACGGCGGAGAACACCACGGGCACGGTCTTGCTGGCGGCGACCACGGCCTGGGCCGAGGGGGTGGCGATGGCAACGATGGCATCGGGCTTGTCACCCACGAACTTGCGGGCGATCTGGGCGGCGGTGCCGGTGTTGCCCTGGGCGCTTTGGTACTGCCACTTCAGGCTCTTGCCTTCTTCGTAGCCGGCGGCCTTCAGCGCGTCCTTGACGCCGTCACGCACGGCGTCCAGGGCCGGGTGTTCGACGATGGCAGTCACTGCCACGGACTTTTGCTCGGCCGCTTGTGCGGGGGCGATGGCAGCGATGGCCAGTGCCATTGCACCCAGCGGTGCCCAGGTCAGATGCTTCATGTAGCTATCTCCAGCTTTTGTTGGTTTGGAATGCCTGCTGTGTTTGCGAGAAGGGGCTGCGCAGGACCTTGCTGCTCCTCGGCGGGCAAGTCTAAAGCACGACCGTGCCGAATGGAGTGCGGCGAAACACTGGTTTGTGACGCTTTTCTGACGGCGTGCAGTTTTCCTGCAGGTCGCGCTGCGGGTTTGCACTTAGATACAAGGGCTGCGCAAAAAAACACACGAAAAAGTGCCCGCGTAGCCATATCTATGCTGTGTCAGAAGCTATGGTTTTTTCTGGTGCAGCCCGGGGTGTGCGGTGCACCAATCTGCTGCAATTTCCCGCAGTTCACGCACTCTTTCATGCTAGGCGCAGCGCGCGTGAGCGATGGTGGTGCGGCGGAGCGGACCGCTGCTGGAGAAGATGGTCGCCGTGTCCGCCCCGGCTTTTTTGCACTCAGACAAATGAGACGCTGACTTTCACTGCTTGCTGGTGGGCAAATACCAGTCACTCCATCAGCAAAGGCCGCAGGACATGCGCAGGGAAACGGGCATGGGACGGTGGCCTTTGCTGATGCGCCGCCTGTCCATCCGGGACTTGATGGCAGGCAGCATCTTGTGTAAGTAGCGTTCGGGGGCATGGAGTTCCCCGGGCGCGATGATAAACGGCAGCCATGGGCTGGCCGCCGCAGCCGTGCGGCGCTTCAGCGGTGCAACTCGTATTCCAGCGCCCAGAAGTAGTCCCAGACGTGGTGTTGGCTGCGGTGGGCCCAGGGGGCCACGGCGGAGAGCAACTGCTCGCGGCTGGGAAAGTTCTTCAGCACCCGGTGCACCGATCCATCGGCCAGCGGGCGCAGCTGGTAGCTGTTGCCGGCAGCGTCGCGCTCGGCAATCGGGGTGCTGCTGCCGGGCACATACCGGTTGTCCATGAAGACCACGCGCGCGCCGGGTTGCAGCACCGCGTGCAGGCTCTGCAAAAAGGCGGGAATGCGCTCCAGCGGAATATGCGACCACCAGAACCCGGCCAAGGCCGCCTCAAAGGGCAGGCCGCTGGCATCGTGCGCGGGTGGCTGGTAGGCATCGCCGATCTGCAGCTGCACCTGCGGGAAGCGTGCGGGGGGCATGCGTGTGCGGGCGATCTGCAGGGTTTCGATGGCGCTGTCGATGCCCAGCACACGGGTGGCGTGGGGTGCGTAAAACGGTGTCCAGTAACCGGTGCCGCAGGCGATCTCCAGCACCGAGCGGCCGCTGAACACGCCGGGCAGCCAGGCTTCCATCTGGCGCAGATCGGCCTGGCGCTCGGGCTTGCGGTAGATCTGGTCGTATTCGCCGGCGCGGGCGGCGTAGTAGTCCTGCATGCCTTCCTCCTTCTGCTTGATTCTGGTGCATCCCTCCCGCACGCGCCACCCAGCGTGCCGCCTGCGTTGCGGTGGGGGCTAGGTTGCGGGCGTAAAAAAGGCCTGCAGAGCAGGCCGGGTGTGCACAGAGTGCCAGGGGTTTACATCCCCGAGTAGTTGGGGCCGCCGCCGCCTTCGGGCGTGACCCAGACGATGTTCTGTGTAGGGTCCTTGATGTCGCAGGTCTTGCAGTGCACGCAGTTCTGGGCGTTGATCTGCAGGCGCTGGGCATCGCCGCCCTTGTCGGTGTCGGCCACGAATTCGTAGACGCCGGCCGGGCAGTAGCGCGCCTCGGGGCCGGCAAACTTGCTCAGGTTGACGTTGACGGGCACCGAAGCGTCCTTGAGCGTCAGGTGGGCGGGCTGGTCTTCGCTGTGGTTGGTGTTGCTGATGAACACGCTGGACAGGCGGTCAAACGTCAGCTTGCCATCGGGCTTGGGATAGTCGATGGGGGTGCACTCGGCCGCGGGCTTCAGGTACACGTGGTCGGGCTTGTCGCGGTGCAGCGTCCAGGGGATGTTGCCCTTGAGGACGAACTGCTCCAGGCCGTTCATGATGGTGGCGGTAGACAGGCCCTTCTTGAACCATGTCTTGAAGTTGCGGGCCTTCCACAGCTCGTCGTACAGCCAGCTGTTTTCGAAGGCGGTTTCGTAGGCGCTCAGCACATCGCCCTGGCGGCCGGCGGTCACGGCGTCATAGATGGCGTCGGCCGCCATCATGCCGGTCTTGATCGCGGCGTGGCTGCCCTTGATGCGGGACACGTTCAGGAAGCCGGCGTCGCAGCCCACCAGCGCGCCGCCGGGGAACACGAACTTGGGCAGGCTCAGAATGCCGCCGGCCGTGATGGCGCGGGCGCCATAGGAAATGCGCTTGGCCGGCTTGATGCCCTTGGCCTCATCGCCTTCCAGGTAGTAGCGGATGTTGGGATGGGTCTTCCAGCGCTGCATCTCCTCGAACGGAGACAGGTAGGGGTTGGCATAGTCCAGACCCACCACATAGCCCAGCGTGACCAGGTTGTCTTCCAGGTGGTAGAGGAAACCGCCGCCATAGGTCTTGTTGTCCATGGGCCAGCCGCCGGTGTGCAGCACCATGCCGGCCTGGTGGCGGGCAGGGTCGATTTCCCACAGTTCCTTGATGCCGATACCGTAGGTTTGCGGATCCTTGTCGGCATCCAGCTGGTACTTGGCAATCAGTTGCTTGCCCAGGTGGCCACGTGCGCCTTCGGCGAACACGGTGTACTTGCCGTGCAGCTCCATGCCCAGCTGGAATTCACCGGTGGGCTCGCCATCCTTGCCTACGCCCATATTGCCGGTGGCCACGCCCTTGATGGAGCCGTCTTCGTTGAACAGCACTTCGGCCGCGGCAAAGCCCGGGAAGATTTCCACGCCCAGCGCTTCGGCCTGGTCGGCCAGCCACTTGCTGAAGAAGCCCAGGCGCACGATGTAGTTGCCTTCGTTGTGGAAGCACTGGGGCAGCAGGAAGTTGGGGGTGCGCAGCGAGCCCTTCTCGCTCAGGAACACCATGGCGTCGGTGGTGACGGGCTGGTTCAGCGGTGCGCCTTTTTCCTTCCAGTCGGGGATCAGCTCGTTCAGCGCCTTGGGATCCATGATGGCGCCGGACAGCGTGTGCGCGCCGGGTTCGGAGCCTTTTTCCAGCACCACGACAGAAATGTCCTGGCCTTTTTCGGCGGCCAGCTGCTTGAGGCGGATGGCGGTCGACAGGCCTGCAGGGCCGCCACCGACCACCACCACGTCGTATTCCATGGCCTCGCGTGGTCCGTACTGGGCCAAGATTTCTTCGTTTGTCATCGGGGTGTCTCGCTTATAAATAGTGAAAATCCGGAGGGCCTGAAGCCGCTGCTGCAGCGCCGCAAATTGCGGCTGATTCTATGCGTGCTGAAGGCATCTCCCAATAACTTGCGCGGTACTTACGGGGAGTCAACCCTGAAATATGACGGCTTGTCGGCATTTTTCTGACACCTTGGTGACGCATGGCGGTGGCCGCCTTGCCGCATTGCGAGGGGTTGCCTGCGCAGGATGCGAAGGTGGCGGGCCGGGGCAGGGGCTGTCCGCCGGCTGGCTCAGGGCATGCTGCCATAGGACAAGGTAGTGCCATGCGCGGTGTCCGAAGCCGCACAGCACACCGTGCCGCACGCCGTGACAGGTTTCCCCACAAAGAACGGGGAAGGCGAAGACACATCCATTGTGGGCAGTGACTGCAATAGAATGAATAAGAACCATTCTTGTTTGATTTGCAGCGGACCGACCGGCTCCTATATGCCTTCCAGCCTCCCATCTTCTTCGCGGGACATCGCCACTCTGTATCTGGACCACCACCGCTGGTTGCTGGCCTGGCTGCGCCGGAGGCTGTCGAACGCCTGCGACGCCGCGGATCTGACCCAGGACACTTTTGTGCGCATCCTGGGAGCCAGGGAGGTGGCTGCGATCGAGACGCCGCGTGCCTACCTGACGACCGTGGCCAAGGGCGTGCTGGTGAACTGGTACCGGCGCCAGGCACTGGAGCAGGCGTACCTGGAAGCCCTGGCGCTGCTGCCCGAGCCGCAGGCCCCTTCACCCGAGCAACGCGCGCTGGTGCTGGAGACACTGCAGGAGATCGATGCCATGCTGGACACGCTGGCGCCCGTGGTGCGCCGCACCTTCCTGCTGTCGCAGCTGGAGGGCATGAAATACGAAGACATTGCCCTGCAGTTGGGGGTGTCGCTGACCAGCGTCAAACGCTATATGGCCCAGGCGTTCCGCCAATGCCTGCAACTGGTGGAGTGAGCAGGTTCATGGCCGGTGATGCAATGGATGCGCGCATTCTGGACGAGGCGGCCGATTGGCTGGTGCTCTGGCACGACCAGGGGATGACGGAGGCTGAATGCGCGGACTTCGAGCGCTGGCGCGCCCGCAGCCCCGCCCACCGCCAGGCGTGGGCCCGCGCAGAGCTGCTGATGGGGCGGCTGGGTGATCTGCCCCGTGACTGGGCCATGCCGGCTCTGGACCGCCCGGTACGCCATGCCCGCCCTTCACGCCGTCAGGTGGTGGCCAAACTGGCAGCCTTGCTGGCCGTGGCACCAACGGCCTGGCTGGGCTGGCAGTGGGCGGGGGAGCAGGGCTGGACGGCCGATGTGCGCACCGCCACGGGCGAGCAGCGCCGCCTGACCCTGGCCGATGGCAGCCAGGTGCTGCTGGACACCCATAGCGCCGTGGACATTGTGTTCGATGGCCACCAGCGTACGGTGCATCTGCGCAAAGGGGCGATCGCTGTGGATACCGCGCCGGACGCCAAGGGCCTGCAGCGTCCTTTTGCTGTGCACACTGCTCTGGGGCGGCTGCAGGCACTGGGCACACGTTTCACGGTGCGCCAGGAAGATGCGGTGGTGCAGCTGGCGGTGACCGAGGGCGCGGTGGAGGTCACGCTGCACGGAGAGACGGTACCCCGTACCGTGGTGCCGGCGGGACAGCAGACGGTGCTGACGAAGCAGGGCGTCAGCGCGCTGGCGCCGGTGTCGGTGCAGCAGCAGTCCTGGGTGCACGGCATGTTGATGGCCGATGCCATGGCTTTGAGCGATGTCTGCGCCGAGCTGTCGCGCTACCGCAGTGGCATTTTGCAATGCGCACCGGAGGTGGCGGGCCTGCGGGTGTCCGGAGCCTATCCGCTGACGGATACCGACCGTGCGCTGGCCATGCTGCAAGCAACGTACCCCATCCAGGCGCACCAGCGCTGGCGTGGGCACTGGGTCACGCTGCTGGCGCGTTAGGGCGCGCGGCTTGCAGGGCCGCAGTGGCCTGCACACCACTGACAAAAAAATGTGCCCGTCCCCTGAGACTTTTTTTCGGCTCGCTTGGCAAGGGAAGTGAAACCGCTTTTTGCCCTTCACTTTTTTGCCCAAGGACCGCTTTTCATGCCCGCATTCCAGGCTTCACGCCCTGTCTTCCACCCTGTTGCCCACGCTGTACGGCTGGTCTTGCTGGGCTGTGCCCTGGCGGCCGGCGCGGCCCATGCGGCGGACCCCGTGCCTGCAACCACGCCCATGGCTGTACAGAGCTACCAGATCCCCGCAGGCCCGCTGGGCCGTGCGCTGGCCGAAGTGGCCGCTGCAGCGGGCGTGGCGCTGTCTTTTGATCCGGCGCTGACCCAGGGACTGAGCAGTCCGGGCGTGGCGGGCAGTTTCACGCCCCAGGCGGCTCTGCAGCGCCTGCTGGCGGGCAGCGGACTGGAGCTGGTGCAGCGCCCTGGCGGCAGCTATACCCTGCAAAAACAGCCGCAGCCGCGCAGCCGCAACCAGGAGGGATCCACGCTGGCCGAGGTGCGCGTGACGGCAAATGCCGAGCCCGGCGACGCCACGGAAGGGACTGGCAGCTACACCGCCCGGCGGATGCGCACCGCCACGCCCCTGGCGCTGTCACCGCGCGAGACCCCGCAGGCGGTGTCCGTGGTCACCAGCCAGCAGATTGAAGACCGGGGGCTGGTGTCGCTGGCCGACGCCGTGCAGGCCACCCCAGGCCTGACGGTGAGCAAGTGGGGTGGCGAGCGCTACCGTTTTTCCTCGCGCGGCTTCCAGATCAACAACCTGATGGTCGACGGCTTGCCCATGGAATATGAGGAGGCGGCACTGTCCACGGGCGCGCTGTCCATGTACGACCGCCTGGAAGTCATGCGTGGCGCGGCCGGCCTGAGCGAGGGGGCAGGGACGCCGGGCGGCTCCATCAACCTGGTGCGCAAGCGCCCGACACGCGAATTCCAGGGTTCGGCCACGGTCAGTGCCGGCAGCTGGGACGACTACACCGGTTCGGTGGACCTGGGGGGACCGTTGAACGAAGCCGGCACGCTGCGCGGGCGTGCCGTGGTCAGCCGCCAGGACCGGCATTCCTTCATTGATGACTACCAGAACCGACGCACCCTGGCCTACGGCATTCTGGAGGCGGATCTGGCGCCTTCCACCACCGTGACCCTGGGCGCGTCGTACAGCAACGAGGACAATCCCGGGGTGGACTGGAACGGTCTGGGCACCATGCCCGACGGCAGCTTTCTGCCGATCCGGCGCTCCACGCGCATGAGCCCCAGCTGGTCTTTCTGGGACAAGCGCAGCACCACGGTGTTCGCCGATGTGGAGCACCGCCTGGGCAACGGCTGGAAGGCCAAGTTCGCGGCATCGGCCATCGACAGCGAGATGCACATGCTGGGGACCTATCTGCGTTCTGCCACCATCGATGCCGGCGGCCAGCCGCTGTTCAGCCTGGGCGGTGGCGGTTACGACTACGAGCGCACGCAGCGCAGCTTCGATGCCCAGCTCTCGGGCGCAGTCACCGCCTGGGGCCGCAGCCACGATGTGGTGGTGGGTGCCAGCCACCGGCGCAGCCGCTGGGACGATGTGGGCGGTGGCGCCACCATCGACGGCAGTTTCACCCTGGCGACCTTCAATCCGCTGAACTGGGACCCGCGCAGCGTGCCCCTGCCCACGGTGGGTGCGTACGGCCTGTGGCGGCGCAAGGCCGACATGGAGCAGACCAGCGTCTACGGCATGACCCGCCTGGCCGTAACCGATGCGACCAAGCTGATCCTGGGATCGCGCCTGGACTGGTATGAGCGCAACCAGGTGCAGTTCGACGGCGACTATCCCTATGGAGAAACGCACCAGAAGGCCAGCCACAAGTTCACGCCGTATGCCGGGGTGGTGCATGCGCTGAGCCCGACCCATGCCGTGTATGGCAGCTGGACACGCATCTTCAACCCGCAGAGCTACAACACGGCCGATGGCGGCACGCTGGCGCCAGAGCAGGGTCGCAATCTGGAACTGGGGATCAAGGGCGAATACCTGGACGGCCGCCTGAACGCCAGCGCGGCGCTGTTCCAGATCGATCTGGAAAACCTGCCCGACGCGCTGCCCAGCTCCGCATGCACGGGACAGCTGACCACCTGCTACCAGCCTGCGGGCAAGGTGCGCAGCCGGGGTGTGGAGTTCGAGGTGGCGGGCGAGCTGGCGCGTGGCTGGCAGATGTCTGCCAGCTATACCTATGCTTCGGCCAAGCGGGTGGCCGCCGCCTCGGGCTACGATCCCACGGGAAGCTACAGCGTCGGGTCGCGTTACGCCACCAATATGCCGCGCCATCTGTTCAAGCTGGCCACGAGCTACCAACTGCCGGGAGCGCTGCATCGCTGGAAGGTCGGTGGTTCGGTCCATGTGCAGGACAGCATCTCCAGTACCTGGAATGTGCGCCAGGGAGGCTATGCCCTGGTCGGCCTGCACGCGGCTTATGCGCTCAGCCGTCAGCTGGACCTGAGCCTGAATGTCAACAACCTGTTCGACCGCAGCTATTACTCGGGCATTGGTGCGGACAACGGGCCCAACTTCTTTGGCGACCCGCGCAATGTGATGCTGACGGCACGCTACCGCTTCTGAGCGCGCTGGCTGCACCGCAGCATCACCTGCTGAGGGTGGTTCGCGGTGCTTTGCTGTGGTTTCAGCAGCCGATGGGGCGTGCGGGTATCCCCTGGGCAGGATGGGGCGGCACGCGCACAGGGGTCAAGCCCATCCCGGACGACCCCCTTGGCCACAATAAGATGGCCCTTTTTTCAATCTCGCGTGTCATAGCCTGAGAAGGGGGTATTTGCGCCCCCGTTTTTTCTGTCTGTTTCTCGCTGAGGGATTGCTGCGCCATGTCGCTTGCTTTGACCGCCCGTCCGGGCTTTTCCATACTGTCGCGCGTGCTGGCCGCCGTGCTGGGGGGCTATGCCGTAGCCAGTGCCGTGGCCGTGCTGCTGGCTGCGGTTTTGCCTGTGGCGCGCGCGGAAGCCGTGCTGGCCGGCATGCAGTGGAGTTTTGTGGTCTATGTGGTGGCGGCCATCTGGGCGTTCTCGCCCGTGTCACTGGCCCGTGTCTGGGGTGTGCTGCTGGCCACGGTGGCGCTGCTGGTGCTGGTCAGCTGGGTCTGCGCCCGTGCCGGGACAGGGGGCTGAGATGGCCAAATCACCTTCTACCAGCGGCGTGGGCCGTGGCAGCTTTCGCCAGGCCCAGGCCTGGCTGCACACCTGGTGCGGTCTGTGGGTGTCATGGCTGCTGTTCGCGGTATTTCTGACCGGCACACTGGCCGTGTTCGAGGAGCCCATCACCCACTGGATGACCCCCGAGCACCACGCCGAGGAGGCCGCGCAGGCGGCGGCTCCGGCGGCTGAAGCCGGGGGCAACCTGTCCCAGCGCCTGGCCTGGGGACTGGCCTATATGGAACAGCACCATCCCGACGCGGAGATGTGGGAGCTGTGGCCGGCCGATGCCGAGGGCGCAGGGCGCCTGACCGTGTACTGGTTCGATGCCGCGCGTGCTTATGCAGAGGCCAGGCTGAACCCTGCCACCGGGGAGCCGCTGGGTGCCGTCGCGCGCACGGCCCGTGACACCCTGGGCGGGCACCATTTTGTGGACTTCCATTACCAACTGCACGCTGGCAGGGTGGGGCTGTGGGCCGTGGGCATTGCGGCCATGGTGATGCTGGTGGCGCTGGTCAGCGGGGTCATCACGCACCGGCGCATTTTTCAGGATTTCTTCACCTTTCGCCCCCGCAAAGGTCAGCGCAGCTGGCTGGATGCGCACAACGCCACGGGCGTGCTGACGCTGCCGTTCCAGCTGATGATTGCCTATACCGGGATCGTGATTTCGGGTCTGAGCTTCATGCCGGCCGGCGTGGTGACCTTCTACGGGGCGGGCAGTGAGGGGGTGCGGGCGCACATGGCGGCGCTGGAGGAGGGGGGCAAGCCCCCACGTTCCGGCCAGGCCATGGCGGTGCCCGATCTGGAGCCGTTTGCCCTGCGCGAGCAGCAACTGATGGGCCAGCCGGTGCGGGCCGTGGTGATCAGCCATCCGGGTGATGCCGCAGCGCGCATTGGCGTGTACGGCTGGAACCAGGAGGACAGCATGCGCCAGCGCCTGAGTGCCACCAGCGGCATGGTGATGTTCTCGGCCGCGACGGGCGAGGTGCTGCAGGTGCGGCTGCCCGGTGGGGTGGACGGCGGCGGTGCTTCGCTGGCGCAGTCGGTGCTGGGCGGCCTGCACCGGGTGGAGTTTGGGGGGCTGGCGCTCAAGTGGCTGTACTTTCTGTGTGGCTTGGCGGGCAGCGCCATGGTGGCCACCGGCGCCGTGCTGTTCATGGTCAAGCGCCGTACCAAGCACCTGGGCGAGTTTGGCCGCGCCACCGCCCGCGTCTATGGGCTGATTGAAAGCCTGAATGTGGCGGCCATTGCCGGGCTGGCGCTGGCCTGCATCGGCTACCTGTGGGCGAACCGGCTGGTGCCCGTGGAGCTGTCCCACCGCCATGACTGGGAGCTGGCCACCTTCTTTGGCCTGTGGCTGCTGGCGCTGGTGCACGCGCTGTGCCGCCCGCCTGCCAGGGCCTGGAGCGAGCAACTGGGCGCGCTGGCCGCGCTGTGCCTGCTGCTGCCGCTGCTGAACTGGATGACGGTGGGCGACCAGCTGTGGGCCCAGTTCCAGCGCGCAGACTGGGAAAGCATGGGCGTGGAGCTGGTGGCACTGGCCTGTGGTGGTGTGGCCTTGCTGGCATTGCGCAGGCGCATCCAGCACCGGCCGGTGGCCCCAACACGCAAGGCGGCAGGGAGGGGCGCTGCCGCGGCTGACGTATCCGTATCCGCATCGGCCGCCCGTGCCAAGGAGGCCGCATGAATACCGGACTGGCTTTTCTTCTGTCCTGGGCGCTGGCGCTGGCGGGCATGGCGGCATTGGCGCTGGCGATCGACCGCCACCACGCACAACTCCACGGCGACAGGGAGCTGTCCCGCCGGCGTGCCATGCTGCTGCAGCTGGCGGGGGTGTTGCTGCTGGCCGCTGCCGTGGTGCCTTGCGTGCAGGCCTGGGGCAGCACGGTGGGGACGGTGGCCTGGTTGGGTTGCCTGTCAGCCGGCGCTTTGGCGGTGGCCTGGGGGCTGAGCGTTTCCCCCCGAACCGTGGCCTGGCTGGCCCTGTTGGCGGCACCGGCTGCGCTGGTGGTGTGGCTTGGGTGCGGTGGCTGGGCGGCGTGAACGTCTCAACGCGTAAAAAGCTGCAACCAGGGTTGCAGCGGTGGCTATACCGTCTGTAATCCTGGCGACTGCCGGCTAGGGTATGCACGCCTGAAACCGCAGCGCCCGCTTTCTACACTGGCTTCTCATCCATCTGGAGGAGGCAAGCGCATGAAGCAATCTCGGCGTGGGGTTCTGGGCTGGGCCTTGGCGGCCTGCGGGGCGACGGTTGCGTCAGGGCCTGTAGCGGCTTGGGCGCAAGGGGCGTATCCGAACCGGCCCATCAAATTCATCGTGCCCTGGCCGGCCGGTGGCAGCGCCGATATTGCCGGGCGCCTGTATGCCGACTTTCTGTCCAAAGAACTGGGCCAGCCCGTGGTGGTGGAAAACCGGCCTGGTGCCGGTGCCAACCTGGGGGTGGGCGTGCTGGCCAAGTCGCCGGCCGATGGGTACACGCTGGGCCAGGTGTCCATCGGCACCCAGAGCATCAACCAGTTCATCTATCCGGCCCTGGGTTTTGATCCGGTGGGCAGTTTCGAGCACATCGGTCTGCAGACCAAGCAGCCCAATATCCTGCTGGTGAAGAAAGACTCGCCTTTCAAGACGCTGCAGGAGCTGGTGGCCTATGCGAAAAGCAACCCTGGCAAGCTGAACTATGCATCGCCCGGCATTGGCTCGTCGCTGCACCTGAGCGGGGCGTACCTGGCGTCGCAGGGCGACTTCCAGTGGACCCATGTGCCGTTCAAGGGCAGCGCGGAATCGATCCCGGCACTGATCGGCGGGCAGGTGGATGCGGTGTTCGACAACCTCTCGTCCTCGCTGCCCCATGTGAAGGACGGCAGCAAGGTGCGGGCACTGGTGGTGACTTCGCAGCAGCGCGTGGCCGACATTTCCCAGGTGCCCAGCGTGCTGGAGACCGGGATTCTGAAAGACCCCATCTATTCGTGGTTCGGCATTGCCGCTCCCAAGGGCCTGCCGCCCGAGGCACTGCAGCGGCTGGTGGCCGCATCGGCCAGGATCTTTCAGCACCCGGATTACATCCACAAGCTCAAGGCCATCGGTGCCGAGCCGGGCGGGCTGCAGGGGGCGGACTACCTGAAATTCCAGGTGGCCGAGCGCGCGCGCTGGAGCAAGGTGGTCAAGGACAACCAGATCAGCATCCAGAACTGAGCGTGCGCACATGTTCCGAGATGCCGCCGTGCGCCAGCTGCGCGGGCGATTGACGCCCGGGCGACAGACGGACTAGTCTGTCCCCAGGCACGCTTCAGGCATTGGAGGAGCGTCCTCCCGCGCTTGCTGCATGTGCGCAAGCAGCTATGGATTTGAAAGGAAACAAGAGATGAACGGTGCCGATCAGCTGTGTGACACCTTGCTGGCCAACGGGGTGGATGTGTGCTTTGCCAACCCCGGCACGTCGGAAATGCACTTTGTGGCCGCGCTGGACCGCAAGCCGCAGATGCGCTGCGTGCTCGGTCTGTTTGAAGGCGTGGTCACTGGCGCAGCCGACGGGTACGCGCGCATCACCGGCAAGCCGGCTGCCACGCTGCTGCACCTGGGCCCGGGCCTGGCCAATGGCCTGGCCAATCTGCACAACGCGCGCCGTGCACGTTCGCCCATCGTCAATGTGGTGGGCGAACATGCCACCTACCACCAGCAGTACGATGCGCCGCTGACCTCCGACATCGAATCGCTGGCACGCCCCATGTCGCACTGGGTGCACCGCATTGCAGCGCCGGAGGCGGTGGGCAAGGACACGGCCCGCGCCGTGGGCGAGGCGCTGCGCAAGCCCGGTCAGGTGGCCACGCTGATCCTGCCTGCCGACTGTGCCTGGGGCGAGCTGCCCAAAGACACCCGGCCGGTACAGGCACGCCTGCTGGCTGCACCCGCACCGGATGTGCAGCACATCGAACATGTGGCCCGTGCCATGCTGCGCGCTATACAGGCCGAAGAGCAGGTGGTGCTGTTCCTGGGGCCACAGGCGCTGGAGCCCGAAGCGCTGCAGATTGCCGGCCGCATTGCCCAGGCCACCGGCGCGCGGTTGATGACGCCCACGGCATTTCGCCGCATGCAGCGCGGCCGCGGCGCCGTGGCGGTGGAGCGCCTGCCCTATGTGGTGGATGCCGGTCTGCAGGCCCTGGCCGAAGTGCAGCAACTGGTGTTGCTGGGCGCGCCCCAGCCGGTGGCCTTCTTTGCCTACCCCGGCAAGCCCAGCACGCTGGCGCCGGCGGGCTGTGCCATCCACACGGCGTGCAGCCCGGAAGAGGATGCGTTGCTGGCGCTGCAGGCCCTGGCCACTGCGCTGGGCGTGGACCGCAAGGCGCCACTGGCTGTGCAGGCTGCCGGTCACATCCATGCGCCCACCAGCGGGCCGCTGACCGCCAGCGCTGTCAATCTGGTGGCGCTGCAGGCCTTGCCGGAAGGCGCCATCGTGGTGGATGAATCCATCACCTCCGGCCGCGACATTGCGGCGCACAACATGCAGGCCGTGCCCCATGACTGGCTGGTGATCACCGGTGGCGCCATCGGCCAGGGCATCCCCACGGCGGTGGGGGCGGCCATTGGCGCACCCAGCCGCCAGGTGGTGGCTTTCCAGGCCGACGGCAGCGCCATGTACACCTGCCAGGGCCTGTGGACCCAGGCGCGTGAAAAGCTCAAGTGCCTGACCATCATCTACGCCAACCGCAGCTATGCCATCCTGCATGGCGAGATGAAGGCCGTGGGCACCCAAACTCCCGGTGAGAACGCCCAGCGCATGCTGACGCTGGACCAGCCCGCCATCCGCTGGACCCAGCTGGCCGAATCCATGGGTGTGCCAGCGGTGCGCTGCGAGACGGTCGAAGAATTCAGAAAGGCCCTGCAGGCCGGGCTGGCGGAAAACGGCCCTTTCCTGATTGAGTCCGTGATCTGAGCTGGAGGGGGCTGTCGTCGGGAAGACGGCGGCAGTACCCAGGGCCGGCGGCTCGCACCCGGAACCGCCTCGCATAAGGCGATCTCTCAACCCTTGGGTCAGCCCGGAGGCCGGGAACCGCCTGGCGGGCTCGCCCGGAATTCGTCAAGGGCCGATGAATTCGCAACCCCCAGGGGTGGGCACACGGCCAGCAGCCGGAGCACGGCTCTGCAGGTTGCAGGCAAGCCAACCCGGCAGCTCCGATGGATGAAGGGGCTTTGCAAACAGAAACCCCTGGGCTGCCGGATAGCCCAGGTCCTTGAGCAGGTTGCGCTGTGCATCGGTTTCCACCCCTTCCGCCACCACCGACAGGTGCAGGCTTTTGCCTACGCCCAAAATGGCGCTGCTCAGGGAACGTGCCGCTTCGTCATGTTGCAGGTCGGCAACAAAGCTGGGGTCCAGTTTCAGTTCGCTGACGGGCAGGCGGCGCAGGTAGCTCAGGCTGGAATATCCGGCGCCAAAGTCCTTCATGGAAAGCCGCACCCCCTGCCTGTGGATGTCGTGCAGTGTTTTCAGCGTGGCGGGGTTGGCATCCTGCAGAATGCTTTCCGTCAGTTCCAGGGTAAGGTCCTGCGGTTGCAGGCCATGGCGGTGCAGCGTATCGGCAGTGATCTGTGCCAGATCGAGGTGCTGAAAATCCGTCGGCGAGAGATTGACCGACACAGCTGGCACGTCGACGCCTTCCCGGCGCCATTGCGCCAGCTGGCGACAGGCTTCATCCAGGGCCCAGCGGCCCAGCTCGGCCGTCAGACCGTGTTCCTGTGCCAGCGCGATGAACTGCGCAGGAGGAATTTCGCCGATCTCCGCATGGGTCCAGCGCGCGAGTGCCTCCACGCCGTAGAGTTCGCCGGTCGCCAGATCGATTTGAGGCTGGTACTGCAACCGCAGGCGCAGTTGCCGGCCTTGCAGGGCGTTGCGCAGTTCCATCTCCAGCATCAGCTTCTGCTGTGCTACACGGTTCATTTCGTGGCTGAAAAAACAGAACCTGCCCCTGCCCGTGCTTTTGGCCTGGTACATGGCCATGTCGGCATGCTGCAGCAGTGTCTCCAGATCCTGTCCATCGGCGGGAAAGAGGGAAATTCCGATGCTGGCAGAGATGGTCAGGCTGGTTTTCTTGATGGTCAGCGGTTCGGCCAGCAGCACCTGCAAGCGCTCGATCGTGCTGGTGGCATGGTCCGCATCGCATTGCGTCAGCACTGCTGCAAATTCATCGCCGGACAGGCGTCCGACGATGTCGTTGGCGCGCAGCACCTGTTGCAACCGGGCCGCCATGGTGCGGAGCAACTCGTCACCAGCGCCATGGCCCAGGGAGTCGTTCACCTGCTTGAAGCGGTCCAGGTCAATGAACAGCACGGCCAGTTGTTCGTGGTTGCGCGCTGCCGAGGCGATGGCCTGGTCCGCCTTGGCGCGCAGCAAGGCCCGGTTGGGCATGCCGGTCAGCCCATCGTAGAACGCCAGCTGGCGAATGCGGTGCCGGTCCGATTCGCGCTCCAGTGCCAGGGCGCACAAATGCGTACAGGCGTCGATCAGCTTCTGGTGAAATTCCTGCGAAGCCTTGGCCCGTGGTTCCCGAAAATAAAAGGCAAACGTGCCGATGGGCTGGTGCTGGCTGTTGCGGATGGGCGTCGACCAGCAGGCCTGGTAGCCCAGCGGCAGCACCAGATGCCGGTATTCCTTCCAGAGCGGGTCCTGGGCGATGTGGTCCACGATGACCGGTGCATTGCGCCAGGCCGCCGTGCCGCAGGAGCCGGCGGCCGGACCGATGGACTGTCCGTCCAGAAGCTGCGCATACGATTGGGGCAAGCTCGCGCCCGCCAAGGGGTGCAGCAGTCCCTGGGCGTCCACTTCCAGAACCGAGGCCGTCACTTCCGGCGCAATCCGCTCGACTTCCTGGCAGACCAGTTCCAGGACCTCCGTCAACGGACGCTCACGCGCCAAGGCCTCCAGGACGCGGTGTTGCAACGCCTCGTGCATCTTGGAGCGGGTGATGTCCGTGAGCATGGAGACGGTGTATATCCATGCACCCTGCGCATCCTGGATGGGGTTGCTGATGACCTTGATCCAGTAGCGCTGACCGCTTTTGCCCACCACAATTTCTTCCCGCTCCACGGACGTCCCGGCACGCAATGCGCCGTGGTAGTTTTCTGAAAATTCGGGCGGCAGGTGCGGTGCCAGCAGGCCGATGGGGGCCTTTCCCAGCGCTTCTTCGTTCTGCCAGCCAAACAGGCGGGTGAAACCGCGGCTCACATGCAGGATGCGGGAGTCCTTGTCGCTGATGATCAAAGCCGCATCCGAGGTGTCTGCGATCAGCGTCAACCGCGTGAGATGTTCCTGCTGTGCCTGCTCTTTCACGTAGCGGTCCGTGATGTCGGTCGCAATCTTGAGAATGTGCTGCACTTGGCCCTGTGCGTTGAATACGGGGGAATAAGTGGCGTCCAGCCAGCAACTGCGGCCATCGTCGCGTATGCGCTCCACGGGACCGGAGAAGGGGTTCCCGGCACACAGATTCGCCCAGATGGTGCTGTAGCGTCCGCTGTTGAGCAGGGCTTGCGGGCAGAAGCTGCGGTGCTTTCTGCCCCGCGCCATGTCATGCGACAGGCCAAACAGCTGCAGGTAATTGGCATTGGCATGGCGCAGCGTGCCATCGAGCTCGAACTCTGCAATGGCCATGACCCTGTCGAGTGCCATCAACTGCTCCGCACCCAGATTGCGAGGAAAGTCATCCAATGGGGTTTCACCTTTCATGCGCGCTCCTCCGACCGAACCTTCTGGTGCTGACAGCACACGCCACATGTACGAACTTCGCGTAAGTGGGCATTCATGTTAGGAGGGTTGTCTGAGCAGGAAATACCATTTAGCCATGGATAGGAAGCGGGTATCTATGTGAAGAACCTCATAGCCTGTGCGCGGCACAGACCGCAGGGTGTGGAATGCACATGACGCTGATCGGTCTTCGCTGGCAGCGCTCCATCCGGCCAGGCTGTGGAGAGACATGGGCACTGTGGAAGGCATAAAAAATCCCGGACTCCCCGGGATTTTTGCTCTGGATATGTGTGGTGCATGAGGTCCGCTCCAGCGGGTGCCGTGCACGGCGCGCAGCGTGCCGGCGCTGGTATGGGCCTATTACGTTTCCAGCGCCCCAAACTGCCGGTACCCGCCGGTTTCCGGAAAGCTTCCCGGACGCTTTTGCTGGCCGGCCTGGACGGCTTCCATCACATGGCGGTTGCTCCAGATGCCGGACTGCAGCCAGCCCATCTGGCGCAGGCTGTCCTGCACGCTGTGGTCGCGTGCGTAATGCAGGGCCTGCTTGGTGCCCCAGATGGCCACGGGTGGGTGCCGGGCAATCTCCTGGGCGCAGGCCATGGCGGCTTGCAGTGCGGCGTCAGGGGTGTCGAGCACGGCATTGACAAAGCCCTGTTGCAGGGCCTGGGCTGCGGGCCAGCGGCGACCGGTGTAGGCCAGCTCCTTGACAAGCCCCATGGGCAACAGCTTGGGCAGGCGCTGCAGGCTGCCGATGTCGGCCACCATGCCGATGTTGATTTCCTGCACGCAGAAGAAGGCATCCTGTGTGGCGTAGCGGATGCAGGCACAGGCCACCATGTCCAGCGCGCCGCCAATGACGCCGCCTTGCAGCACGGCAATCACCGGCAGGCGCAGCTCTTCAATGCGGGTGAGTGTGGCCTGCATGTCCCACAGCATTTCGGCCAGCGCGGCGCGGCCTTCGGGCGTGCGGTCGTCCGGGGCGAAGCCAGGGTTGGCAAAGGTTTCCAGGGCCATGCCGGCCGAGAAGTGCTTGCCGGTACTACTGATGACCAGGGCGCGGGCCGTTTGGGCTTCCGGGCTGTGTTGCAGGTGGTGGAGCACGGCATCCAGCTCACGCCAGAAGCCGGGGCTCATGGTGTTGAGGCTGTCCGGGCAGTTGAGCTGCAGGTGGGCAATATGGTCCTGCAGCGTCCAGCGAAAGTGGCTGAGAGCGGGAAGGGGTGAGGCAGTGGCGCCGGCTGCGGCGGTTGCTGCGGTGTTGGAGGCGGTCGATGTGGTCATGCGCTGCACTCTAGGCGGCGCTGCGGCAGTGCACCACTGGCGTAAACACCGGATGTGCACCGGCCGTGCCAACCGCTGTGGTGCGGAAGACGCGCCTGCCGGCTGAGACCTTCTGGCAGGCGCGTGGGCGACAGGCTGGCAGCAGCCTGTCTGCTGCGCAATCAGGCCGGGTCGATCTGCACGGTGAAGCCCTTGCCGGTGGCAATCACCTCGAGCAGGCGGTCGATATTGGGGTGCGCTCCGGGGCGGGCCTTGGCGTCTTCGGTGTGCTCGGCAAAGATCTGCAGGCCTTCTTCGGCCGCTGCCACATTGATGCTGCCGTGCTTGGCTGCCAGGGCGTTGTACACGGTGACCGAACCGGCCTTGCCCGGGGCGTTGGGGATGGTGGCGACCACGGCGCCGCTGTCGTCCAGCAGGTGCAGGGCGGCAATGTGGGTGATGGCGGGCAGCTGGCGCAGGTTGTCGGCAAAGGCCATGGTCAGGGCTTTCAATTCAAGAGGTCTGGAAAAACGCAGCCGCTGGAGGCCAGGGCTGCGGCCGCTATTGTGGCTCGGAGTGGGGCAGCGGTTGGCGAAGCCCGGGGTCGTCTGGGTATATGCCGTTCATGAATCAGATCGTGGGGCTCCCGGAGAGGGCGTCTTCGCTGGGTGGGCTGCTGGCTGCGGCCTCAAGACACCAGGACATAGCCCAGGCCTGCAGCCAGAAGCACCACGGCCACCGGTGGCACACGGGCCACGGCCAACAGTGCCAGGTACAGCAGGGCCAATGCGCAGTCCTGCCGGCTGTGGATGGCGCTGGTCCACACCGGGTCGTACAGGGCCGCCAGCAGCAGGCCTACCACTGCGGCGTTCACCCCCGCCAGCACGCGCTGGGCCACAGGGTGGGCGCGCAGCGCTGCCCAGAACGGCAGGGCGCCCAGCACCAGCAAGGCGGCGGGCAGAAAAATGGCCACCAGGGCCAGCAGGCCACCCAGCCAGGCCGACCATGCCCCCGATCCCAAGCTGAGCGGCAGTAGCGCACCCAGATAGCTCGCCAGCGTGAACAGCGGCCCCGGTACGGCCTGGGCGGCGGCGTAGCCGGCCAGAAACTGGTCGCTGCTCAGCCAGCCGGGCTGCACCACGCCGCCTTGCAGCAGCGGCAGCACCACATGGCCGCCGCCAAATACCAGCGCTCCGGCCTGGTAGAACACGCTGGCGGCCTGCCATAGCGGTGACTCGGTGCCGTGGGCCAGCAGTGGCAGAGCCAGGCCCAGCAGCAGGCACAGCACAAGCAAGGCCGCGCCTGTGCGGCGGGAGATGCCTAAGTGGGAGAGGGCGAGGTCCGTGGCAGTCGATGCAGGCAAGGCCGGCCGTACCCAGCGCCAGCCGATCAGCGCGCCCAGTGCAATCAGCAGCAGTTGCACGCTGGCGCCGAGGTGGGCGGACAGCCCCAGCGTCAGCACTGCCGCGCCGAGCGCAAGGGCGGCGCGCAGCCGGTCCGGGCACAGGCTGCGGGCCATACCCCAGACGGCCTGGGCCACCACCGCCACGGCCACCAGTTTGAGTCCGTGCAGCACGCCGTGGAACGTGCCCTCCTGCCCTACTGCGTGCGACAGGCCCAGGGCCAGGGCGATCAGCAGCAGGGCGGAGGGCAGCGTGAACCCCAGCCAGGCTGCCAGCGCTCCCCAGCCACCGGCACGCAACTGGCCCAGGGCCATGCCCACCTGGCTGCTGGCCGGCCCGGGCAGGAACTGGCACAACGCGACCAGATCGGCATATTGCGCATCGCTGAGCCATTGGCGCCGCTGCACGAACGCCGTGCGGAAATAGCCCAGATGTGCCACGGGACCGCCAAAGGAAGTCATGCCCAATTGCAGAAAGACGACGAAGACTTCCAGCACCTGGCGCCAGCGTGCGGGCGGCCGCGAGGTGGCGGCTGCGGGAGGGGATGGCATGCCATCTCCTGGAGTGTTGGGGTCTTGGGGCCTGGCTGTGCGGTCAGGATGCAGCGGCGTTGCGAAGGTGACCGGGGCCACGGCGCGTGGGGGAGTAGAGGGGGATGGCATGGCGGCACGAGAGAAGACGGCACCAGCATAGCGCCGGTATGTGAAAGTCCAGGGTCCGCTGTGCGGACGCGACCGTGGGGGCTGTGCCGGGGTGGTATGGTCTTGCAGCAGCTTCTTTCCGGCATGGCCCTCGCTGGCCGCGCTGGCCACCGGGTGTGCGTACAGAGGCCGCATGCGGCGTGGCGCGGGTCACTCTGTGTCGGAACCGCTTTCTTTGCGCAGGCCTCCCAGCCCCATGCCGACGCCCATGCCCCCCATGCCACCGGCAGCCGCGCCGCCACCACCACCACCACCACCACCTGCGCGGCCCCCGCCGGCTGCCGCACCCGTGCCGCCTGGAGCACCGGTTGCGCGCCGGGCGTTGCCACCACTGGTGCTGCTGCGCGTAGGGCCCTGGTTGGGGATGGTGATGTGGGCGGGAATCGGCTCCAGGTCCAGTGCCGCACGGATGAACTGGCGCAGCGAGGCCACCAGCGGCGCGGTTTCAATGGCGCGGCCGGCCACCATGTCCTGCGCCGCCTGGGCGGCCAGACGCACCTGCTCTTCGGTGCCCAGGAGGATCACATCGGACAAGGCCGCTTCCACGCTATCGCGCGTGCGGCGCTGGCGTTCGCTGCTGCTCAGGGTCGGGATGTCATCACTGTCTTCGCCGCTGCCGTCGTCCGCTTCGGCGGCATCTGCCATGGTTTCCGCCCGGCGTGCGGCAGCGTGCACCTCACGCAGATGCACGGGGCTGACGGCCAGTTGCCCGGTGAAGCTGCCACCCAGGGTCTTGTAGGCGGCCATCAAGGTTTTGAGCCGCTCGTTGATCTGGCGGTTTTCGCGTTCCCGGCGCTTCTGGATGGTCTGCATGAAGACCAGGCGTATGCCCACCATCAGCAAGGTGATCAGCAGCAGGCTGGCCACAGTGGTGAGGATGGAGGACCAGGAACTGAAATCGATCATGCCGCCGCGCATGGTGTCTCCTCAGGTTGCGGACTGCAGCAGCACGCGCTGGATGTAATCCCATTCTGCTGGGGTGACCTCGGTGATGGACAGGCGATTGCCCCGTTGCAGCACGCGCATGTCCTGCAGCGCGGCATGTTCGCGCAACTCGGGTATCAGGATGGGACGGGTCTTGCGCAGGGCCTGCACATCCAGCAGCAGCCAGCGGGGTTGGTCGGGCTTGCTCTTGGGGTCGTAATAGGGTGAGGCCGGGTCGAACTGGCTGTCGTCCACGCGCAGGCCACCGGCGATGCGGGCCAGGCCGTAGATGCCGGGTTCGGCGCAGCTGGAATGCCAGTACAGCACACCGTCGCCCACGCGCATCTGGTCGCGCATGTAGTTGCGCGCCTGGTAGTTGCGCACACCATCCCAGGCGATGGTCTGCCCGGGCGCTGCGAGGGCGTGGTCGATGGAGTAGGCATCAGGCTCGTTCTTCATGAGCCAGTAGCGGGGCGTGGAGGCATCGGTCATGGCTGCAATGATCGCCGATTTGGTGCCGCAGGGGTGGGGTGGTGCCGCACGCGCCATGGGCGAAAAAAAGCAGGTGTACCGGGGTACACCTGCTGTGGGGGCAATGACTGCCGGGCCGCAGCGCCGGCAGCGGCCGTTGGTCGGCTCAGCGGGCCTTGCTGCGGACCAGGTTGTAGATGAACAGCAGGACGATCGCTCCGATGACGGAGGCGATCCAGCCGGCGGCTTCACCCTGGGCGTACAAGCCCATGGCTGCACCCAGATAGCTGGCCAGGAACGAGCCGGCAATGCCCAGCAGGATGGTCATGATCCAGCCCATGCCATCGTCGCCCGGTTTGAGCGCGCGTGCGATCAGGCCCACGATCAAACCCACAATCAAGGTTCCAATTAGCGACATCATCTTTGATCTCCAAAAGCAATAGGGGCAACTCTAAAGAGCGCGCGCGGCGTGGGTTGTCGGACAGGGGCTTTTTGATGGTGCGGCGCACTGCGCGTGTGCATTGTGACAAGGCCGGAGCAGGGGCAGGCCGCCCAGTATGTCAAGAAACGTCCTGAGGCCCAGGTCCCTATGGAGCGGATTGCTATCGATCAGGAGAGAGGCGGGATGGACGGTCCGTCCGGCGCAGCGGGCGCAGGCCCGCTGCCTGGCTGCTGCTGTGCACCTGCTCAGGCCGTGCAGGACTGCGGGGCCGTGTCGGTGAGCAGTTGCTGGTGGGCGTAGTGCGCAAAGCGCGGCAGCAGGCGTGCGGCCCAGGGCGTGCTGCACACGGGCCACTCGCTGGTGTCGGCACTGGACAGCGCGTGGCTGTGCAGGCTGTGGCGCACATGGTCCACATAGGCTTGCATCACCAGCGCATCGAATTCCGGGTGGAACTGTACGCCCCATGCATGCGCCCCCCAGCGAAAGCCGTGGTGGGGTTCGTGCGGGTTGGCTGCCAGCACCTGGGCGCCAGCAGGCAGGCGGCGTACCGACTGGTAGTGCACGGCGTGGGCCTGAAAGCGGGCGGGCAGGTCGTGCCACAGCGGATCTAGCGCGGCGGCGCGCTGCGCGTCAACGGGTACGGTGCCCAGCTCCAGGCCGGCGGGGTGCGGGGCGACCTGCCCACCCAGGGCCTGGGCCAGCAACTGGTGGCCAAAGCAGATGCCCAGCAGGGGCAGATCCTGCTCGGCCAGGCTGCGCAGCCAGTCCTCGCAGCGCAAGCACCAGTCGGCACCGTCGGTGACCATGTCGTGCGAACCCGTGATGACCAGGCCGGCCATGGCGCTGCGCTCCGGCCATTGCCAATCGGCTGCGGTGCAGGCGTGGGCATCCAGCACGCGGATGTCCAGCGGTGTGCCGGCCAGACCGTGGGTGATCCAGTCTTCAAAATCGCCATGCGCTGCCGCGAGCGCGGGCAGGGTAGACCCGGTTTTGAGGATGTACAGAGCTGGTGTGGCGGATATGGCAGGCATGAAGCATTCCCAGAGCGTGTCAGATATGCATTTTTTGCATGCAAGAATCATGCCGTTCGTCTGTCTGCCTGGTGTCCGCGCGCCCTGGGGACGCGGGGTCAGTCGACCGGCAGGGAGAGCAGCCACTGCGCCAGTGCGTCGCGCCAGACGGCGGGCTGACCCAGAAAGCTGGCGGTGTCCACGCGTTGCAGCTGTACCGGGGTATCCGGCGCGGTCTGCCATTCCAGCACCCAGGTGGGAAAGCCCTGGCCACCGGCGCGCTGCAGCCACTGGCGGCTGTCCAGAATGTGGTCGATCGTGCGGTCGCCCAACTGCATCACATAGGCCGCTGCAAATTGCTGGGGGTCCAGCCCGGCCTCGGCGGCGATTTGCTGCAAGGTGTCGGCATCGCTGATGGTGCGGCCTTCCACGTAGTGCGCGTGCTGGATGCGGTGCAGCAGATCCAGGGCGTGGACTTGTGGCTGGTCGCTGGCTTGGTCCATGGCCTGCACGGCCAGCAGGGCGGTGATGGGTGGGCCGGAGTCCAGCGGCGTGCCCACCTGGTTCAGCAGAACGTCGGTGTAGGCGGGGCCGAAGGGCTGGCCGGTCAGCTGGGCAATGCGTTGGTCGTGTGGCAGCACGTGGTCGCGCCAGTCGGCCGTGATGCGCCGCGCGTACGGGCCTGCCAGCATGCCGCCGGCATGCCATTCCAAAGACAGGCCGGGCAATTGGCGTGCGGCATCCACCAGCGGTGCGGCGCCATAGCACCAGCCGCACAGTGGATCAAAGATGTAGTGCAGGGTGGGTGCGGTGCGGGCGAAGGTCATCAGCTATGGGCAAAGGGTGGAGATTGCCGCAGTATGGCCCAGCAGACATCACCCGCCACCGCGCAGCCTGCATGGGGCTGCACCGGTGGGGTGACATATCCGATGGCCTGGATGCAATCGGCATCACGCAAAGCCGACCCCACAGGCAGCCCGAAGCGGCAGGCTGTGCGCAAGCAAGCATGCAAGCAACGGGATGGCCTGTCGGCGCATGCCCTTGGCTGCGCACACCGCCACTTTGCACCGCTTTCGGGCGGCTGGTATGGACACTGTGTTGCACCTGCTGGGCCGTGTGTCCAGCTTTTTGCTGCGCTTGCAGGAGTTTCAACTGCTCTTTATCTGGCCCGGCTGGCTGGTGCTCAGGTTGCTCACGCTGGGACGCTATCCGCGATTTCTGGGTCCGCGGCGCAATGCCACGGCGTATGGAGACGTGGAGCTGGTCAGCTGCACAGGGCTGGTGGCCGTGCTGCTGGCCCTGGTGTGGTGGACGCATTCTGGCGCAGGTAGCGCCGTTGGCTGCAGCGCTGCCAGCCTGTCGGGGAGGCCTGCGCCGAGGTAGAGCGGTCTGCAGGGGGCAAGGGCCTGCACAGGCCCTTTTCGGTGTTTACAGCTTGCGCAGCCGTTCCAGTGCAGCGCGCAGGGTGTCGTCCTGCTTGGCAAAGCAAAAGCGCACCACCTTCTGGTCAAAGCCATCGCCGTAGAAGGCCGACAGCGGAATGGCCGCCACGCCCACTTCCTTCACCAGCCACTGGCAGAACTCGGCCTCGTTCAGATCGCTGATGGCGGAGATGTCTGCGCACTGGAAGTAGGTGCCGGCCGTGGGCAGCAGCTTGAAACGGGTCTGGCTCAGCCCTTCTGCAAACAGATCGCGCTTGCGCTGGTAGAACGCGGGCAGTTCCAGGTAGGGGGCTGGGTTCTGCATGTAGGTGGCCAGGCCGACCTGCATGGGGGTGTTCACGGTGAACACATTAAACTGGTGCACCTTGCGGAATTCGGCCGTCAGTGCAGCGGGAGCAGCCACGGTGCCGACCTTCCAGCCTGTCGCGTGGTAGGTCTTGCCAAAGCTGGAGACGATGAAGGTGCGTGCCGCCAGGCCCGGGAAGCGTGCCGCGCTTTCGTGCTGGGCACCGTCAAACACCATGTGCTCGTACACCTCGTCGCTGATCAGCAGCACATTGGTGGGAGCCAGCAGGTCTTCGAGCTGCTGCATTTCTGCCGCCGTCCACACCGTGGCGCTGGGGTTGTGTGGCGTGTTGACGATCATCAGCCGCGTTCTGGGCGTGATGGCGGCGGAAATCTTGGCAAAGTCCGGCCGGAAGGTGCCGGGCGTCAGCGGCACGCGCACGATGGTGCCGCCGGCCATCTCGATATTGGGGGCGTAGCTGTCGTAGCAGGGGTCCAGCACGATCACTTCATCGCCGGCCTGCACGGTGGCCAGGATGGCGGTCAGGATGGCCTGGGTGGCGCCTGCGGTGATGGTGATCTCGGTCGCCGCGTTGTACTGGCGGCCATGGAGGGTGTGGATTTTGGCGGCCACTGCTTCGCGCAGTTGGGGCATGCCGGCCATGGGCGGGTACTGGTTGTGGCCGGCGCGCATGGCATCGTTGACGGCGTCCAGCAGCGTGGGGTCGCAGCCAAAGTCCGGAAAGCCCTGGCCCAGGTTGACGGCCTGGTGTTCGGAGGCCAGGGCCGACATCACGGTGAAGATGGTGGTGCCCACATGGGGCAGGCGGCTGGGAAAGCTGGGGGTGTGCGCGGTGGTCATCGCTCAATCGCAAAAAGGCAAAAGCCCGGGGGCTAGGGGTCTAGCGCCGGGCTGGGGAAGGTCTCTGGGTGAACTGTACGCTCACAGTTCGTAATCGTTGACGTGGCCGGTCATTGCCCGCGCGATCAGGTCGCGGCTGAGGCGGTCGCTCAGGGTTTCGGCAAACTTGTAGACGAAGTTGCGCAGGTAGGCGCCGCGCTTGAAGGCCACGCGCGCCACGCTCTGGCCGAACAGATGGCCGACGGGGCGGGAGACCAGGTCCACGCCCGGATCGTCACGCATGGCCATTTCGGCCACGATGCCGATGCCCAGGCCCAGGCGCACATAGGTCTTGATCACGTCCGAATCAATCGCTTCCAGCACGATGCGCGGGGTGATCTTGCGCGTGGCAAAGGCGGTGTCGATCTTGTTGCGACCGGTGAACGAGGGGTGGTAGGTGATCAGCGCTTCCTGACCGATGTCTTCCAGACCGATGCGTTCCTTGGTGGCCAGCGGGTGGCCCTTGGGCACCACCAGCACGTGCTGCCATTCGTAGCAGGGCAGGGTGACCAGGTCGGGGTAGTCGGCCAGCGATTCGGTGGCCATGCCGATTTCGGCCACTTCATCCAGCACCATGCGTGCCACTTCGTGGGGTGTGGCCTGGTGCAGGCTGATGGTGACTTTGGGGTAGGCGTCACGCAGCTTGGCCACCGCATTGGGCAGCACATAGCGTGCCTGGGTGTGGGTGGTGGCAATGCTGAGGGTGCCACTGTCCTGGGCACTGAACTGCTCGCCGATGCGCTTGAGGTTGCCGACTTCGCGCATGATCAGCTCGATGCTTTTGAGCACATGCTGGCCGGGCTCGGTGATGCGCTTGAGGCGCTTGCCGTGGCGGGCGAAGATGTCCACGCCCAGTTCTTCCTCCAGCTCGATGATGGCCTTGGAGACGCCGGGCTGCGAGGTGTGCAGCGCTTTGGCGGCCTCGGTGAGGTTGAGGTTGCGGCGGGCGGCCTCTTGAACGAAGCGGAATTGGTGCAGATTCATAAGCGGATGTCGGCTGGCGTGGACATCATTATGAATGATTTATCTAAAGTTTTGGTTCTTTATATATGTGCTGCTGTGCGATTTGCGCCAACAGGCCGATGACCCGGGGGTCTTCGCCCACGGGAGTGGCGCTGTCCAGCTGCACGCCGGGGTGCTGCTGGCGGGCTTGCTCCAGCAGCAGGGGTAGGTCTTCGCGCGCGTGGCGGCCGGTGCCCAGAAACAGCGGCAGCACGGTAATGCGGGTGCAGCCCTGGGCGACCAGCTGCGCAATGGCGGCGGGCAGTGAAGGGCTGCTGATCTCCAGGTAGGCGCACAGGCAGAGCGCGCCCGGCTGTTCTGCCAGCAGTTGATCGCGCACGGCCTGCATGGGGCGGTGCCACAGCGGGTCACGCGAGCCATGGGCGAACAGCACCAAGCCCGCCGCCGGAGCGGCAGGGCCGGGGCCGCTGTGGGGGGATGGGGTCATCGCCGCAGCACCAGCCAGGTGAAGGCACCCAGGGACAGCAACGAATAGATCACCCCGGGGGCTGCAGCTGTCAGCATGGGCTGCCAGTTGTTCAGATTGCCGGCGTAGCCAAACACGTTGTTGAGCAGGAAGAAGCTGATGCCGGCCATCACACCGCCGAACACATAGCCTGCCAGTCCACCGGAGCGGAAATGCAGATAGGCAAAAGGCAGGGCCAGCACCACCATCACCAGACAGCTGAGCGGGTAGAACAGCTTGCGCCAGAACTCGATCTCGTACTTCTGCGCCGACTGGTCGTTGCTCTGCAAATGCTGGATGAAGCGGAACAGCTCGATGGTGGGCATGCGATCAGGCTTGTGCACGGCCGCTGCCACCATGTTGGAGGTGAGATTGGTGGCAAAGTCGTATTCGGCTTCGGTGTAGCGCTGCAGGCGCGCCTGTGTGGGTTCGGGGTAGCTGAACTCGGAGCGGCGTACCTGGCTGAGCTTCCACAGGTCGTTGTCCTTCACCTCGGCTTTTTCGGCATGGATCTGGCGCAGCATGCGGCCGTCGGCATCGAACTCGAAAATGCGCACACCCAGCAGCTCGTCGTCGCGGATATTGCGCACATTGATAGCCAGGGTCCTGCCGTCCTTGCGTTCCTTCAGCCAAGCCCCTGTCGCCCCGGAGGTGACGGTGCCGCCCTGGAACTTGGCTTGGGTGGCCGATGCGGCGCGTTCGGACAGCGGAGCGATGTAGTCCCCTATCAGAAAGGTCAGCACCACAAAACCGGCACCAATGGTGACCAAGGTGCGCAACGCCAGCCAGGGGCCTAGGCCGCTGGTGCGCATGATGGTGAATTCCGAGCTTTGCGCCAGGCGGGCCATCACGTAGATGGTGCCGATCAGCACGGTGATGGGCAGCAGCTCGTACAGGTGGTTGGGCACTTCCAGCAGCACCACCAGCATGGCCTGGGGGACACCGTACTGCTCGTAGCGGCCCACATAGCGCATTTCGTCGAGCAGGTCGAAGAAGAAGAACAGCGCCAGGAAGGCCAGGGTCACAAACGCCACCGTGGTGATGACGTCCTTGAAGATCATTTTGCGCAGTGTCTTCATGCCGAAGCTCCTTGCGGCACTTGGGCGCGGCGTTGCAGCAGTTGCTTTGGCGACCAGCGGTGGTGGCGAATCATCAGGGTGGTCAGGGCGATCCCCAGGACCACGCCGTGCAGGCCGAGCAGAAAGCCCAGCATGGACATACGGCCGGAGACGACCCAGCTCTGACCCACGGTCATCAGGTTGTAATAGACCACGAAGGCCAGCAGCGCGACGGCCAGGCTGGTGCTTTTGGCGGCACGCGGGTTGGCGTTGGTGATGGCCAGGGCCAGCAGCACAAAGTTGAGTGCTGCCAGGGGCAGGCCCAGGCGCCAGCCCAGCTCGGCCCGGTCCTTGGGCGCGTCAGAGGCCAGCAGCGCCGCAGTGGGCTGGGATTTGGTGGCCAGGGCTTCGGCGCTGGCGCTGCTGCCGTCCGATAGGCGCAGCGCGTATTCCTGGAACTGGCTGATGCGCAGCCCCGCGCCATCAGGCTTGGTTTCGATGCGTTGGCCATCGGTCAGCACCGCCATTCTCACGCCTTGCTGCACGCGTAGATGGGCGCTCTTGGCGGAGGTGACGACCTCTTTGCCATTGCTGTTGTCAACGATGAAGACATTGCTCGCAGATTCGGAGGACACGGATTCCTTGTCGATGAAGAACACCCGCTGGCCGTCCGAGGATTCCTGGAACTCTCCGGGGGCAATGCGGTCCACATCGCTGCGCTGCTCGAATTGCTCACGCATCTGCTGCACCTGCTGGTTGCTCCAGGGCCAGACCCATACGCCCAGCACGGCAACGATCAGCAGCACCGGCCAGGCAAAGCGCAGCAGCGGCTTGACCAGACTGGCCAGGCCGCGGCCGCTGGCAAACCAGATCACCATTTCGCTGTCACGGTACATGCGGGTGAGCGTGCCGACAATGGAGACGAACAGGCTCAGCATCAGGATGGTGGACAAATGGCTGAGCACGGTGAAGCCCATGACCAGCAGCACGTCGGATGGGCTGACATTGCCCTTGGCGGCCTGGCCTAATGTGCGGATCAGCATCATGGTCATGACCACGGTAATCAACACCACCAGGGTTGCGCCAAAGCTGCGGGCCAGCTCCTTGCGTATGGATGAATCGAATAACATCGGCTTTAAAGGAAAACACCGATTATGAACTTTGATCTCAAGGCCTTGAACTTGGCGGGTGCTGCCGCTGAAAAATGTGATGCGCTGGTGCTGCTGGTGCCCGACGCTTTCAAGCCCGGCAAGGACGCGCTGTCGCAGTGCGTGGCGCAGGCGCGCAAGGCAGGGGATCTGGACAACGGTGCCGGCAAGCAACTGGCGCTGTACCAGCCCGCGGGCGTGGCGGCCCGCCGCGTGCTGCTGCTGGGCGCGGGTACGGCCTCCGCCAAGGAAGTGCGTACCGCGCTGACCGCGGCTGCCAGCACCCTCAAGGCCACGGGCTGCAAGCGTGCGGTGGTGTGCCTGTCGGCCCTGCCGGATGCGGCGGCGGTGACGGCCGCTGCCGTGCAGACGCTGGCCGATATCAGCTATGTGTATACGGCGACCAAGCCCGAAGCCAAGGCCCTGGCCTGGACGCGTACCACCGTGGCGGTGCCCGACAAGGCTGCGGCCGCACAGGCATTTGCCCTGGGCGAGGCCTTGGCCTCTGGCGTGGGCATGGCCCGCGAATGGGCCAACCGCCCCGCCAACCATGCCACGCCCACCATGCTGGCGGCTGCGGCCAAGGCCTTGGCCAAGCACGGCGGTATCCAGTGCAAGGTGCACGGCCCCAAGGAAGTGGCCAAGCTGGGCATGGGGGCCTTCATGGCGGTGGCACAGGGTTCGGCCCAGCCGCTGCAGTTCATTGAACTGCACTACAACGGCGCGGCCAAGTCGCAGGCGCCGGTGGTGCTGGTGGGCAAGGGCATCACGTTCGACACCGGTGGCATCTCGCTCAAGCCGGCAGCGGGGATGGACGAGATGAAGTTTGACATGGGCGGCGCCGCCAGCGTGCTGGGCGTGTTCCGCGCGATGGCCGAGCTGCGCCCCGCCATCAATGTGGTCGGCCTGATCCCAGCCTGCGAAAACATGCCCGACGGTACGGCCGTCAAGCCCGGGGACGTGGTCACCAGCATGAGCGGCCAGACCATCGAGATCCTGAACACCGACGCTGAAGGCCGTCTGGTGCTGTGCGATGCGCTGACCTATGCCGCACGTTTCAAGCCTGCCGCACTGGTGGACGTGGCCACGCTTACCGGTGCGTGCGTGATTGCCCTGGGCGGCATCCGCAGTGGGATGTACGCGACCAGCGATGCGCTGGCCGATGCCTTGCAGAAGGCGGGCGATGCCGCGCAGGACCTGTGCTGGCGCATGCCGCTGGACGACGACTACGCCGAAGGTCTGAAGACGACGTTTGCCGATGTGGCCAATGTGGCAGGCCGTGCCGCAGGCTCGGTCACCGCCGCCAAGTTCCTGCAGCGCTTTGTGGGCGACATTCCCTGGGCGCACCTGGACATCGCCGGTACCGCATGGAAGGAAGGCGCTGCCAAGGGCGGCACCGGCCGCCCGGTGGGGCTGCTGGTGCACTATCTGCTGGGACAGGTGGCCACGGCAGCCAAAACAGCCAAGCCGGTGAAGGCCAAGGCGCCCCAGGCGGTGGTTGCGGGCAAGGTCGCCAAGAGCGCAAAGCCTGTGAAAGCCGCCAAGGCAGTCAAAACCGTCAAGGCCGTCAAGGTGGCGCAGCCTGCTGCGGCATCCGACACGGCGCCGACGGCCAAAGCCGCGCTGACGCCAGTGGAAGCTGCGCGCGATTGAGAAGGCGGGTGCTGTGATGACCGAGGTGGCTTTTCACTTCAACGCGCCGGACAAGCTGGGCTATGTCTGCCGGTTTGTGCGCAAGGCACTGCGTCATGGGGCGCAGGTGACTGTCACCGCCCAGCCCGGCGTGCTGGCCCATCTGTCGGCACGGCTGTGGAAAAGCGCACCCAGCGATTTTCTGGCCCATGCCGGCCCTGGCGCTGATCCGCAGGTACAGGGCTTGTCGCCGGTGGTGCTGGTGCAGCAGGCTGAGGCCTCGCCGCACCGCGACATCCTGCTGAATCTGGGCGAAACTGTGCCCGAAGGGCTGGAAGGTTTTGCGCGGGTGGTGGAGGTGGTGTCGCTGGACGATATGGACCGCGCCATGGCCCGCAATCGCTGGAAAGACTATGCCGCACGTGGTCTCGCCATCCAGCGGCATGATCTGGTGCTGAAAGGAATGTGATGGAGCCGTTTGGCCGCCAACCGCCGCGCTTTGTGCCGACGCTGACCGATGTGGTGCCGGAAGGCCTGCCGCTGGCAAAGCCTGCGCAGCAGGAGCCGGTGCTGGAAGACCGACTGGACACGCCGGGATTGCCGTCGGAGTCTGCCGCCGGCATGCCTGCGGGATCGGAGGACGTACCGCAGGCGGGTGCGCAGCCAGCAGCAGGCTCCGTGTTGGAACCCGTGCTGACGTCATTCGCGCCAACTGGTACGACAGGCATGTCCGTGCCGGCACAGAGGGACCCGGTGCTGGCGGAGCCGCCTGCGGACTGGCTTGGTGGGGAAGCGGATGCTGTGGCGGGTGGGTATGCCGATATGCCTTTGGTGCTGGATCTGCCCGAGCCCGCGGCGGAGCCAGCATCCGTGCCCGCGTGGGATGCCGCAGCCCTGCACGAGATGCTGGTAGAGCGCATTCTGGCGCGGGTCCAGCCCCAGCTGGAGGCGCATCTGCGCGAAGTGGTGGCCGATGTGGTGTCCATGCATGCCCAGGCCATGTCGCGCAGCCTGCATGCTGCCGTGGAAGATGTGGTGCAGCACGCCGTGGCCGATGCGATCACCCAGGAACAGATCCAGGCCCAGTTGGGGATTCAGTCCCCTCTGTAGCGCCGAAGGTGTGGTGGTGCGGTGATTCATTGCCTCACTGAAAACAAAAAAGGCCTGCTGATGCAGGCCTTTTTGATAGGGACGTGCTCCCGTGGAGCAGCTCAGCGCGGACCAAGCACCTCAGGGTTGACGATGTTGGTCGGCTTGCCTTGGACGAAATTCACCACATTGTCAAAAGCCGCGCCAAAGTACAGCTCGTAGTTGTCTTGCTCCACATAGCCGATGTGCGGCGTGCATATGCAGTTCTCCATGCGCAGCAGCGCATGGCCTTGGAGGATGGGCTCGGACTCGAACACATCCACCGCGCCCATGCCAGGGCGGCCGTGCTGCAAGGCCGTGGCCAGGGCGTCTGGCTCCACCAGTTCGGCCCGCGAGGTGTTGACGAACAGGGCCGTGGGCTTCATCAGCGACAGGTCACGCAAGGTGATGCAGTGCTGCGTGTCGGGCGTGAGCTTGAGGTGTACGGACAGAATGTCGCAGGTGGAGAAAAAGTCTTCGCGCGAATGGGCCACCTGGTAGCCATCGGTCAGTGCCTTGGCGCGGGAGGTCTCGCGCCCCCAGACCTTGACGCCCATGCCAAAGGCCTTGGCGTAGCCGGCCACGATCTGGCCGATGCGGCCATAACCCCAAATGCCCAGAGTGCGACCGCGCAGCACGGTGCCCAGGCCGAAGTTGGAAGGCATCGAGGCCGCCTTGAATCCGGACTGCTGCCAGGCGCCATGTTTGAGGTTGGCGATGTACTGCGGCAGGCGGCGGCTGGCCGCCATGATCAGTGCCCAGGTCAGCTCGGCCGGTGCAACCGGGGAACCCACGCCTTCTGCCACGGCAATGCCGCGCTCGCTGCACGCCTGCAGATCGATGTGCGGGCCCACGCGGCTGGTTTGTGAAATCATCTTCAGCCGGGGCAGCTTCTCCAGCAGAGCGCGGGTGATGGGCGTGCGTTCGCGGATCAGCACAATGATGTCGGCATCACGCAGGCGCACAGCCAACTGGCCCACGCCTTTGACCGTGTTGGTGAAAACCTTGGCGTTGAAAGCGTCCAGACGGCTGGCGCAGTGGAGCTTGCGAACTGCGTCTTGGTAGTCGTCCAGGATCACGATATTCATGGGAGCGTGGCCTTATCAAACCGGGAGAAGTGAAACGCGTGGCAGGCAGCCGCAATAGCGAATCTGCCGCACAAATGTGTATTCTCTTCCGAAACGTGCGTTAAAACCATGTGAAACCGGTGTGTGCACGTAAAACCGTGCGCCATGGAAGCGGTGGATGTCAGCCGGGTGACAGCGGCGTGCACCGGCTGGGCGACAGAAGGCCGCAGAAAAGCGGTGCCCTTGGCAGCACAAATGCGCTGTTGGCTGGCAGCGGGCGGCGAGCGGGCCTGCTACGTTGGGCTGATGCAAAGTTGGAATCGATCGCAATGGCGCGCTGCTGCGCTGCAATGTCTGGCAGGCGTGCTGCTGGGAGGGCTGGGCGGCTGCGTCAGTGCACCGGCGCCGCGTGGAGCGGTGCAAGGGGAGAAATTCTCGGCTGAAGAGATATGGCAGTCCGACAGCAACCGCATGGTGACGCTGGCGATGCGCGACAACCTGGAAAGCCTGTGGCTGCTGGCGGACAAGCTCTACCAGCGGAACCCAAGGGAGTGGAAAAAGAGTGCCTCCAGCCGCGAAGCGGCAGTGGCGCAATTGCGCAAGGCGGTGCTGGAGCGTCAGCCGTGGCCCGATCTGCAAGGCCAGCGTGATATCGCGGCCTTGTCGCTGGCGCTGCAGCCGCAATTTGCTGGGGACCGCGTGGCGGGCTTTGTCTATGCGGCAGCAGATACGGTGATCACCGCGCATGGCAACAAGACCCGGTTCACTCTGGTTGATGGCCTGGATGCACAGCATGTCTTCAATGCCGCGCGCAATCTGGAAGTGGCCAACTGGATCCTCAACAGCCGACGCAATGCCGATGGTTCATCGTTGCTGCTGTCCAACCACATCGACGACAGCCAACGCAATCTGAGCTTCGAGCGGGAGATGGGCAAGATCATCGGCCGGCTGGATCTGGTGGCCAGCTATGCCACGGAGCGTTACCGCCGCTCGGTCATCGGCTATGGGCAAGGGCTGGTGGCTGGGCCGTTTCTACAGTTTCTGCCGGTGCGCTGAATGCGCTGCGTACCCGTGGGTGCGTTGTTCGGTGGCAGGGATCGGCTGGCAGGCGTGCCACAATCGCTGCATTGCAAGGACAGAACGGCGCAGGCATTGCCCGGTTCTGGCGTTTGTATCGAGGCTCGATCGACTCCCTTGCGCCATGCCGGCTTGCCGGGGCGCAACACCGCTGCTGCATTGCTGCGGGTCGATCGTTCCGGGGCCGGGCACCTGCTGTTGTTCTAACGCTTTGTCCCGTGTCACACCGCCAACCCATACGCGTCGCTGATATTGCGCAGTTTGACGCCATCATCGACGCCCGCACCCCGGCCGAGTTCGCGCTAGACCGCATTCCGGGCGCCATCAATTGCCCCGTGCTCAGCAACGAAGAGCGCGTGACCATCGGCACCATCTACAAGCAGGTCAGCCCTTTCGAGGCCAAGCGGCTGGGCGCCGCCATGGTTGCCGCCAATCTGGCGGGCCATCTGCGTGAGACCTTCGCCAACCAGCCAGCCCACTGGAAGCCGCTGGTGTACTGCTGGCGCGGCGGGCTGCGCAGCGGCTCCATGGTGACCTGGCTGAGGCTGGTGGGCTGGGACGCGCAGCAGCTGGCCGGCGGCTACAAGGCGTTTCGCGGGCATGTGATTGCGCAGTTGGAGCAGCAGGTGTCCCGCTTGCATCTGCGGGTGCTGTGTGGTGCCACCGGCAGTGCCAAGACCCGCGTGCTGCATGCCCTGCAGGCGCAGGGCGCGCAGGTGCTGGACCTGGAAGGCATGGCCAGCCACAAAGGATCTCTGCTGGGAGGCCTGCCTGGCGTCGAGCAGCCCAGCCAAAAGCATTTCGACACCTTGCTGTACACCCAGCTGGCACAGCTGGATCTGACGCGCCCGGTGTTTGTGGAAGGAGAAAGCCCCAAGATCGGTCGCGTGGCCCTGCCGTTGGCGCTGGTGGAGCAGATGCGCCAGGCACCGGTGGTGGAGGTACGTGCCACACCGGAGGCACGGCTGGCTTATTTGCTGCGTGATTACGTCTACCTGGGCGACGACGCCGCGGGTCTGGCCTTCAAGCTGGGATTCTTGAAGGAGCTGCAGGGCAGGGAACGCGTGACGCGCTGGCAAGGCTGGGCACAGCAGGGCGATCTGCCTGCATTGTTTGCCGAGTTGATGGCGCTGCACTACGACCCGCAGTATGAGCGTTCCCAGGCCAAGCATTTTGTGCAGTGGGCACAGCGGCAGGTGCTTCAAACAAACGATTTGACCGAACAGGGCATTGCTGCGCTGGCGGGCCGGATGTATGCCGATCAGGCGTGAAGCGCAGCCAGGACGCTGCTGACGACCCGCTGGCGCAGGGCCACGCGCAGCAGGCTTGGGGTCATGGCAATGGACAGCGGCGGGTGGCATGCAGCCACCGCCACCGGCCAGGAGCTCCTGGCATGAACAGCGCCGTGCGCGGGAGCAGGAGCGGGGCTGGTCTTGCGTGCCGTGTTCAATCGCGCTTGGCGCGGATCACCCGGCCGTCGGCCGCATCCACCTTGACTTCCATCAGCACGCCATCGGCCTGCAGCACGTTGACCTGGTAGCTGGTCGTGCCCCAGTGGTTGTCCAGTTCCGCACTGACCGCGGTGCCGGGTGTGTGTGTGGTGGCAGACTGGATGGCTTGGGGCAGGCTGGCTTTGGCACTTTCCAGACGCTGCAGATCTTTGCGTTTGGCCTTGCCGTCGTTCTTGTACGGGGTGGCCTGGCCGGTCACGGCATTCACCCAGACCTCGACGCTCTCGCCATTGGGGGTGATGACTTCCATCTCGTAACGGGCTCCTGCCTGATCGCCCTTGTCCAATTCGGCTTCGATCACCGATCCCGGCACGGCGCGGGTGGCGTTGTCGATGGCCTGGATCAGGCTGAGCTTGGATTGCGCCGTAAGCTGCAGCCATTCCGCGCCCGATTTGGCGCTGGCCAGGGTGCAGAACGCCGCTGTGGCAAGGGCAAGAGCGGAAATACGAGGTGAAAAGCGCATGCGGGAACTCCTTGTGCAATGCAAAAAGAAAGGACAAGCTTAGGCGCCGCTGGCGGCCGGGGTGTGTCAGCCTAGACCGGCAATTGGCTCGCTGCAAGCGGGCAAGCGGTGCGACTGCCGCATCCTCGCCTCGGAAATGCGTGCATCAGAGTGCCGGCACAGGGGTTCGGTGGTGTGGCGCTGACTTCAGTACAGCGCAACGGCCAGGATGTCGTGCACCCTGGCCGTGCAAGGGTCTGCAGAATGGTGGCGCTGCGCTTACAGCCCCAGCACCTTGGCCACGTAGTCCGCGTCCTTGTCGCCGCGGCCCGACAGATTGACCAAAATATGCTGGCCTGCGCCCAGCTGCGGCGCCTGGCGCATGGCCCAAGCCACGGCGTGGGCACTTTCCAGCGCAGGAATGATGCCTTCCACGCGCGATAGCATCATGAAGGCGTTCAAGCATTCCTTGTCGGTGACCGACTGGTACTGCACGCGCCCCAGGTCTTTCAGATAGCTGTGCTGCGGGCCCACGCCAGGGTAATCCAGGCCGGAGGCGATGCTGTGCACGGCGGCAGGCGTGCCGTCGGCATTTTCCAGCACATAGCACTTCATGCCGTGGATTTCGCCGGGCTTGCCCACTGACAGGGTGGCTGCGTGGCGGCCGGGCTGGTCTACCCCTTCTCCGGCAGGCTCCACGCCCACCAGTTGCACGCCGGCATCGTTCAAAAAGGCGGTAAACATGCCCATGGCATTGCTGCCGCCCCCCACGCAGGCGCTGACGTAGTCGGGCAGGCGACCATGCTTGGCTTGGAACTGCTCGCGCGCTTCACGGCCGATGATGCTCTGGAAGTCGCGCACCATCATCGGAAAGGGGTGGGGCCCGACCACCGAGCCAATGGCGTACAGGTAGTCGGTGGGGTTGGTCAGGTACTCGTCGAACGCGCTGTCCACGGCTTCCTTGAGGGTGGCTGCGCCGCGGGTGACGGGCACCAGCTTGCAGCCCAGGATGCGCATCTTGGTGACGTTGGGGTGTTCCTTTTCGATATCGACCTGGCCCATGTGGATTTCGCAAGGAATCCCCACCAGCGCACAGGCCGTGGCCAGCGCCACACCGTGCTGGCCGGCTCCGGTTTCGGCAATCACTTTCTTCTTACCCATGAACCTGGCCAGCAGTGCCTCGCCCAGGCAGTGGTTGATCTTGTGGGCGCCGGTGTGGTTCAGGTCTTCGCGCTTGAGGTGGATCTGCGCGCCGCCCAACTGGGCCGACAGGCGTTTGGCATGAAAGATGGGGCTGGGGCGGCCCACATAGTCGGCAAACAGGTCGGCCAGCTCATCCTGGAAGTCCTGGCGCTGGGTGATCTGCGCATAGGCGACGTTGATGTCGTCCATGGCCTGCTTCAGGTGCGGGGGCACCAGTTGGCCGCCATAGGGGCCGAAGAAGCCCTGTTCGTCGGGCATGGAAGAAAAAGCGGGCAGAGCGTTCATGAAGTGACGGCAAGAGTGGGTGAAAAAATCCCCATCTTGATAGCACGTCATGCTTACAGCAAGCCATGCGAGCTTGTCCGGCTTGTCAACGTGTGGCGATATCGGGTGATCAGGCCATCGTGGATTCGGACGGAATCTCGGCTTCCACCAGCAACGCCAGCAGTTGCAGCGACTGCTGCCAGCCCAGGTAGCAGGCTTCTGCAGGAATCACCTCGGGCACCCCTTCCTGCACGATGTGCACCTCGGTGCCGCAGACCACGGCACGCAGGTCGACCGTGGTGGTCATGGAGCCGGGCAGGCTGGGGTCGTCAAACTGGTCGCTGTTGCGGATGCGGGTGTTGGGTACCAGCTCCAGATAGGTGCCGCCAAAGCTGCTGCGCTCGCCGGTGCCTAGGTTGACGAAGGCCATCCGAAAGCGCCCACCCGTGCGGGCATCCATTTCCAGTACCTCGCAGACGAAGCCATGGGGCGGCATCCATTTGGCCAGGGCCGCAGGGCTGGTGAAGGCGCGGTAGATGCGCTCCGGCGGAGCCTGGAGCACGCGGTGCAAGCGGATGGTGTGGGCCATGTCCAGCTCCTGTGGGCGGTGTGAAGGTGCTCAGCCTAGCGCTTTGTCGCAGGTGTGGCGAGCCAAAGCCCTGGCTGTGCCGTGGCAAAGCGCACCGGTGGCCCAGGTGGGTGATGCTGGGCGGTGCGCCGGGAGCTGTCGCCTGCAGGACGGAAGGGCAGGGTTGCTGCCAGGGTGGGGGGGCGGGGCGCGCTCCTACAGTGTCCAGAACGTGCCGGCGATGGCTGCATTTGCGCGGCGGAGAGAACAGCGCCTGCACGTTGCAAAGGGGTAGTCCGCCAGCGGTGGCGGGGCCCATGTGAAAGGCAAGAGCATGCAACGCAGAACCCTGATCGCCCTGTGCGCTTCCCTGGCCGCAGTGGCCACCATGCCCCAAGCGGGCGCACAAGGCGCATACCCCAACCGGCCCATTACACTGATCGTGCCCTATGGCGCGGGCGGGGTGACCGATGTGATCGCCCGTGCGCTGGCACAGGGCATGTCCAAGCCGCTGGGTCAAACCATCGTGATCGAGAACAAGCCTGGCGCCGGTGCCTCCATGGGCGTGGTCGACATGAAGAACGCCAAGCCCGACGGCTACCGCCTGACGCTCACGCCGGTGGGCATCTTCCGCCAGCCCCATATACAGAAGGTGAATTTCGACCCCGTGGCCGATGTCAGCTATGTGGCGGCCTTCATGACCTATGACTTCATTCTGGCCGTGCCGGCCAATTCGCCCTTCAAGAGCGTGAAGGATGTGGTGGATGCTGCCAAGCGCGACCCAGGCAGTGTTGACTACGGGACCCCTGGCAAGTTCTCGGCCAACCACGTGACCATGGCGCAGCTGGAGCAAAAGACCGGAGCCAAGTTCACCCATGTGCCGTTCAAGGGAGATGCGGATTCCATCAACTCCCTGCTGGCCGGCCACACCAAGACGGCCGTGTTTGCCAACAGCGTGCAGCCGTACCTGACCAGCGGCAAGATGCGGGCGCTGGCCATTGCCTCCGACAAGCGCACCGAAGCCTTTGCCGATGTGCCCACCTTCCGCGAGCTGGGCTATGCATTTGACGTACCGTCGCCGCTGGGCATTGCAGGTCCCAAAGCGCTGCCCGCCGAGATCACGCAAAAGCTCGAAGCGGCCATCCAGTCCGCCATGCAGGAACCCGCCTTCAAGCAGGTGGCTGCCAACTACGGCATCCGCCTGGAATACCGCAATGCCCAGGAGTACAGTGCCTTTGCCAAGAAGGCATTTGCCGAGGAGAAAGACATCGTCAAAGCGATCGGACTGGACTGATGATTCCTGCGGGCTGCTGGGTGGTGCGTTCTGCATTGCCCGGCGGGCGCGGGGTCGGCATCCGCTGTCGGATCGCGAGGCCTTGCAGTGAAGGCCTTCCAAATCCCCAGGACATTGCTTGCTGCTATAGTGTCGTGCACTGCAGCAAGGTCCATGGACTGCTGGCAGCACATTCTGGCCTTCCGCTGGCACCGTACGGCAAGCGCTCCAAGGCCCATCGCATCAGACGATGACTGTACTTTCTGTCCTGCGGCTTCTGATCCGCTGGTCTTCCCGCCCTGAACCTTCCAGGGGCCGGAAAAATTTCTCCCTCGCACCCCAACGCGTTGAGCGGGCTTGCTTTTGAGTCCTTCCTTTTTGTACCGGTGTTCTTGCACCACGTTCTGTTGTTGAACCACTCCTTCTCTCTTTCCCAGGTCGTCGGTAAATACCTTCTGTCTCCTGGTTCGGTGCCCATGCCCGACGGGCACTACACCGCCTCCCTTTCGATTCGCAGCGGCCACGGCACGGCCACCCATGACCGGGTGTTCCGCTTTGTGCCGCAATTCCGCTCCGCCCAAGCTGCCGTGGCCTACGCCATGGAGCAGGGGATGTGTTTGCTGCGCCAGCCTGGTCTGCCGGCCTGAGCGCACGACACCTTCGGGATAGATCCCCCCCAGTTTCATTCAGTCAGAGCCCTCATGTCGAAAGAAGATCTCATTGAAATGCACGGACAGGTGATGGAAGTGCTGCCGGACTCACGTTTTCGCGTGACGCTGGACAACGGCCATTCCCTGGTTGCCTACACCGGTGGCAAGATGCGCAAGTTCCGCATCCGCATCCTGGCGGGTGACAAGGTTTCGCTGGAGATGTCGCCCTACGACCTCACCAAGGGCCGCATCACTTTCCGCCATATCGAAACACGCTCCGGCGGCGCTCCTTCGGGACCGCGGCGCCGCTAAGTTCCGGGCGGTGCGTTCCTGTAGGGCGCGCCGCCCACCCTATGTCCATTGCAGCATCTGCTGCACGGTCATTTTTCCCCTGAAAGTTCAACCATGAACAACAAACTCTACGTCGGTAACCTCTCTTACTCCATTCGCGACAACGATCTGGAACAACAATTCGCCCAGTTCGGCAACGTGGCTTCCGCCAAGGTCATGATGGACCGCGACACCGGTCGCTCCAAGGGCTTCGGCTTTGTGGAAATGGCTTCGGAAGCCGAAGCACAAGCTGCCATCGAAGGCCTGCACGAGCAGTCCTGGGACGGTCGCAACATGATCGTCAACGTGGCCCGTCCCCGTGAAGAGCGCCCTGCCGGCTTCGGCGGCGGCGGCTTCCGTGGCAACAACGGCGGCGGCGGTTTCCGCGGCGGCAATGGCGGTGGTTACGGCGGCGGCCGTGGCAACGGCGGCGGCTACGGCTACTGAGCGAAGCGCTGATTGAGCGCCTGCAACACACAGAGAGATCTGGAATACCTGGTACTTCGACCTCTGTGCAGGCGCCAATGGGCCCGCAAAAAAGCTCCCCTGGTGGGAGCTTTTTTCATGGGTGCGTGGCAGGCGGCGCCATCTGAGATGTCGGTCGCAGCGGTGCACAGAAAGTCATTTCAGCGCCGTGCCGAGCCGCGTGTGGCGGCTCGCATACCCGTGAGCCCGGGCATGGCGGCACGCATGGCATCCAGAAAGCAGCGCAGCCGTGCAGGGTAGAAAGCGGCCTGCGGGTAGACCAGGGAGACAGGCAGCGGCGCTGCCTCCCAGCCCGGTACCAGGTGCTGCAGCCGGCCGGCGCGCAGATCGTCTTGCACCATCCAGGCCGAGGCAATACCCACCCCCAGACCGGCCAGTGCGGCGCTGCGCAGGGCATACAGGCTGTCGGTGGACAGCCGGGGCTGGATGGCAAAGCGCTGCATGCCGTGCTGGGCATGGGTCAGACACACTTCGCGCTGATAGAAGGTGTTGAGTGCCATCCACGGCCAGTCTGCCAGATCCTGTGCGGCAGTGGCTGGCGGGTGCTGGGCGACCAGGGGCGGGGCTGCCACCACGATGCGGGGGACTTCGGCCAGACGCAGGGCAATGGCTGCAGGGTCCAGCACCTGGCCAACCTGGATGGCGCAGTCAATGCCTTCGGCAATGAAGTCCGCCCGGCGGTCATGCAGCAGCCATTCCACCTGCACCTCGGGGTAGCGGCGCATGTAATCCAGCAGCGGCGCCATGAGCTGGTCCTGGCCAAAGGCGTGGGGCACCAGCACGCGCAACTGGCCGCGCGGTACATCCTGCACGCCACGCAGATCCGCCTCCATGGCCTCCCATTCATGCACCAGCGACTTGGCATGGGCGTAGCAGCGTTCGCCGTCCACGGTCAGCTTCATGCCGTGGGTGGAGCGTTGCAGCAGACGCAGGCCCAGCGTGCGCTCCAGTTGCTGCAGGCGGCGGCTGACGGTGGGTTGGGTGGTGCCCAGCTGCAAGGCTGCGGCCGAGAGGCTGCCTGCTTCCACGATACGCACCAGCGTGTGCATCAGCGCAATGCGATCGCTGCCGGCAGAGAGGGTTGTTTCCATACGTAGAGCGTATAGCAGATCTGCATGCCAGACCACTACACAAGCGCATGCTGACTCCAGATACTACGCAGCATTCCAAACAAAACCACAGATGGACACCATGTCATCCATTCAATCTACGTATGAAGAGCGTCTTGCCGGCGCCACTGCGGCAGCTGCTGCAGCCGCCGTGCCAATCCCTGCACCGCAGGCCATTGGCGCGCCGCTGCTGCTGTTGCTGGCTGCAGCTGCAGGTGTCAGCGTGGCGTCGCTGTACTACAGCCAGCCCATGCTGGGCCTGCTGGGGGCCGATATGCATGCGTCCGCGAGCACGGCCGGCTGGGTGCCCACGCTGACGCAGCTGGGCTATGCGCTGGGCATTCTGCTGCTGGCCCCGCTGGGGGACCGGTATGACCGCCGCCGCATCATTCTGGTCAAGGCCGTGGCCCTGGTAGGGGTGCTGCTGGCCAGCGGACTGGCGCCCGGCATGGGCAGCCTGCTGGCAGCCAGCCTGGGCGTTGGTCTGGCCGCCACGATGGCACAGGATGTGGTGCCTGCTGCCGCCACCCTGGCCCCTGCTGCCCAGCGTGGCCGCATGGTGGGCACGGTGATGACCGGGCTGCTGCTGGGCATCTTGCTGTCCCGTGTGGTCAGCGGCCTGGTGGCCCAGCTCTGGGGCTGGCGCAATATGTACCTGCTGGCGGCAGCGGCCATGGCCGTGCTGGTTGTGGCGGTGTGGCGCGGCCTGCCACACTTTGCGCCCACCACCCAACTGGGCTGGCTGGCGCTGATGCGTTCCATGTGGGGACTGTGGCGCCAGCATGCGGCCTTGCGCCGCGCGGCCCTGGCACAAGGCCTGCTGGCGGTGGGGTTCAGCGCCTTTTGGTCCACGCTGGCGGTGATGCTGCACAGCCAGTTCCAGCTGGGTGCCGCCGCCGCCGGAGCGCTGGGGCTGGCCGGCGCGGCGGGCGCCCTGGCCGCGCCACTGGCTGGGCGCATGGCCGACCGCCGTGGCCCTGAACTGGTGACGCGCGCAGGCGCTGGACTGGCAGCGGCAGCCTTTGCCAGCATGGCCACCGCGCCCTGGCTGGGAGCGCAGGGCCAGTTGCTGCTGATCGTGGCGGCGGCCGTGGTGTTTGACTTTGGTGTGCAGGCCGTGCTGGTGGCCCACCAGACGATTGTCTATGGCATTGCGCCCGAGGCCCGCAGCCGCCTGAATGCGCTGCTGTTTACCGGCATGTTCGTGGGCATGGCCAGTGGTGCAGCCCTGGGCAGTTGGGTGCTGGACCATGCGGGTTGGTTGGGCGTGGTGGTGCTGGCCACGGTGTCGTCCCTGGCCGCCCTGGCGGTGCGCTGCTGGCCTCATGCCCGTTGAGTGCGGCGGAAACCCTTGGCATGCGCCGTGAGGCCGCACCTGGCGCGTGGTGTGCGCCCTGGCTGTCACAGAGGGGGCACCGCTGCACCAAGGGCGTTGTCGGTCTCAGTCCGGGCGAGGTAAGGTGCGCAGCACCTCGGCCAGCCGGCGCACGCCGGCTTCGAGCTCCATGGGGCTGTGGGCTGCAAAGCCCATCAACACGCCTTGGTGGCGCGGTGTGCCGCTGTAGAGCGCCGACATTCCTGCCAGGGTGATGCCGGCACGCGCTGCGGCAGCCACCAGCTGCGCTTCCGGCAGCCCGCCGCGCAGGTGGCAGGCCATTTGCATGCCACCTGCGGGCACCTGGGGCTCCAGCCACTCGGCCAGATGCGTGCGCAGCAATCGGGCCAGCACATCGCGCCGGTGGGCGTAGACGGTGCGCATGGTGCGGATGTGGGCACCCAGGTGACCGCCTTCGATGAAGCGCGCCAAGGTCAGCTGGGCCAGGGGAGCGCTGTGCCCGTCCTGCAAGGAGCGGGCCACGGTCATAGGGGCCACCAGCGCGGGCGGCAGCACCATATAGCCCAGGCGCAGGCCTGGAAACAGCGATTTGCTGAATGTGCCGATATAGAGCGTGCGCCCGTGGGTATCCAGCCCCTGTACGCAGGCCGTGGGCTTGCCCGCGTAGTGGAATTCACTGTCGTAGTCGTCCTCAAGGATCCAGGTCTGGTGTTCCCGGGCCCAGGCGATGGCGGCCAGCCGCCGCTCCAGCGACAGTGTGGCTCCGGTGGGGTACTGGTGGGATGGGGTCAGAAACATGGCCTGGGCGGAGGGTGCAGCAGCGAGGTGCTGCATCTGCATCCCATCGGCATCCAGCGGGACGGGTTGGCAGACCAGGCCGGCAGCATCAAAGGCCCTGCGTGCGCCGTGGTAGACCGGGTCTTCGATCAGGATGCGGTCACCCGGGTCCAGCAGTACCTGAGCGCACAGGCCCAGCGCCTGCTGTGAGCTGGTCAGGACCAGCACCTGTTCGGGTGTGGCGCGGGCTCCGCGCTCCAGATTGACATAGTCGGCAATGGCCTGCCGCAGGGGCAGCATGCCCTGCGTCGGGCTGTGCTGCAGGGCGCGGTGGCCGTACTCCTTGAGCACCTGGCGCTGCAGCCGTTCCCAGGCCGGCAATGGAAAGTTGCGGGTCTCGGGCACGCCGGGCACAAAGGCATGGGGCACCGGAAAGTCGCTGACGCCACCGGCGGCCAGCATGGCCTGACCGCGCCGGCTCAGCTGTGGTGCTGTGGCGGCGGGGGGCACTGCGGGGCGGACAGGCAGGCTCCGCGCCTGCTGGGACACCCGGCTACCGCTGCCCACGCGCCGGGTGATGAAACCTTCGGCGTGCAGCTGGCTGTAGGCCGTTTCCACCGTATCGCGCGAAACCGCCAGCGATTGCGCCAGCGCGCGGGATGCAGGCAGGGGGCGCCCTGCTGCCAGCTGGCCATCAAGGATCAGCTGCCGCAGGCCGCGCTGCAGGCGTGCGTGCAAGGGCAGGGCATGGTGGGCCGGATCGGCCATCCAGGCTTTGACGGATTCAAGCAAGGCGTGTTTGAACAATTGGTCTGGCTATTTGTGAAAAAGTGGTTGGCATCATCATGCCATTGGAATTTTATAAACGGCGCATGCCCAGGCCACCGTCCAGTCCGGTTCCAGCTGCCGTACAGGCCAGGGTGCATTCGATCTGTTGGAAAGTTGTTCAGGCATGCCCCATACCCCGGCTCCCGTTTCTGTGTCCACGCGGCTGTGTCTGCGCGATGTGTTCCACCCTGCCGTGGCGGGGCTGGTGTCGGTCATCGTCAACTACGGCGGTACTTTCATTCTGGTGTTTCAGGCGGCCCGGGTGGCCGGGCTGGATGCCGCGCACACCGCTTCCTGGGTGTGGTCGCTCTCCATTGGCGTGGGTCTGACGGGCCTGCTGCTGAGCTGGATGACACGTGCCCCCATCATCACGGCCTGGTCCACGCCGGCGGCGGCGTTTCTGGTGACGGCATTGGCCAGCACACCCTATGCCGAAGCCGTGGGCGCCTACCTGGTATCGGCTGCGGCCTTTGTGGTGCTGGGGCTGTCGGGGGGCTTTGAGCGTGTCATCCGGCTGATTCCAGCGGGCGTGTCCACGGGGCTGCTGGCGGGGATTCTGCTGCCCTTCGGCATGCGGGCCTTTGGCGGCATGGCGGTGGAGCCGGCACTGGCGCTGTTGCTGATCGTCGCCTATGTGGTGCTCAAGCGCATTGCCGCGCGCTATGCGGTGGTGGGCATTCTGCTGCTGGGGCTGGCGTTCCTGGTGCTGCAGCAACGCGTGGACCTGGCGGGGTTGTCGTTGCAATTTGCGGCACCGGTGTACACCGCACCAGCCTGGTCGCTGGACAGCCTGCTCAGCGTGGCCCTGCCGTTGTTTCTGATCACCCTGACGGGGCAGTACATGCCGGGCATGCTGGTGTTGCGCAACGATGGCTTCGCCACCAGTGCCAACCCGATCGTGACGGTGACCGGTCTGGGCTCGCTGCTGATGGCTCCGTTTGGTGCGCATGCCTTCAATCTGGCGGCCATCACGGCGGCCATTGCCACGGGGCGCGAAGCCCATGAGGATCCGTCCAAGCGGTGGATTGCGGGGGTTAGCGCAGGCCTGGCCTACTGTCTGGTGGGGGTGTTCGGGGTGACGCTGGCCGCCGTCTTCATGGCCCTGCCGGCCGCTTTCACCACCACGCTGGCCGGGCTGGCCCTGCTGGGCACCCTGGGCGGCAGTCTGGCGGCCGCCCTGGCGGATGCCCGTACCCGCGAGGCGGCGCTGATCACCTTTCTGGCAGCTGCGGCCAACATCCAGTGGCTGGGCGTTGGTGGGGCTTTCTGGGGCCTGGTGATCGGTCTGCTGGCCCATGCCGTGCTGCATGGTCGCATGCCCCGGCGCCCGCAGAGCGCTGCGCCGCTGACAGCAACTTCCTCTGTCACCAAGGCCTGAGCCTATGTCGGCTCCACACTTCTCTTACCCTGCGACCCGCACCGACCATGACCGGCATGGTCGCTATCCCCAGGCCCTGACCCTGGCGGACTTTCAACACAATCTGGCGGCGGTCCAGGCCCGCATGGCGGCGGCCTGCCAACGCGCCGGGCGGGATGCGGCCAGCGTGCGGCTGCTGCCGGTGAGCAAGACCAAACCCGAAGCCAGTCTGCGCCTGGCCCATGCGGCGGGTTGCCGGATGCTGGGCGAAAACAAGGTGCAGGAGGCCTGGGGCAAATGGGAAGCTCTGCAGGACCTGACCGATCTGCGCTGGTCAGTCATCGGCCATCTGCAAACCAACAAGGCCAAGCTGGTGGCGCGCTTTGCCAGCGAATTCCAGGCCCTGGACAGCCTGCACCTGGCCGAGGCCCTGGACCGCCGCCTGCAGGTAGAAGGGCGCGCGCTGGATGTCTTTGTCCAGGTCAACACCTCGGCCGAGGCCAGCAAATACGGGCTGGCACCCGAAGCGGTGCCGGCGTTTCTGCGCGCCTTGCCTGCCATGTCGGCGCTGCGGGTGCGCGGCCTGATGACGCTGGCGCTGTTCTCCCATGACAGCGCGCGGGTCCGTCAGTGTTTTGTGTGCCTGCGCGGGCTGCGGGACCAGTTGCGGCACAGTGCACCGGCGGGCATGTCTTTGGACGAGCTGTCCATGGGGATGTCGGGTGACTTTGAAATCGCGATCGAGGAGGGGGCCACCGTGGTGCGCTTGGGCCAGGCCATTTTCGGTGCCCGGGCGGTGCCGGACCAGCACTATTGGCCAGGACTTGCGGGGCCGGTGGAGGTGGATGGGGGCTCTGCGCAGTCGCTTCACCCGAACTGAATGCCCTGGGCCAGAGGCAGCTCGCGCGAGTAGTTGATGGTGTTGGTGGTGCGGCGCATGTATTGCTTCCAGGCGTCGGAGCCGCTTTCGCGGTCGCCACCGGTTTCCTTCTCGCCGCCAAAGGCGCCACCAATCTCGGCCCCGCTGGGGCCGATGTTGACGTTGGCAATGCCGCAGTCCGAGCCGGCGGCCCCGAGAAACGTCTCCACCTCTCGCAGATCGTTGGAGAAAATGCAGGAGGACAGGCCCTGGGGCACGCCGTTGTTCCAGTCGATGGCCTGCTCCAGCGTGTCGTAGGTCAGCACATAGAGCAGAGGCGCAAAGGTCTCGTGCTGCACGATGGCGGTTTGCGCCGGCATGTCCACAATCGCCGGGGCCACGTAATAGCCGTGGGGGAACTGCTCTGCCAGCACGCGCTGGCCGCCGGTCAGCACGGTTCCGCCTTGGGTCTGGGCCTGGGCAAGGGAATGCTGCATCGCATCCCAAGCGGCACGGTCGATCAGCGGGCCCACCAATGTGCCGGCCTGTAGCGGGTTGCCGATGCGCAGGCTGGCATAGGCTTTCAGGAGCTTTTCCAGCAGCGCGGCCTTGGCACTGCGGTGAACGATCAGTCGGCGCAGCGAGGTGCAGCGCTGGCCTGCCGTGCCCACGGCGCTGAAGACGATGGCACGCACCGCCAGATCCAGATCGGCCGCGGGTGTGACCACCATGGCATTGTTGCCCCCCAACTCCAGAATGCGCTTGCCAAAGCGGGCTGCCACCTTGGGGCCCACGGCGCGGCCCATGCGGCTGGAGCCCGTGGCGGACACCAGGGCGATCTGCGGGCTGTCCACCAGGGCCTCGGCCACATCGCTGTGGCCGAGCACGATCTGCGCCAGACCCGGCGGAGCACGGTCGCCAAATCGGGCGATCGCCCGCTCCAGTGCCTTGAAGGTGGCCAGGCCGGACAACGGGGCTTTCTCCGAGGGCTTGAAGACCACCGGGTCGCCGCATACCAAAGCCAACGCCGCGTTCCAGGCGAACACCGCGCTGGGAAAATTGAAGGCGGTGATCACGGCCACCGGCCCCAGCGGGTGGTACTGCTCCATCATGCGGTGACCGGGGCGTTCGGACACGATGGTCTTGCCATGCAGCTGGCGTGACAGGCCGACGGCAAACTCGCAGATGTCCACGCCTTCCTGTACTTCCCCCAGGCCTTCCTGCAGGATCTTGCCCACCTCGCGCGAGACTACCTGACCGATGTCGGCCTTGCTGCGGCGCAGCTCTTCGCCCCACAGCCGCACCAGCTCGCCGCGCACCGGAGCGGGTACCAGACGCCATTGCAGAAAGGCCTGGGCCGCACGATCGATCACGGCCGGCATGGCTGCCACGGGCAGTGCGGCCAGCTGGGCCAGCGTTGCGCCATCGATGGGGGAGCGCACGGTGATGTCATCGCCCTGGTGGGCGGCCAGATCGATGCCGCAGTGCGACAGCACGGTGGAAAAGTCGGTGGCAGAAAGCGCGGTCATGGGTGTTCCGTGGAAGAGGGGTGGGTGGGCTTGTGCGGTGGCACGGGTTTCAGCCCGTGGTAGAAAATCCAGGCCGCTGCGAGGTACACCAAGGGATAGGCCAGCGCGTAGGCCGCCAGTTCCAGGTAGGCGGACAGGCTGTCTGCTGCAAAAAGCAAGGTGTGTACCAGTGCCACCAGCAATGCCACCGTGTATGCCAGCAGTGCCAGATAGGCCGCGGCCGTGGCCGCCAGCAGCATGGCACGCCGCCGGACCGGGACCTGCAGCACACCGGCACGCAACTGCCGTGGGATGTGCAGCAGGCGGTAGACCGCCAGCATGAGCAGAAATGGCAGGGCAATGGCGGGCAGAACAAACATGGCAGCGGGCAGAAAGAGGCAGACCCTGGCTGGGTGATCAGACGTCGGTGTTGCCGGGCGGAGCTGAAGCGGGCAGCAGGGCTTCAACGTAGCGCCCCACACGGGTGTTGCGCAAGGCGGAAAGCGTGCATTGCTCCTGTCGCACAAAGCCTTGTTGCGGCAGCAGGCCCTGGGCACACAATTCCACTGCAGCCAGCGCGCCAGCGGCGGTGGTCAATTCAATTGCGGTGCGCTGCCGCCCGCGCAGCGGTGCACCGTAGAGCCGGGTGCTGTGCGTGAGCTGTTCCAGCCGACCGCCGCGCATGCCCGTGGCCGTGGCGGCAATCACCACCATGTCGTCGCGGCTGTGGGGGATGGCGCCATCGAGCACCTGGCGCAGCAAATCGCGCCGCTCGATCAGGCGCAGCCCGTGCAGCAGCAGGTGCATGGCATCGCGGTGGCCCGGGTGGCGAATGGTCTTGTAATTCAGGTTGCGCACGCGGCCGGCCAGTGTTTCGCACAGCGTGCCCAGGCCGCCAGAGGTGTTGAAGGCCTCGAACACCTGCCCGTCGAGGCTGAGGTTTTCCAGGCCCTCCAGGGGTTGCACATTGGCGAGCTGGCCGCCCACGATGGCGTCACAAGGGTTGCAGTATTCGTTGATGACGCCGTCCACGCTCCAGGTGAAGTGGTAGCGCAGCGCATTCAGGGCGTGCAGCGTGAGCGCGCCCACGCGCAGTTGCAGGTCATAGAGCTCGTCAAACTGCCCGGCCAGATGGCCGCCCAGCATGCCGATCAACCCCGGAGCCAGGCCGCACTGCGGCATCAGGACAGCCCGTGCCCGGGGGGCCAATGCGCGGATGGTGCGGGTGGCCGCCACGTCCTCGGTCAGATCAAAGTAATGCACGCCCCGCTGCGCTGCGGCCGTGGCCACGCGTGCTGCGCAGAAAAATGGCAGGGCATTGATCACCAGAGGATGCTGGTCCAGCACCGAAGCGAGCGCCGCATCATCCTGCACATCCAGTTGCAGAGGATGCAGCTGAGGATCACCATGGGTCGAGGGGGGATGCATATCGGCCAGCGTGACCTGCGTGCCATACAAATCGACCAGCATGTCGGCGAGGGTGGTGCCAATCTTGCCGGCACCGAGGATCAACACCTTGTCCAGAGCAAACTGCATAGCAACTCCTTGTCCAAGCCACCCACCATCCCGGCGGTGAGGCGACGGCGCGCATACCGTGCGTGTCAGTCCAATGTAGCGAGGGCCACGAAAAATGCAGCCAGGGTCGTGGGGATAAATTTTCTAATGGGGTGTGAGAGCCGCTAACTGAATGAATTTGAATGCATTCTTGGATGGGATCGCCAGAGAACAGGTGATGCTGCACCGGTGCACAACGAAAAATGCCACCCAATGCAGATTGGGTGGCATTCGGCAGGCAAGCAAAGCCGGCGGCTACGCCATCATTTCTTTTGCAGCATCTTGATCACGCTGGAGAAATCCTCCCCGCCATGGCCCGCAATGCTGTGTGCGGCGTAAATGGCGCGGGCCATGCCGCCCAGCGGAGTGCTGGATTTGGTGGTGATGGCGTTTTCCTGGGCCAGCCCCAGATCCTTCAGCATCAGATCGGTGCCAAAGCCGCCTGCATAGCCTTTGCTGGCGGGCGCGTTTTCGTGCACGCCGGGAAAGGGGTTGTATTTCTCCAGTGCCCAGTTGCCGCCGGAGCTGCGGCGCATGATTTCGCTCAGCACCTTGGGGTCCAGGCCATTGGCTACGCCCAGGGCAATGGCTTCGCTGGTGCCCACCATCAGAATGCCCAGCAGCATGTTGTTGCAGATCTTGGCAGTCTGGCCCGCACCCACGGCACCGGCGTGGAAGATGTTGGCGCCCATTTTTTCCAGCAGCGGACGTGCACGGTCCAGCTGGGCGTCGCTGCCACCCACCATGAAGGTCAGGGTGCCGGCAATGGCACCGCCAGTGCCACCGGAGACCGGGGCGTCGATGAAGTCAATGCCCGCTGCTTCAGCGGCCTTGGCCACTTTCTGGCTGGTGGCAGCGGCGATAGTGGAGCTGTCGATCACCAGCGCGCCCTTGGCGATGTGCTGCAACAGGCCGGGGGCGTTGCCGTTGCCCAGGAACAGCGCTTCCACATGCTGGCTGGCGGGCAGCATGGTGACGATGGCCTCGGCGCCCTGCACGGCGTCCTGCGCGCTGGTGGCGACATGGCCGCCGGCCGCCACCACCTTGGCGATGGCTTCCTGGCTCAGGTCAAAGGCTTTGACACTGTGGCCGGCCTTGACCAGGTTGATGGCCATGGGTGCGCCCATATTGCCGAGGCCGATGAATGCGATTTGCATGGTGCTGTCTCCTTGGGTGTGTAGGTATGGGAAAGAGGTCAGGTCGGTTCAGTGGTGGCTTACGTGCGGTGGCGTGCTGCCGCCTGAGGGTGGTGGGAGCGCGGGATGGAATGCTTTCGCCATCTGGGGTCAGTCTGCGGCGATGGCTGCGCCCTTGTCGGCCAGCAGCGCGCGCAGGATGCTGCGGTGGCAGCGGGTTTCGTCGTCGCAATAGCAGCCAATGGCAAAGCTGGTCTGTCGCGACAGCGCGGCGAGCAGTTGCAGTGTGCGGTCAGCACCGGCATCGGCCATTTCCTTGCGGAAGGCTTTGTCGAACTGCTGCCAAGCCTTGAGATCACCACTCTTTTGCGCGGCCTGGCCCAGGGCCATGGTGTCGGCGCTGGGCGACAGCTCGGGGTACCAGCAGTCGTAGTAGTCGCGGCTGGCAAATTCTGCTTTGGGCACGCCCCGTGGCGGGCGTCGCACGGTGCCAATGCGCAAACCCTCGCCGGGCGCGCGTGGGGTGCCGAGTTGGACGATGCGAAGGGGCATGGCGGGGTTCCTGGGGCTTGGCGTGTGAAAGTCTGGGGTTGGCTGAACGCGGTGGGCAGGATGGCGGCGGCTTACAGATCGTCGTCATCAAACACCGAATGCTTGCGCGGCGTCACCGCTTTTCGGTTGCCGGTTTTTGCAGGTGTTTTGGGCTTCTCAAGCGCTTCTGGTGCGCTGGGGGTGCTCTTTTTTATAGAGCGCTTGCGTGCTGCAGCACCGTTTGTCTCTGCGGTGTTCCCCGCAGCAGCTTTTGGTGTGGCCTTCTTGGGGGTGGCCTTGGCCAATGGGTTGAAGGCCAGGGCCGCGTCAATCCAGTGCTGCCACTGGGCGCGCGTGGCGTAGGCGGCGGGGCCCACCAGAAAATAGCCATCCATCAGCCCGCGGCTCGACAGTGGCCGCACACCCGGCGTCTCTGCGACTTCGGCGTGGGTTGTGGGGGGCAGGCGCACCAGCAGCTCGTCATGCTCCACGCCCAGGCACATCTTGCCGTCCACCATGAATACATGGCAGCCGAACATGCGCTTTTCCTCCACATCGCTGCCTTGCTCGGCCAGGGCCTCGCGCACGGCGTCAATCAGTTGCAGCGTATCGTCGGACAGGGGGCGGGCGGGCATGGTATGGGAGGGAACGGCTTCTACGGTATGGACAGTGCGCAGGTGCATGCTACAGAAGGCTGCAGCGCAGCGCTTCAGCGGATGGCCTCGCAGGCATCGCCATCCAGCATGCGCCGGGCAATGATCACACGCATGATTTCGTTCGTGCCTTCCAGGATCTGGTGCACGCGGGCATCGCGCATCAAGCGCTCCAGCGGGTATTCGCGGATATAGCCGTAACCGCCGTGCAGTTGCAGCGCTTCGTTGCAGACCATGAAGCCGGCGTCTGTGGCAAAGCGCTTGGCCATGGCGCAGTAGGTCGATGCGTCGCGTGCGCCGGCATCCAGCTTGGATGCGGCCAGACGCACCATCTGCCGCGCGGCGACCAGTTCGGTCGCCATGTCGGCCAGCTTGAACTGCAGGGCCTGGAAGCTGGCAATGGGTTTGCCGAACTGCTTGCGCTCCTGCATATAGGCTTGTGCCTGGGTGAGGGCGCCTTGGGCGGCACCGACCGAGCAGGTGGCGATATTGATGCGGCCGCCGTCCAGCCCCTTCATCGCGATTTTGAAACCTTCGCCCTCGCGGCCCAGCAGGTTCTGGGCAGGAATGCGCACATTGTCGAAGCTGATCACGCGGGTGGGCTGGCTGTTCCAGCCCATTTTTTCTTCCTTCTTGCCGTAGCTCACGCCGTCGGCATGGGCGGGGACGACAAAGGCGGAGATGCCAGAGGCGCCGGAGTTAGCGTCACCGGTGCGGGCCATCAGCACCAGCACGTCGGTGGCGCCGGCGCCGCTGATGAAGGCCTTGCTGCCATTGATGATGTATTCGTTGCCCACCAGCTCGGCCCGGGTCTTGAGCGAGGCGGCATCAGAACCGGCCCCGGGTTCGGTCAGGCAGTAGCTGGCCAGTTTGTGTCCGCTGGTAAGCGCCTCGCCCCATTCGCTGCGCACGGCATCGGTGGCCCAGGTGCCCAGCATCCAGGTGGCCATGTTGTGGATGGTGATGAAGGCGGTGGTGGAGGGGTCCACGGCCGCCAGCTCTTCGAACACCAGCGTGGCATCCAGTCGGGGCAGGGCCAGGCCGCCGGCATTTTCGGGCGCATACAGACCGCAGAAACCCAGCTCGCCTGCCTTGGCAATGGCTTCGCGCGGGAAGGTGGCTTCGCGGTCCCACTCGGCCGCATGGGGGGCCAGCTCGCTTTGGGCGAAGGCACGGGCGGTATCGGCAAAGGCGCGTTGGTCTTCGGTGAGTTCAAAGTCCATGGCGGGTGTCTCCGTTTCGTTGTTGTTCTGGGGGGCGTGGCCAACGGATTAAAAGTCCGTTGGCCTCCGCCGGTCGTGCTGCCTGGAGCCGCTCATTGCGGCGGCCTTTCGCCATGGTGCAGCCAGTGTTTCAGCGTGGTATGGCGTGCTTCGGTGGCCGCCGTCAGGCAGCGGTGATAGCGCGCTGGCCAGTCGGCCCGGTCTTCGTCGGCCGCATGGCGGGCCTTGCAGTCGCGCGTGCGCTGCCGGCTCCAGGCGGTTTGGTCCTGGCGCAGGGCAGGGCGTTCATGGGCGGAGAGGGCGCGCATCACGTCGGCGTAAAGAATGTTCTGGGCCGTGTCCACTTCCTGAAAGTGCTGTACGGCACAGGCGTTCAGGCTGGCAACGGCGGTGGATTGTGGGTCGCAGGCCGCACCGGCCTGGGCCCGTGCAGTGCCAGGGCACAGCGCAGAAACGGTCAGCAGGCAGGCGGCATACAGGCTTGCGAAGGACTGCAGCGGCTGGCCCATGCTGGGAAATGCAGGCGAAGACATGTCTGCATCATCCCAGATTCCATGCGGCCAGCCGGACTTGCATGCCCGGCCCATGGACTGCAGTTGCTATCGTTTCTGCTGCTGCCGGCTTACTTCAGGCTGATGGTGGTGTTCACACCGTGGCTGGTCGTGCTGTCGTCGAACCAGCGCGCGGTCACGGTCTTGGTCTGGGTGTAGAACATCACCACCTGCTTGCCATAGGGGCCCAGGTCGCCCAGCTTGGAGGCGCGGCTGCCGGTGAACGAGAACAGTGGCACGGGCACCGGGATGGGCACATTGATGCCGACCTGGCCCACGTCGATTTCCTCCTGGAACTTGCGCGCAGCAGCGCCGCTCTGGGTGAAGATGGCCGTTCCGTTGCCGTTGGGGTTGGCGTTGATGAAGGCGATGGCTTCATCGATGTCCGCCGCTTCGGCGATGCACAGCACAGGGCCGAAGATTTCCTGGTCGTACACGCTCATGCCGGGCTTGACGCCGCTGAAGACGGTCGGGCCAACGAAGTTGCCTTTTTCATAGCCCTGGACACTGGGCTTGCGGCCGTCCAGTTCCAGCTTGGCGCCATCGGCAATGCCGCGCTCGATCAGGCCTTCGACGCGCGACAGGGCGGCGCAGCTGACCACCGGGCCCACATCGGTGCCGGCTTCGGTGCCGCCCGAGACCTTGAGCGTCTTGGCCTTTTCCACCAGTTCGGGGATCCATTTCTGGGCGTCACCGACCAGCACCACCACCGACAGCGCCATGCAGCGCTGGCCTGCGGCACCGAAAGCGGCACCGGCCAGGGCGTTGAGCGACTGCTCCTTGTTGGCATCGGGCATGACGATGGCGTGGTTCTTGGCGCCCATCATGCACTGCACGCGCTTGCCGTTCAGGCTGGCGCGGTTGTAGACATGGGTGCCCACCTTGGTGGAACCCACGAAACTGATGGCCTTGATGTCGGGGTGGTCGCAGATGGCGTTCACCGCATCTTCACCGCCGTGGATCACGTTCAGCACGCCAGGGGGCACGCCGGCTTCCAGCGCCAGTTCGCACAGGCGCATGGTGACCATGGGGTCTTGCTCGGAAGGCTTGAGCACAAAGGTGTTGCCGGTGGCAATGGCCATGGGGAACATCCACAGCGGAATCATGGCCGGGAAGTTGAACGGCGTGATGCCGGCGCACACGCCCAGCGGCTGGTTCAGTGTATAGGTGTCGACGCCATTGGCCACGTTGTTGGCCAGTTCGCCCAGTTGCAGATTGCCGATGTTGGCGGCGTGCTCCACCACTTCCAGGCCACGGAAGACATCGCCTTCCGCATCCGGCAGGGTCTTGCCCTGTTCGGCGGTCAGGATGGCCGCCAGTTCCTTCATGTTTTCTCGGATCAGTTGCTGCAGCTTCAGGAAGATGCGGGCACGCGTGCCGATGGGGGTCTTCTTCCAGGTCTTGAACGCTTCCTTGGCATTGCTCACCGCCAGGTTGATTTCCTCGGGGGTGGCGAAGGGCACCCGGGCCAGCACTTCCTGGGTGGCGGGGTTGACCACATTGCGCCACTGCGTGGTCTTGGATTCGACCAACTGGCCGTTGATCAGCAGCTTGACGGTGGGGGCCAGCACGGCGGACTTGTCAGGGGCGTTCATGGGTGTCTCCTGGAAATGGGGGTGAAGCCGAAGCCTGCCGTCCATGTCGGACAAGCCCCGAGGTGGATCCCATGTTAGATGTGCAAAATGCTGCAAACAAGTGCTATTCATGCACTTAGGGTTTGCGTTTTTGCACAGGTCTTTCGAGAGAGATATCCGCTGTATGGCGCGCAGGCCATGGCAGTGTGAGGTGACACCGTACGAGGGGAGAACATGGATTGGGAGCAACTGCGCCACTTTGGCGCCTTGGCCCGGGCGGGCACGCTGGCGGGCGCGGCCCGCAGCCTGGGGGTGGAGCACACCACGGTGGCGCGGCGCGTGCAGGCGCTGGAAAAAGCGCTGGGCAAAAGCCTGTTCGCCCGGGGGGCAAACGGTCACCAGTTGACCGAAGCCGGCCGGCAATTGTTGCCGGCCATCGAAGCCATGACACAGGCGGCCCGCCAACTGGAGCACGCGGCCGAACTGGCCGTGGATGATGCCGAGGCCCCCAGTGGACTGGTGCGTGTGGGCACCACCGAGGGCCTGGGCACGCAACTGCTGGCGCCTGCCCTGGCCAGGCTAACGCTGCAGTGGCCGCAGCTGTCGGTGGATTTGCTGGCGCTGCCACGCCTGCTGCACCTGTCGCGACGCGAGGCAGACATCGTGATTTCCCTGGAGCGGCCCAAGCGCGGTACGGTGGTGGTCAGCAAGCTGGCGGACTATCGCCTGTACCTGTATGGCGAGCGTGAGTACCTGGCCCGCCGCCCGCTGGTGGCCCTGCGCGAGGATCTGCGCCACCACCGCTTCATCCATTACGTGGACGACCTGCTGTTTTCCAAGGAGCTACAGTTGCTGGACCAGTTGTACCGGCCGGAGCGCTTTGCCTTTCGCTCGACCAGCATCACCGCACAGTACGAGGCGGTGCGGGCCGGGGCCGGACTGGCAGTGCTGCCGGCGTTTCTGGCGGACCGTGACCCGACCTTGAGCCGTGTGCTGCCCCAACAAGCCTGCTTTACCCGCACCTTCTGGATGAGCATGCCGGAAGAGCTCAAAGGCTTACCGCGCATCCAGACGGTGTGGCGTTTCTTGAAGGAGGCGGTGCAGCAGAAGCAGACCTGGCTGGGCTGAGGATGGTCCGTTGGGGTGTTTTTCACCCGGGTGACCGCCCATCCGCACAACACCTAGGTTGATTCAGGTCATTTCTGTTTCAAAGTGTTGACGTTTTAGATAGAAAAGTCATCAATTCAGCCGTTCAACAACATAGAAAGGCACTATGCTTTTAAGTGGTCCACAGTTTTAGCCGCCTATCGTCTTATTCGTCTGTGTGATCTTCTCCTCCCCCTTCATGGCAGTTGCTCCTTCTTCGCGCACGTGGGTCTCGGTCTGGCTGTTGCCAGGGGCTGTGCTATGCGGTGGTGGTTTGCTGAGCCTGGTGCTGGCGTGGATGCTGCAGCGCACGGTGCAGACCATGGCGCACGAGCGCGCGGTGCACCGCATCGATACGCTGGTGCAGGGGTTGGAACACAGTGTCAACTCGTACGGCGAAATCGTCAAAGGCCTGCAGGCGCGCTTTTCGGTCAAGCCGTATCTGAGCCGCCAGGAGTTCGACGCCACCATGGTGGAGATGGATGTGCCGCGCCGTTATCCCGGTCTGCGCGCGCTGACCTTCACCCGTATCCTGGCCCCGACCGAGCTGGCCAATTTTGAAGCCAGTCTGCGTGCCGATGGCCAGGTGGCGCGCCAGGATCTGCGCATCCGCTTTGCGGCCGACCGCTCGGAGTACGCCGTGGTCGACTATGTCTGGCCGTTGCGTGGCAATGCCGCGCTGGCCGGGCTGGATGTGTATCTGCAGCCCGAAAGCCTCTCGAGCCTGCTGCAGTCGCGTGCCACGGGCAAGGTGTCCATGACCGCGCCGTTCACGCTGCTGCAGGACGACAAGGACCCCACCGGGGTGTTGATCCGTGCACCGGTGTTTGTGACGCCTGCCGGCCAGGGTGAGCCGGTATTCCAGGGCGCCGTCAACATCAGCCTGCAGACGCGCGAGCTGCTGCTGCATGCGCTGGACGCGGTGCAGCTCGATGGCGTGGCTGTGACGGTGGAGGACCTGGGGCGTGCCGATCAGCAGCCTGGTGGCGAGAACCTGCGCCGCACCATTTACCGCACACCCAATTGGGAAGCATCCACCACCACACTGGCCCCGGTGCTGCGGGACATTGCCGTGCATGACCGTATCTGGCGGGTGCAGTTGCTGCCGCGCAGTGCGTTGCTGTCCCAGGTGGAGAGTGCCCACCCGTGGCTGATGGGGGCCGGCGGCCTGGGTGCGAGTGCCCTGCTGGCGCTGCTGGTGGCCTTGCTGGCCCGCCAGCGCCAACAGGCCCGCCAGGAGGTGGAGCACACCCAGTCGGCATTGCAGGAGAGCATGGACCGCTTTCATGATCTGTTCCACCACTGTGGCATGGGGGTGAGCAAGGTGTGCTCGGAAACCGGGCGCCTGCTGCAGGTGAACCAGCGCTATTGCGAGATTCTGGGTTTCAGCGAAAAAGAGCTGTTGCGCACCAATGTGCTGGAACTGAGCGCGCCAGAGGATGTGGACGACACGCGCCGGCTGCTGAGCGAGCTGCGCCAGGGCCTGATCTCCAACTATCTGCAGTCCAAGCGCATGCGCCGCAGCGATGGACAGTTGATCTGGGTGGAGGTGGCGGCTTCTCCGTTGCTGGATGGCCAGCAGGAACTGCTGGGTCAGCATATTTCGGTGGTGCAGGACGTGTCCGAGCGTCGCCAGCTGCAGGCTGCACTGGAGCAGCGCGAGGCGCGGCTCAGCGCCATGCTGCAGGCGCTGCCAGTGGGCATGCTGATGGTGGATGCGCATCAGCGCATTCTCTCCATCAACGACCGTTTCACGGCGCTGACCGGCTATGGCCCGCAGGACCTGCAAACATTGGATGACTGGTGGAATGTGATCCAGCCCGATGCATCGCAGCGCCAGACCAGCCGGGCCTGGGTGGAGTCTGCCCGGCGCGAGGCCATGGTGCAGGGGGTGATGCCCTGCTGCGAGCTGGCCGTGCACTGCAAGGACGGCAAGATCCGGGCCCTGGAGCTGTCTGGCAGCCCGGTGCAGAGCGATTTTGTCTTTACGCTGATGGACCTGAGCCAGCGCAAGCAGGCCGAAGAGAAGATCCGCAACCTGGCGCTGTTCGACATGCTGACCCAGCTGCCCAACCGCCGCCAGTTGCTGGAACGGGTGCATGACGCGCTCCAGCACTGTCCACGCCAGAACTCTGCTGGAGCCTTGCTGCTGCTGGACATCGACAATTTCAAGACCCTGAACGAAACCCAGGGCCACGACCAGGGCGATGCGCTGCTGCTGCAGGTGGCGCAGCGCCTGTCGCACTGCCTGGCCCAGGGGCCGCATGCGGGTTACACCCTGGCCCGCCAGGGCGGGGACGAATTTGCGGTGGTGCTGGAGAACCTGCCGGCCGATCCGCTGCAGGCCGCCCAGCAGACCGAAAAACTGGGGCGCCGCATGATGGAAGCGCTGCGCGAGCCTTTCATCCTGGGTACCGCCCCTTGCCACGTCACGGTCAGCATGGGAGCCACCACGTTCCATGGCACGGGCGAGACGGTGGAAGAGTTGCTCAAGCGGGCAGACCTGGCGATGTACGAGGCCAAGAGTGCCGGGCGCAACGCGCTGCACTTCTTCGACCCCAGCATGCAGTCCGCGATCCGCGCCCGCGCGGAGATGGAAGCCGACCTGCGCAACGCGATCGAGCAAAGCCAGTTCGATCTGTATTACCAGCCCCAGGTCATGCACGAGCAGGTGGTAGGGGCAGAGGCACTGCTGCGCTGGCGGCACCCGGTCAAGGGGTTCATCTCGCCTGCGCTGTTCATTCCGCTGGCTGAGGACAACGGCATGGTGCTGCAGCTGGGCCGCTGGGTGCTGCACACGGCCTGCCGCCAGCTGGCGCAGTGGGCGCAGCGCCCCGGCCTGGCGGAGTTGGCGCTGTCGGTCAATGTCAGCCCGCTGCAGTTCCAGCAGCCGCAGTTTGTGCAGGATGTGGAGCAGGCCCTGGCCTCGCACGGCGTGCGCCCCGACCGCTTGAAGCTGGAGCTGACCGAGGGCATGCTGCTGTCCGATGTGGAAGACACCATCCGCAAGATGGAGCAACTGCGCGGCCTGGGCGTGGCCTTCTCGCTGGACGACTTTGGTACCGGCTATTCCTCGCTGTCGTATCTGAAGCGTTTGCCGCTGGAGCAGCTCAAGATCGACCAGAGCTTTGTGCGGGAAGTGCTGACCAATGCCAACGACCAGGCGATTGCCAAGACCATCGTCGCCCTGGCCAGCTCGCTGGGGCTGCGGGTGATTGCGGAAGGCGTGGAAACCGCAGCCCAGCGCGATTTTCTGGATGCCAACGGCTGCCATGCTTGGCAGGGCTATCTGTTCAGTCCGGCTGTGCCGGTGGCGCAGTTCGAAGCCTGGGTGGCCCAGTTCAGCGGCGTGGAGCACACCGCCATCGCCTGAGTGGCGCGCTGGTGACTCCGGCCACCGCAGACCGGGCGAATGGTGATGGATGTCCAGTTCTTTGAGCAGGCTGGGCCGGAGCTGCAGCGCGACGCTGCGCACGGACGGCGTGATCGCCAACACGTGTTCCTAGGGAAATCAGCCACCGCAGCGCTTGCCATCTGCACTGCATGCTATGGTTTGTGCATTCTTTTACACCGGACACCGTCACTTTGTGGCGGTTCTGTCTTTCCCATGCGCACATTTGCCCTGTACCTGCTGACGGCCCTGGCCGAAATCGTGGGCTGCTACCTGCCCTGGCTGTGGCTGCGCCAGGGGGGCAGCGCCTGGCTGCTGCTGCCGGCGGCTGCCAGCCTGGGCCTGTTTGCCTGGCTGCTCACCTTGCACCCTGACGCCAGTGGACGGGTCTACGCGGCTTACGGCGGGGTGTATGTGACGGCGGCGCTGCTGTGGCTGTGGGCCGTGGACGGCGTGCGGCCCAGCACCTGGGATGTGGTGGGCGGCCTGGTCTGCCTGGGCGGTATGGCCATCATTGCCTTTGGGCCGCGCGGCGCCTGATCCGCGGCATTTGGCACAGGCTGCGCGGCTGTCCTGGGCTGCCGCGCCATGGCCGCGTTCGGGGTGGTTCCGGGGCAGCTGAGCACGATGCGGTGCGTGGCGACCAGGCATGGGGCCAGAAAAGTCCCGCCCAACGAGCAGCGGTGTTGCTTCCGAATCAATAGCTGCTTGTCTTTTCTGTGAAAGGATTAAATGCCTATTTGACTTGAAGTCTGCTGGCGCGTCCCCTGCGGTTGGCCTGCAGCCAAGCGCGGTATCATGCGGGCCTGTTTTCCGCTTCGCACTCTCCCATACCATTTCTCTGCCACTGATCTGACCCGTGCGCCTTAATTCCATCAAGCTTGCTGGCTTCAAATCCTTTGCCGAACCTACCAACTTTCTGCTGCCTGGGCAGCTGGTGGGCGTGGTGGGGCCGAATGGCTGCGGCAAGTCCAACATCATGGATGCGGTGCGCTGGGTGCTGGGGGAGTCCAAGGCCAGTGAGCTGCGTGGCGAGTCCATGCAGGATGTGATTTTCAACGGCACCACCCACCGCAAGCCGGCCAGCCGCTCCAGCGTGGAGCTGGTGTTCGACAACGCCGATCACCGTGCCGGCGGCCAGTGGGGGCAGTACACCGAAATCGCCGTCAAGCGCGTGCTCACGCGTGACGGCAACAGCAGCTATTTCATCAACAACCAGCCGGTGCGTCGCCGCGACGTGCAGGACGTGTTCCTGGGCACCGGTCTTGGTCCGCGTGCCTACGCCATCATTGGCCAGGGCACCATCAGCCGGATCATTGAATCCCGCCCCGAAGAGCTGCGCCTGTTCCTGGAAGAAGCGGCGGGTGTGTCCAAGTACAAGGAACGCCGTCGCGAGACCGAAAACCGCCTGTCCGATACGCGCGAGAACCTGACCCGCGTGGAAGACATTCTGCGCGAGCTGAACGCCAACCTCGAGAAGCTGGAAAAACAGGCCGAAGTGGCCGCCCAGTACAACGCGCTGCAAGGCAGCGTGACGCTCAAGCAGCAGCAGCTGTGGTTCCTCAAGCGTGCCGACGCCGAGGCCGACATGGCCAAGATCCGTACCGAAGGGCTGGAAGCGGTCAACGAGGTGGAATCGCGCATGGCCGAGCTGCGCAACATCGAGGCCGATCTGGAGACCATCCGCCAGGCCCACTATGCGGCCGGCGACACCGTCAACCAGGCCCAGGGCAAGCTGTACGAAGCCACGGCGGAAGTGGGGCGGCTGGAAGCCGAGATCCGCTATGTGGTGGAAGGCCGCCAGCGCGTGGAGCAGCGCCTGCAGCAGCTGGGCGAGCAGATTGCCGCCTGGGGCACACGCAGGGAAGAGGCGGAGATCGAACTGGAAACCCTGGCCGGTCAGGGTATGGATGCCGAAGAGCAGGCCGAGATGCTGGCAGCCCAGCTCGAAGAGCAATCGATGCAGCTGCCCGACCTGGAGGACGCGCACCGCACGGCCCAGACCAAGGCCAACGAGCAACGCCAGCTGGTTACCCAGGTGCAGCAGCAAATCCAGGTGCTGGCCGCCGAGCAGCGCAGCACCAGCGAACAGTCTCGCCAGCTGGAGACCCGGCACGAACGCCTGCGCACCGACCGCAATGCCCTGGCTGCACCGGACGAGACCCGCGTCACCAACCTTCGCCAGCAGTATGAAGAAGCGGCCGAGCTGGCCGAAATGGCCGAAGCCGCGCTGGTGGAGCTGCAGGACAGCGTGCCCCAGCTCGACGATGAGCGCCGCCAGCGCCAACAGGCACTGAACCAGGAAGGCGCCCGCCAGGCCGATCTGGCTGCGCGCATGGAGGCCCTCAAGGCGCTGCAGGAAAAGGTCAAGACCGATGGCAAGCTCCAGCCCTGGTTGGCCAAGCACGGGCTGGACAGCCTGCAGGGACTGTGGAGCCGCCTGCATGTGGAGCCCGGCTGGGAAAACGCGCTGGAAGCGGCTCTGCGTGAACGCATGGGCGCACTGGAAGTGGGGCGCCTGGACATGGTGCGCGGCTTTCTGGGCGCCGGCGGGCACGATGCGCCGCCCGCCCGGCTGGCCTTCTACAACAAGCCATCGGATACCGCTGCGCAGAACGGACAAGGCGCCAACCGCCTGTCGGACCTGCTGCGCATCAGCGATGCCGGTCTGCAGGCCGTGCTGGTGGATTGGCTGACCGGCTGCTACACCGCCCCCACGCTGGACGAGGCGCTGACCCGTCGCGCCAGCCTGCAGCCCGGTGAAACCATTTACGTGCCCACCGGCCACGCCGTGACGGCACACAGTGTGAGTTTTTACGCCCAGGATTCCGAGCAATCCGGTCTGCTGGCCCGGGCGCAGGAAATTGAGCATCTGGAAAAAGAGCTCCGCGCGCAGACACTGATCCACGAAGAATCCCGCATGGCCCTGGCCCGCGCAGAAAGTGCGTATGCCGATGCGTCGCAGCGCCTGGTGACGGCACGGCGCGAAGCGTCGGAGGCCAAGCAAAGCGCGCACGAGTTGCAGGTGGAATCGCTGCGTTTGAGCCAACTGGCCGAGCAGGCGCGTGCCCGCACGGCCCAGCTGGATGCGGACCTGGGGGAAGTGGTGGCCCAGCTCGAAGAGCTGCAGGAGCGCGCCGTGGCGGCCGAGGCCCGGTTTGAAGAGCTGGACATGCAACTGGCCGACAGCCAGGAGCGCCATGCCCAGCTGGACGAACGCGTGATCGAGTGCGAACGCAAAGTGGCCGAATGCCGCGAGCAGCAGCGCACGCTGGAACGCCGTGCGCAGGAAGCCACCTTCAGCCAGCGCAGCGTGGAGGCGCGCAAGGGCGAGTTGCAGCGCACCATGGAAACGGCAATGCAGCAAAGCAAGGCCCTGGCCGAAGAGCGTGAGCGTGCCGTGGCCGAACAAGGGCGCTTGAACGATGCGGCAGCCCAGGGCGGTCTGCAGGATGCATTGAATCTGAAGATGGAGCGCGAGCAGGCCCTGGCTGCCTGCCGCAGCGAATACGATGACCTGACCAACAAGCTGCGAGCCAGCGACGAGCGTCGCACCCAGCTGGAGCGCAGCATGGATCCGTTGCGCCAGCGCATCACGGAATTCCAGCTCAAGGAGCAGGCCGCGCGCCTGGGGGTGGAGCAGTTCGAAGGCCTGTTGACCGAGGCCAATGCCGATCTGGCTGCCGTGGCCCAGTCCATTGCGGAAGGCAATGTGCGCCTGCATGGCCTGCAAGGCGACATCGACCGCCTGCACCGCGAGATCACCGCCCTGGGGGCCGTCAATCTGGCCGCTCTGGAAGAGCTGCAGATCGCCCGGGAACGCAAGACCTTCCTGGACGCGCAGATGGACGACCTGACACGCGCCATGACGACGCTGGAAGACGCGATCAAGAAGATCGATGGCGAAACGCGCGAGCTGCTGTCGGGCACGTTCGACACGGTGAACCGCCACTTCGGCCGCATGTTCCCGGAGCTGTTCGGCGGCGGCAATGCCAAGCTGATCATCACCGGCGACGAAATCCTGGACTCGGGCGTGCAGGTCATGGCCCAGCCGCCGGGCAAGAAGAACCAGACCATCCACCTGCTGTCGGGTGGCGAGAAGGCGCTCACCGCGATTGCGCTGGTGTTCGCCATCTTCCAGCTGAACCCGGCGCCGTTCTGTTTGCTCGACGAGGTGGATGCCCCCCTGGACGATGCGAATACCGAGCGCTATGCCAAACTGGTGGCCAGCATGAGCAAGGGCACCCAGTTCCTGTTCATCAGTCACAACAAGATCGCCATGGAAATGGCGCAACAGCTGATCGGCGTGACCATGCAGGAGCAAGGTGTCTCCCGCATCGTGGCCGTGGACATGGAGTCCGCGCTGTCCATGGCCGAGGCTTGAATACGAAACAGACCCATTCATGAGCACCCTGCAAATCAGTCTGGCCGTCGTGGGCGTCGTCCTGCTCGGCCTGATCGTGGCCTACAACGCATGGAACACCCGCCGCCACGCCCCCAAGCGTGCGGACCGGGACGAACAAGCCCGCCAGGGCGCCGAAGATGCGGCCCGCTTCGAGCCTGCGCTGGACGGTGTGGACGTGACGGATCTGCCCCCCCATATGCGCCCGGCCGCCACCCAGCCGCTGAGCACCCCGCTGCACGATCCGCTGCTGGATGCCATGCCGGACAAGCCGGAATTCGAGGCACCCATCGCTGCGCCGCAGCCGGACAAGGCCGTGGCCCCGGTGGCCCATGGTGCAGGTGTGGAGGAGCCATCTCCGGCACAGACTGCAGCTGCGGCGCCGGTGCACCAGCCATTGCCGGCCGAACGCAAGCTGGCGCTCGATGGCCTGATCGATGCCATCGCGCCCATCCAGATGGAGCAAAGCGTCTCCGGCGAGGCGGCACTGCAGGTGCAGCCCACCACGCGCCGGGCGGGCAGCAAGCCTTTCCGTATCGAAGGCTTCAACGAGGCCACGCGCGACTGGGAAAGCGTGCGTGCCGGCCAGCGCTACAACGCCTTCCAGGCGGGCGTGCAGCTGGCCAACCGCACCGGTGCACTCAACGAGATCGAGTTCTCCGAATTTGCCGCCAAGGCCCAGACCTTTGCCGATGCCCTGAACGGCGCGCTGGAGCTGCCCGACATGCTGCACGAAGTGGGCCGAGCGCGCGAGCTGGACCAGTTCGCCAGCGAGCACGATGCGCAGCTGAGCTTCATGCTGCGCGCCCGTACCGCCGCCTGGAGCCCGGGCTATGTGCGCCAGCATGCCGGTCAGCTGGGCTTTGTGATGACCAATATGCCAGGCCGCATGATGCTGCCGTCGCCGGTGCCCGGCAATTATCCGCTGCTGGTGCTGGCGTTCGACGCCCAGGCTGCCCAGGCCGCCGATCTGGACCGCACTGCCTTCCATGAGGTGATGCTGAGTCTGGACGTACCCCAGGTGCCGCGTACCGAGCAGCCGTTTGCCAGGCTGCGCGAAGTGGCGCAGGCGCTGTGCGAGGCCATGGATGGCGTGCTGTGCGACCAGAACGGCCAGCCGCTGCACCCCCAGGTGCTGGAACCCATTGCCGGCGATCTGGAACTGCTGTACGACCAGCTGGACCAGCGCGAACTGTCGGCCGGCTCCATGCTGGCACGCCGTTTGTTTAATTAAGGCATTTCCCCGGGGTCGCCCGAAGCGGCCTGCTCAGCACGATCGTGCCGCGTGGCGATGCGGGACGAAACGGCAGCGCCATTGCTAGGCGGCTCTTGCGTGCGTCTTTGCCTCTGACGAGGCTGCGTTGCTTGTGCAGGTCTGGCCTGGGCTTTACGCCATCGCTCTTTCGGGCGAGGATGGGGGAGCCCGCATGCCTGCCGCGCGCAGCGTATTGAACCATTGAAGTCTGATGACCGAAAATTTTGACCTTTTTTCGGGTGAAACGCCCAGTGCAAGCGCTACGCCAGCTCCCAAGGCGGTGGTGGCCAAGGTACAGGCGCTGCGTACCCAGTTGCAGCAGTGGGCGCATGAATACTATGTGCAGGATGCACCCACCGTGCCCGATGGCGAGTACGACCGCGTGTTCCAGCAACTGCAGGGCCTGGAAGGGGCGTATCCGCAGCTCATCACCCCGGATTCCCCCACGCAGCGTGTGATCGGTGCCGTGCTCGACGGATTGACGCCGGTGCGCCACGTGGTACCCATGCTGTCCATCCGTACCGAGACCGATACCGAAGCCACAGGCGCCGAAGCCTTTGATGCCCGCATTCGCCGCGAGCTGGAGCTGGGCGACAGCGCGCCGGCGGTGGAATATGTGTGCGAGCCCAAGTTCGACGGCCTGGCCATGAGCCTGCGCTACGAGCAGGGCCGCCTGGTCCATGCCGTTACGCGCGGTGATGGTGAGGTGGGTGAGGAGGTGACGCACAACATCCGCACCATCCGCCAGATTCCGTTGACCTTGCCGACAGGTGCGGGCGGCGTACCGCCGGTGCTGGAGGTGCGCGGCGAGGTGTACATGCGCCGTGCCGACCTGGAAAAGCTCAACGCCCGTCAGGAGGCCGCAGGCGCCAAGCTGTTTGCCAACCCGCGCAACGCGGCGGCCGGTGCCGTGCGCCAGCTTGACAGCAATATCGCCGCCCAGCGTCCGCTGTCCTTCTTTGCCTACGGCATGGGGGATGTCACACCGGTGGCCGAAGGGGGGCCTCAGTTTGGCACCCATTACGCTCTGCTGCAGCAGCTCAAGGCCTGGGGATTCCCGGTGGCGCCGCAGGTGCAGATTGCCCATGGCGCTGCCGAGCTGGTGGCGTTTCATGCCCGCATGGGGGCCGAGCGCGCCACGCTACCGTACGAGATCGATGGTGTGGTCTACAAGGTCAACAGTCTGGCCCAGCAGCGCCAGTTGGGCTTTGTGACGCGCGAGCCGCGCTGGGCCGTGGCCCACAAATACCCGGCCGAAGAGATGCCCACCGTGATGGAAGGCATCGACGTGCAGGTGGGGCGTACCGGCAAGCTCACCCCTGTGGCGCGCCTGGCGCCGGTGGCGGTCGGCGGGGTGGTGGTGACCAATGCCACCTTGCACAATCTGTTTGAGACGCGCAAGAAAGGCGTGCGCGTGGGGGACACCGTGATCGTGCGCCGCGCGGGGGACGTGATTCCCGAGGTCGTCGGCAGGGTGCCCGGTACGCGGGCGGCCTATGTGCCCAATTTCCGTATGCCCGCTGCGTGTCCTATCTGCGGCAGTGCCGTGGTGCGCGAAAAAGGCGAGGCCAACCACCGCTGCACCGGCGGGCTGTTCTGTGCCGCCCAGCGCAAGGAAGCGCTGCTGCATTTTGCCGCCCGCCGTGCCATGGACATTGAAGGTCTGGGCGACAAGCTGGTGGACCAGCTGGTGGATGGCAATGTGGTGCGCACGCTGCCCGATCTGTACAAGCTGGGTTTGACATCACTGGTGGCGCTGGACCGCATGGCCGAAAAGTCAGCGCAGAACGTGTTGGATGCGCTGGAGAAATCCAAGTCCACCACGCTGCCGCGCTTTCTGTTCGGGCTGGGCATCCGCAATGTGGGGGAGGCCACGGCCAAGGATCTGGCGCGGCACTTCGGCCTGCTGGACGCCATCATGGACGCCAGCGTGGAACAGCTGCTGGAAGTGCGTGACGTGGGCCCCATTGTGGCGGACAGCATCCATACCTTTTTTGCGCAGCCCCACAACCGCGAGGTGGTGGAGCAGCTGCGTGCCTGCGGGGTGCACTGGGAAGAGGGCGCACCGGCCGAAAAGCCGGCCCAGATCCTGGCTGGCATGACGGTGGTGCTGACCGGTACCTTGCCCACGCTGACGCGCGATGCTGCCAAGGACATGCTGGAAGCCGCTGGCGCCAAGGTGGCCGGCTCGGTCAGCAAGAAGACCAGCTATGTGGTGGCTGGGGCAGATGCCGGCAGCAAGCTGGCCAAGGCCGAGGAACTGGGTGTGAAGGTCCTGGACGAGGCGGGCATGCTGGCCTTGCTGCAAGGCGGCAACGTGGACGGAGGCGCCTGATGGCACTGAGCCGGCGTACTCCCAAACTGGGCCTGGCGCTGGGCAGTGGCTCGGCCCGTGGCTGGTCGCACATTGGCGTGCTGCGGGCGCTTCGGGATGCGGGCATACAGCCTGATGTGGTCTGTGGCAGCTCCATCGGTGCGCTGGTGGGTGCCGCCTATGCCGGTGGCGAACTGGAGCGCTTTGCTGACTGGGTGCAAGGCCTGGGCATGCGCGATGTGTTCGGCTTCATGGACTTCAATCTGGCCGGAGGCATGCTCAAGGGGGAGAAGCTGATCAGCTTCTGGCGCCGCAATTTCGCCGATTTCGATATCGAGAACTCTCCAATTCCTTTTGGGGCCGTGGCCACCGACCTGCATTCGGGGGCGGAGGTGTGGATGCGCCAGGGCTCGATCGCCGATGCGGTGCGTGCCTCGATCGCGCTGCCCGGCCTTTTCACGCCAGTGCTGCGTGAAGGGCGTTTGCTGGTGGACGGTGGTCTGGTCAATCCGGTGCCCGCATCGCTGGCGCGTGCCATGGGTGCTGACATTGTGATCGCCGTGGATCTGAACGTCGATCTGATGCAACGCCATATGCAGCCGCTGGCGGTACAGGAGGCGCCGCCACCGATTCCATCACCACGCCACCAGCAGGCGGAAGATGGTGACGAAGAGGGGGATGACATGTTGAACAGGACGCCGCCTTACCCTGTGCCACCAGCCGGTGGCACGGCGGTGGAGGAGGTCGGGGCTGCCGTGCCGCCCCATGGCAAGCCCTGGTCAAAGCGCTTGACGTCCTGGATCCCTGGCGTGGGTGCGCCGCCGGCCGTCGCCAACAGCCCGCTGGTGGATGGCATGCGCATTCCGTCGGTGCTGGATGTGGTGATGACCAGCGTCAACATCATGCAGATGCGCATCACGCGCAGCCGTATGGCCGGTGACCCGCCCGAGCTGGTGATTGCCCCGCGTCTGGCGCATCTGGGTCTGCTGGACTTCCACCGCGCCAAGGAGGCGATGGATGCCGGCTATGCCGCAACGCAGGCCGCGCTGCCGGGCTTGGCCCACTGGCTGCGGCAATGAGGCATGAGCAGGGCGTCTAGGGTCCAGCCCTGAGTCGAGGGTTGGGCGCTTGCAGGGCCGCGCACCGCACGGGTGCGCTGGCGGTGCATCAGGCCAGAACCTGGCGACGGGCGCGGACTTGCTGCGTGGCCGCACCGATGGGCTGGCCCGATGCCGGAACGGCGCGCTCCCGTCCCCAGGCCCGGATGCTTTCGATCTGCTCCGGTGCGGTCTTGGACAAGGGCACCACATTGGTGAAGCTGCGGCGGAAAAGCTCCGCCGTCACGACCTCGTCACCGCGCAGGTACGCTTCCTTGACCACCTCGCGCACGGCCGACTCCAGGTCGGAGCCGGCAAAGCCATCGGACAGCTCCACCATTTCGTCCAGCAGCGCCGCAGGGACTTCCTGCCGCAAGCCGCGCTGGGTGTAGATTCCGATGATTTCGCGGCGCTCTGCCGGGGTGGGCAGATCGACAAAGAACAGTTCATCAAACCGGCCCCGGCGCAGCAGTTCCGGTGGCAGCTTGGACACATCGTTGGCGGTGGCCACCACAAAGACGCGGGCCAGGGATTCCTGCAGCCAGTACAGGAACTGGCCGACCAAGCGGGTGGCCGTGCCGCCATCGCCGCTGCCTCCGGCACCTGCCAGGCCCTTTTCAATTTCGTCGATCCACAGCACGCAGGGAGCCACATGGTCGGCGGTGCTCAGCGCATCCTTCAGACGGGTCTCGCTTTGCCCCAGGTACTGCCCATGGATGGTGGACAGATCCAGGCGGTACAGCGGCAGCCCCCAGTTGGCCGCAATGGCCTTGGCGGACAGCGATTTCCCGCAGCCGGGCACCCCCACCAGCAGCACGCCACGAGGTGGCCGGATGCCGCGCTCACGCAGATCCGCGGTGAGCAGGGGCTGTTCCTTGTCCAGCCAGGCTTTCAGGCCTCCCAATCCCCCCACGTTCAGGCTGCTGCTGCGCACATTGACACGCTCGATGCCGGAGATATCGGCAAAGATGCGGTCCTTGGCATGCATCACCTCGACCATGTCGGCCTTGGTGATGCGGCCATTGGCCAGCAAGGTCGCAATGATGTTCTCCGCTTCGATGCGCGACACCCCCGCGAGTGCGGCGGCGGCACGGCGCTCGTCGGCATCGTCCCATTCGATGGGGAAATGCTCCCGGTAGGCGTTGAGGTTGTCGCGAATGATGCCGAGCATCTCGTCTTCGGTGGGGGCGGAGAGCACGAGCGACATGCCTGCGCGCTGCAACTGGCCCCAGACCGGCTTGGTGGTGATCACGATGACCGAACCGCTGTTCTCGGCCGCCAGCATCACGACATCCAGCAGGTGGCGCGCCGCCGGCGTGTCGTCTTCAATGTCCGAGACTTCGGTCAGGGTCGCGGTGAGATTCTGGCGCTGGGCGAACTGCTGGCTGGCGAAGTCCACGGCACCCGTCACGGAGCGGTCGTCGTTGACGGAGCGGTTGCTGCCTAGCTCGCGCGTCCCCTGGGACAGCGTGTGCACATAGATCGGAGCCTGCAGCGTGGAGCCTACGTCGCGCAGTAGTTCCAGGACCCGGCTGCGCTCGGCGCTGCGGATGGAGATGAAGGGGATGCGTGCCTTGAGATAACGCGTCAGCGTGGCTTTGAATTCAGCGGTGTCGCTCATGGAAGCAATGGTCAGTTCAGGATGTTGCGCCTGCGGGGCGCAGCCGCTGTGGCAGGGGACAGGGAGGCTGCTGCCGGCGGCGCGGTATGAAGGGGGCTGGAGGACGCAGGGGTGCGGTCATAGCCTGTCAACGGGTTGTTGCGCAACAGGGTGGCCAGTTGTCCGCTGCGGTCGGCCTTGGCCGTGTCTTCCAGCGATTTCTGTGCGCGCTCGGCAAATCTGAGGATTTCGCCTTGCAGGTGCTGCTGCGTGGCCGCGGGCAGTACCGGCAGTTGGCACAGCCGGTGGACAAAACCCAGTTGCACGCGCCCCTGGAGCACGGCGCGCACGATCAGGGTTTCCTGCGCCCCCAGCCGCAGATCGCGTGCCAACCGGTCGGAGCAGCGTTGCAGCCGGCGCTGGACTTCTTCGCTGATGCGTTTGCCCAGCATGGGGGCCACCCCCGCAGTCCACTCCAGCTGGCCGTTCTCAAGCTGCTGCAGGCAGGCTGCGTCGTTGTCCTCTTGGGCCAGGGCGTCCAGGCACTGGCTCCATTGGGCGTAGGACTGTGGGGCATCGCCGCCTGCAGCAGATTCTGCTGCAGACGATGTCGTATCAGCAGGGCGGGAAAACCAGCCTCGTATCACTTGACGCGGCGCACAAAGGGCGAACCCGGCAGGAGATCCCAGTCAGGCAGCGCTCCTGCCAGCGCATCGCGGTCGGGTGGTAGTTCGGCCTGGGGCGCTGCTGGTGCGGGCTGCGCGAAAGGTACCGCCACGGGGGGGCTGGAGGCGTCCGGCGTTGCGGGCACCACGGTGGAAAAGAGGTCTCTGGGCATAGGGAATCCTGGTGTGATTAGGCGGACATGACGCGGCGCACGTTGTCGTGACCGGACAGCAGGTGCTGCGCGGGGCTGATGCTTTCCAGCAGGGCTGTCACATTCGCAGAAACGCCATCGCGCTGTGCCAGGTCGCGGCGCAGTTCCACGGTCTCTGCCATGCAGGCGCGCAATGCCTGTGCCGATTGGGTTTTCAGGCGCGCGAAATCATCGCGGATCTTGATGCGCAGCTTCTGCACGGTGCGGTGGCCCAGATAGGCCCAGCCCAGTGCGGCCAGCCCCAGCACCAGCGAAACCATACCGTAGGACACGCTCATCAGTACCAGAACGGCACCGATGGCAACGGCGCCCCAGTGCTTGAGTCCCAGCTTGGCGCCTGCCAGCGCCTCGGCTTCGCGTTGGTCCAGATGCGAGGCCAGGCTGGCCAGCAGCTCGGCCTCGTTTTCTCCGGCACTGGTCTGGCCACTCCAGTCTTCCAGCTGCAGATCGATGCGTTGCGGGACCTTTTGCCGTGCCTTGGCGGTCACATCGCTGTGGGCATCCAGAATCCAGTCGCGCGAATGTGCAATCGCAAAGCGCTGCGTGGCCCGCGTGACATGCGAGGTTTCGGGGTGCATGGCGGCATTGGTCAGCAGCTGGGTAAAGTCCACCTGGGTGTCCAGCGTTTTGCTTTGCAGGTCGTAACGGCTCTGGGCGGCACGCTTGTCGCCGCTTTCTTCAATGATCAGCCGGCACAGCTCTTCCTGGCGACGCAGTGGCAGTTCCTCATCGTCAAAGCGGGTGACCAGCTTAGTCAGCAGATCGTCCACGGCCACCAGCACGCTGCTGGCGGGCTTGATCTCACCTTGAAAGACCTGTTCGAAATGCTGCAGCACCGCCGATTGCATGGAGGCTTCGTTGAGCGAAGTGCCCAGCGCACCCCAGGTAGGGCTGAAGCGCGACAGATGGGGATAGTCGTCCGCATGGTCTGCATGGGGGGTCTTGGAGCGCAAGGCGTCGCTCCACTGGCTGCGCTGCGCCTCGGCAAATCCCGCCTGCTGCGACAGTTCTTCGATCCAGGCGGTGATGCGCTTGGAGCACAGCTGTGTGGTGTCCGCATTGAAGACGCCATTGGCCATGGCATCGACCATCACCACGGTCTGGCGGTCGAGCTGGTGTGGATTCTGGAGTCCGAAGTAGCGGTCCAGCCAGGTCCGATTGGCCTCGCTGCGGCCGGCACGGCGGGAGATCAGGGCAAAGAACAGCGAGGTCTTTTCGTCGTCACGGCGCACCGCTTCGGCCAGCGCGCGCTGGGCCAGGTCGCGGTTGTCTCCCAGCCAGGCGGCCAAGGCCACCAGGGCCGGAGCCAGCCAGTAGCGGGGGGTGGAGAGCATCAGCTCTTCCGTCGCGCCGCGGATGGTTTCCTGGCGGACCAACTGAATGTCCGAAGCCTGCAGGATGCCGGTGGCCTGGCGGCGCACCACGGCGTTCTGCCCGAAGGTGTTTTCGATTTCCTGGCGGATCTTCACCTGGCGGGTTTCGGCCAGCGACAGCTCCTTGGCCTTGAGGTCGGCTTCGACGAAGTCTGCAAAAGCCTGCTCCAGGCGCGACAGTTCGGCACGGGTCTGCGACAGGTCGTGGCCGACGTTGTCCACCTGGTTGGAGACCGTGCCGATATCGCTTTGCAGGGAGCGAAGCGACCCGAGAATCAAGGACAGGTCTGCAACCTGGATGATGCGTTCAGAACTCATAGGGCAAGCAGGAGGAGGTCAAAGGTCAATGAGCGCGGTCTGCCCGGACGAGCTGACCGCGATAAGGCGGGATCCATACACTTCAATGAAGGCGTAAGCCGGGTGCTGGGCCAGGCTGCGCGCCCGCTCCAGCGTAGCGGGCAGGCTTTCATGGGTCTTGTAGTGCTGGATGATGCTGCCGCTGCAGTCCAGGGTATGCACTTCATAGGGTGCGCCCAGATAGCAGCGGGACACGATGCCAAATGGCAGTGCATCGATCGACACATCGGGCAATTCATTGCGGATGGCATTGATCAAGGCTTGGGTGGCGGCTGGGCTGTGCACATGGCCGCCGGCATCGAGTTGCGTCACGGCCTGCACATAGGCCGAGGAACGCTTTTGCCGCAAGCGGGCCTGCAGCGCGGCGCCATTCAGGGGAGTCTGGAGCGGGGTGGTGGTGGACAGCTCCAGCGGGGTCTGGGAGGCTGCCGGGCGAAGTCCGAGCAGTGAACGGGCCATTGGGCAAACATCAGCCGTGCCAACAGCGGCACGACCTGGTTTGTAACATAACGTGCTTGCCGAATCGTGTCGAAACGGGGTTTTCAGGCGTTTTCTTCCAGGTCTGGAGATGATGGGCGTCTGCAGCAGCCGTTGCATTTGTCTGTCTTGGCAGCGCGTGCAACCGGGGGCACGTATCACGTATTTGACCTGCAAGAGTTATGAATCGCCTGCGCCCTGCTCAGCTGTGCCTTGTGAGGCGCTCTTCGCGGTAAAGAGGCGACGGATGCTGGCTGCGTCTCAGCCCAGGCAGTGTCGCCGGGACCGCCCAGCTGGCCGCGTAGGTGATGCCAAGGTCCGGGTGGTGCAGATGACGCAGATGGTTGGTGTGTTGCTTTAAATTGAACGCTTGTTCTATTTTTTGGGATTGCCAGTCACTGCCGCGCCATACAGGCGACATGGTGTTATGTCAACAAAAGGTAAAAATTTCCTACGAAACAAAATAGTGCACTTTAAACATTTATAATCTTCGGGAATACTAATTTTGTCGGATATATTCAGATTTAAAATGAATAATATTATTCGATAGATGCTGGATTAATGTTTCATATTTGCATGTGAAATGAGATATTAATTCGAGCATCTGCAAGAGAGGGTAATGAATAATATTTTCAAAGCAACGGGAGCTGTGTGGAAAGCACTGTTTCTGCGTGAATCCATAGTGCGCATGTTTGGCTCACGCATGGCTTGGGTATGGCTGGTGCTGGAGCCGGTGGCCAATGTGCTGTGGCTCATTCTCATATTCACAGTCATCAGGGTGCGCCATGTTGGCGGCATTGAAACCCCTTTATGGATTGCCAGTGGAATGCTGGTTTTCATGACATTTCGGCGCACCGTGTCACAGGTGCAGAACGGGGTGGATGCGAACAGCTCACTCTTTGCCTACCGTCAGGTGCGGCCTGCTGATGTGGTGCTGGTGCGTTCCGTGGTTGAGGGTGTCACCATGCTGTTGATCAGCGCCACGGTATTTGCTGCGGGTGCCGTGATGGGGTGGATGGACTGGCCCGCCAGCGGTTGGAATGTATTGGAAGCCTTTACGCTGGCTTGGCTGTGTGCCTTGGGCTTGGGCATGATCTTTGGGGTGCTCATCAAACTGGTGCCTGAGACCGAGCGCATCATCAACTTCATCATGATGCCGTTGATGATGGTTTCCGGCGTGGTCTTCCCCCTTTCGCTGGTTCAGCCCCCTTATCTGGATTGGTTGTTGTTGAACCCGATCGCGCATGCGATTGAGGCATCCCGCGTGGGCTTTGCACCTTATTACCACTCAGTTGCCGGTTTGGATCTGGTGTATGCCTATCAGTGTGCGCTGGCGTTGTTGTTTCTGGGGTTGGCGTTGTTTCGGCGCTTCAATCAACGCTTGGTGATGCAGTAAATGATTGAAGTCATCGATATCCATAAACGTTATTACACAGACCATGGAATGGGGCCCTGGGTGCTCCAGGGTGTCAATCTGTGCATTCCCAATGGGCTCAGCGTTGGCTTGGTTGGCGGCAACGGGGCTGGTAAATCCACCTTGTTGCGCATCATTGGTGGGGTGGACTATCCCTCCAAGGGTGCAGTGCGACGGCACTGCAAGGTTTCCTGGCCGATGGGGTTTGGTGGGGGTTTGCAAGGCAGCATGACAGGCCGGCAGAACACCAAGTTTGTGGCTCGCATCCACGGCATGGAGCATGACATTCCCCGCATTCTGTCCCAGGTACAACAGTTTGCCGAAATCGGTTCAGCATTTGATGAACCCATCAAAACCTATTCTTCAGGCATGAAATCGCGTCTGCAATTCGGTTTATCGCTGGCGTTCGATTTTGATGTCTATATTTCCGATGAAATTACTGCTGCAGGGGACAGGTCTTTTCAGGCCAAGGCCTCCAAGGCATTCAAGGACAAGGTAGGCAAGGCCAGCGTCATCATGGTTTCGCACAGCGAGGCGACGTTGAAAGATTTTTGCCAGGCGGGCGTGTGGTTGCACCGCGGGCAAGCCCATTGGTTTGATCAGATTGACGACGCCTTGCGCGCCTACCACGACAGCACTTCCGTTTCCACTTCATGAATATCGCCTCTACTTTGCGCGGCCCGGTTCAACAATGGCTGCGCCGCTCCCCCTTGCGTTCACTTACTGCAGCAGCGTGTGTCTGTACGGCTGTTTACTGGCTGGGCATTGCCTCGGATCGCTATGTATCCGAGTCGCGTCTCATCATTCAGAGCACCAACCTCCACAGCGGCACGGCGATTGATCTAGGGAGCCTGATCTCTGGTTCAACAGGGAGCAACCGTGCGGATCAGCTGCTGCTGCGTGAGCACCTGCGATCACCCGACATGGCCGAAAAGCTGGACACCGCCTTGCAACTGCGTGAGCACTTTGGATCACAAGGTGACTGGTTCTCTCGCATGTGGCAGGGTGCTGAAGCCAGCCGTGAAAATTTCTATGCCTACTACCTGCGCCGTGTGCAGGTGGAATACGACGAGTTTGCGGGAGTGCTGGTCGTCAAATCGCAAGCCTATGAACCAGAAAAGGCGCAGCAGATTTCGCAAATGCTGGTGCAAGAGGGTGAACGGTTCATGAACCACATGGCGCATGCGATCGCCCAGGACCAAGTCACTTTTCTGGAAGGGCAGGTGCAAGCTCTAAACAGCAAGGTACTGGCTTCGCGCCGTGCATTGCTGGAGTTTCAGGACAAAAAGGGAATGATTTCTCCCGAGGCCGCGGCCCAGGTGATTGCTGCCATCGTGGCTAACTTGCAGGGGCAAATGGTGGATTTGCAGGCGCAGCGCGCTGCCATGCAAGCCTATCTGGTTGCGGACCATCCCAACATCGTTTTGCTGAATCAGCGCATTGACGCTTTGGAAAAGCAGATCGCGCAGGAGCAAGCCAAGCTGGCCGCCCCGGGTGGCAAAACGTTGAATCGTACGGCAGAAGCCTTTGCGCAATTGGAGCTGCAGTCCAAGTTTGACCTGGACATGTACAAGACTGCGCTGACTGCGCTGGAGCAAGGGCGTCTTGAAGCCACGCGTACGCTGAAAAAAGTCTCTGTGCTACAGCAACCCAATCTGCCCCAAGAAGCTAAGGAGCCGCGGCGCCTGTACACCACCAGTATCTGGGTGGTCACCATCATGTTGTTGGCCGGCTTGGCGCACCTGTTGCTTGCCATCGTTCGTGACCATCGCGATTGAAGTTGCCTGCCAAACAGGATGTGGCATTGGCATAACAGGACAGATATCTTTGGCAGATACACCGAAACTTCAAGGCAAAACTTTCAATAGCTATTGAATTAATCGCTTGCAGTGAAATACCTGCAAGCATTTCTCATTTATAGACCCACAAAATGATGACGGATCCGACGCTCGCAACTCTGCATTTGAAAGCATTCAACGCACCTCATCTCACAGGCCGCCGTGCTCTGCGCCCTGGCACCATGCTGGTACTGCTGGCACTGGCTATGTGGCAGCCCGCAGCGCGGGCGCAATATGATCTCAACAGCACCCTGGGGCTTGGTGCAGGCGCCAACAACAATGCGACGACCACCAGTTCGGGCAACGGTTCGTACGTCAACGGTGGTGTTACCAGCTCTGCCTATCCCGCGTCCACTGCGGTGCTTCCGCCCGTGGCACCCAGTGGGGCTTTCACCGCGCCTGGAAGCAGCCTTTACCCATCCCAAACGCAGAAGGCGGGTGGAAACACCGTTTCTCCAAATCGGGCGGTGGGGCAAGTACCAGGTTCGCAGGGCCTGCCTGTGCAAACCCAGGACCAGATCAACAACCAGTCCAGCGATGTGTTTGGCGCCCAATTGTTCACAGGGGCCTTCAGCCAACCCGGTGCGACGCAATTCAATCCCGACTACGCGATTGCGATTGGCGATCAGATTGAGGTGCGCTTGTGGGGTGCGTTTGCGTATGAGCAATCACTGACCGTAGACCCGCGCGGCAATATCTTCCTGCCGCACGCAGGTCCCGTGCAGGTATTGGGTGTGCGTAACCGTGAACTGGAGGCCGCAGTGCAGGCTGCCGTGCGTCGTACTTTCCGTAATAACGTGAGCAGTTACGCCAGCCTGGCTGCGGCTCAGCCGGTGCGCGTGTTTGTCGGCGGCAATGTCAATCGCCCCGGTCTCTACAGCGGCACCAGCATGGACAGCGTGTTGCGCTATCTGGACATGGCCGGCGGCGTGGACCCGGAGCGCGGCAGCTATCTGCAGGTGCAGGTCAAGCGAGGTGAAGTCACCAAGGCCACCGTCAATCTGTATGACTTTTTGCTGCACGGATCCATGCCGATGGTGCAATTGGCCGATGGTGATGTCATCTTTGTTCCGCCATATGCCCGGCGTGTCAGTGTCAAGGGGTTGGTGGCAAATGCCAAGCGTTTTGAATTTCTAAGCGGGCAACAAACCGTCGCCCAGTTAATGCAGGTGGCCAAGCCCTTGTCTATTGCCACCCATGTGCGGGTGGTGCGCAATACCGGCAGCGTGCGCAACGCCGAGTATTACCCTCTGAGCGAAGCCAACTCTGTGGCACTTGCCGACGGGGATGAGCTGGAATTCACGGCAGACAAAAAGCCCGGCACCATCACTGTGCGCGTGGAGGGGGAGCACAACAGTGCCCAAGAATATGTGCTGCCCTACGGCACCCCCATGGGTACTTTACTGGAACAGATTCAGCAAAGCACCAACTCAGACATGGCCAGCGTGCAACTGTTCCGAGAAAGCGTGAAGCTGCGGCAGAAAGAAATGTTGCTGACCAGCCTGCACAACCTGGAAATGAGCTTGCTGACCGCCCGCAGCGGCAGCAGCGACGAAGCCAAGTTGCGCAAAGATGAGGCCGATCTGACCCTGCAGTGGGTGCAGCGTGCCAAGCAGATTGAGCCTACGGGCCAAGTACAGATTGCCAAGGCCAGTCAACTGAGCGGCATGCTGCTGGAAAACGGTGACGTCATCCGCATTCCGCGCAGGGATGACCTGGTGCTAGTGAGCGGAGAAGTTTTATTCCCCAATGCCGTTGCCTATGAAACCAAGTTGAGCCTGGAGGGCTACATCCAGCGCGCCGGTGGTTTTACACAAATGGCCGATAACGCCCGCGTGGTGGTGGCCCGTCGTGATGGGTCGTTTGACCAGGTCAACCCCAAACAGCTGTTTGCCAATACCGATATTCATGCGGGTGACCAGATTCTGGTGCTGCCCAAGGTAGATGAGAAAAAACGCCAGTTCTGGAAAGACATGACACAAATCATGTACCAGATTGCTGTGAGTGCGAAAGTTGTTTTTGGGCTTTAATTTATGAAGAAATATTACATAGCTGATCCATTTCCATATATTAATCATGGAATTACCAATTACGTTGAATCTTCAATTAAAATTCTTAATGACTATGGCGTTGATGTATCGGCATTTAAGAATAAATCTAATAGATTTAATAAAGAGTCTTTTGCAAAAGATATATTGACAGAATGTCAAGGTGCGATAGTTGAGATTCCAGATACGCACGGAATGTTTTCCTCCGGGAGTGATGGAGTTGATTTGCATGTTCGGTTGCATGCACCAATTCTGAGGCTAGAGTCTCTTAACCAAAGAAATTTAAGTAAAGAACGGTTCTCAAGAGAGCTTGCCACAATTAATAATGCAAAATTTATATCTAGCCCGACTTTTTCTAATTTCTCTGCATACAAAAATTATGGGCTTGGAGAGAAAGATAATATTGAAATATTTCCTAACCCTCTCTTTTTTGATAACAGTATACAAGCAATAGAGAAAGATATCGATCTTGTATTTGTTTGCCGTTTCGAGAGATTGAAGGGGATCGATTTATTCGCTCAATTGCTTTGTCATCTACCAAATGATATAAAGGTAGTAGTTATCGGTGTAAAGGAAGAGAATTTTTCTTATTTTTCAAATTTTAATTTCTCGTGTCAATTGGAATTGGTTGGATGGATTTCAAACAATGAGAAAAATGAATATATAGCACGATCTAAGATTTGCTTAATGCTTTCGCGCTTTGAAAGCTTTAGTATGGTTGTGGCTGAAGGGTTGTTGCACGGGTGTCATGTGGTGACATGGAATATTGCTGGAGCCGCAGAGGCTTTCGCAGAAGCGCCCGTAAAATTTGTTAAGCCGTTCGATGTGAGACTTCTCGCTGCAAGCGTGTTGGATCTTTTGGATTCAGATTATCCCTGTAGAGATAATATTATTGAGTTTGTAAATAATAATAATAATAAATATGTAAATGGAGTCAAGAATATCATTGCAAACTCAAGTGATAGAAAGATTTTTATCTCAAATGAAATAATTCCTTCAAATTACATTCCTTTAGAGAAAAATATTCGTAAAGTAGTTGAGCAAGTTACTCTTCACTACCAAGAAAGAAGAAATTTCACCGTTGCAGGACTTTGCATGAACAGTGAATCAGCTGAAAACATGTGGGGTAGCTTATTTGATGGTCGGCTATTTTCTGACTATTCTATTTTTTCAAGAAAGCCGCTTGGTACTTATTATAAAAAAGGTTTTTCTAGAAAATTCAAAATCAATCCCGATAAATATAAAGTAATCGATTGGTATAAATTTCCAGATGAGTTGGCTAATGAATTGGCTGATAAGTCTTTCGATACCCTGTTAGTTTTTAATGGGAATACAAAGCAGTATAGAAATTTAATTTCTCGTGTTTATGACAAGGTAAATAATACACCTGTATTCACCGAGCTTGGCTGGTTTCCTCAAAATGACCATATATATTTCGATATTGCGGGGGCTAATGCTCGAAGCTCATTACGAAATTTTTCTTTTGAGGAATTGATTGGTCGGCTAGATGAAGAAAAAATTTGTTCTCAGAATTTTAAAAATTCGGGACAAGTGCTTCTTGCATTGCAATTGCCTGGCGATACCACTTTGATGAAAGAGTCCTTTCCTCTTGCTTTATCGAATCAGGACTTTATCAAGCATATTCGCACCTCATTGTCTGAAGAGATAAAAATAGTCATTAGAAAACATCCAATGGATGCTTCTGAATATTCTCTCGACAAAATGAGAAATATTTATTTTTCCGATGAAGAAAATTTTTCAGATGATTTATCGAAATCGGATTCGTTGATTGCCGTAAACTCGACAGTTGTTTTGGAAGCCTTAGATTATGATGTAAATATTTATACTTTTGGGTTTGGTGTTTTTTCTGGAAAGAATATAACTATAGATTGCCATAAGGGAAATCTATCTGAGTTATGGCTGGATGCTATATCTTTTGATGTAACTAGAAGAAAAAAGTTTATCCAATATCTTAATAGTAGACAGCTTAATGTCGTTGAATTTTTTGAAAAAGGATTTTCTAAAGAGTTCTCGGAGGCATTATATCCAATATTTTTGTCTATTATTAAAAATGAATCTGAAAAGAAATTAGGTGTCAAAGGAGGAAAGCCATGGGGGTATATAAATAAAATACCGTTAAAAAAGCCATTGAGCATTGAGGAGAGGCTTAAATTTCTCGAGAAAGAAATCGGTATTTTAAAGAAATACAGTGTATCTTATAATATACCGAGAAGTATAAAATACGACACAAAATCCGCATCAAAGAAAAATTGGAAAAGAAAAATAAGAAAGCTATTTAATAACCCGACTTTGTTCTTTAGAGATTATTTCGATAAGCGGATGAGGTAATCCTTATAAAATTCTGGAGAAAATATGGCTGATAATTATATTCTTTTGCATAAAGAAGATCATATCGAGGTTCATGATTATAGGAAGTTTAAATTTCCTGGACTTGACCTAAAGATAGTTGGAGACTTTAACACTGTGAAAATTAAGCTTCCTTTGAAGCTTGATCGCTGCTCCTTATTTATTGAATCAAGCTATTCTTCTTTTGAAATTGGTTCTTCGGAAAGGTTGATCTCTTTTGGCGCAACCATCAAGAATGGGAATCACCAGAAAGTTAAAATTGGAGAGGAATTTTCTTGTGGGCATGCAATTCTTATTTCACAAGAAAACTATTCGAAAATTACAATCGGTAATGATTGCATGTTTTCTGCCGACATCACCATGATGGTTGGCGATGGACATTCAATAAGAAAAAAAGATGATGAATTAACAATAAAAAATTGGGGGGGGGAGATTTTTTTAGGTGACCATATATGGGTAGGTCGCAGTGTTAAAATAGCAAAAGGAACACATGTTCGCAATAATTCAATAATTGCATTTGGATCTGTTGTCAGTAAGAAATTTGATGCAGAAAATATATCTATCGGTGGCGCGCCTGCGAAAATAATTTCAGAAGACCTAAGTTGGGACAGGTTGCCTCAGAAAATATTTCATAAAGAGAAAATAGATGCATACGGGATTCAAGATTTTATAGGGACTGAAGAAGAACTTCGTGCTTTAGTTAAAGATAATCCAGATAAGGTTTGGGTCGATTTTTTTATTAAGAATTACGCATTGCAGAACTCTTCCACGCGAGAAGAGATTGTATGTTTTGAAAAAAAATTCGACGCGAATAATTCTGATTTAGGATTGTTGAAGTATTTGGTATCTTTGTATCTGAGGTTTAATGATTTTTATTCTATAAAATTATTATTCGAAAAATATGCTGTCAGTGCAAAAAAAATTGATTATTGGGGACTGATTACATGGTCTCGTGCTCTTTATAATTTGGGTGATATCGATGCATCTAAAAATTTGGCGCTCGAAGCTATAGGGAATGCAGATTCAGATTGGCTTAGGCATTGTGCTAAAGTATTTTTAGAATCAAACGAAGAGCATGTAGTTGTCGATGTGGCAAAGAATATAATTGGGAAAAATAATGAGGACTATGAGTTTTCTTTAGATTTTTTAATAAATCATAACTTAAGCAAAAAAAATTTTATAGAAGCAAAAAAATATTTAGATCAAATCTTATTGATAAATAATGGTAACTACTTTTATACTTTAAAAATTGTCAATTGTTGCATGATATTAAAGGATTTTGAAAGAGTTATTGGTGAATGTCAAAAGGTAATTTTGAAAAATAAGAAAATCATGTGGAGTTATTGGCATTTGAGTATCGCGTATGAAAAGATGGGACTTTTCAAAAATTCTCTAAAAATTGTTGAAGAAGCTTCTCTTTTAGAGAAAAACAACGATAGATGGGATAAGAGAAGTTTGCATTTGAAAAGTTTTTTATGATTTGGTTGTAATGCGATGATTAAAAATATTGGAAATAAAAAGCAATTTATATTGTTTGGCGGTATTAATGTTTTTGAGGGGGTGGATTTTTCTCTGAGATGTGCTGAGTATTATGTCAATGTCACCAGCAAGCTTGGTATTCCGTATGTCTTTAAAGCCAGTTTTGACAAAGCCAATCGTTCTTCCATCCATTCCTACCGTGGCCCAGGTATGGAAGAAGGCCTGCGTATTTTTGAAACGGTGAAGAAAGAGTTTGGGGTACCGGTGATTACCGACATTCACGAGCCCTGGCAGGCTGCGCCTGTTGCGGAAGTGGTGGATGTATTGCAATTGCCTGCATTCCTGGCACGCCAGACCGATCTGGTGGTCGCCATGGCCAAAACCGGCAAGCCCATCAACATCAAAAAGCCGCAATTCTTAAGCCCAGCGCAAGTGCTGAATATCGTGGAGAAGTTCAAGGAAGCGGGCAACGATCAACTGATGTTGTGCGACCGTGGTACTTGCTTTGGCTATGACAACTTGGTGGTGGATATGCTGGGCTTTGGCGTGATGAAAAAGGTGACTGGCGATTTGCCGATCATCTTTGACGTGACCCATGCCTTGCAACAGCGTGACGCGCTGGCGGGAGCATCCGGTGGGCGCAGGCAGCAGATTGTGGAGTTGGCGCGTGCGGGTATGGCTACAGGGTTGGCGGGCCTGTTTCTGGAGGCGCATCCCAACCCCGACCAAGCCAAGTGCGATGGCCCCAGTGCTTTGCCGCTGGACAAGTTGGAGCCATTTTTAGAGCAGATGAAAGCGATTGACGATCTCGTCAAATCCTTTGCTCCGATTGAGATTTCCTAATCCAGAATAAAAAAAGCTGCTTGGGTTTATGTAAAACTTAAGCAGCTATTGTTTTGATCGTTGATGACATTTGAATCTAAAGAAAAGCAAGTCTTGCCCTTGGCCGTGAACAGCTTGGGTCAACCCACAGTGGTCATTGTCATTCCAGCTCGCTACGGTTCCACGCGCTTGCCTGGCAAGCCTTTGGCCGATATCGCAGGCAAGTCAATGGTGCAGCATGTGTACGAGCGTGCCTGCGAAGTGCAGGGCGTGCACGCTGTGGTGGTGGCAACGGATGATGAACGTGTTGCGACTGCGGTGCACGATTTCGGTGGTCGCAGTGTGATGACGTCGGCAGAGCACCCATCCGGTACGGATCGCCTAGCCGAAGTGATGGCGCAGTTGCCTGCCGATATCTATGTGAACTTGCAGGGCGATGAACCTTTGGTGCGTCCCGGCGATGTTCAGCGCCTGGTGGATGGCATGTTGGCAGATGCTGCGGTTTCCGTTGGGACTTTGTGCCACCCGATTGACTCCCAAGAGGCGCAGAGCCCGAATACGGTCAAGCTGGTAGTGGCCGACAACGGGGATGCGCTGTATTTCAGCCGTTCGCCAATTCCTTATCCCCGCGATAAGGAACATGTGAGCTACCTCAAGCATGTGGGCGTTTATGCTTATCGCCGTGAAGTGCTGCAAACGTATGCGCAACTGCCACAGCCTATGGCGGAAAAAGCCGAAAAGCTGGAACAACTGCGCTTGTTGGCTGCAGGGCTGCGCATTCGCGCCTTTGAGGTAGAACCCACTGGGCCCGGTGTGGACACCCTTGAATGCCTGGAGCAAGTGCGGGCCTTGATGATGGGCACGATATCAGCTTTTGAACAGAAGCAACCAAGCTTGGCCGACGTACGGTTGGTGATTCCGGATGTGGACGGGGTGCTGACAGACGGTGGTTTGTTCTATGACGCAACCGGTGAGGCGCTGAAGCGATTTCATGTGCGTGACGGTTTAGGCATGCGGTTGCTGGAAGAAAGCGGTGTACGCGTTGCGGTGCTTTCGGGCCGTGATTCGCCGGTGTTGCGCAAGCGGGTAGCAGATCTGGGGTTGAGCTTTTGTTTGCTGGGTGTCAAGGACAAGGCTGCTGCGTGCCAGGCGTTGATGCAACAAGCTGGTGTAACAGCAGCCCAAACAGCCTGCCTGGGCGACGACAGCATTGATTTGCCGGCCTTTGCTGTCTGTGGTCTGAGCTATGCCGTACCTGATGCGCCGCAATATGTGCGTGCTGCGGCAACGGCAACATTAAGCACACCCGGTGGGTATGGGGCGTTCAGAGAGCTGGCCGACGCAATTTTGTCGGCGCAGGGCCAAGAGGATGTGGTGGCATCTGCATCTGGGTACAGCCGTTTGATGAGCCAGATGGCGCAGTAGTAAGTGTTTGAAGCGAGGAATGAGAATGCAGATGAATGAGGGAGCCGCTTGCGGTGCATTGGCTATTGCGCAAGAAACGCTGGATATAGAGATTGAAGCACTCAAGCGCATGCGTGACCGTTTGGATTCGCGCATTAATGAAGCGGTGGAGCTGATTCTGGCTATGCAGGGGCGAGTGGTAGTGGTTGGTATGGGTAAATCCGGCATCATTGGCCAAAAGATCGCTGCTACCTTGGCTTCCACAGGTACACCTGCTTTTTTTGTACACCCTGGTGAGGCATTTCACGGTGACCTGGGCATGATCAAGCCCATTGATGTGGCGCTGCTGATCTCCAACTCGGGTGAAACGGAAGAAGTGCTGCGTGTGCTCCCGTTTCTGCAGTACCAGCAGAACAAGATGATTGCGCTGACAGGCAAGATGGATTCCACCTTGGCTCAGTACTCGCATGTGGCGTTGGATGTAGGAGTGGAGCGTGAAGCGTGCAAGAACAACCTTGCACCCACCAGTTCGACCACCAATACCCTGGCAATGGGCGACGCACTGGCGGTGGCACTGACAGTGAAGCGCGATTTTCAGCCGGAGGATTTCGCGCGCTTTCACCCCGGCGGCAGCTTGGGGCGCCGTCTATTGACCCGTGTGTGCGATGTGATGCACAAGGATCCGTTGCCCGTGTGCGCACCTGATGCGTCTTTCCGTGACGTGGTGAATTCGATCACCTATGGCCGCCTGGGGCTGACGCTGGTGATGGGTGGAGAAATGCTCAAGGGCATCATTACCGATGGTGATCTGCGACGAGCTTTTGAAGCGCAAGACGAGGTCAAAAATTTAACTGCTGCGCAATTAATGTCTCCCAACCCATTGACGATTGCTGCCAACACCCGCTTTGCTGACGCAGAGGCGTTTATGCGAGAAAAGAAAGTGGGAGCGTTGGTTGTGCAAGATGCGCAGGGAAGCACTGTAGGCGTTCTTCAAATCTACAGCATGACTCAGCTTCCGCCTGCGGTTTGAGATGAGTTTGGGTATTGTCTCCAAGGGAATAGCCAAAATTCCCTTTTTGTCGGAACTCTTGGGCGAGGACGTTCGGTTAACTTCCAAAGCCAAGCACTTGTCGGCTATTGCAGGCTGGGGACTGAAGCCCAGTACACATGCGGCACGCCGGTATGCAAAGAAACATCGGTTGCCTTATGTGGCGCTGGAAGACGGCTTTTTACGCTCCTTTGGCACAGGGGAAACACACCCGCCTTTGGCGGTGGTGCGCGATGAACTTGGGATTTATTACGACTGTACCAAGCCCAGCAGTTTGGAAAATCTGTTGAATAGCGATGATGCTTTGCAAGAGGTTGTGAAGGCAGGAAATGATCGCGCGCGTACACAACTGCTGCATGCCAAGCTTAGTAAATACAATCATGCGCCACTATTAAATCCAAAGCAATTAAGTGATGGTGATGTTGCCAGAGTGCTGGTAGTGGATCAAACCTATGGGGATATGAGTGTTGCCTTGGGAGGAGGCGATGAACATTCTTTTCAGACCATGTTGCAAGCCGCGCTGTCTGATAACCCCGAGGCGACAATTTATGTGAAAACACACCCCGAAGTCTCGTCAGGGCGCAAAGCCGGCTACCTAACCAATCTGCAGACGGACTTGGTCCAGCGCATAGTGGTTCTACGCGATGCCGTGAATCCAATCAGCTTGATCGAGCAGATGGATAAGGTATATGTAGTCAGCTCCACCATGGGATTTGAAGCCTTGATGGCAGGTAAGCCAGTGAGCTGCTTTGGTGTGCCGTGGTATGCGGGATGGGGTGTCACGGATGACAGACAGCCAGATCACCCCGCCATGTTGCGCCGTTCCGCAAGGCGTGGAATCAGCCGCTCTGTAGATGATTTATTTACAGCGGCATATGTGCAGTACACGCGTTATCTGAATCCTGAAACACACCAAGCAGGCGATATTTCTGATGTGATGGCATGGCTGCAGCGGCAACAAGCCATGGCACAACGCTTTAGTGGACGCATGATTGTGGTGGGTTTCCGGCGTTGGAAAGCTGCCAATGTTCGATCCATGCTGTCGCTCCATCCCGGCAGGGTCATCTTCGTAAAAAACGCTTCAGCTGCAGCGGTATTGCTGCCAGAGGACTGTGATTGCCTTGTGTGCTGGGGCAGGGTACCGCCAGCTGGTCTGGCCGAGCTGGCCAAGCAAAGCGGTTCGCGTTTGCTCCGTATGGAGGATGGATTTATACGCTCAGTGGGACTGGGTTCGGACCTTATTCCTCCACAGTCATTTGTGCTGGACGCAAAGGGGATTTATTTTGACCCATCCCAGCCTTCCGAATTGGAAATTTTGCTGAATGAGCATAATTTTACGCCAGAAGATTATTCCCGATCTGATTATGTACGGCGGACTATTATTCAGCATGGTATTACTAAATATAATCTTGAACCTTTGATGCCTGTGCAGTGGGACGTTGAAGATGTTAATCGCCAAGTTGTTTTAGTGCCAGGGCAGGTCGAGGATGATGCATCCATTCGTTTTGGATGTGATTGTGTTAACGGCGTGCATACGAATGCTGGTTTGTTAAGCGCTGCACGCAAGCAGTTTCCCAACGCCTTTATTGTGTATAAACCGCACCCAGATGTGGCAAGTGGGAATCGCAGTGGAAAATTAGCGATGACTGAAGCGCTGCAATGGGCTGATCATGTAGAAATACGCGCGTCCGTTGTGAGCTGTATCGAGAGATGCGATACGGTGGTGACCATGACATCATTAACTGGCTTTGATGCACTGCTGCGTGAAAAGCAAGTTGTGGTATATGGACGCCCTTTCTATGCGGGTTGGGGATTGACTCAAGACATGCTTCCAATCCCGCGCCGGGCACGCGCATTGAGCTTGGATGAGCTGGTGGCATGTGCATTATTGCACTATCCTTTGTATTGGGATCCTGTTTTGAAAGGCTACACCAATTGTGAAGCAGTTCTTAATCAAATTATAGAAAAACGTGATCGTTTGATCGGCGCCGAGAATTTAGATAAATTACGCGTAGGCTATTTTCGACGTCAGCTTAGGAAGCTGATGGTATTATCTAGATCATTTAATAATTAGATTTATAATCTTTAAAATATTGCAATAATAATTAAATATGAGTAAGTCTAGTTTCCACGGTAAGAGAGTACTTTTTCTGCAAGGTCCAGTCGGTCCGTTCTTTTGGAATCTATCCAAGGATATGAGATCGAAAGGGGCAGACGTATATAAATTTAATTTCAATGCGGGGGACTGGATATTTTTCCGGAGGGGCGCTGATTCTTTCAAAGGTAGTTTGGCTGAATGGCCCGATGTCCTAGAAAAATTTATAAAAGAAAAGAATATTGATGTAATCATACTTTTTGGAGACTGTCGGCCTGTTCACGCTTGTGTAAGAGGTTTGGCGCAAGAGTTGGGTTGCGCCGTTGGTGTTTTTGAAGAGGGATATTTGCGACCGGACTATGTCACTTTTGAGCCAGTAGGAGTAAATGGAAACTCTGAATTCTCACAAAGCCTTGGCCCGTGGCTTGTGCAGCAGGCGATTTCTATTCATGCAACTAATAAAGTTAACAAAGATAAAATAAAAAAAGAATCAAACAGTATTCCGGTTGGGAACACGTATTGGCATGCTGCGGTCTGGGGCATGCTTTATTTTTTTGTTTCCTGGTTTTCTCAATGGTTCTGGAACAATACCTTGCATCACCGCCAAATGTCTGTGCTGGATGCTCCTTTTTGGTGGCTCTCATATGGACGTAAGCTCTGGTACAAGATAAAGGAGAAAGGAATAGAGGAAAAACTGTGTGGCGATTTACGTCACCGGTTCTTCTTGATTCCTTTGCAGGTACATAATGATTCGCAAATTACGGTGCATTCTGATTTTGATTCGGTCTGTAACTTCGCTGATTATGTGATGCGGTCTTTTTCCAAAGCATTAATCGAGGAGCGGAAAAAAATTCTGCCAAAGGACGGCGTCTCTATTTCAGACGCAGTGCTGGTGTTCAAACACCACCCGATGGACCGCGGTCATAGAAATTATGGCAAAGCGCTAAAACTACTCACACGTCGTTATGGCTTGGAAGGCAAGATTATTTATATTCATGATCAGCATCTGCCTGCTTTGCTGAAGGCGACGCGAGGGGTGGTTCTTGTGAATAGTACCGTTGGTTTGTCTGCACTCAAACATGGTGCACCCGTCAAAGTGTGCGGAACTGCCCTGTACGATATGCCTGGATTGACTTTTCAGGGGCGATTGCGCGATTTTTGGCATATGAGTGAACAGGCAACTCCTGATGCAGAAGAGTTGAAGCGGTTCAAACAAGCACTTATTCGCCGGACGCAGCTTAATGGAAGTTTTTACAAGAAGCTGTCTCAGGTTGAATGGCAGTGTGGTGTTGCTCTTGATGGTCAAATGGCTGAACGTCTATGGCCGGTTGCTGTTTCAGCGGTCCAAAAGCCTTTGTCCCAATCGTTAAAGGCACCGCTGCTGGCTCCGGCGGAAATGCCTTCTGATGGCGTATTGCTTGCCGCATCTGCTCGGCGTCAACGAAATTTCGAAGAGCAGGGCACTTTGAGCATGGAATCCTAGATGCTGTACCAGCAAGAAAAGGCTGAGTTGCCTTCAAAAAATGACCGGTTAATACTTTTTGTCGGTGGATATGATCCACGCGGTGCGCGGCATTATCACCAGATGATGCAGCGTGAATCCTTGAAGCAGGGCGAAGTATCGCAGGAAAGTTACAAAGTAGGCAGTCGCCACCGTTGGGAGCCCGGATTAAAAGAAGGACTTCTTCACTCCCAATGGACCATTAGCAATGATCGAGGCAAATCCAGTGATTATGTTTTTGTAGATTGGTCAGATTTGGTGCGCCAGAGTTGGGACTCAAGAATTGCAGATGTTGTATGGCAGGGGCTGAAAACGTATTGCTTGATATTCCGCAATAAAAATGTATTGAGCCCATTGCTGAAGGCAACACCCTATGCAATCTGGACGTTGGCCTACCCATTGATGTGTATGCTGCTTTGCTTGGTGCTTGCATGCATTGCAATGACAGTATTGTATAAAATCAATCCGGGATGGGGAGGCTTTACAGGCGGTATATTGCTTGGTTCCATTTTTCTATGGGCAGGGTATGCCATTGATAAGAGAATACATGTTAGCTGGTTGCTTAGAATATTGAATTTCTCAAGAAGAGAAGCAGAAAGTTCATTGCATGAGGTTGATGATCGCTTCAAGAGAACCGCAAACATTGTTGCGAGACAGATAATTTCAGGCGACTACAAAGAACTGGTTGTAATTGGTTTTAGCGTCGGTAGCGCTGTAGCGGTTTCTTTTGTACAAACGATACGTGAAGAATTTATTTCAAAAGGTTGTCCTAAACAAAAAATCAATTTACTGACACTGGGCAATTGCATTCCATTATTCTCGCTTATGCCAGGAGCGGACAGGATGCGCCGCAATTTAGTTGAGTTAGCTAAAGATGAGAGTTCTTATTGGGTCGATATTTCATCTCCTGGCGACAGTGTAAGCTTTGGGATGTGTGATCTGCTGGCGTTGAGTTTTCCCAAGCAGGACTGCAGGGCTTTAGAAGGGTGCGTCAACCCTAGAAGTATGTGTACCCCACGTTTTCACAAGCTGTTCAGACCATCTTCTTACCGCTGGATAAGGCGCAACAAGATGCGGATGCATTTCCAATATTTGATGGCATCGGAGTTATCCGGTGCATACGATTATTTTAAGCTGCTCACGTGTAAAGAGTCGCTACCAGATTTTATTGAGAAGAGATTGGTTCGATGACACTGTTTTGCCCTGCTTATCCAAAGCCTCATTCTGAGAAAGCATCCAAGCTGAGCTTGTTCTGGCACGCACGCCGTTCATGGTTGGATGCGCTGTACGAGCGAAGCTATAGCATGCAAATGGGAGAGGTTCATTTGCCCGGCGTTGATCTCTACATGGTCAATGACTCGCAAGAGATTAAAAAAGTCATGCATACCGAGGCACAGGATTTTCCTAAAAGCCATCTGATGCATGAATCGCTGGAGCCTTTGCTCGGAGACAGTCTGTTCACCACCAATGGGGCACAGTGGCAGCGTCAGCGGACTATGATGAATCCTGCCTTTGAGCAGGCGCGTTTGAATGTTGCTTTTCCACGTATGCTGGGTGCAGCGAATGCCATGTTGGAACGCTTGGATGCGCTGGAAAATGACGTGGCGTATGACATTGAAGTGGAGATGTCACATGTCACCGCTGATATCATTTTCCGCACGATTTTTTCAACCCCTCTGCAGGGTGCTGATGCCCACCGGGTCTTTGATGCCTTTGCACGTTACCAAGCATTGGCTCCCAAGCTCATGTTGCCAGCCCTGTTTGGTGTGCGCTGGTTGCGGCTTCCATGGCTGAAGTGGCAGAGCAATCAGGCAGCCAAGGAAATCAGGACTCTGTTGGTGGAGATGGTTCGTCCTCGCTATGAGGCATATGCGCGCGGCGAAGATCAAGGGCCAGAAGATATCTTGACTGCGTTCATGCGTGCACGAGATCCGCAGACTGGTGAGCCGTTCTCTTTTGAAGAGCTGATCAACCAGGTGGCCATGCTGTTTTTGGCAGGGCATGAAACCTCCGCCAGCGCGTTGACGTGGACTTGCCATTTGTTGGCCAAATCTCCCGATATTCAAGGGCGGGCTTTTAGCCAGGTTCAAAGCTTGCTTGGCGAGCGTGAGCCAGAGCAGCCTGACATGAAAAATCTCCCTCTTCTTTGGAACATTTTTCGTGAATCTTTGCGCCTTTTTCCGCCGGTTGGATTTTTTGCTCGGGAGAGCGCACAAGGCTGCCCTATCCGCGGTAAACAGGTCAAGGCGGGAAGTACGGTGGTAATTGCTCCATGGCTGCTACAGCGACACCGCAAATGGTGGCAGAACCCAGATGCATTCGACCCAGATCGATTCGACCGTGAAGAGAGCAAGCAGGCGATCAAACACACCTACATGCCTTTTAGCATGGGGCCGCGCGTTTGTTTAGGGGCTGCGTTTGCATTGCAAGAGGCAGTGTTGATTCTGGCCTGTCTTCTGCGCCGCTACGAGTTGCTGCCTGTGGAGGGGCATGAGCCGCAGCCAGTGGGGCGTTTGACGATTCGTTCGGAAAATGGTGTCCGAATTCTGTTGCGTAAAAGGATCAGTGGGTGAAAGAGCGTTTAGCAGGTTTTGCTCTGATGTGTGCCATGGTTCCTATGGCGATCATGGGGTATCTGGTGCTGTGGTGGGTTGGGTTGTGTGGGAACACCGAGCGAGGGCGAGCCGGCGTGCGCGCCCTCGATCATTTCGTCAATGCGACAGTGTTCAATGGCTACGCTTGGGAGAGCGTGTCATCCCATGCATGGCGGGCGCGTGAAAAACGCTGGGCACGTTTTGTCATCTGGTTTACTGACCATTTTCAACAGAATCATTGTCAGAGGGCGAACAAGAGAGAGCAGCCCATCGTAGATCTGGCCCTGCGCAAGGGGCTTGAAAAGCGCACGATCGACTAAGCCGTTCAGGCAACGATGTCAGGCGGTGGGCAAGCCATTGCTAACAGACGCTGCAGTGCCATTCGCCTGCCCCTGCAGCGTGTGCAGCAAGGCCGCTGCACTCAGGCACTGGATCAGCAGGCTGCCGCCGTTGGCCTTGACCAGGGCATCCACCAGCCGGTGCTGGGAGGGGGCCATGGCGGGCGCAGGAATGACCTGGCTGTCGGCAAAGCGGGCCACGCCCTGCAGGTCGCTGACCAGCAGGCCCAGGCGGCGGCCGGCATGCTCCAGCACGACGACCTGGCTTTGCGCGGTGACGCGGGTGGGTTTGCCGTGCAGCAGGGCGTTCAGGTCGAACACCCAGACATAACCGGTCAGCGCACCGCGGCTGCGGCGGGCCATGGTGCCCACACAGTGGGGAATGCGGCCGGCCGACACTGGGGCAATGGCCGCAGCCGGAAGTGCTTCGAGCACGCAGGCGGCGTCCAGAGCCATCAGGCTGCTGCCGACGAAGAAAGTGGCCATCTCGCGCAACTGGTGCTGTCCGCCCTGGGCAGGCGCCATGGAGTCGATATAGGTGCTGCGGCGGCGCACGGCGGCGATGGCATCTTCCTGTTCGGCCCCGAAAGGCTGGACGGCCACGGCCAGCACCTCTTCGCGGTAGCCGTCGCTGCGCTTGAATTCACGGTAGCCACTGCCTGCCGTGGCGGCCACGATGCAGTACTGGCCGGCATGCACCATGGCGCGTGCGGCGCTCTGGCCTGCAGGCAACTGCAGGAGATCGGCAGGCAGGGGCATGCGGCTGCCCACAGGCTGGGCCGTGTCGGTGGAGGCCAGCACCTGACCCAGGCGGTCCAGGTAGAGCACGCGGGTGGCGCTGTCAGCGGAGGCCGCGTTGTGCGGCGCGGCGCTGTCCAGCATGGATTGCAGCTCGCGTTCGGCATTGAAGACCAAACCGATGCCGCCAAGCACCTGCCCGTCTTCGCTGCGCAAGGCTGCGTGGTAGGCGTAGGTGGGTGCCTGGCTGCTTTCGAGGGCGCTGGGCCGCCAGGGGCTGACGTGGTAGGCCTGCGGGCCGGACAGGGCCAGTACCTGGGTGAGTGTGTCGGCCTCGATGCTCTGGCCCAGCAGTGGATGCTGCAGGACGTCGTCGGTGGTTTTCTGCCAGCCGGCAGGTGCTCCTGCGGGTGTTTCGCCCCGCAAGCTGGTGGCCACGATGCGGCCGCTGCGGTCGTACACCACCAACTGGCTGTAGACGGTGTAGAGGCTGTGTATGTGGCTGAGCTGGGTGCAGACCTGCTGCACCTGGGTGTCTGTGGCCTGTCCGCGTTGCACGGCCAGCAGCAGCGCAGGCAACTGGGGCGTCAGTGCCCACCAGCGGCAATCGTTGGCGCGCTCGTACAGGTTGCGGTCCAGCAGGTCCACCAGCAGGCGGCTGAGCAGGGTGTTGTCGCGCAGGGCAGCATTCAGCACCGTGTCGTACAGCGCGCGAATGGACTGGGTGAACACCTCGTTGGTGCGTGCCCCGGTCTCGCCGATCTGTTCCAGCACGGCCTGCAGACGGGTGCCGTCGCTGCCGTTGTCGGGTGTGTCGCCGGCGGTCATCACCTGGCCGTTCCAGACCACGCGGCGAATGGTGTCCGCCGCCGTGATGATGGCATGCAGCGGCGGGCAAAAACGGTGGGCATGCGCCAACAGACCCTGTGCCACATAGGGGTCCAGCTGTTCCAGCAGATGCTGGCTCTGGTTGGCAAAGGCCTGCTCCACCGGAATCATGATCTGGCCTTGCCAGCCTTCAGGGCCAGGGTAGCCCTGGTAGCCTGCAGATGCGGCGGTCTGCACTAGGTAGGTGCGTCCCGCATGGATGTGCAGATTTGGCGCACTGTTGTGGTACGTCGGGACGGGGCTGTCGGCACCAATCCAGTGCGGATCGCTGCTGGCCAGCACCAGGCCGCTGCCATTGACCAGCAGGCCCACGCTGCGCACGCCATTGTTGCTGCCTTGCAGGCCAGCGGCGCGTGCACCGAAGATGCCGCGCATTTCGCCATCGAAGTCAAAGCTGAGGCACAGCACGCCAATGGGCTCACCCGTCTGTGGGTGCAGCATGCGCTGAGAATAGATTAGCGCGTGGGTCTGGTGGGGGCGCAGGTCGGTGGCGCGGAAGGTTTCCACATAGCTGCTGCTTTGCAGCGTGCGCGCCAGCAGTGGGTCCTGGCTGCCTTCCACGGGAGAGTCGCCATCGGTCTGGGCCAGCACCGTTCCGTCCAGGCCTACGAGCAAGATCTCGTTATAGACCGTGTATTTGCTGCGGTAAGCGCGCAGGCGCTCCTGCACGCCCACACCGTCGGCCAGGCCGGCCACGTAGCGGCAGAGCATGCTGTCGGTGGCCAGAAAGCCCACGTCGGCCGTGCGCTCGTACAGGTTGCGCACCAGGGTATCGATCACGTTCTGGGCCTGCGTGGCCAGGGCGGCCATCACCCCGGTGACGGACTGGTGCACCATGGAGTGCACCAGATCCTGTTCCAGCTGCTCAAAGCCGGCACGCGTGGCGGCCATCATCGGAAGGATGGCATGGGCTTCCTGTGGGCAGTTCATCTTGGCAGATGACTCGATCAGCCGCCACATCAGGTTCAGCTCGCGCAGCGAAGCCTCGCAGCGCGTGACATTCCGCATATAAGGGATGAAGGCATCGGTGTGCAGCTGGGGGGCGGCAGAAGATGCGGCGGCATGGTGGCTGGGAGTCGTCATACGGGTCCTTGTCTCTTGTTGGTGTGTGCCTCGGTACGCGTGATCTGCATCAGCAAAAGCCGGGCCTGGGGTAAACCCATGTCAAGAAACTGCCAGCAATGTCAGCAGCATGCGCAAGGTGATCTCGCGGTTTTTGTCGCCGTGCCGTGTTCGGGCGCCGCCAAGACCCTTACCATCTGCGCCTATGAGTTCCCAGTATGAAAACCTGCCCCAGCCGGGCGATTACGCCGCCTTCTTCAAAGTGAGTCCTGTGGAGGTGCCTGCGGAGCGCCTGGTCCGTGCCAACCGTCTCAGCGGCATGGTCCGTGCCGTGGCACAGCCCGTCCTGTCGGACGCTGCGGTGGCCGATGTGGTGTCCGTGGCCGGTGGTGCTGCCGAAGCAGCGCCCCTTCTGGAGTCGACCGTGGCGGCTGCCGCCGATGCGGTGCCTGCGGCCAAACCCAAGGCCCCTCCCGTGCAGCGCGAATGGGTGCCGGCACAGTTCGGTTTTGTGGCGCACTGGGTCAAATCCGCATCCGATGCCCGACTGCGTGCGCCCAAGCAATTGGTGGCGCGCAACGACACGGTATCCACCGTGCAGGCCTATCGCGATGCCTGGCTGGCCGGGCAGCGCTGCATCATTCCGATGCAGGCGTTCTTCGAGGACGATCTGCGCAGCGGAAAACCGGTGTCCACCCGCATCTCGCGCGTGGATGGCGAGCCCATGGGCGTGGCCGGAGTGTGGTCCCGCTGGCAGGATCCGGACAGCGGCGCGGAACTGATCAGCTACGCCATGCTGACTGTGAACGCCAACAGCCATGCACTGATGCACCGCTACCAGCACCCGGGCAGCGAAAAGCGCATGCCGGCGATTCTGAACGAAGGCTCGTACGATGCCTGGCTGACTGCCCGCCAGGACAAGGCGCGCGAGTTTTTGCGTGCCTATCCTTCCAACTGGTTGACGGCCAACCCGGTGGAGCGCAAGCAGGACAAAAAGCCCAAGGGCTGGCTGGGCTGAAGAGGCCATTCAACGCGGTAAGGGGCCCGCACATGCACCCTGTACCGCGGCCGTTCCCGCCAGATTGCGAAGTTCCTACGACGGTGCACCCAGGGCAATGCCCGCCGTTGGGTGGCCGGACATGAAAAAGCCCGGGGCATTCCTGCGGGCTTGTGCAGACGGTTGCGTGAGGGGAATCAGACCAGATCGATGGCGTGTACTTGGTCGCTCATGCCGTTGTCGCGGTCGGCAAACCAGCGCTGCAGCGTGTTGCTCACGGTGCGAAAAGCAATTTCGTCCCAGGGAATATCTTCTTCGCGGAAGAACCGTGCCTCAATGGTTTCCGGCCCTGGGTTGAGTGCTTCGCTCAGCACTTCGGCGGTGTAGAACAGGTGCACCTGGCCTACGCGCGGCACATTGATGACCGAAAACAGCCGCCCCATGCGGATCTGGGCGCCGGCTTCCTCATCCGTCTCGCGTGCTGCGCCCTGGCTGGTGGTTTCATCCAGTTCCATGAAACCCGCCGGCAGCGTCCATTTGCCCCAGCGTGGCTCGATATTGCGCTTGCACAGCAGCACGCGGCCATCGGCCAGCACGGGAATGGTACCTACCACGTTCAGCGGGTTCTCGTAGTGGATGGTGGCGCATTGCGGGCACACGGCGCGGGCACGCGTGTCGCCGTCGTCGGGCACGCGATAGGTCACGGCATGGCCGCATTCACGGCAGAACTTGATGGGGCTGCGCAAGGTCATGTCTGGAATATAGGGGAAGTGGGGCTGTGATGCTTGCTGCGTGAGTATTGGTAGCTATGGAAACAGGAGTTATCGGCTGCGTTGATGTGCCCAAATGGGCCGCGGGGCCCGGCAGATCGCAGGGATCGCCGGTGCACCATAAAGACGCCGCACGAAGCCGCAGACGCACGGGACGGTACGCTCAGCTTCGCAACGACGTCTCCAGGGTGGGCCGCGTTTACGCCACGCGCACGCGGATGGACTCCAGTCCGTCCACGCCGCCGGCCATCACATCGCCACGCACCACGGCACCCACGCCTTCGGGCGTGCCGGTCATGATCAGGTCGCCGGGTTGCAGCTCCCAGGCTTGCGACAGGATGGCCACGGTCTCGGCAATGTTCCAGATCAACTGGTCCACATTGCTTCGCTGGCGGTCGGCGTCGTTCACCTGCAGCCAGATGCCGGCAGTGGTGACGTCACCCGCTTGGGCGACTGGCGTGATGGGGCCGATGGGAGCACTGTAGTCGAAGCCCTTGCCGATGCACCAGGGACGGCCCTGCTTCTTCATCTCGCCTTGCAGGTCGCGGCGTGTCATGTCCAGGCCCACGGCGTAGCCGTAGATATGCTCCAGCGCCTGGGCCACGGGAATGTCCTTACCACCCTTGCCAATGGCCACCACCAGTTCGATCTCGTGGTGCAGGTTGTCGGTCAGCGTGGGGTAGGGCATGTCCACCGTTTGGCCTGCGGGCACGGGCAGCACGGCATCGGCCGGCTTCATGAAGAAGAACGGCGCCTCGCGGCCGGTGAAGCCCATTTCCTTGGCGTGTTCGGCGTAGTTGCGGCCCACGCAGTAGACGCGGTGCACGGGAAAAAGCGCTTCGCTGCCGGTGACGGGCAGGCTGGCAACAGGAGCAGGGGGGAGAACGTACTGTTGGGACATGGTTGTTGGTCAATCTAGCGTGTTGTCTCGGGGCACGGGCAAAGTGGCGCTGCGGCTTTTCTGCCCTGCTTGCAGTGTGCCACGGCGCCAGCACGGTGCAGCCCAAAAGGCGACACGGCCTGCGCTATGCTGCGGCCCATGCAGCTCTACAACTACTTCCGCTCCTCGGCCTCGTTCCGTGTGCGCATTGCTCTGGCACACAAGGGGCTGCCGTATGACTACCACGCCGTGCACCTGGTACACGGCGCGCAGCGGGCGCCGGATTACCTGGCGCACATGGGGGACAGCCTGGTGCCGGCTCTGGATATTGGCGGCGGTACCGCCTGGTTGAACCAGTCCATGGCCATCATTGAGTACCTGGACGAGACCCATCCCCAGCCCAGCCTGCTGCCAGGCGATGCGCTGGCCCGTGCACGCATCCGCGGTCTGGCGCAGATGGTGGCTTGCGATATCCACCCTTTGAACAATCTGCGGGTGCTGCGCTGGCTGGTGCACGAAGGCGGTTTGAGCGACGACACCAAGAACCTGTGGTACCACCACTGGGTGCGCCAGGGCCTGGAGGCTTTCGAGCGCGAGCTGGCATTGCTGGCGACCGAGCGCGCGCGCCTGGGTATGGCTCCGTCCACGCTGTGCTGGGGCGACAGCCTGACTTTGGCCGACTGCTGTCTGGTGCCGCAGATCTTCAATGCCCAGCGCTTTGGCGTGCCCCTGGACGGCCTGCCTGCCACCCTGGCCGCTTATGACGCCGCGCTGGCGCAGTCCGCCGTGCAAGCGGCGCAGCCCTCGGCCTGCCCGGATGCACAGGCCTGAACGGCGGTGTTGCACCGAGTATGGAGCTTGAATGTGGTGTGTGAACGAGAAGAACGACGATGCGTGAGAGTGCGATGATGCCTGTGTCCCACCCCTGGCTGGCGCCTGAATGGCCGCAGATCGCGGGTGTACAAACCCTGTTCACCACCCGTGCAGGCGGGGTGAGCCAAGCCCCGTTTGACAGCCTGAACCTGGGCGACCATGTGCGCGACGACTCTGCCGCTGTGGCCGCCAACCGCCACATCCTGACCGAAGCCATCCAGCGCAGCAGCCCTGGAGCGCGCCCGGTGTTCTTGCAGCAGGTGCATGGCTGCGATGTGGAGGCATTGCATGCTCACACCGCCGACGGAGTCGCAGCAGACGCCTGCGTGAGCGATCAGCCGGATGCGGTGTGCACCATCATGGTGGCCGATTGCCTGCCGGTGCTGCTGGCCCACCGCCATGTGCCGGTGGTGGCCGCAGCTCATGCAGGGTGGCGCGGACTGGTGGGGCAGGACGGTGTGGGCGTACTGGAGACGGTGTTTGCCCGTTTTGCAAGGCAGGTACAGGCACGCCAGGCGCATCCGGCGTCTGCAGCCCTGCCACATGCTGCTGAAGCGATGTCGGTTCAGACGGTGGCTGCCATCGCAGCCGATACCCAGGTCTGGCTGGGGCCGTGCATCGGCCCCACGGCGTTCGAGGTGGGCAGCGAAGTCCGCCAGGCGTTCGTCACCGCATCCGCGCAAGCGGCCAGTTGCTTCACACCCGGCGCGGTGTCGGGAAAATGGTGGGCCAACCTGCCAGGACTGGCCCGCCAGCGGCTGCAGGCGCTGGGTCTGACGGGCATCTACGGAAATGACGGCAGCACGCCCTGGTGCACGGTCACCGACAGCACCCGCTTTTTTTCCCACCGCCGTGATGCTGCGGTGCTAGGTAGCACGGGACGGATGGCAGCATGCATCTGGCTGGACGGGCAAACGTCTGCAGCGCGAAGCTGACGGCCGTCATGCCCAGTCGGCCGGGCTACCCCGGACACCGTGGCGGTGCTTTGGGGCGTGATCGCCGCGATTGATTGGCTGCCCTGCGCCGGTGGGTACGCACAGTTTTCAATTGCTTGCAACTTGGCTGGGTGGCCTGGACAGACTGTGGCGTGCGCGCTGCAAGTAGCATGCCGTTGGTCGGCGTCCGTCTTTCAGGGGTGCTGTTCTGTCGGGGCGGTAGCGTTCGCTGGCCGCGCTTCGGCAGGGAAGACGGGTGTGGAGTCAATGCCCGCCGTGGCCGGCGTCTCGATCGTTCCGGTCGGCGTGGACTTGGTGTTGGTTGCAGGTGGCTCCTGGGCAGCATCCCAGGCTTGCTGCTCGGCTTCGCGCCGGGCTTTCAAGCGGCGTTTTCGCTCGGGCGTGGCCATGATGTAGCCCACGATGGCCATGGGGAGCAGGCCATACAGCACAAACGTCACGATGCCACCCAGCACCGAACCCACGGGGTTGCTGGCTTCGGCAATGGCCATCATCAAGGTGACGTAAAACCAGGCAATCAGGATCAGATACATGGCGCCAAGCATAGGGCAGAGGGCGGTATGCACACCCGAAAATGCCGTGAATCTGGCTTGATGTCTGTCAACGTCCCTCCAAGCAAGGCACAGTGCGGCGCTGGGTTGCGTTGTCAGCGCCTGCCGCCTCGGCAACAATGGATGCAAGCCCGTTGGCGACACATGGCATGCGGGCTGACAGCGACAGCAACACCAAGGGGACAAGGCAGGCATGAATTCTGAACCTATCTGGGGCCAAAGCGCCCAGGCTTTCCAGCAGTTCTTTGGCGAGCATTGGGCCAAGACCCTGCAGTCATTCCAGCAGATCGATCCCAAGGCGCCCGGCGCCGTACCGTCGGTGCAGTTCGAGCCGGGCAAGCTGCAGGCGCTGCAGCAGGAATACGTGCGGGAAGCCACGGCCTTGTGGGCCGCCGGTATGAAGGCACCCGTGCCCAAGGACAAGCGCTTCAGCGCCGCACCCTGGGAGCACAACCCGCTGGCGGCGTTCTCGGCTGCCAGCTATGCGCTCAACGCCAAGGTGCTGACCGGCATGGCCGATTCGGTGCAGGCGGACGAAAAGACCCGCCAGCGCATCCGCTTTGCCGTGGAGCAGTGGGTGGCGGCCATGGCGCCCAGCAACTTTCTGGCGCTGAACCCCGATGCCCAGCAAAAAGCCATCGAAACGCGTGGAGAGAGCATCGCCAAGGGCGTGCAGAATCTGCTGCACGACATCCAGCAGGGCCATGTGTCCATGACGGACGAAAGCGTGTTCGAGGTGGGCAAGAACGTGGCCACCACCGAAGGCGCGGTGGTGTATGAGAACGAGTACTTTCAGCTGATCGAGTACAAGCCGCTGACGGCCAAGGTGCACGAGCGCCCCTTCCTGATGGTGCCTCCCTGCATCAACAAGTACTACATCCTGGATTTGCAGCCCGACAATTCATTGATCCGCTATGCCGTCAGCGAGGGGCACCGCACCTTCGTGGTGAGCTGGCGCAACCCCGATGCGGCCATGGGCGACCGCACCTGGGACAACTACATCGAAGAAGCCATCCTGCGCGCCATTGCCGTGGTGCAGGAGATCGCCGATGCACCCAAGATCAACGCGCTGGGTTTCTGTGTGGGAGGCACCATGCTGGCCACCGGCCTGGCAGTGCTGGCCGCGCGCGGAGAGCACCCGGTGGCCAGCGCCACCTTCCTGACCACGCTGATCGACTTCCAGGACACCGGCATCCTGGATCTGTTTATCGACGAGAACTTCGTCAAATACCGCGAGATGCAGATGGGGCAGGGCGGGCTGATGGCCGGTCAGGACCTGGCGTCCACCTTCAGTTTCCTGCGTCCCAATGACCTGGTCTGGAATTACGTGGTGGGCAACTACCTGAAGGGTGAAACCCCTCCCGCGTTCGATCTGCTGTACTGGAACAGCGACTGCACCAATCTGCCGGGTCCGTGGTACGCCTGGTATCTGCGCAACTTCTATCTGGAGAACAACATGGTGCAGCCCAACAGGCTGACCGTGTGCGGCGAGCAGATCGACCTGCGCAAGCTCAAGCTGCCGGTGTATGTCTACGGGTCACGCGAAGACCATATTGTGCCCATCACCGCGTCCTATGCGTCCACCCAGGTCCTGCCCGGCCCCAAGCGCTTTGTGATGGGAGCCTCCGGTCACATTGCGGGGGTGATCAACCCGCCTGCCAAGAAAAAGCGCAGCCACTGGATCCGGGAGGACGGTGCACTGCCGCCCACCCAGGCCCAGTGGCTGGAAGGGGCGCAAGAGCAGCCCGGCAGTTGGTGGGAAGACTGGGCCGGCTGGCTCAAAGGCCACGCTGGCAAGCAAATTGCTGCGCCCAAGCGCTACGGTCAAGGCACCAAATACAAGGAACGCATGCCAGCACCCGGCAGCTACGTGCTGCAAAAAGCCTGAGGTTTCGCTGCCGCAGCCCTGGAGGACAGGGCAGAATGCTGCGGTGCAATATCTGAAGCAGCCGCTGCACGGCCCCTGGGCTGTCATTGGCTGCGGAGCTCAACCACCCCGATACGGAAAAACACAAGAGGAAGACCATGGAAGACATCGTTATCGTTTCTGCTGTCCGCACCCCCGTTGCCAAGTTTGGTGGCGCCCTGGCCAAGGTGCCTGCCACCGAGTTGGGCGCCATCGTCATCAAGGAGGCTCTGGCCCGCGCCCAGGTGGGCGCTGACCAGGTGGGCGAAGTGATCATGGGTCAGGTGCTGACCGCAGGCGTGGGCCAGAATCCCGCTCGCCAGGCCATGATGAAGGCCGGTGTTGCCAAGGAAACCCCGGCGCTGACCATCAACGCTGTGTGTGGCTCCGGTCTCAAGGCCGTGATGCTGGCCGCCCAGGCCGTGGCCACGGGTGACAGCGAGATCGTGGTGGCCGGTGGCCAGGAAAGCATGAGCCTGTCACCCCACGTGCTCAATGGTTCGCGCGACGGCCAGCGCATGGGTGACTGGAAGATGAGCGACACCATGATCGTGGATGGCCTGTGGGACGTGTACAACCAGTACCACATGGGCATCACGGCCGAGAACGTGGCCAAGGAAAACAGCATCAGCCGCGAGCAGCAGGACGCGCTGGCGCTGGCCAGCCAGCAAAAGGCGGCCGCAGCACAGGACGCCGGCAAGTTCAAGGACGAAATCGTTCCCGTGGTGATCCCGCAGCGCAAGGGTGACCCCGTGGTGTTTGCGGCCGATGAGTACATCAACCGCAAGACCAATGCCGAAGCCCTGGGCGGCCTCAAGCCTGCTTTCGACAAGGCCGGTACGGTGACCGCGGGCAATGCCTCGGGCCTGAACGACGGCGCTGCCGCCGTGGTGGTGATGAGTGCCAGCAAGGCCAAGGCTCTGGGCTTGAAGCCATTGGCCACCATCAAGTCCTACGCCACCAGCGGCCTGGATCCCGCCGCCATGGGCATGGGCCCGGTGTTTGCCACCCGCAAGGCGCTGGACCGCGCTGGTTGGTCTGTGGGGGACGTGGATGTCTTCGAGCTGAACGAAGCCTTTGCAGCCCAGGCCTGCGCCGTCAACCAGGTGCTGGGCATTGATGCCGCCAAGGTCAACGTCAACGGTGGCGCCATCGCCATCGGGCACCCCATCGGCGCCTCCGGCTGCCGCGTGCTGGTGACCTTGCTGCACGAAATGCAGCGCAGCGGCGCCAAGAAGGGCGTGGCCGCGCTGTGCATCGGTGGCGGCATGGGCGTGGCCATGGCGCTGGAGCGTTAAAGGCTGGCCTGCACACGCGATGCGCAGTCGCTGCGGCCTGGCAGCAGCCAGGCTGCGGTGTCGCACCACCGGGTATGTCCCGGTGGGCAGAAGGAGAGGCTTGGGCCTACTGTCTGCTCTGGTGTTGATAGCGCGAAATCCAATCTAATTGCCGCGATTGGTACTTACCTCAAGGTTTCCCTGCGCCAAAGCAGGTAGAGTGTTAGTGGAAAACTATCGATTAACAGGAGAATATGTATGAGCCAGAAAGTAGCGTATGTGACCGGGGGTATGGGTGGCATTGGTACGGCCATCTGCCAGCGCCTGCATCGGGAAGGTTTCAAGGTCATTGCCGGCTGCGGCCCGACACGCGACTTTCAGAAGTGGTTGGATGAGCAAAAGGCACTGGGCTACACCTTCCACGCGTCGGTCGGCAATGTGGGCAACTGGGAGTCGACGGTCGAAGCTTTCGGCCAAGCCAAGGCCGAACATGGCAGCATCGACGTGCTGGTGAACAACGCCGGCATCACCCGCGACCGCATGTTCCTGAAGATGACCCCTGATGACTGGCAGGCGGTGATCGAAACCAATCTGAACTCCATGTTCAACGTGACCAAGCAGGTCGTGGGCGACATGGTGGAAAAGGGCTGGGGCCGCATCATCAACATCAGCTCGGTCAACGGTGCAAAGGGCCAGGCCGGCCAGACCAATTATTCGGCTGCCAAGGCGGGCATGCATGGCTTTACCATGGCCCTGGCGCAGGAACTGGCGACCAAGGGCGTGACGGTGAACACCGTGAGCCCGGGCTATATCGGTACCGATATGGTCAAGGCCATCCGTCCCGACGTGCTGGAAAAGATCGTGGGCACCATCCCCGTCAAGCGTCTGGGTGAACCCGGCGAAATTGCCTCCATCATCGCCTGGCTGGCATCGGACGAAGGCGGTTATTCCACCGGTGCCGACTTCTCGGTCAACGGCGGTCTGCACATGCACTGAGCAGCTGGCGGCCTTTCAGGGTCGCTTGTATGCATGCGAGGAGCTGGACATGTCCGGCTCCTTTTTTATTTCTGTGTGGAGCCCTAGCTTGCAACTGGACATCCTGCACGGTGTGCAGCAGATGACCTGGCCAGCAGGACACTCATGAAAAAAGCCCACTTGCGTGGGCTTTTTTACGGGTGGAACAACGTTGAAGACGGCGCAACACTCAAAGAACAGATCCAGGGCATCCGATGGGCGAATGGGCTCCCAAGATCGGGCCAGCGTCATGGCCGCTCAGCCTGCAATCGGATTACAGGCGTGCGGGTGCGCGCTTGCGGTCACGTTCGTCTTCAGGCCATGCGGACAGGATGTCGGTCAGGTTCATACGGTTTTCACTCCTTGTGCTTCTTTAACGCGTGGCCCGCAGCACGGGTTGACGGTCAGGATGCAAGCAGGTGCATGCAAAAGTGAACGAGTGTGTAAACGCCCCAGGTTGGAGGATGCCGTGCACCACGATGGTGCCAGTGGCGTTGCCGTGTGACGTGGTGATGGTGGTGGCGCTGAAGTTTTGTGGTCAGCGGTGTGTACTACGCTTGGTAGCGACAATAAAAAACCCGCCAGAGGCGGGTTTCAGAGCGGGTAATGTGTCGTATCTCAACGCACAAACTGTGCAGCGGCAGCGGCAGCGGCAGCGGCAGCGGCAGCGGCAGCGGCAGCGGCAGCGGTCGGCAAGTGCCGGCACGGCATTTGCTTACAGACGCGCAGGTGCGCGCTTGCGATCACGTTCGTCGTCAGGCCAGGCAGACAGAATGGCGGGGGTTTGCATACGAATTCACTCCTTGTACTGCTTTAACGTTCGTCATCCAGGCCGGGTTGACACACTGTGCGCAAAAGAGCGCCGGAAATGGCGTGGGAAAGGTGGGGAGATCTGGCTTGCAGGGCCGGCATCGCCTGCATCTTGCTCTGGCAGGCCTGTAGGTGCAGGCGGTGGTGTTGCCGCCAGCGCTGCACACTGGCAGACTCCATGAAGCACAAAGCCCGCCGAAAGCAGGTTCAGGCGGGCTGGGTTGTGTAGCAAGGTGCGCGTAGAAAGTGGTGTGCCGGGCAGGGAACGCGCTCCCTGGTGGCAGCCAGCATGCACGTGCTGGCGCGGTGCCTGTGGCAGGCTGTCAGAAGCGGGCGGGTGCGCGCTTGCGATCGCGTTCGTCGTCAGGCCAGGCGGACAGGATGGCGGTGGTATGCATCTGGGTATTACTCCTTGTGCACCTCACAACGCGGCCCCGATCACCCCGGTTGACACATTCTGGAAATATTTCGTTGCCGATATAAAAATTTTTAAACTGTATATGAATACAGTTAACAGCAAAGCATTGGAACAGGCCGCCGCCTACAATCCACGGCTGTAGCTGGATAGGCATTTCCATGCGCTGCTGTCAGCGTATTGCTTGCTGCGGCTATCCGTCCCCTGTGTTCTGCCAGGCGGGTGCCGCCTTGCATGGCGCGCTGCGCTGGCGGTTGGAAGTTTCCATGTCTTTGCATACTTGGCTGTTGTTCGTTTCCCTGGCAGGCGCCGTGATTGCGGCGCCCGGCCCGTCGGCGTTGCTGTGCGTGACGCATGCGGCACGCCATGGGGTGCGCCCTGCACTGGCCACCATCGTGGGCGGGATGACGGCGTCGATGACGCTGATGGGCCTGTCCGCGTTGGGTCTGGGTGCGGTGATTGCCGCATCGGACACGCTGTTTCACATCATCAAATGGGCAGGGGCCGCCTATCTGCTGTATCTGGGCATCGCCACCTGGCGCAGCCAGAGCAGCGGCGCAGCGGATGATCCCGCGGTGCAGACGGCTAACGCCAGTCCTGCCGTTCAAGACCACCCGCAGGCCGGCCGGTCCATGTGGCGCACCTGGCGACCTCTGTACCGCAAAGGCCTGATCGTGGGCATTGGCAACCCCAAGGACCTGCTGTTCTTCAGTGCGCTGTTTCCGCAGTTCATGGACGCCAGTCTTCCCATTGCCGGGCAATTGGGCGTGCTGGCGTTGACTTGGCTGGTGCTGGACGGCGCCATCATGCTGGGCTATGTGCTGTGTGGTGCCACGTTGCTGGCGCGCCTGCAGCAGGGTAGCGCGGGCCGCTGGTTCCAGCGTGTGACCGGCGGCGCGTTCATCGCAGCCGGTGGGGTGCTGGCTGCGTCCCACCGCTGAGAGCTCTTGGAGAGCTGGCACTGAGCGAACTGGCAGCGCCTGTCAGGGGATTGCCACCGGGCGATGGCAACAGGTCTGCAGGCCGGAACTGGATATCTGACCCGTCCCGGCTGCAGGCCTTATGGCTCAGGCCAGACCCGCGGCCTGGGTCAGCCCTTCGATTTCTTCGGTCAACTCCAACCAGCGCTCTTCCAGCGCGTCCAGCTCGCTGTTGATGCTGCTGAGCTGCTTGCCTGCTTCCACAATGTCGGCGCCGGACCGCCCGGGCATGGCCAACTCGGCTTCCAGGGCGTCGCGCTGGGCCGTCAGCTGGGGCATTTTCTTGTCGATCTGCTCCAGCTCTTTCTTGAAAGGCTTGGTCTTTTCCGACAGCTGCTGGCGTGCGGCGGCAGCCAGCTTGCGCTGCTCCCGCTGGTCGCCTTGCGGGGCAGGCGCCGCAGAGGGGGCCGCGGCGATTTCCACAGGTGCTGCCACCGGAGCCACCACGGCAGCGGCTGGAGCCGGTGCCGCAGCTGCCTGCTGCGCCTGGGCTTCGGCATGCTTGGCTTCTTCGCGCAGGCGCTTGGATTCTTCCAGCAGGTAGCGCTGGTAATCGTCCAGATCGCCGTCGAAGGGGCCGACCACGCCGCGGCCCACCATCCAGAAGTCTTCGCAGACGGCACGCAGCAGGTGACGGTCGTGGGACACCAGCATCACCGTGCCGTCGAAGTCGTTCAACGCCATGGCCAGGGCTTCGCGGGTTGCCAGATCCAGGTGGTTGGTAGGTTCGTCCAGCAGCAGCAGGTTGGGGCGCTGCCAGACGATCATGGCCAGCACCAGACGGGCTTTTTCACCACCGCTCATGGTCCCCACGGTCTGCTTGACCATATCGCCGCTGAAGTTGAATGTGCCCAGGAAGTTGCGCAGGTCCTGCTCGCGGCTGGGTTGCTTGGCATCCGGGCCCAGATCGCGTGCCAGGCGGATCATGTGCTCCAGCGGGTTATCGCTGGGACGCAGCACGTCCAGCTCCTGCTGGGCAAAGTAACCGATGTTCAGGCCCTTGCCTTCCGTCACCGAGCCGGCCAGCGGCTTCATGGTGCGGGCAATGGTCTTGACCAGGGTGGACTTACCCTGACCATTGGCTCCCAGAATACCGATGCGCTGACCTGCCAGCACCGAGCGGTTCACGCCGGTCAGGATGGTGGTGGTCTGGCCTTCGTCGTCGGCGTAGCCAAAGGCCGCATCGCTGATGGCCAGCATGGGGTTGGGCAGGTTGGCGGGCTCCTTGAATTCGAAGGTGAATTCGGCCTCGGCCAGCACCGGGGCAATCTTTTCCATGCGTTCGAGCTGCTTGACCCGGCTTTGTGCCTGCTTGGCCTTGCTGGCCTTGGCCTTGAAGCGGTCGATGAAGTGCTGCAGGTGGGCCATCTTTTCCTGCTGCTTGGCAAAGCTGGCAGCCTGCAGTTCCAGCTGCTGCGCGCGCAGTTCTTCGAACTTGCTGTAGTTGCCGCCGTAGCGCGTGAGCTGGCCCTGCTGGATCTGCAGCGTGACGTTGGTGATGGCGTCCAGGAACTCGCGGTCGTGGCTGATCACGATCATGGTGCCCGGGTAGCGCTTGAGCCAGGCTTCCAGCCAGACCAGCGCATCCAGGTCCAAGTGGTTGGTGGGTTCGTCCAGCAGCAGCAGATCCGACGGGCACATCAGGGCGCGCGCCAGCTGCAGGCGCATGCGCCAGCCGCCAGAAAAGCTGTCCACAGGCTGGTCCAGCTCGCTGGTCCTGAAGCCCAGACCCAGGATCAAGGCCTGGGCCCGTGCCTCTGCGTCGTGGGCGCCGGCATCATGCAGGTCGGAATAGGCCTGGGCAATGGCCATGCCGTCGTCGCTGGCCTCGGCTTCTGCCAGCTGGCGCTGCACTTCGGTCAGGCGGGTGTCGCCCTCCAGCACAAAGGCGGTAGCGCTCTGGTCTGTTTCTGGCATGTGCTGGGCGACTTCGGCCATGCGCCAGCTCGACGGAATGTGGAAGTCACCGCTGTCCTCGTGCAGCTTGCCGCTGAGCAACGCAAACAGGGACGATTTGCCGGCGCCATTGCGGCCGACCAGGCCCACGCTTTCGCCTGGGTTGATGGTGGCCGAGATGTTGTCCAGCACCACTTTGGTGCCGCGGCGCAGGGTGACGTTGCGAAGGGTAATCATCAGCGAGTACGAAAAAACGCACCCGCCGGCGAGCTGCGCTCACGGCGGGTGGAGGGGTTGTGCGATGGGGCGCAGGCCTGGCAGTGGCTGCGCCGGGCTTTCCGGCAGGCCCGCCGATCGGGGATCCAGCGGGGCTGCGCGGTAAGGCGATAGCCTCTATTGTGCCAAGAGCTTGGCCTGGGCGAGCAACGCGGCGCGGGTAACCAGCAGAACCTGGTCCTCGCCAGCGCTGGTGTCCAGCCAGAACACCGGCAGCAGTGGGAAAGCCGCTTCAAAAAATGCGCGTTCGTTGCCGATTTCCAGCACCAGCACCGCGTCTTCCGTCATGGCGGCGGGTGCCGCAGCAAACAGGTCCCGGATGAAATCCATGCCGTCGGTGCCTCCGGCCAGGGCCAGTTCGGGCTCGGCACGGTACTCGGCGGGCAGCTTGGACATGCTGTCCGCATTCACATAGGGCGGGTTGCACAGGATCAGATCCCAGGGGCCGGGGACTCGGGACAGGCCGTCGGTTTCCACCAGCGTCACGCGCTCCTGCAGTCCGTGCTTGTCAACATTGATGCGGGCCACGGCCAGCGCATCGGTGGACAGGTCGGCGCCAGTCACTTCGACTTCGGGGTAAGCCATGGCCGCCAGACAGGCCAGTGAGCCGTTGCCGGTGCACAGGTCCAGGACCTTGCGTGTCTTGTCAGAGAGGAAGTGGTCGATGCTGCCGTCGGCCAGCAGCTCGGCAATGAAGCTGCGCGGAACGATGGAGCGCTCGTCGATGTAGAAGGGCACACCCACCAGCCAGGCTTCTTGCGTCAGGTACGCGGCGGGCTTGCGGCTGGTGATGCGCTTGTCAAACAGCGCAGCAACCTGTGCGCTCTGCTCTGCTGTAACAGCTTGGTTGTCGATGGAGTCCTGCTCGTCTTCCAAAGGGCTGTCGATGGGCAGGCCCAGCTGCCACAGCACCAGCCACGCCGCTTCGTCGCGTGCATTGGCTGTGCCGTGGCCAAAGCCTACGCCGGCCTGGGTCAGACAGCTGGTGCCGCTGGCAATCAATTCACCCACGGTGGTGCCGTGGGGCAGGGTATAGGAAGTCGTCATGTCAGAAGGTAAGGTGCGCGCAGCTTATTCGGAGGCTGGCGCGAAGGCTTGTTCGGCGGTGTGGGCTGCCAGTGCCTGGGCATGCAGGTTTTCCAGCGTGCGGCGGTAGATGTTGGTCAGCGGCTGCACATCGGCGATGGCAATGTGCTCATCAATCTTGTGGATGCTGGCATTGGGCGGGCCCAGCTCGATCACCTGGGGGCAGATCTGGGCGATAAAACGCCCATCGCTGGTGCCGCCGGTGGTGGAGAGTTCGGTGGTCATGCCGGTTTCGGCGTGGATGGCGGCCTGCACGGCGCCGACCAGATCGCCCGGGGTGGTCAGAAAGGGCTCGCCGCCCAGGGTCCAGCCCAGGTCGTATTCCAGTCCATGGCGGTCGAGCACTGTCTTGACGCGCTGCTTGAGGGATTCGGCCGTGCTTTCGGTGCAGAAGCGGAAATTGAAATCAACCACTACTTCACCCGGGATCACATTGCTGGCACCGGTGCCGCCGTGGATGTTGCTGATCTGCCAGCTGGTGGGCGGGAAGAAGGCATTGCCCTGGTCCCAGGTGGTCGCAGCCAGTTCGGTCAGCGCCGGCAGCGCCTGGTGGATGGGGTTGCGTGCCAGCTGCGGGTAGGCAATGTGGCCCTGGATGCCGTGCACGGCCAGACGTCCGCTGAGGGTGCCACGGCGTCCGTTCTTGATCATGTCACCGGTCTGGTGGACGGCAGTGGGTTCGCCCACGATGCAATAGTCCAGCTTTTCGCCGCGCTGCTTGAAAATCTCGACCACGGCCTTGGTGCCATCGATGGAGGGGCCTTCCTCGTCGCTGGTGAGCAGGAAAGCGATGTCCAGCAGAGGCTCTGGGGTGGCCGCCAGAAACTCTTCCACGGCCACCACGAAGGCAGCAATGGAGGTCTTCATGTCGCTGGCGCCGCGTCCGTAGAGCTTGCCGTCGCGGTAGCTGGGGATGAAGGGCTGGCTGCTCCACTGGGATTCCGGTCCTGTAGGCACCACATCGGTGTGGCCGGCAAACACCAGGGTCTTGACCGCCGCTTGACCGCCTGTCGCGGGCTTGCCAGACCGTTTGGCCCACAGATTGTGGACGCGGAACGTGTCCGGGCCGCTGTCCAGACGTTCGCAGGCAAAGCCCAGTGGCGCCAGGCGTTCGGCCAGCAGTTCCAGGCAACCGAGGTCTTGGGGGGTGACAGAGGGTCGGCTGATCAGGGCTTCAGCCAGCTGCAGGGTGGGGGACATGTCGAAAACGCTTCCTCGAAGCCCAGGCCCCGGGCACACGCGCTCAGGGTCTGGGCATATGGGTATCCAGCACGATGTCGCTGACCGGGGCCGCAGGGGCGGCGTCGGCGGCAGGGGGCCGGAAGCTCGGTACGGCCTGCTGCGCAAAGGCCGCGGCAGCCGTTGGGGGGTCATTTTGCAGGCGCCACATCAAGTTGGTGTGCGAGTCTGCATTGGACAGACCTTCCTTACGGTCTATTTTGCCGCTCAAAACGAGCTGTGCGAGGCTATCTTCAAAGGTTTGCGAGCCTTCGGCCATGGATTGATCCATCGCATCCTTGATGCCGGTGAAGTCACCTTTCTCGATCATGGTGCGCACCAGGGGGGTGTTCACCATGATTTCGGCGGCCGGAATGCGATGCCCATCGGGCTGGCGCACCAGGCGCTGCGTGACCACGGCGCGCAGCGCCGAGCCCAGATCGCCCAGCAGGGATGCGCGCTCCTCCACGGGGTAGAAACCCAGAATACGTTGGAGCGCGTGGTAGCTGCTGTTGCCATGCAGCGTGGCTAGGCACAGGTGGCCGGACTGTGCGTAGGCAATGGCAGCGGACATGGTTTCGCGGTCGCGGATTTCCCCGATCAGGATCACATCCGGGGCCTGGCGCAGCGCATTCTTCAGTGCAATCTGCTGGCTTTGGGTGTCGGTGCCCACCTCGCGCTGGTTGACGATGGATTTCTTGTTGCGCAGCTGGTATTCGATGGGGTCTTCAATGGTCAGGATGTGGCCGGAGCACAGTTCATTGCGCCGGTCGATCATGGCCGCCAGCGTGGTGCTCTTGCCCGATCCGGAAGCACCGGCAATGAGGATCAGGCCATGCTTTTCCATGACCAGATCGCCCAGGACGTGCGGCATGTGCAGGCTGTCGAGCGAAGGCACCTGCTGGGCCAGAAACCGCACCACCACCGCCACCGAGCCGCGCTGGTGCATGGCGCTGATGCGAAAGCGGCCCACGCCCTGCAGCGGCACGGCCAGGTTCAGCTCGCCGGTGTTGGCCAGCACATCCATGTCCTGGGGGGTAACGATTTCCGCCAGCAGTGTGCGGGGCGCCTCGGGGGTGAGGATCTGGCTGTTGACGGGCATGCATTCGCCGTCAATCTTGATCAGGGCCGGGGAATTGGCGGACAGGTAAACGTCCGACGCCTGTTTGTCGGCCATCACGCGAAGAATGCGCTCCATCATGCTCATGGGGTGAACCTCGGAATCCGGTGGTCTGCACCGTGCATCGCCATCGTGGCGGGCACGTTCCCTTGCATGTGAAGCCCCGGTGCGGGCGCAGCGTCAGCGCACGACCGGGAGAGTCAGGCATGCCCTCCTATGGTGCCTGAACACCATGGAAGGCAGCAGCGCGGCGATCAGTCGCGCAGCAGATCGTTCAGACTGGTCGTGGAACGGGTCTTGGCGTCCACGGTCTTGACGATGATGGCGGCGTACATGGAATAGTCCTTGCCGTCCTTGGTCTTCTTGGGCAGGTTGCCCGACACCACCACGGAGCCCGCAGGCACGCGGCCGAAGGTGGTTTCGCCGGTTTCGCGGTTGAAGATGGGGGTGGACTGGCCGATGTACACGCCCATGGAGATCACGGAGTTCTCTTCCACGATCACGCCTTCCACCACTTCGGAGCGGGCACCGATGAAGCAGTTGTCTTCAATGATGGTGGGGTTGGCTTGCAGGGGTTCCAACACACCGCCCAGGCCCACGCCACCCGACAGGTGGACGTTCTTGCCCACTTGGGCGCAGGAGCCGACGGTGGCCCAGGTGTCGACCATGGTGCCTTCGTCTACATAGGCGCCGATGTTCACGTAGGAAGGCATCAGGATCGCGCCCTTGGCGATGAAGGAGCCGCGGCGGGCGACGGCAGGGGGCACCACACGCACGCCGGTGGCGGCGATTTCAGCTTCCGACAGACCTTGGTACTTGGTGGGAACCTTGTCGAAGAAGTTCAGCGCGCCCGACTGGATCAGTGCGTTGTCCTTCAGGCGGAACGACAGCAGCACGGCCTTCTTGAGCCACTGGTGCACGGTCCACTGGCCCACGCCTTCACGGGTGGCCACGCGCATGCGGCCTGCATCCAGTTCGGCGATCACATGTTCGACGGCGTCCACCACTTCCTTGGGGGCAGAGGCGGCCGAGATGGAGGCACGGTTTTCCCAGGCGGAATCAATGATTTGTTGGAGTTGTTGCGTCATAGCTTGTGCTTAGTTGGAATGGGAGTGGATGAATTGGACGATGCGGCGTGCAGCGTCCACGCATTCGGCGGTTTCGGCCACCAGGGCCATGCGTACGCGGCCGGCGCCGGGATTGTGTCCCTGGGCGTCACGGGCCAGGTAGCTGCCGGGCAGCACGGTCACATGCTGCTCGGCAAACAGGGCGCGGGCGAATTCGGTGTCGCTCATGTCCAGCTGGGCAGGCACGCCGGCCCACAGGTAGAAGCTGGCATCGGGCAGACGCACGTCCATCACGTCGGCCAGCAGCGGGGTCACGGCCGCGAACTTCTCGCGGTACATGCGGCGATTGTCTTCGACATGGGCCTCGTCACCCCAGGCGGCAATGCTCGCCATTTGCACGGTGGGGCTCATGGCACCGCCGTGGTAGGTGCGATACAGCAGGAAGGACTTGAGCAGTTGCGCATCACCGGCCACAAAGCCGCTGCGCAGGCCCGGCACATTGCTGCGCTTGGAGAGGCTGGTGAAAGCCACCAGGTTGCGGAAATCGCTGCGCCCCAGCTGCTTGGCCGCTTCCAGGCCGCCCAGCGGTGCGTCATCGCGGAAATAGATCTCGCTGTAGCACTCGTCCGAAGCGATCACAAAACCATAGCGGTCGGACAGCTCGAACAGTTTTTTCCATTCGTCCAGCGGCATCACCGCGCCGGTGGGGTTGCCGGGGGAGCAGACAAAGATCAGCTGCGTTTGGGCCCAGACCCCGTCCGGCACCGCATCCCAGTTGACCGCGAAGTTGCGGCCGGCTTCGCTGGCAGCGTAGTAGGGCGTGGCCCCGGCCAGCAGGGTGGCACCTTCGTAGATTTGGTAGAAAGGGTTGGGGCAGATCGCGGTGGCGCCGGCACGCGTAGGGTCGATCACGGTCTGCGCAAACGAGAACAGTGCCTCGCGCGAACCGTTGACCGGCAGCACTTGGGTGGCTGCATCCAGCTGCACGCCATAGCGGCGGCCCATCCAGTCCGCACAAGCCTGGCGCAGGCGGATATCGCCCGCCGTGGCCGGATAGTTGGCCAGGCCGCCCAGATTGGCCGTCATGGCTTCCTGGATGAAAGCCGGTGTGGGGTGGCGGGGCTCGCCCATGCCCAGGCTGATGTGGGGGAGGGTGGCGGGCGGGGTCACCGCCGCGAACAGTTGGCGCAGCCGCTCGAACGGGTAGGGCTGCAGTGTGGAGAGCAGGGGGTTCATGATCGAAGCATTATCGGGTGCCCTCCGGCGGGGCGCGGAGACTTTTCCCGACACTAACGACGTTTTTTATCGCCATTACGACAGTGCTATTGCGGAAAACCCCTGCGCCCAGGGGTTTGCGCCGCTGTGCACAGTCGCGTACAAACAGGCGCACACGATACAAGAAACATAAAGAAACATCCAAGGGGGGACACCATGGCTCGGCTTTTCTTTGCACCCGCTTTGTGGCTGCTGCGACGCATGGGGTTGCGGGCCAAGTTTTTTGCGCTGGGGCTGTGCGGGCTGCTGGCGCTGGGCGTGGTGCTGTGGAGTGGCAGCGTGATAGCCGGGCCGACCGTGCAGTCGTTGCTGGCGGCCGGAGTAATGCTGGTATTTCTGTACGGCGTGGGGGCGCTGTATGTGGACCTGTCCCAGGGCTTGCGCCGGCTGCTGCAGGTGACGGCACAGGCCACCGAAGGTGACTTGACCAGCCGTGCCCAGTGTGACGGCCGCGATGAACTGGCCGCCCTGGGTAGCCAACTGGACAAGATGGTGGTGTCGCTGTCGGCCATGGTGGCCGATGTGCGCAGCAACGCCGCGCTGGTGGCCCAGGCCGGTCACCACCTGACGCAGGACCAGCATGCGCTGTCGGTGCGTACCGAACAGCAGGCAGCCAGTGTGGCCCAGACCGTGGTCAGCGTGGAGCAGGTCACGGCTGCGGTGCAGAACAATTCCGATGTGGCCAAGACGGCCGACCAGCACACGCTGGAGGTGCGCAAAGCCGTGGAGCAAGGTGCACAGGCCATGGAGCGTGCGGTGCACTCGGTGGAAGCCATCGAGCAAAGTGCCGGCCGCATGAATGAAATCATTGGTGTGATTGACGGCATCGCCTTTCAGACCAATATCTTGGCACTGAATGCGGCCGTGGAAGCCGCCCGCGCCGGAGAGCAAGGGCGTGGTTTTGCCGTGGTGGCAGCGGAGGTGCGCACCCTGGCGCAGCGCTCGTCCGAAGCGGCCAAGGAAATCAGCCGGCTGATCGGCAATTCCGTCAGCCAGGTGGGTGCCAGCACCACCATGATTCGCCAGGCCGGCAAGGAAATGGGACACATTGCCGAAGGGGTGCGCAGTGTGGCCGGTCATGTGACGGCCATCACCGAAGCCGGCGCCCACCAGGGTACGGGGCTGGCGCAGATCAGCCAGGCCGTGCATGAGATTGACCAGGTCACCCAGGACAATGCCCAGATGGTCGGTCACGCCGTGCGCCAAGCGCAGTCGCTGGAAGACCGCGCCATGACGCTGACGCGTGCTGTTGCACGCTTTCGCCTGCAGCAGGGCACGGCCGAGGAAGCCGTCACGCTGGTGGAGCGCGCCCAGGCCTTGCGTCGCATGGGCATGCCGCTGGAGCGATATTGGGCATCGTTGACCGACCCCAAGCAACCGTTCCATGACCGGGACATGTATGTGTTTGTGCTGGATGCCCACGGGAAGTACATGGCCTTCGGCGGCAACCCCGAGCGTGTAGGTACCCGTGTGCAGGATGCCAAGGGGGTGGATGGTCAGCAGCTGCTGAACGACATCATCCACCAGGCCGAGCAAGCGCCGGGCTGGGTGGAATACGCTTATGCCCACCCGGTGAGCGGCGCGATCCTGACCAAGATGTCCTTTGTCTGCAAACAGGATGGCGTGTACCTGGGCTGCGGCATCTACAAGGCGTTTACGGGAGCGTGAAATGGCCGCGCTGGCCCTACCCCAGACCCTTGGCGTTGCGGATGAGGCCAGCAGGCTGAAATGTGCAGACCGGGCTGAAGAGGCCTGAGACACGCCAGCGGCCCGGTCGTCTGGTGCTATTGGCCTATGGCTTGGACGGTTTCCCTGGCACAGCTGTAGCAGCAGGTGCACGCAGTGCCCGTGCCTTGGCCAGTGCCGCGGCGATGGCGGCTTTCTTCGGGTCGACCACATGGGCAGAGCTGGTCGCCGTGTCCGCACTGCCTACCGTACTGCCAGGCGCATTGGCTGCGGCGCTGATGGATCCTGAACTTTCCTCCGGCGTGTCGGGTTGCGCGGTGGTGACGGGAGGCTCCGTGCGTGTGCGCACTGCAGTGGTCGCGCGTTTGGCGGCCAGACGCGCGCGGTGCACGGCATAGCGTGAGCGGGCATGGTCAGCCTGTGCGGTGGACCAGGCTTGCCATCCCGTGGCCTCCCCGCTGACCACATCCAGCTCGATGCAGTCCACCGGGCACACCGGCAGGCACAACTCGCAACCGGTGCAGTGGGCACTGATGATGGTGTGCATATGCTTGTTGGCCCCCAGGATGGCGTCGGTCGGGCAGGCCTTGATGCACAGCGTGCAGCCGATGCACCAGGCTTCGTCGATGCGGGCCACGGTCAGCGGCCCCTCCACCCCAAAGCTGCGGTTCAGGGGCTGGACGGCCTGGCCGGTGAGGGCGGCCAGGCGCTGCACCCCTTCCATGCCGCCAGGGGCGCATTGGTTGATGGGGGCGCCGTCGGTGGCGATGGCCTGGGCATAGCTGGCGCAGTCCGGGTAGCCGCAGCGGGTGCACTGCGTTTGCGGAAGCGCTTGGTCAATGAAAAAAGCCAGTCCTTGCAGGGCTGGCTGTGGAGGAGAGGGCTCGGCCATGGGCCGGTATTATCGGCGGCTGCGGCGCTTGCTGTGTACAGGCGTGGCGGTGACGTTCAGCGCCGCGGGGGTTTCAGGGGATTCGGCCTTGGTGCGGGCCGGACCGGCAGCCAGCGCGATCTTGGTAGTGGGTGTGCCGGCCTGGTGCTGCAGCACGAAATCGCGCAGTGCCGGGTAGACGGTTTCGCGCCAGCGGCGGCCGCTGAAGATGCCGTAGTGGCCGGCGCCAGGCACTTCCAGGTGCTTGCGCTGGTCTGCAGGGATTTGCGTGCACAGGTCATGTGCCGCACGGGTCTGGCCGGAGCCAGAGATGTCGTCCAGCTCGCCTTCCACCGTCAGCAGGGCGGTGCCGCGGATGTCCTGCGGGCGCACACGCTCGGTTTCCCCGGCAGGGTTGACTACATCCCAGGTGCCATTGACCAGCTTGAAGTCCTGGAACACGGTGGCAATGGTTTCCAAGTAGTAGTCCGCATCCATGTCGAGCACGGCGTTGTACTCGTCATAGAACTTGCGGTGGTGTTCCACACTGGCGTCGTCGCCCTTGATCAGGTCCTTGAAGTAGTCATAGTGGCTGGTGGCGTGGCGGTCGGGGTTCATCGCCACGAAACCGGCGTACTGCAGGAAGCCGGGATAGACGCGGCGGCCTGCGCCAGGGTAGTTGTCGGGCACGCGGTAGATCACATTGTTCTCGAACCACTCGAAGCTGCGCTGCGTGGCCAGGTTGTTCACCGACGTCGGTGAGCGGCGCGCATCGATGGGGCCGCCCATCATGGTCATGGTCAGCGGCGTGGTTTCACCGCGGCTGGCCATCAGCGACACGGCCGCCAGCACCGGTACGGTGGGCTGGCAGACACTGACCACATGGCAGTGCCCGTACTTGCCCTGCAGGTGGCGGATGAATTCCTGCACATAGTTGACGTAGTCGTCCAGGTGGAATTCCCCTTCGGACAACGGCACCAGACGGGCATTCTTCCAGTCGGTGATGAAGACCTTGTGGTCACCCAGCATGCTGTTGACGGTGTCGCGCAGCAGGGTGGCGTAGTGGCCCGAGAGGGGGGCCACGATCAGCACGGCGGGTTGCTCCAGCAGCGTATCCAGCGTGGTGGGGTCATCGGAGAAGCGTTTGAAGCGGCGCAGCTCGCAGAACGGCTTGTCTATTTCCACGTGTTCGCGGATGGTCACATCGACGCCGTTGACCTTGACGGAGCGGATGTCGAATTCCGGTTTCTCGTAGTCTTTGCCAAGGCGGTAGAACAGATCGAAGGCCGCCACCATGCGCTGCGAGTACGGCAGCTTGCTGTAAGGCAGCATGGGGTTGCTGTAAAGCTTGGCCGTTGCCTGGGCGAAGTCGGCAAACGGCTCGACAAGGGCCCGCTGGGTTTCGTAGAGCTGGTAGAGCATGGGGCAGTCGCTTTATGGATGTTGCACTGCAATATATCAGTACTTTCAAACGGCGTCAGGCCGTAATTACCCCGTTTCGCCGTCACTGTAGAGACAAAAGGCTTGCCAGAAAACTGCCTGGGGTCTAGAGCGACTTCCTTGTTAGGGCTTGGTGTTTGCGATAGCAAACACTTCGCGGGCGGGAAGCTGTTTGAGGCGGTGGTCGCTCCACACCTGGCGCCAACGGCGGGCGCCGGGCATGCCGTGGCGCAATCCCAACATGTGGCGGGCGATGGAATACCACCCCGTGCCGTGCTCGGCCGCTTCCTGCTCCATATAGCGCACCATGGCCTCTTCCACTTCCACGTGGGAGAGGGTGCTGGGCGCGGCGCCAAAGTACAGCTCGTCCCAGCGGCTGAGCCACCAGGGGTTGTGGTAGGCCTCGCGCCCCACCATCACCCCATCGACATGCTGCAGCTGCTCTTGCACGATGGCATCGGTGGCAATGCCTCCGTTGATGGCAATGGTGAGTTGCGGGAAGTCGCGCTTGAGCTGGGCCACCACGTCATAGCGCAGCGGCGGGATCTCTCGGTTCTCCTTGGGCGACAGGCCCTTGAGCCAGGCATTGCGCGCGTGGACGATGAAGACATTGCAGCCGCCTTCGGCCACGGTCCCGATGAAGTCGCGCACGAAGTCATAGCTCTCGTCCTTGTCGATGCCGATGCGGTGCTTGACGGTGACAGGCACATCCACGACATCCACCATGGCCTTGACGCAGTCTCGCACCAGTGTGGGCTCATGCATCAGACAGGCGCCAAAGGCCCCGCGCTGCACACGTTCGCTGGGGCAGCCACAGTTCAGGTTGATTTCGTCATAGCCCCATTGAGCACCCAGCCTGGCCGCCTGGGCCAGGTCGGCTGGTTCGCTGCCACCCAGCTGCAGGGCGAGTGGATGCTCCTGCTCATGAAAGCGCAGGTGGCGCGGTACATCGCCATGCAGCAGCGCGCCCGTGGTGACCATCTCGGTGTAGAGCAGGGCATTGCGGCTGAGCAGACGGTGCAGGTAGCGGCAATGCCGGTCTGTCCAGTCCAGCATGGGCGCAACGCTCATGCGCCATGGTGATGTAACCTGTTGATTTTTATCTGTATTGTTTGCGTTCATTGCGAGTTCTGGATGCCTTGTAGCACCGAGGTAGTACCCCGGAAACCACCCAAGTCCGGATTTCTGGCATGCAGTGCTGCAAAAACGATGTGCAGCACCGGGGCAGTGGGTGCCATCACTGCCTGAAAAATGGGGGCCGCGCAACTGCGTATGCAGCGCAGATCCGTTTCAAGGAGAAGGGCGTTATTGTGCACACCGGTAGGCAGATTTTCATGCGCAAGGCTTTGGCCCGGGAGTGGCCAAAGCGCAGGGGGCGAAGTTGTGGGGTGCCCGTGCAATATGAATGCTGCGCCAAGAGCACTGTGCGAAGGGACCACATCCGAGATATGCGAGGTCATCTCCGCAACCTTTTCACAGCAAGCTCCAGGCAGGATATCGCCGCCCCCGTATTCGCTAGCGAGGAGAAGCTGGGTAAGCCTTTGCCATGCTCGAAAAAGAAACCCCGCACGGGTGGCGGGGATGGAGAGGTGGAGGAGGCGGTCTCAGTGTGCGGACTGGCCCATGCGTGGCGGGGCAGTGGGCAGCCGGGCCAGCTTCTGAGAGCAGTCACCACACACATGGCATGCATGAAAAAGGCGGGCACCAGAAGCCGGTTTCTTTTGGCTGCATTGGATGCAGTCGATGGTGTGGGCTAGGTCTTGAAGCCGCATGGGGGGCTGGCCTTTCTTGGGACTGCGCATGGATCTCCTTTGGCTTGTGCGGCGGCAATGGCGCGTTGAATGCCGCAGTGGCGGGGTTGCTTGTTGCCACGGTGGCGCGGGCTTGTTACATGGCTGTGACTGGAGGGTATGGGTTGGTATTAGCAGTGCAGCAAAAACGATGCCCGCGCGGCGTGGGCCGGGCGGGCTGGTGAATAAACGCAGAGGTAGCGCGGGCTCCCGCTCTAGCGCTTGAGATATGGTTTGCGATCTCGGCGGCTATCTTGCGGCGGTCCTGCCACCACATCGCACGCTGTCATTCAGCTTCGGGGGGGCAGGCAATGCCTGTGATGACGCGGTGAAGCCGGTCAGCCTTTGTGAGCCCTGCGCTTGCGAAATGCTGCAGTGATCATCAGAACAATGCCCAGTGCCAAAAGGGTAGGGCCCAGCGTCCAGTGCCCGCCCTATTGCATTGCGTCCAGCCATCGGCATAGGCCGTACGGTGGCTGGCATTGGGCTTTGCCATGAGGGATGGCAACAAGGGCTGACTCAGCAGGGACTCGCACCTCCCGGGCGCAGGGGGGAACGCTCCAGCACAAGCGCGGGCCGAAGCGGAGAGGCTGACGACTTCCCCGCAGCCCAAAGCACCCATGTGCGGCCGTGGGCACATATTGATCAAGGAGCGGGAGCGCTGTTCTTCCTGTGCAGGGCGAAACCGTGCCATTGCCGTCCAGCTTTTTGCGTCCGGGTCTTTGTGGAAGCAGCTGTGGCCCGGTGAAAGCCTGGCCTGTGGACGCTCGGAAGATGTTGCTGGATTGTGTCCTTTATGTATCAATTTTGATAGCTGAAAATGCAGTCTGAATAAGCTTTTCGGTTCATATAATGAATTGTTTTGTGACGGAGTGAGGAAGAGAGATGCGCGTGCGATGGTTCCATGTGGGGGTGCTGTCTGCCTGTCTGGCGGCAGTCTTGGGGGCACAGGCCCAGCCCAGCGAGACGGTCAGCGCCGCAGAAGCCGGACAGCCCGTGGCCCAGTTTGAGCTGGGTTCCATCTACTTCAATGGCAAAGGCGCAGAGCGCAACCCCAAGGAGGCATTGCGCTGGTTCCGTCTGGCGGCCGAGCAAAACCATGCCCAAGCCCAGTACATGCTGGGCCTGGTGAAACTGCTGGGTGTGGGAGGGGTGGAGAAAAACCTGAAGGAGGGCATGGCCTGGATTCAGAAATCCGCTGCCAACGACAATGTGGATGCACAGAACATGCTGGCCAGCCTGTATCTGCAGGCCAAGGATGTGCCGCGCGATCCCGCTGCTGGAGTGGCCTGGCTGGAGCGCGCAGCACAGCAAGGATCGTTGACGGCGCAGAAAAACCTGGGTTTTGTGTACCGCAAGGGGGAACTGATCCCGCAGGACCTGAAGAAGTCTTTCCAGTGGAACATGGCCGCAGCCCAGCAATCCGACATGCTGGCCCAGTTTGTGGTGGGAGAGATGTACTACCTGGGCGAAGGCGTGGAACAAAACCATGCCGAAGCCGCGAAGTGGCTGACACCGCTGGCCGACAAAGGGGCGCAGAACGCCAAGCTGATTCTGGGCAAGATCTACTTTGAAGGGCAGGGCGTGCCCCCGGATTACAAGCGCGCCGTGCTGTTGCTGCACGATGTAGCCATCCGCGGATCGGGCCAGGCCTTCTTTGAACTGGGCCGCCTGTTTGAGCAAGGAGAAGGCGAGTACCGCAACGAAAAAGAAGCGGTGGCCTATTACACCCAGGCGGTCAAGTACAAGAACACCGCGGCCGCGAAACGGCTGGCCGAAATTTCTGCCGAATCACCCAGCTCCGGAGAGATGGTCCAGTCCATGGAATACGTGGAGAACCTGAACTCCGCTGTACGGGGCAACAAGCTGGCGCAGTACAACATTGGTGTCTTCCAGTATCTGGGCAAGGGCTTTGAACAGCCCAATTACGCCGAGGCGGTGAAATGGTTCACTTTGGCAGCCAACCAGGGATATGCCAAGGCCCAGTACAACCTGGGCACCATGCACGAAAACGGTGAAGGCGTGACCAAGAGTCTGGCCCAGGCCCTGAAGTGGTACCGCCTGGCCGCTGAGCAGGAAGATGCCCCGGCCCAATATGCCCTGGGAACCATGTACCGCGACGGCGTGGGGGTCAAGAAGAATGCCAAGCAGGCGCGGCGCTGGCTGCAGCGCGCCGCAGACCAGGGCTATGGCCCAGCCAAAAGCGCTTTGGCACGCCGTTGAGTGCTTAGACGCTAGTTGCTCAGTCAAGGCCAGCTCGGCTCCGAGTCGATTCGGCTCCCGGCGTGGAAATGACCGGGCAAATGAAGAGGGGCTCAGGGTCAGGTTATTGCAAGAGTCCCTGCCAACCGTACGGCGCATACAGGGCTTTTGCATGCGCACGTGCCCATCAGGCCCGCAATGCGAAGAAGTGAAGGCAGTCGGCAACCGGATTAAGCCGCACAAGCTTGCATCTTCCATGGCTTGCGCTGAGGCTTGCATGCTGCGAGCTCTTCATCCTTGGGTTCTTTCTGTCTTGAATACAGCTTACATGAAATATATCAAGGCACTCGAAACTTACCGAACCTCATTCCAAGTCCACAAACTGCTGCAGGTGGCCTAGAGCATGGGGGGTCTTCAAGCCGGCACGTTGCAGCACCTCCGCCTGGGGCAGGCCGGATTGCAGCCACTGCACGATGACGGTGTTGCGGATCACCTGGGGCCCCATGCGAGGAGGCCGCTCCTGAGAAGAGCGGACGCTGGCGGCCTTCAAGGTCTTGCTGACCAGATGCAGCACGGTGTGGGTGGAAAGCGCAGGCGCCTTGCGCGTACAAAACAGGGCGGGTTGCTGTGCCATCGGTGCATAGCCTGCCCGGTAGCCCAGCCAGACCCGCAAGGCCTCGTCCAGCTGTGGTGGAACCTCGAGCGTGCGGGATTGCATGGCGCGCAGCCCGGTGATGCGCAGACCGTGAATGCGGGCGGAAGACGCCTTGGCATGGTTGGCAGGCTGAGCCAACGTAGCGCCCGCTTTGGCAGAGGCATCCCCCCACAGCACATCTTCCAGCACCAGGGCGCGCACCTCTTCGGAGGAAAGCCCCAAATGCACCAGCACCAGCAACACCGCACGGTCACGGGCGGAAATCAGATCGGTGGCGGCAGGAATCTGGCGCAGCAAAGCATGCCATGTCCGCGGGCTCAGGATCGCACCCTGCGGATCTTCGCTGGGAGGTTGGTCCAATTCGGACACTGCATCCAAGGGATTGTGTGCGATCCATCCATGCAGCAGCGCATGGTCGTAAATGCGTTCCAGAACACGCCAGTAGCGGCGGCGGGTGATGTTGCTGGGCAGATCCAGTTGTTTTTGGCTGCGCGTGGACTGGTTCAGAAACTGCAGTACCTGCACAGCCTGGGCCTGCTGCCAGGGTTGGAGCGCCTGGCCTTCAGCTGGCCGTGCGGCATCAGCTGATGCTGCCAGCAGTTTGAGCCACGCGCCCCAGATAAAGCGGTAGGGGGTGGCCGCCGCTTCGCTCAGCGGTGCCCAGGGGTCGGCGCTGCAGGCTGACAGCCAGTGCTGAAACAGCGCATCGCCAGTCGGCGCGTCAAAGGCTGGAAGGAGCTTGCGGGGCTGCATTCGTCTATTTTAGGAGCGCGTAATTCAAAGTATGCATAAGCTGGAGCCAGATTCCACGGAAATTTCTGAAAGCAGGTGCCACCTTGGGCCGCTCCGCTTACCCAGAGATGGGTATGCCATCGCCTGCACGCCCTTGCGGGCGTTCAGCGCCGTGTTGCCCACCAGTGTTGCAGCAGCATGCCGGCCAGCATGGCGGCCACAAACAGCCAGACTTCGGATTGCAGCGTGGCCAGACTCATCACGGCGGGCCCGGGGCAAAAACCTGCTAACCCCCAGCCGGTGCCAAACAGGGCCGCGCCGGTCAGCAGGCGACGGTCCACGGCCGAGGCTGTGGGCAGCTGCATGGGCTCGCCCAGCAGGCTGGTCTTGCGGTGCCTGGCCCAGGTGAATGCAACCAGGCCCACGGCGATGGCGCCACCCATGACCAGGGCCAGCGATGGATCCCAGGTGCCGAAAAAGTCCAGAAAATTCTGAACCTTGGCTGGATTGCCCATGCCTGACAGGATCAGCCCCAGGCCAAACACCAGACCTGCGCCCAGGGCCACCAGAGAACGGGTGATGTTTCGCATGGCAGCTTGGGATTGCTGTGATGACATGGCAGTCTTTCAGGCAATGTGGAGTACATGGCGCAGCACAAACACCGTCAGTGCACCGGTGGCCATGAAGGTCAGCGTGGCGGCGAGTGAACGTTGTGACAGGCGGGACAGCCCGCACACGCCGTGGCCGCTGGTGCAGCCCGACCCCAGGCGCGTGCCAAAACCCACCAACAGGCCGGCCAGCACGATCAGCAACGGGTTGCGTGGCAGTTCCATGGCGGGCAGGGGGGCAAACCACTGCCACACCAGCGGTGAGCCGATCAGGCCCAGCACAAAAGCCAGGCGCCAGCCCCAGGCGCTGGTTTGCCGCCAGGTACTGGGTTGCAGCAAGCCGCCTACAATGCCGCTGATACCGGCAATACGGCCCAGCAACACCACCATCAACGCGGCGGCCACGCCAATCAGCACGCCTCCGGCCAGCGAGGATCCGGGCGTGAATGCGTTCCACAGAATCGTCATGCCTGCTCTCCAGGGGCGCAGAAAAGTTGGTGAATGGCCTGCATCAGCTGCAGAGCCCGGTTGTCGGCCAGTTGATACCAGATGAATTTGCCTTCGCGCCGCGTGCTGACCAGACCTTCGCGGCGGAGCACTCCCAGCTGCTGGGACAGTGTGGGCTGGCTGATGCCGGTCAACTGCTCCAGCTCGCCCACAGTGCGCTCCTGCTGTGACAACTGGCACAGCAGCATCAGGCGGTCTACGTTGCCCAGCACCTTGAGCATTGCCACTGCTTCATCGGCATGGGCGCGCAAAGCGTCCTGATCCAGCGTGGCAGTGACAGACAGCTCAGATGCAGCAGGAGGGGGCGAGGCTTCGTTCAAGGACATGGTCGGCAGCAGGGCAACATGCGGTGGATCAATACTATATAAAAAAGTAAATTGTCATGGAGCACCAGGCGATAGCCGCCTTCGTTACCTGCAGGGCAACGCCGCGTGTCCGGAGGCGGTGTCCATGGGAGTCCGCCGCCGGATTGCCTCCGCGCCAGCCCCAGACAATGATCAGGACTGGCGCGCTGCGCCTGCATGAACGCATGGCCGGGATGAACCTCCAACCCCTGGGCATTGACCACGGACTGCCTCTGTGTTCGCAGGGAACGCGGTCCATCGCTTCCATCGGTTCACGGCCTTTTGAAGCGGGTTGCAATGGAGGCAATCAGTCATACAACATCGTGCATGCCGGTACTTTGCGCGAGGGCCGTGTCTATGGGTTACATCGCGCCCGGGCTCATCGCTTGCAACTGCTGATGCCCAGCAGCGGATACGCCGGGCAGAAGCGAAAGATTCCGGTCAGCAAGGGCAGTATGCCCAGCCAGCCCCACCATCCCACTGTGCCAGTGGCAGCCAGGGCAATCAGTACCAGGCCGATGGCGATGCGCAGAATGCGGTCCAGGCCGCCTACATTGAACTTCATGGTCTTTTCCTTTCAAGGATGGCTACAAAAAATGGGTGGACGCAGGGCAGGGCCTTGACAGCACGGAGGTCCCAGCGGCATCGCTAAACAATATGTTTTTGTATATTATATAAAAACATAAATTAATCAAGCGATCGCTGACCTCGTTGCTGCAGCCCACTACCATGCCGGCATGCAGTGCGCGCAGAGCACCGCTCCCCCAGCCAACCTCAGAGCTGTCATGACCACTGAACGCATGCATATCCAAGGCTTCTATGACGCTGTCACAGGAACCATCAGCTATGTGCTGGCCGATCCCCAGGCCCGCCAGGCCGCGGTGATTGATGCCGTGCTGGACCTGGACCCCAAGTCTGGCCAGCTCTCCACCACTTCAGCCGATCGCATTGCCGCTTACCTGCATGTCCAAGGTTGGCAGTTGCAGTGGATTCTGGAAACCCACGCCCATGCTGACCACCTCTCTGCTGCGCAGTACCTGCGCCACCAACTGGGAGGCCAGGTGGCCATGGGCGAACGCATACGCGATGTGCAACGGGTATTCCGCAGCGTGTTCCACTTCGAGCCAGGCTTTGTGCCCGATGGCCGCCAGTTCGACCGCTTGTTTGCGGCCGGCGAGGTCTTTCAAGTGGGGCAACTGCCTGTGACGGCGCTGTGGGTGCCGGGCCATACGCCAGCGGACATGGCCTACCAGGTACAAGGCCGCCAGGGCGAAGCCTCTGCTGCCTTTGTAGGGGACACACTGTTCATGCCGGATGTGGGCACAGCCCGGGCCGATTTCCCTGGCGGCGATGCAGCCCAGCTGTACCGTTCCATTCACCAGTTGCTGGCTTTGCCGGGCGATACGCGCTTGTTCATGTGCCATGACTACCCCCCGGCAGGCCGCGGACCGGCCTGGGAGTGCACGGTGGACGATCAGCGCCGCAGCAACATCCATGTGCACGACGGTGTATGCGAGGCCGACTTTGTGCAGATGCGCCAGGCACGGGACGCCACGCTGGCTATGCCCACGCTGATCCTGCCCTCCGTGCAGGTGAACGTGCGCGCCGGCAAGCTGCCGCCTGCACAGGATGATGGGTGCACCTACATCCAGCTGCCCGTCAATGCGCTGGGTGCCGGGGCAGGCCAGCCGTTGCCTCCAGGCCTGGGGCAGGGCCCCGGTGCAGACAAATGAGGTGCTGCCCACGCACACACAGGTGAACGGCTGCGCACCTGCGATCGGTCAGCGTTCTTTCCACTGTCTGAGTCTTCGCCATCACCGGCCAAGTTTGCATGCCTGCAGGCGGCTTCATCCACCAGAAGCACTTTGGAAGACTCCGTCAGCGCCACACACAAAGAGTTCGTTCCTCTGCCATTCGCGTTACGCAGTGCTGCCCGGGCTGCATGCGCTTTCAGGTCAAAAGACTGGAGCTAGAACCAATGCTGGCGGTTGCCATCTACAGGGGGCGCCCCTGAGCGGAGACATGCCGCCAAGGCCGGGAATGCCAGGGAGAGGATGCCCGGCCGCTAACCGCCTGGACATAGTCTGGCAGCAGAAAGAGAACAGTCCCAGCACGCCATGCGCTCTGGGGCTGTTCTTTGGCTGGTCCACGTGCTCAGTGCTTGGCCTTGCGTGTATCCGGCAGCAATGCAGTAGCCAGGCCCAGCAGCGGCAGGAACGACACCAGACCATAGACCCAGACAATGCCATGCGTGTCGGCCAGCTCGCCCAGGCCAGCGGCGCCGATGCCGCTGATACCAAACATCAGCCCGAACATCAGGCCAGAGACCATGCCCACGCGGCCGGGCACCGCTTCCTGCGCATAGACCACCAGTGCGGCAAAGGCGGATGACATCACCAGGCCGATCAGAATGGCCAGCACCGCAGTCCACACCAGTCCCACATGGGGCAGGGCCAGCGCAAACGGTGCCACACCCAGGAACGAAATCCAGATCACTGCCTTGCGGCCGATGCGGTCGCCCACCGGGCCGCCAGCAAAGGTGCCAGCAGCCACGGCCGCCAGAAAGACAAACAGATAGAGCTGGCTGTGCTGCACGCTCAGTCCAAAGCGCTCCATCAGATAGAAGGTGAAATAGTTGGTGAAGGCGGCGATGTAGACGAACTTGGCAAACATCAGCAGGCAGATCACCACCATGGCGCGCACCACGGCGGCGCGGCCCAGGCCTTGCTGGACACCTTGCCTGGCCAGGCCTTTGGCAGTGGCGGTGCCGTGCTGCAGCACCCAGCGGGTGAGGCGGTACAGCACATAGATGGCTGCCAGTGCCACCAGCATGAACCAGGCCACTGCACCCTGACCGTAGGGGATGACAATGGCCGCGGTCAGCAGCGGACCTATGGCCGAGCCGGTGTTGCCCCCCACCTGGAAAGTGGACTGTGCCGTGCCAAAGCGCCCCCCAGAGGCCAGCCGTGCAATGCGCGAGGCCTCGGGGTGAAACGTGGCCGATCCCACTCCCACCACGGCGGCGGCTGTCAGCAGCATCGCGTAGCTGCCCGCGGTGGCCAGCAAGGCAATGCCGATCAATGTCATCACCATGCCGCAGGGCAGCAAATAGGGCTGGGGGTGCTTGTCCGTGTACAGGCCGATCCAGGGCTGCAGCAACGAGGCGGTGACTTGGTAGACTAGGGCGATCAGACCGATCTGTCCAAAGCTCAGCGCAAAACTGGTTTTCAGCAGCGGAAAGATGGCCGGCAGCATGGCCTGAATCAGGTCGTTGAGCAAATGGGCCAGCGCGGCGCCGCCTACGATGGGCAGCAGAAAGCCCTGCGGGCGCGCGAGTGCGGCAGGGGCTGGGTTTGCCTGGGGCGATTCAGCAAGGGTGGAGGAAGGGGGAGTCATGGCGCAAACAGCTTGGGAAATGTGGGGTCCAGGATGGCCTGGCCCCCACGGCCCGGGGTTCCAAAAACCGTGTCTGCCAGCATGGCAACCCACGGAACCGCCAGCGTAGTGCGCTACAGCGTGGCTGTCGCACGCTTATCTGCCAATTTCTGTAGAGTTTCTGCCATGAGCGCAGATCCATCGCACCACTACCTCGCCTATGACCAGCGGCCCCAGCCGGTGGTGGCCATGGAAAGCCGCTGGCGCCACGGCATGTCCACAGGCTGGCACAGCCATCCCCGGGGGCAACTGCTGTACGCCACGGAAGGCGTGATGGTCATCCACACCGATGCCGGCTCCTGGGTCATTCCGCCCAACCGGGCGCTGTGGATGCTCACAGGCCTGCGCCACTGCGTCAACATGTCCGGTGATGTGGTCATGCGCACGGCCTACATCAATGTGGATCAGGTATCCGCCATGCCTGCGCAAAGCTGTGCCATCAATGTGTCGCCGCTGCTGCGGGAGCTGCTGGTGGAAGCGGTTCGCATCGCTCCTGGTGCTGTGCCATCGCCACGCCATGCCCGTGTGCTGGAGTTGCTGATCGACGAGATACAGGTCTCGCCCACCTTGCCCCTGCATCTGCCACTGCCGCAGGACACACGGCTGCACCGCATCTGCACTGCATTGATGGCGCAACCGGCCGATGCTGCCAGTGCCGCGCAATGGGCCGCCAGCATCCAGGTGGCAGAGCGCACCTTGCACCGTCTTTTTGCACAGGAAACCGGCATGACCTTTGCCCAATGGCGTGAACAGGCCCGGCTGTTGCACGCACTGCGTCGTATCGCTTGCGGAGACAAAGTGATCGATATCGCGCTGGACTGCGGCTACGCCAGCCCCAGTGCATTCACCGCCATGTTCCGCCGGCACTTTGGGGTGACGCCTTCTGGTTTCTACCGCTAAGCGCTTGCCCGGCTCAACGCAACCCTGGCTTTAGGGAGACGGCCTGGCCGCAATTCTGATGGAGGAACGCTCATGGCGATCCCATCTGTGTCGTTGTACCTATCTCCATGGCGGATGGATAGGCCGCAATCAGCAGCAGGCTTCTGTGCACCAGGTGAATCAGCCATCCACCGGCTGCAACGGTGTTTCCAGCAGCAGCTGGTAGAACACCAGATCCAGCCAGCCGCCAAATTTGAAAGCCACCTGCGGCAGGCTGCCCACCAAGGCAAAGCCCAGTTTTTCATGCAGCGCACGGCTACCGGTGTTGGCGGCGTCGATAGCGCCAACCAGTGCGTGCACATTACCGCGCGTGCGGGCCTCGGCGATCAGCGCGTGCATCAGTTGCAGGCCCAGGCCACGCCCGCGCTGGGTGTGGTGTACGTAGACCGAATGTTCCATGGTGTATTTGTAGGCCGGTTGTGGGCGAAACGGCCCGTAGCTGGCGAAGCCCAGCAGGGTTCCTGCAGCGTCTTCCAGACCCAGCACGGGCAGGTTGCCGGTGGCCTTGCTGGCAAACCAGGCAGCCATTTGCTCTGGAGGGCGCGGGTGGTAGTCATACAGCGCAGTGGAAGTGGCGATGGCGTGGTTGAAAATGTCCAGAATCGCGCCAGCGTGGCGTTCGGGGGTGCAGGGCACCAGGTGCAGATCGTTCATCGCAAGGTCCTGGCAGCGGGGGCTGCCGTGAAAGAAGGGGATGCCACCGTCAACGCCAGCACATAGCGGGCAGGGCGGTCGCCGGGGTTGGCAAAGACGATGGGCTGGTTGACCACCATGGCCAGGCAGTCGCCGGCCGCCAGTGCCCAGGTCTGGTGGCCCACAGTCAATGTCATGCGGCCTTCCAGCAGCCACAGCTGCTGCTGGGGCGCGAGGTGCGCAGGCAGGTGGGTGGCGTTGTCAAAGGTCACGCTCTGGCCAGCAGGGAAGGTCACTTCCACCAGTTCCAGCGGCGCCCCCAGGCCGGGCGGCGTGAGGTGGCGGCGTTGGTAGCCGCTGCCAGGGTCGGTCCAGCAAGCCTGGTCGGCATGGCGGGCCAGCGGTGAGGGCGTGGTGTCGGCGGGCACGGCATCAAACAGCGCAGCCAGCGGCACATCCAGTGCAGAGGCCAGCTTGCTCAGCACTGCTGCCGTGGGGCTGGTTTCGCCGCGCTCGATCAGCGAGATCATGGAGCGGCTCACGCCGCTGCGCTGTGCCAACAGATCCAGTGTGGCGCCCCTTGCCTTGCGCAAGCCACGCACACGGGCAGCGAGAAGGATGTCGATGTCCATGTATCCATTATGCAAGAAATAAATTCCAGCATCATGGAATTTGACGTTCGTAGATTGCCTGCGCGTCCCGCGGCTGCAGAGAGCTTGGCGGGCAGGCAACTGTTGACCGCGCCAGCGTGAAAAGTTGCGCAGGCCTGGCTCGCAGGCATCGCTGTGCTGTCGCTCCTTTAGCGTGTGGCAGTGGTGGTGCCCGCGCCTTGCAAGGTTGCGACCGTGCTGGCGCGACTGTCTCGCTCAGCTTCTTGGAGCCCCAATCTCCAGGGCTGAGTATGGCAAAACCTCTGCCTGGCGCATTTCTCAATTTCCAGCCGCATCTGTCACCAGCAAGACAAAGCCGTCGCACAACAGATAATGCGCCGCACCAGCCTAGTGCTACGATTTATCGTGAATATGCACAGACATATTCATTCAAGAATAATCGGATTGGAGACAAATCACCATGCTATTGCGCTATCCCCTGAATGCCGTATCTCTGGCCTTGCTTTCAAGCTTCTGTACAGCTGCCATGGCCGACGGCCTGCCCAATGTGCACAGCAAGGAACGTATTGGTACCGTACAGCAGGTGTACGACGGTGCACTGCTGCCGGATGTGCAGGCCAACACCTTCCGCAATATCGACCGTTTGTTTTCGACCCGCACCATCCACAAGGGGAAGACGGTTTATCCGCTGCCGAAATCCGATGTGCAGCTGAAGAATTTCAGCTTTGCATCCAATGGCAAGAACTACGACTTGTACGATTATGTTTCGATCAACCGGGTCAGCGGCTTGCTGGTGATCAAGAACGGCAAGATCGCATTCGAAGACTATGAGCTGGGCAACAGCGATCAAACCCGCTGGATGTCCATGTCGGTGGTTAAGTCCATCACCGCAACGTTGGTGGGTATTGCCATTCAAGACGGGTTCATCAAAAGCATCGACGATCCGGTGACCCGGTACCTGCCCGAACTCAAGGGCAGTGCCTACGACGGTGTGTCGGTGCGCAATTTGCTGCAAATGGCTTCCGGCGTGCAGTGGAACGAGACCTATACCGACCCGGCTTCCGACCGCCGCAAGATGCTGGAAGTGCAGAACGCCCAGACGCCCGGGGCCGTGCTCAAGCTGATGGCCCAGCTGCCCCGCGCAGCGCCCCCCGGTACGCGCTGGAACTACAGCACCGGCGAAACCCATGTGGCCGGCGCCCTGGTGCGCGCAGCGGTGGGCAAGCCTGTGGCACAGTATCTGTCCGAGCGCGTGTGGGCCAAGTTTGGCATGGAGTCCGACGCCACCTGGTGGCTGGAATCTCCCAATGGCCTGGAAGTGGGGGGCAGCGGCCTGTCGGCCACGTTGCGCGACTATGGGCGTTTTGGCCTGTTCCTGATGGGGGGTGGTAAAGTGGGCAGTGAGCAGTTGTTGCCTGCCGGCTGGGTGGCCGATGCAGGCAGCCCCAAGATGGTGGACGGCAAACCGGTGGACTACGGCTACATGCTGTGGCCCATTCCCAAGTCCCAGGGCACGCCCAACGAAGGTGCCTTTGAAGCACGCGGCATTTTTGGCCAGCATGTCTACATGAACCCGCGCGAAAACACGGTGATCGTGGTGTGGGGGGCCTTGCCCAAGCCCACGGGCAAGAACACCATCAATGACAACGATTTCTTTGCTGCAGCGGTGCAGGCCGTGCGCTAAGGCATGGGCTAACAATGAAAAACGCCCGAAAGGGCGCTTTCCTGTTTTGAATATAATTATTTTTGGTTCTTGTAATTTTAAAAATTAATCTTCTGAGAATATATGCAAAATTAACTTGCATGACATATGTGAATAAAAGTATTATATATTTATTTAAATTGATTATTCCACTAAGATTACTTTATATTGATTAATGCCATCGAGGATAGTGAATTCTGATTCACAGTGCCGTTGTCTATTGTTAATTCATGGCTGAATGCAAGCTGGTATCAAGAATATAAATGCAGCATCTGGGTGTGCTCATGCACTGAATAATCCGATACCTGTTGCATTGAAAATGCAACCACCAACGCCTTAAGCGCGCGTGCCAGGGCCACCTGTGGATTCATGGCCTGGCCCGATGGCTGGTGCACTGGCCGACAGCAAGCATCTGTGTACGAAGAATCAACAGCCGCCCACACCGTCAAAGGCTTGCTATTCACCCTCTGGTCTTACACTCTGATCGTTTAGAGCGGCTAGCGTGACCTTTGATGCGTCGTTGCTTCGCCTTGCCGTACGACTGTGCTGTCTGCGGCTTCGCGCCTCGTCTCCACCGCAAACCTTGGTTTGCTGAGTCGTGTTAGCCGCTCTTGCTACGCTGGGCGACTGTGCCGCGATGGGCCGACACAGCTTTTCCGATCCCTATGTGAGCAAAGTGCTGTCCGGCGGGCCGAGGCGCTTTGCGGCGGCAGTTCTGTACAGGCCCTACTTGGTACCCCTTCACTTTTCCATGGTTGCAACCATTCTTGTCGGCATGCTGTGTGCACACCTGCTGTGCTTTGCAGCGATGTTCCTGCTCATCAGCAAGCGCCTGCATGGCAAGAAGATGGGGCTGGACTTTTTTGCCGTGGGCAATCTGCTGTTGGGGCTGGCCTATGTGCTGCAACTGGTGGAAGGCGGGCCGGCCTGGAGTGTGATGAGCGTGGTCAACCACACGCTGACACTGGCCTCACCGGTGGCCTTTTGGCTGGGGGCCATGCGTTTTTTTGGGCGGCCCGTACCGTTGCTGCGGCCGCTGCTGGTGTTTGCGGCCGTCTACAGCACGGCACAGGTGCTGGTGCAGTGGAGCCTGGGGCCGGTGGCGCGCTACGCCATGCTGTCGGGCGTTTCGGCACTGATGTTCCTGCTGATGGCCGGCACCGTGGTCTATGGGGTGCGCACCTTTGCCAAGGACCTGTACGGCGAGATGGTGTTTTTTGCCGCCCTGATCTTCGGCATCTGCGTGCTTAATGCCGTCAAATTCGTCAAATTGCTGAGTGGTGGGCTGGCAGCGCTGCAGATGGATGCCGATTTTCAGCTGGTGTTCTATATCTACATGTCTTTTCTCGCGACGGTGCTGCCGCCATCCATCATCTGGCTGGTGCTGCGTAGGCTGACCGACGAGCTGCGCAATCTGGCAGCGCGTGACCCTATGACGCAACTGCTCAACCGCCGCGGGTTGAACGATGCGCTGCAGCTGTATTTCAACTCCCGCAAGGCCGTGCCGGCGCATGCGCTCATGGTGGACGTGGACCACTTCAAGCGCATCAATGACCGCTACGGCCACCAGGCGGGTGACACGGTGCTGTGCCATGTGGCGCAGGTGTTGCGCCACACGGTGCGCCGTGGCGATCTGACCGGACGCATCGGGGGCGAGGAATTCGTCGCCATCTGCCTGGACAGCGATGTGGATGGCGTGATGCAACTGGCAGAGCGCCTGCGGGCCGCCATCGAAAACCAGGCCGTTGCCATGGCGGGAGGAGGGCAGATGCTGCACTGCACGGTCACCGTGGGGGTGTCGCACCACTTCATGGGCGCGCAAGGTCTGGAAGCGGCCATGCAGGAGGCCGATGCCGCCTTGTACCGCGGCAAGGCTGCCGGGCGCAACCGGGTGGAGCTGGCCGCCTGCGCCCAGAATGGCTTGCCCGTCCAGCGCACAGACGGCCCATCCGACACGACCAAGACGGTGATGTAGCCTGCGCGTTGCACGTCCTAAGGAGCGGACGGCGCAGGCCTTATCGGGTCGCAGACTGCGGCAGGGCGGGCGAGGCAGCGGAAGGCACGTCGGTGTCAGGCCCCGTTGGCTTCAGCAAAGGCTGCAGATGCTGGGCCAATGTCGCGGTAGAGAGCTCGCCCACGCGCAACGCGCTCTGGCGGCCTTGGGCATCGACAAACACGGTGGTGGGCAGCGCACTGCTGCGCAGCAAGCGGCCCAGTTCCTGGCGTTCATCCAGCAACACCTGGGCCGGAGGCAACCGGTGCTGGGCCGCGTACTGCAGCACGGTTTCCGGGGCCTCTCCCTGGTTGACCCAGAGAAAGCGAACGTCCGGGTGCTCACGCTGGGCTTGCAGCAGGGCTGGCATCTCGCGGCGGCACGGCGGGCACCAGGTGGCCCAGAGGTTGATGACCAGCGGCTGGCCTTGCTGCTGGGCCAGTTGATCCAGTTGCACGGTGCGTGCGTCCAGCGCCACGGCGGAGAAGGTGGGCAGTGGCGCCTGACCGGGCGCCATGGCGTGGCGCAGCCCTTGCGCACCCAGCCACAGCGCCAGAGCAGTAGCGATGCCCACCATGGCGGCGGGGGCCAGCGCATGGCGCTTCAGCCACAGGGCTGCCCCATACAGCAGTACGGCGATCATGCCCACGCTGGCGGTCCAGCCTCCGTCACGGATGTCGAATGCCGCCCAGGCGGGCTGGGCGTAGTGGGGGGCAAACTCCAGCACAAAGGCGGCGCGCGCCGCCAGCAGTCCGCAGACCAGCAACAGCCAGCCATGCCAGCCCCATACCTGCTGGCTGCGCGCGGCCCGGCGCTGGGCCAGGGCATCGCCCAGCCACCAGGCGGCAAACAGTTGCAAGGGGGCAAGGGGCAGGGCCAGAGGGCCGATGCGCAAGACTTCTTCCATCACATATCCGGGTCAAGAGGGAGGGGTGGGCGAGGAGCCCAGCCGCACAGCCTACCGTGGCACCTAAAGCAGGGTGCTGCGGCATGGATAGCAGCACACCCGCAGCCAGCCGGCAAAGGGCGCAGAGCTTCAGCGGCGGAACGGAACGAGGCGGCACCTCGCGGTGGCCGCGCCGAAGCGCATTGCAGGCCAGCGGGCCATAAAAAATCCCCCGGCCCAAGGCGACCGGGGGGAAGCACAAGCGTCAGCCTGGACGCTGCCCACCATGGGTGGCGCAACAGGCTGGCGGCCAGATTGGGCCCTGCTTGCGTTATAGGGGGATTAAGTACCGATCGCACAAGCCTCACTGCGCCGTTGTCCAGCCTGGTCTGGGACCCAACTGAAGCTGGGCTGAGCGCGTGCCAGCAGCTCCAAAGCATGGGGTGCAGCCTGCGCTCCGGGCGTGTCTGCTGGCCCGATTCGGGCAGCCCCGCGCCAACCACCTGTGCCGAGGCGAGCGATGAGGGGCGAGTACCTGCCAGCCCTCGCCAATACAGGCTGGCCGTTCAGGTGCCCTTGCCCAGCAACTTTCCGTTGACTTCCACGCCGTACAAGGAGTTGGGGCTGTTGTGAAAGACCTCGCGCGTACGGGCGATATCCCCATTGAAGCGGGGATCCTGTGGGCGCTCGAAGCTGTTGATGAAGGTGGCCACCTCCCAGGCTTCCTGGTCGCTCAGGTCGTTGTGCAGACCATATGGCATGTTGGATTTGATGAAGCTGGCTGCCTTGTCGATCTCGTGCATGCCGGCTCCCCAGTTGTAGGAGTCCTTTCCCCAGAGGGCCGGGAATACCGTCACGCCGTCTTTCTTCTGGCCTTGGCCGCTGTCGCCGTGGCACAGCGCACACTTGGCCGCATAGACCTTCTGGCCCGCTTCAAAGGTGGGCGCCACCTCGGCTTGGGACAATTTCTGGAAGCCGGCACCGGGCAATTTTTCGCCAAGGGGGGCTTTTTGCGCCATCCAGTAGGCATAGGCTTCCACCGCCACCAATATGTCGTGCCCATCGTCGGGCGCCTTGCCGTTCATGGAATACATGAAGCAGCCGCGCACGCGTTCGGCAAAGGTGTCGACATGGTCCGTCTTTTTGCGATAGGCCGGGTACAGCGGGTAAGCCCCCCACATAGGCGCCGCATTTTTCAGGCGACCGGCGTCCAGATGGCAGTTCACGCAGTTGAGCGAATTGCCGGAAAAGCCTTTGGCATTCTCGGGCGTGCGCAGGAAGATGGCTTCACCGCGCTGGATCCACTCTCCCATCTTGCTGTCCGGAATCGCGCGCGCATCGGGCACGCTGTATGCCGCCGGTTGCAATCCGGCCTGCGCGGTCTGGGCCTGCTTGGCGGCCTGGGCGGCTTTCTCGGCCGCAGCGCGTTGCGCCTTGGGGGTGTCGGGGAGGCTGTAGGCAATGCCGCCGATGGCGGCCACCAGCGGGATGGCGCAAAAAGCCACTGCCAAAGCAGCGCCCAGCGTACCGCCGGCGTGTTGCCGGTCTGCCGTGGTGTGCACAAAAGAGTCCGTGGTCATATCCGGGGTCTGCCTTTCAGTGGGAAGCGGCAGCGCTGCCGTGCTGTTGTTGGTAATAGGCCGCAACGTCCTGGATATCCTGAGGGCTGAGCTTCCGGGCAATGGAGCCCATCAGGCCCAGCGGGCCGGCCTGGCGGCTTTTGTTCTTCCAGGCATCCATCTGGGTTTGCATATAGGCCGCGCTCAGATGGCCGATGGCGGGGAAATCCACACCCACGCCAGTGCCGCCCGGTCCATGGCATTTGGCGCAGGCCGGAATGCCGTCTTCCCAACGGCCGCGCTCGACCAGCCAGGCGCCATTGCCGTCCTTGGCCTTGGGCAGGGGGCCCACTTTGCTCTGGATGGGGAGTTTCAGACTGGCGTAATAGGCCGCGACGTCGGCTTTTTCCGCGTCGGTCAGCGCACGGGCATTGGGCTCCATGGTGGGTGCCTTGCGCTGGCCGGCCGCAAAGTCGTGCAACTGGCGTTCCAGATAGCCTGCAGACTGACCGGCCAGGGGCGGGAAGGAGGCCGTGCCTTCACCGTTGCTTCCGTGGCAGGACGCACAGGCGGCAGCTCCCTGGGAGCCACCGTTGGCAGCAATCTTGGCGCCGGCGTTGACATCGGCAGCCCATGCGGGAAAGTGGCAGGCTGCGAGCAGGGCGAGGCAGGCCAGCCCGTGGGGAGGGGCCTTGGGGACAGGCATAGGGATGACGGAATGGAGAGAGGGGAGAAAAGCAGGGGCCAGCCGCGTGGCGGGAGCCCCAGGCGTGTGCATGCCCCGCAGGCGCACAAGCACCCGACAGGTATTGACCCGTTGAAGGTTAGGGGCAAGGGATTAAGTGCGGATTAAGCGCTGTGCACTCGGTCCGAATGTGCCGCTCACCTCGCCGGGCCGGACGCAATGCATGGTCCTGGCTGTGCACATCAGCGTGCAGCTGGCCGGGCGGATGGTCCCCATGCTTTCATGATGCATGGTCCGGCCGGTGCCGGGTGCCATCGTCCCGCGCATCACCGGCCGGGGCTGTATAGGCCTGCGCGCCATGGCGGCAGGCAGGAAATGGCACTATTTGGCGGCCGGCACACTGGCCGCGCGCCCGGGTACGGGCACCGTGGCCACCAACACGCTGGCCAGTGCAATGCCCAGGGCCAGCAACTGCAGCGGTTGCAGCGATTCACCCAGCAGCAGCACACCGGTGAGCGCGGCACTCACCGGCAGCAGCACGGTGAAAATACCGCTTTGCGAGGCGGGCACGGTGCGCAGTCCCGTCATCCACAGCCACACGGTCCACATGCTGGCAGCCAGCGCGTACAGCAGCAACAGCCACCACATGCCGCTGGCCACGGCAGCAAAGTCAAACTGAAGCGCCATATAGATGCCCGTGGGCGTGGACAGTGCCAGACCCCACAGATTGATGATGGCCGTGATGCGTTTGGGTGGTAGTGCCGCTGTGAGTTTTTTGCCGATGACGGCATATGAGGCCTCGCACAGCACCGCGGCAACCAGCAGCAGGTGCCCGATCAGGCTGCGGGTGCCTTCCGTGGACAGGCTGTTGCCATCCGCGTCCGCACCATGCGCACCCTGGTGGCCGGGGGCAAGTGCCAGCAAGGCAATGCCGGCCACCGCCAGCGCAATCGCCCACCAGGTGCGGGCGTTGGCTTTTTCTTTCAGAAAGATCCAGCTGAATACGGCCACTGCGGCAGGGATGGCCGCCATGATGACGCCGGCCGACACGGCACTGGTCAGGCTGACGCCAGTGATCATGCACAGCGTGAACAGAAAATTGCCGAAAAAAGACTCCAGGAACAGCAGCCCGCGCGTCTGGCGGGTCATCGGTACTTCCACCCCCGTCTTGCGCAGCCACGGCGCCATGGCTACGGCGGCAATCCCGAAACGCAGCCAGGCCAGCAAGAACACCGGGATGGCCGCCACCAGCGGTTTGGTCAGCGCCACATAGCAGCCCACCATGGTCATGCTCAGGCCCAGACAGAAATAGGCCACAGGTTTGGAAGGCGGATGGGACATGGTGCAGCGGGGCGAAGGCAAGGGAGAGAGACCGTAAGAGGGCGCCAGAAGGCGGTGCCCGGCGAAAAGCGGATCCCTGATGCAGGGAACAAGCCGGACTGCTGCCACTTGGCGCAAGCAAAACGCCTGCCATCATGCCGCAAGCGGTCAGGGCCGTGGGTCACCTGCGTGCGTGTGCGCCTTGCGTGGGGGGCTTGGTGTCTGGTTCAGCGCATGCGATCGTCCGACTGCGCCGTCGGCAGCCGTTGCAGCCCGTGCTGGAACCAGCCAATGCGTTCGGTATGGCGCACATCCAGGGCCGGCACGTAGGGCTTGATGTCCAGCACCGGCGTGCCATCCAGCATGTCGTTGCCGGTGAAATGCAGGCAGCCTTGCTGCACGCGTTCCAGGCGCACGATGGACAGTCCCAGGCGGTTCGGACGCGCCGGCGCCCGTGTGGCAAAGACGCCGTGGCTGTGGTCATCCATGAAAGGTACGACCTCCAGTTTTTCGACCGCCTGGTGCAGATGGGTGATGAGCATCAGGAACTCAAAGCCTTCGATGTCGCGCAGGCCGGGCTGGTAGTGCGCCAGCAGCTCCAGTTGCCCGGGGACGTCGGCCGCCGCCACGGTCTGGATGGGCATGCCTTGGGGGCTGTGAAAGGGGCTGCGCACAAAGCCGATGGGCTGCAGAGTGATGGGGCAGGAAAGCGTGTCAGGAGCGGTCATCGATGGCAGAGGTGGTTTGCGCACCGTGCGGTGTACGGACCGGCGATGCAGTGGTGGCGCGCTTTGGTCGAGTGAAATGCAGCGGATTATTCCGCTATTCTTATTTTGAATAGCGAAGGGTATTATCGCGCTCTATCAAAGGAATAGGGGACATAGCAGGACATGTGTCATACGGCCTGCCGAGCCCCTTTGGAACGCCCAGAACCAGCGCTGCAGCATGTGCGCGCGCATTTTTTTGCATGACCGATATCCACCGCAAGCCACGCAAACCTGGAAGCGGCCGCAAGGCCATCTACGATGCGCCCATGGGCCGCGTCAATCTGCCGATGACCGCAGTGCAACGGGCCAAGCTGATGCGCCTGGGCGGTGCCGCCTGGGTGCGCCAGCAGATCGATGTATCACCCGAGCCGCCGCGCCAGGAAGCTGCAGGCTGAACGCACGCCATGCGTTCGGATTGACGCCCCGCCATGGCGTGGTATGCCGGATGCTTGGGGCTTGTGCCACCAGAGGAGATGCAGAGTGAGAGCGGCTGCATCGCAGCCTGCCCGACCCAGGCGGCCTCGGGTGCGCATGGTCCCCAGCGACGCAGGTGCGCGGAGCTCTCGCTCTAGCTTTTCAGAAAGTCCAGCAGTACCTGGTTGAATTCCTTGGCGTGTGAGAGGTTGCAGCCATGCGGCCCGCCCTGGATCACATGCAGCTTGCTGCCTGGGATGGCCTGGTGCGTGCGTGCACCGCTGGCTTCCAGCGGTACGATCTGGTCGCTGTCTCCATGCAGCACCAGTGTGGGAATGCGGAACTGGGCCAGATCATCCCGAAAATCGGTGCGCGAGAAGGCGCCAATGCAGTCGTGCGTGGCCTTGGGCGACGCCATGGCAGCAATCAACTTGGCGTATTGGCGCTGGGCTTCGCTGACCAGCAACCCATCGCCCTTGGAGGTGAAGAATTTCTGCGTGAATTCATCCAGAAACGCCAGACGGTCGGCGCGCACGGTGCGTTCGCGGTCGGCAATGTCCTTGTCGGTGCGCAGACCGTCGGGATTGTCGGCCTTCTTGAACAGGCAGGGCGGTACGGCCGCCGCAAACACGGCCTTCGACACCTGTGCTGTGCCATAGGTGGCCACGTAGCGGGCCACTTCGCCGCCGCCCATGGAAAAGCCCACCAGCGTGGCGCCCTTGAGCTCCAGTGCCGTGATCAGCGTGTGCAGGTCCTGGGCCAGCGTGTCGTAGTCATAGCCTTCCCAGGGCTGGCCCGAAGCGCCGAAGCCGCGCCGGTCATAGCTGATGACGCGGTAGCCGGCCTCGACCAGCGGCATCACCTGGGCTTCCCAGCTGCGGCTGCTCAGTGGCCAGCCGTGGATCAGCACCACAGGCGGGCCATCACCGACATCCTGGTAGTACAGGTGCAAGCCGGGCTGGTTGGAAGCGGTCAGAGGCAGATACGGCATGGCGAACTCCTTGCGGGCGGAAAGGAACGCACAGCGTTGCAAACCACGGGCCGATCGTCTGTAGGCCATTCCTGACAGTGCGCTGCAACAAGGCTGTGCGCTCGACCATTGGATGTATCTCCCAGGTTGCGGCCCTGGTCAGTGTGCGTTGCGCTGTGCGATATTTTTTTGCGCCCCTCCTTAGGGGAGCTGCCGCGCCTGCGCATGGTTGTGCAGCACGCTGCCTGGACAAGGGAGGCGGCGTGCTGCGTGGTGCAGTGCCAAACACCAGCGCTCAGTAGCCGCCTTCCTGTACATACGAGCGGTTGGCCCGTTCCCAGGCCGCGCGAATGGGGTGCTCGGCATCCGACCATTTCAGCCGGCTGTGGGCATGCTCGGCATCCCAGCGGCGCTCCCATTCCTGGCGGGTATAGCTCCATTCCTCATGACCCTGGCCGCTCTTGCGGCTGTGGCAGCCGGCGCGGTAGGCCGGAGCGTAGTCGTCGTAGGTGTAGGCGTCCGAGTAGTACGGCTCATGCTGGTAGGCATCGCGCCAGTAGGTCTCCTCGGCATCGGGCACCAGGGCCTGGGCCACGGTGTTGCCCGCCAGCCCGCCCACGACGGCCCCCACCACGGAGGCCACTGCCGCCGCCCGCGGGCCGCCAGCCAGACCCACTGCGGCGCCCAGGGCCGCACCGCCTGCCACGCCCAGTCCCGTTCCGACGGGGTGATCGCGGCTGGGCTCATCGGTGACCAGATCCACGGGGCGGCGGTGCGGAGTATGGAGATATGTCATGACAGCCTCCTTGCCGGACTCTGCACGCACGCTGTGTGGCAGTGTCCTGGCTCCATGCTACGCCTGTGGCGCCGCCATGGCACAGCACCCTTGTTCGGTGAAGTTGCTTGTGTGGTCCCTCCCGGGGCATGGGCCTGTATCGGCGTATCTTTGCTCGTCGGACTACAGCTTGTGCGCTGCGGCGCAAGAGGGAAGAGCGCCGGCCTGCATGCCGGGCACAGGCATAAAAAAGCCCGCCAAAGGCGGGCTGTGGAGATGGCATGCAGCCTGTGCTGTCAGGTGCAGGGCCTCTCTCAGGCGTGCTTCAGGCGGAACACGCTGACCATCTGCGACAGATCACCGGTCTGCTGCTGCATGGACTGTGCGGCT
>NZ_JASHHY010000003.1:0-439634 GCF_030056555.1 Comamonas sp. 17RB | reverse complement strand
TATTCTTGGGTGATGTTTGCCAAAAGCAAGCATCGCAAATTTTTGGTGCCCAGGAGAGGACTCGAACCTCCACGGAGTTACCCGCTAGTACCTGAAACTAGTGCGTCTACCAATTCCGCCACCTGGGCAAAAGACAAATTGTGTTAAATGAAGTGTGGTAGCACCTCACAATTTGCTTTTGGTGATGCCTGCTGAACAAGCAAGCATCGCAAATTTTGGTGCCCAGGAGAGGACTCGAACCTCCACGGAGTTACCCGCTAGTACCTGAAACTAGTGCGTCTACCAATTCCGCCACCTGGGCTTGCATCTGTCAAAGACAGATCCATTTTTTCCTAAAGCGTCTCCGCCTTTATGCAAAACATGCTCACTGTGGTAGCAATGAACCTTGTTTTTACGAAAACCACAGCTGGTTGTCGTTAAACTTGGTGCCCAGGAGAGGACTCGAACCTCCACGGAGTTACCCGCTAGTACCTGAAACTAGTGCGTCTACCAATTCCGCCACCTGGGCGCCTCAGGAAAGATTTAGATTGTATAGTAAAAAAATGAACCTCCGCACAAAGACAGCCAACTTGTCCAAAGAAATTGAAGGTACCGTGCAGGGGCACCGCGATGGCCATGGCTTTGTCCTGCGCGACGACGGCGAAGGTGACATCTTTCTTCCTCCCAATGAGATGCGTGCGGTGCTGCACAAGGACCAGGTGCGGGTGCGCATCGTGGGCCAGGATCGCCGCGGCCGGCCCGAAGGCCATGTGCTGGAGATCGTCGAACGTCCTACCAAGACCCTGATCGGCCGCCTGCTGCAGGAAAGCGGCGTGTGGCTGGTGGCGCCGGAAGACAAGCGCTATGGCCAGGATGTGCTGGTGCCGGGCACCGGTATCGGCACGGCCAAGGCCGGCCAGGTGGTGGTGGTGGAACTGACCGAGGCCCCGGCCTTGTTTGGCCAGCCGGTGGGCCGGGTGATTGAAGTGCTGGGCGAAGTGGATGACCCAGGCATGGAGATCGAGATCGCCGTGCGCAAGTATGGCGTGCCCCATATCTTCAGTGATGCCTGTCTGGCCGAAGCCAAGGCGCTGCCCGACAAGGTGCGTGCGGCGGACCGCAAGAACCGCGTGGATCTGCGCGATGTGCCCCTGGTGACCATCGACGGCGAAGACGCCCGGGACTTTGACGATGCCGTGTACTGCGAGCCCGCCAAGGTGGGGCGCAGCAAGGGCTGGCGCCTGCTGGTGGCGATTGCCGATGTGAGCCACTATGTGCAGAACGGCAATGCCATCGATATCGATGCCTACGAGCGCGCCACCAGTGTGTACTTTCCGCGCCGCGTGATCCCCATGCTGCCGGAAAAGCTGAGCAACGGTCTGTGTTCGCTCAACCCCGCCGTGGACCGCCTGTGCATGGTCTGCGACATGCTGGTCAACAACAAGGGCGAGGTGCAGGCCTACCAGTTCTACCCGGCGGTGATGCACAGCCATGCACGCTTCACCTATACCGAGGTGGCGGCTATTCTGTCCAATACCCGTGGACCGGAAGCCGCGCAGCGCAAGGAGCGCGTGCAAGACCTGCTGAACCTGCACGATGTGTACCGTGCCCTGCTGCAGGCGCGCCAGGCGCGCGGCGCGGTGGACTTTGATACGGTGGAGACGCAGATCGTCTGCGACGACAACGGTCGGATTGAAAAAATCATCCCCCGCACCCGCAACGATGCCCACCGTCTGATCGAAGAAGCCATGCTGGCCGCCAACGTGTGCTCGGCCGATTTCATTGAAGAGAACGGCCAGAACGGCTTGTTCCGTGTGCACGACCGTCCTTCGGCCGAAAAGATCGACATCCTGCGTGGCTATCTGAAGGCGCTGGGTGTGGGCATGTCGGTCAGCGACACACCGCATCCGCGTGAATTCCAGGCCATTGCCGATGCCACCAAGGACCGTCCGGACTCGCAGCAGATTCACACCATGCTGCTGCGCTCCATGATGCAGGCCTTCTACACGCCCGAGAACAACGGCCACTTCGGTCTGGCGTTCGAGGCCTACACCCACTTCACCAGCCCCATCCGCCGCTATCCCGACTTGCTGGTGCACCGTGTCATCAAGTCCATCCTGGCCGGTTCGCACTACCGCCTGCCGACCTTGCCGACGCCGGGCGAAGCCCAGGCCAAGCTGGCCAAGCGCCTGGCATCGCGCGTGACCGAGCCGCAGCAAAAGCCCCGCAGCCGTGCGGCCCAGGCCGAGCTGCAAGGCTGGGAGGCCGCTGGCCTGCACTGCAGTGCCAACGAACGGCGCGCCGACGAGGCCAGCCGGGACGTGGAAGCCTGGCTCAAGTGCAAATACATGCGCGACCATCTGGGCGAGGAGTTTGCCGGTACGGTGTCCTCGGTCACCACCTTTGGCATCTTTGTCACGCTGGATGCCATGTATGTGGAAGGTCTGGTGCACATCACCGAGCTGGGGGGCGATTACTTCCGCTTTGATGAGCACCGCCAGGAGCTGCGCGGCGAGCGCACCGGCATCCGCTACACCATCGGCACGCGCATGCGGGTGCAGGTGAGCCGTGTGGACCTGGATGGCCGCAAGATCGACTTCCGCATCGTGCACGATGAGGAAGAGATGGCTTTGCGCAATGCCACCCGCAGCCGTGCCGGCAAGCGCGCCCGCCGTGAAGCGACCGGCGATGACGGGAGTGAGGAAGCTGCAGCACCTGCCCGCCCTCCGGTGGAAGCAGCGGACAGCTGGAACCAGGGCAAGTCCGGCCGTTCCGGTTCCGGCAAGCCCGCGCGGCGTGACAACCGCAGCACCCACCAGGCACCGCGTGAAGCGGCGGCGCCCGATATGCAGGATCTGCGTGCATCGGTGCAGCAGGCTGCCGTGGCCAAACAGGGCAAGGCCGCTGCCAAGGCCGCCAAAAACTCCCGGGCTGGCAAGCGCAAGCCCCGAACGGGCCGCTAAGACGGTTGAGGGAGGGCCGCTTCGGCGGCCTGAACCAGGGCGGCGTCTGTGCCTGCCACCAGGGATTCACCTGCGGAATGCGGTGGATCCTTTTTTTTATGCGCCGCTGCTCACTCAAGTTGGATGGAGTGTGCAGAGTCTGGCTGCCAGGCTGGCCTGTTGCCTGCTACTCACCCGTTCTGGTGCGCGCGCAGTGTGGGTCTTCCCAGTAGCAAGTAGCCCGGCGGGAAGGCTGGAGCGCTTGGCGCCTGGCCTGCTGGTGCATCCTGCGGTTTCGTATGTGGCGAGCGTGGGCGCATTCACAGGCGCCGTGCTTTTTGTGCTCCAAAAGAGGACTGGATCCAGGGGCGCGGCAAGGAATCTGTTGGGCGGCAATGCCAGCGCTATTGGACAGAGCTGCGCTGGGGCAGGGCAGCCGCTGCATCCACGGCAGGTCTAAAAGCACTGGGCGCACCATCGAGTCTGTGGCGGCGGCTGCTGCCGGCTTGTTCGCCGGCAGCGTGCATGCGAGGTGGTGCAGTGGCCTGCGGTTTCAGGTGCAGCGCGCCAGTGCGCCAGCCGTCAGCGCCTGGCAGGCTGGCCATTGGTCGGCCAGATGGCCATGGTGCCACACGGCCCATTGCGCGGCGGTGTGGGGCGGCAGTCCCTGGGCCCAGGCGGCACCCACCATGCCGGCCAGCACGTCGCCCGTGCCGGCCGTGGCCAGCCGTGCATTGCCGCTGCCATTGATGCACGGCAGCTGGTGGGGGCTGGCAATGATGCTGCCCGAGCCTTTGAGCACCACGGTGCTGGACGTCTGCTGCGACAGCTGGTGCGCGGCCTGCAGGCGGTCAGCCTGCACGGCGGCGGTGTCGCTGCCCAGCAGACGTGCGGCTTCCAGCGGGTGGGGGGTGAGGATGGTGTGCAGGCCGATGTGGGCGCGGCTGGCCAGCAGGTGCTGCAAGGCGCTGTCGGCGGCGATGGCGTTGAGGGCATCGGCATCCAGCACCAGGCGGTGGGCTTGCTCCAGTGCCTGGGGCAGCACGGCGGCCACGGCCTGGCCGCCGCCGCAGCCGCACACCACCACGCCCTGGTCCCAGTGCAGGGCGCTGACCTGGCGCAGCATCAGCTCGGGCTGCTGGGGCAGCAACTGGCAGGCGCCTTCGTCCAGCAAAGCCAGCATCACGCGGCCGGCACCATGGTGCAGCGCCGCCGTGGCCGCCAGCACGGCGGCGCCCCCCATGCCCATGCCGCGCAGGTACAGTCCTTCGCCGCCGATCACGGCCACATCGCCATAGCTGCCCTTGTGGCTGGCGTGAGCACGGCTGCGCAGTGCCACGGCGCCGCCCAGCTGGGCGCAGGGGCGGTGGTCGGGGTGCTGGTTCAGGTCGACGCCCAGGTCATCCCACCAGACCTCGCCCGCCGCATCCCGGCCGGCGCCGGTGAAGAGGCCGGCTTTCAGCGTCAAAAAGCTCAGCGTGTGGCGCGAGCTGCGCGGGGCGCGCTCGAAGGCCAGGCCCGGCAGATACTGGCCGGTGTCTGCCTGCAGGCCCGAAGGCAGATCGGCACACAGTACCGGCGCCGGGCACAGGTGCAGCCATTGCAGCAGTTGCACCAGCGGGTCGTTGGTGGGGAGGTTGCGTGTGCTGGCGCCAATGCCCAGCAGTGCGTCTACCGCCAGGTCCTGGGCGTCCAGGGCTGGTGGCGTACTGTCCAGAAAGCGCACACCGGCCTGCTGGGCGGCCAGCCATGCGGCGCGGGTGTCGCTGCTACAGCGCTGCGGGTCCCCCAGCCAGTGCACGCTGGTGGCATAGCCGGCGGCCTGGAAGGCGGCGGCCGCCTGCAGTCCGTCTCCGCCGTTGTTGCCTGCGCCGCAGGCCAGCCAGACCTGGCGGGCATGGGGGGCAATGGCGCGCCCCAGCTGGGCCAGTGCCCCACCTGCGCGCTGCATCAGGCTGGGGCTGGGGGCGGTATCCAGTGCGTGGGCTTCAATCAGGCGGGTGGTGGCCGTGTCATACAGCGGTTGACCGCCGGCAGCGCGTTGCAGGCGGCGTGCTGCTGGGGGGAGGGCGGTGAGGGAGCGCATACCCCGCAGTGTGCACCCGATGGGTGCCGGGGCTGGTGTGGGCTGTGGCAGATCGCCAACGGCCGCGCAAGCACGCCGCGTGGCGCGGCGCTGGCCGCGGGGCGTCGGCTGAAAAAAGGAGGCTTGTAAGGGGGTGATCCACGCCGTCTGGGGTGGACCGCGTCACTGCGTCAGCTGGAAAACCGCATCGGTGACAGCGCCTGCACTTCCTGTGGCACGGCACGGCCGGCAATCTGGTCGGCCAGGATGCGGGCGCAGCCATTGGCCAGTGATGCGCCGTGGGCGCCATGGGCCAGGTTGAGCCAGACCTGGGGTTGCGAGCCCCGGCCCAGCAGCGGTGCACCGTCGGGCATGACGCCGCGGGTGCCGCGCCAGATCTGCACCTGAGGCGAGGACAGCTGGGCTGCGCCGGGATACCAGTCGTTCAGCGCTTCGTACATGCGTGTCAGCGTGGCCTGGTTGTGGGCTTCGGGCGCGGTGCCCAGCTCGGCACCTCCGCTGATGCGGATGCGCTGGCCGATGCGGCTGATCACCAGTTGCTGGCCCCAGTCCAGCGCCGCCGCGCGGGGCGCATGTGTGGGCTCGCGAAGCGGTGCGCTGATGGAGTAGCCGTGCAGCGGCATCATGGGCAGGCGCAGGCCGCTGGCGGCCAGCAGATCGGGGCTGGCGCCCGTGCACAGCACCACGGCATCGTGCAGGTGGGCGGCATTGTCGCCTTCCTGCAGCAGGTGCACCTGCTTGCCCACACTTTGCACGCTGCGGATGGTGGTGTGCGGCTGCAGGCGCACACCGCTGTGCATGGCCAGCTGGCGCAGCTGCTGCGTCCACTGGCGGCAGTTGATGGTCTCGCCTTCGCTCAGTTGCAGGGCGCCGGCCAGTGTGGCCTCCGGGGACAGGCCGGGTTCCGCGGCACGGGCGGCGGCGGCGTCCAGCAACTGGGCGGACACATCCATCTCGGCCAGTGCGGCCAGCAGCGGTTGCATGGCCTGCACTTCCTTGGTGCTGCGCAGCAGCACCAGGTGGCCCTGGTGGGATTCGGTGCTCAGTTCATGGGCGGCCGAGATTTCGTGGCGCAGCTGCTGGCTGAAGGCGCTGAGCTGTTCCAGCGCACTGGCAGTGGTGGTGAGCAGGCCGGTCTTGTGGGCACTGCGCTCGGCCGTCTTCCAGCGGCGCAGCCAGCGCCAGTTCTGTCCCAGCCAGGGGCCGGTAGCCTGTACCAGTGCCGGGCCGGTGCCGCCCGGGGTCCAGCCGGGGGTGGACCAGGGTTGCAGCAGGGTGGGGGACAGCCAGCCCGCATTGGCAAAGCTGGCGCCTTCGGCGGCAGCATTGTGTTGTTCATAGACCGTCACCGTATGGCCGTCCTGGGCCAGTTCGTAAGCGGTCGCAATGCCGGCAATGCCGGCACCGACTATGGCGATGTCCATGGAAAAGGGGTGGTGCCGGGCAGCCCAGGCCGCCGGCAACATGTATCAATACGAAAGAAGCACGGATTCTGCCTGCAAAGCCAGGTCCAGGATCGCATCATCGTGCAAGGCACTGTGCCAAAGCATGACGCCCATAGGCAATTCCCCTGGCATGTGGCAGGGCAGGCTGATGGCGCAGCCATCCAGCTGATTGACCACGCTGGTGTTGCGCAGCAGCAGCATATTGGTGCGGGTGAACGCGGCGTCGCGCTGGGCATCGCGTGCGGCATCCTGTCCATCGGTCGGCGCCACATCGGCAATCAGCGGAGCGGTGATGGGCACGGTGGGCGAGACCAGGGCATCAAAGCCCTGGAGCGTGGCGTCCATGCGCTGCTGCCAGTCGCGGCGTAAATGCAACAGGTCAATATAGTCGGCCGCGCTGAGCAGCGCGCCCTTTTCAATACGGCTGCGCACACGGGGGTCGTACAGATCGGCCTGGCTGGCCAGCAGCTGGCGATGCCAGGCATAGCTTTCCGCTGCGGTCAGGCCACCGGCTGCGTTGATGGCCGCCAGCTCCGCGGTCTCGGGCAGGCTGATTTCCACCAGCTCGGCGCCGGCGTCACGCAGGCGCTGCAGGCTGCGGGCAAAGGCGGTGGCGACAGCGGGCTCCAGCTCATTCAGGAATACCGTGGTGGGCACGGCCAGGCGGCTGCCACGCAGGCTGCGCCGGCCGGTGTGCACAGGCTGTGCGGTCAGGATCTGGTGGGCGAGCACGGCGTCGCGCACGCTGCGGGTCAGGGCGCAGGCCGTGTCCAGCGAGGGGGCCAGCGGCACCGTGCCATCGAGTAGGGAGAGGCGGGCCGTGGGTTTGAATCCCACCAGCCCGTTGAGGGCGGCGGGGATGCGGATGGAGCCACCGGTGTCTGACCCCAGAGCCAGCCAGGCGGCGCCGGTGGCGACCGAGACCCCCGCGCCGGAGGATGAGCCGCCCGGGATGCGTGCTGCATACTCGGGTGTGGCATCGCCATACAGCGCATCCACTGCTGCCGGGGTGCCGAAATGCGGGTTGACGCCCACGCCTGCGTAGGCAAATTCCACCATGTGGGTGCGACCGATGATGCTGGCGCCGGCGCGGCGCAGGCGGGCCACGGCACCGCTGTCCTGCTGGGCGGCGGGCGCGTGGGCCAGCACGCGGGAGCTGGCGGTGCTGGTGCAGCCCCGCATATCAAACAGGTCCTTGACCGAGACCGCCAGGCCTGCCAGCGGCAGAGCGGGGTCGGCTGCGGCCGCGGTGGCGCGTGCGCTGTCGAACAGCGTCTGCGCAAACACATGCTGGCAGGCAGGGGATTGGGCGGCGGCGATGGATTTTTCCAGCTCCCGGGAGGCGGTGGAGCGGCCTTCGCGCAGCAAAGCGCGTGTGGCAAGGAGGTCAGGCTTCATGGGCTGTGCTAAAATCTTTCGGCTTTGCGCAATGCAACCCGGCTTGCTTTCAGATTTTGAAGGAAGGCTGTGGGGTGCAGGGATGCAAAGCAAATCGCAAACCAGTCTCTTCAAGGTGTTGCGGTCACGCAGTGGCTGCAATGGTTGGGCTGGATTTTAGACACAACCTTTGAGGTAATTTTCATGGCAGTAACAATGCGCGAGATGCTGGAAGCTGGCGTCCACTTCGGTCACCAAACCCGCTTCTGGAACCCCAAGATGGCTCCGTTCATCTTCGGTCACCGCAACAAGATCCACATCATCAACCTGGAAAAGTCGCTGCCGATGTTCCAGGATGCCCAGAAGTTCGCCAAGCAACTGGCTTCGAACGGTGGCACCGTGCTGATGGTAGGTACCAAGCGCCAAGCCCGTGAGCTGGTGGCTGCAGAAGCCCAGCGCGCTGGCGTGCCTTTCGTGGACCAACGCTGGTTGGGCGGCATGCTGACCAACTTCAAGACGGTCAAGACTTCCATCAAGCGTCTGAAGGACATGAAGGCCCAGCAAGAAGCTGGTCTGGAATCCATGTCCAAGAAGGAACAGCTGATGTTCGTGCGCGAACTGGAAAAGCTGGAAAAGGACATCGGCGGTATCCAGGACATGAACACCCTGCCCGATGCCATCTTCGTGATCGACGTGGGCTACCACAAGATTGCCATTTCCGAAGCCAAGAAGCTGGGCATTCCTCTGATCGGCGTGGTGGACTCCAACCACAACCCCGAAGGTATCGACTATGTGATCCCCGGTAACGACGACTCGGCCAAGGCCGTGGAACTGTACGCCCGTGGCATCGCCGACGCGATCCTGGAAGGCCGTGAAGCCCGTCTGAACGACGTGGCCAAGGCTGCTGCTGGCGAAGGCTCCGACGAATTCGTGGAAGTGGAAAACACCGCTGCCTAATTCCCGGCTGCGCGATACGTCGCGATAAAAAAGCGGGGCTCTGGTAGCCCCCTTTTTTTAGCTGAAATCCTGTAACGAACTGAATACTGAAGACGGAGAAACAAGATGGCTGCAATTACCGCAAGCATGGTCGCCGAACTGCGCGCCAAGACCGATGCCCCGATGATGGAATGCAAGAAGGCACTGACGGAAGCTGAAGGCGACATGGCCAAGGCGGAAGAGCTGCTGCGCGTCAAGCTGGGCACCAAGGCTGGCAAGGCCGCTTCGCGCGTGACCGCCGAAGGTGTGATCACTGCCTTCATCGAAGGTGGCAAGGGTGGCATGATCGAAGTCAACAGCGAAACCGACTTCGTCTCCAAGAACGACAGCTTCATCGCCATGGCCAATGCCGCTGCCAAGCTGGTGGCTGAGCACAACCCCGCTGACGTCGAAGCCCTGGGCGCTCTGGCCTACGAACAAGACGGCTACGGCCCCACCCTGGAAGATGTGCGCAAGGGCCTGATCGGCAAGATCGGCGAAAACATGTCTTTCCGCCGCTTCAAGCGCTTCGAAGGCACGCTGGCTTCCTACCTGCACGGCACCCGCATCGGTGTGGTCGTCGAGTTCGACGGTGACGCTGTCGCTGCCAAGGACGTGGCCATGCACATCGCCGCCATGAAGCCCGTGGCCGTGACGTCCGCCGACGTGCCTGCCGACCTGATCGCCAAGGAACGTTCGGTGGCCGAAGCCAAGGCAGCCGAATCCGGCAAGCCTGCCGACATCGTCGCCAAGATGGTGGAAGGTTCCGTGCAGAAGTACCTGAAGGAAGTGTCCCTGGCTGACCAGGTCTTCGTGAAGGCTGCCGACGGCAAGCAGACCGTGGCCCAGATGCTCAAGGCTGCCAACACCAATGTGAAGGGCTTCACCATGTTCGTGGTGGGCGAAGGCATTGAGAAGAAGGTGGACGACTTCGCCGCCGAAGTGGCTGCCCAAGTGGCCGCTGCCAAGGGCGCCTAAAGCGCCGAAGCCGCCCTGCTGATTACCACCACAACCACCCCCCTCACTTATTTGAATCGAACGGAGTTCCCCATGTCCCAAGCCAAACCAGCCCACAAGCGTATCTTGCTCAAGCTGTCAGGCGAAGCGCTGATGGGGGATGACCAGTTCGGTATCAACCGCGCCACGATCGAGCGCATGGTCTCCGAGATCGTCGAGGTGACCAAGGTGGGGGTGGAAGTGGCGGTGGTGATCGGCGGCGGCAACATCTTCCGTGGTGTGGCGGGCGGCTCCGCCGGCATGGACCGCGCCACGGCAGATTACATGGGCATGCTGGCCACCGTGATGAACGCGCTGGCCCTGGCCGATGCCATGAACAAGCAAGGCCTGACGGCCCGCGTGATGTCGGCCATCGGCATCGAGCAGGTGGTCGAGCCCTATGTGCGCCCCAAGGCGCTGCAATATCTGGAAGAAGGCAAGGTGGTGGTTTTTGCGGCCGGCACCGGCAACCCCTTCTTCACGACCGACACCGCTGCTGCACTGCGTGGCGCTGAAATCGGTGCCGAGGTGGTGCTCAAGGCCACCAAGGTGGACGGTGTGTACACTGCAGACCCCGTCAAGGATCCTTCCGCGACACGCTACTCCTCGCTGTCGTTTGATGAAGCGATCTCGCGCAACCTGGGCATCATGGATGCCACGGCTTTCGCTTTGTGCCGTGACCAGAAGCTGCCTATCCGCGTGTTTTCCATCGTCAAGCCCGGCGCGTTGCTGAGCGTGGTGATGGGGAATGATGAAGGCACCCTGGTGTCCGCTTAATTGCGAAGACTGCGCGCCCGCCCGGTGAGTGCGGGCGGACATTGGCTTCCCGAGGTAAACACATGACGATCGCTGACATCAAGAAGAGCACCGAAACCAAGATGGGCCAGTCCATCGAGGCGCTCAAGAACAATCTCTCGCGCATCCGCACCGGCCGTGCCAATCCGGCCCTGCTGGATGCCATCCATGTCGAGTACTACGGCTCCATGGTGCCGCTGTCCCAGGTGGCGAATGTGTCGCTGCTGGACTCGCGCACCATCAGCGTGCAGCCCTGGGAAAAGAACATGGCCGCCAAGGTGGAAAAGGCCATCCGCGAAAGCGATCTGGGTCTGAACCCTGCCTCGCTGGGCGACCTGATCCGCGTGCCCCTGCCTCCGATGAGCGAAGAGCGCCGCAAGGAAATGACCAAGCTGGCGCGTACCGAGGGTGAAAACTCCAAGATCGCCATCCGCAACCTGCGCCGCGATGCCAACGAAGGCGTGAAGAAGCTGGTCAAGGACAAGGAAGCTTCGGAAGACGATCAAAAGCGTTCGGAAGCCGAAGTGCAGAAGCTGACGGACAAGTTCATTGCCGAAGTGGACACCCTGGTGGCCGCTAAGGAACAGGACATCCTGGCTGTCTGAGCCTGGCTTGCTAGCGATTTCGACTGCATGACCGTGTCATCCGTGGTGCCGCACCACGTAGCCATCGTGATGGATGGCAATGGCCGCTGGGCCACCAAACGCTTTCTGCCGCGGCTGGCAGGGCACAAGCAGGGCGTGGATGCACTGCGCCGCTGCGTGCGGGCCTGCATCCAGCGGGGCGTGCGCGTCCTGACCGTGTTCGCGTTCTCGTCAGAGAACTGGAACCGCCCTGCGGACGAGGTGTCGGGCCTGATGTCGCTGCTGGCGACGGCGCTGGGCCATGAAGTGCCCAGCCTGTCCAAGGAAGGTGTGCAACTGCACTTTGTGGGCGAGCGCCAGGGCCTGAGCGCCAAGGTGGCGGCAGGCCTGGTGCAGGCCGAGCAGGCCACCGCGCACAATGAGCGTCTGATCCTGAACGTCTGCTTCAACTACGGCGGCCGCTGGGATGTGGCCCAGGCGGCAGCGCAGCTGGCTGCGCGTGGCGAAGCCATCACCGAGGCCAGCCTGAACGCTGCCATGGCCCTGGCCCATGTGCCCGATCCGGACCTGTTCATCCGTACCGGGGGCGAGCACCGCATCAGCAATTTTCTGCTGTGGCAGTGTGCCTACTCCGAGCTGTTCTTCAGCCCCAGCCTGTGGCCCGACTTCGACGATGCGGCCCTGGATGCGGCGCTTCATGATTACGCCAGCCGGGAGCGACGCTTCGGCAAGACTTCCGCGCAGGTTCAGACAACCGACGCATCCGCGATGCGCGCCTGAAAGGGGAGTGCAACATGCTCAAGCAGCGTGTGATTACCGCCGTGGTCCTTCTGGCCATCTTGCTGCCCGCGCTGTTCGCCAGCACACCCCTGCCCTTTACCTTGCTGGTGCTGGCCATGGTGGCGGCTGCAGCCTGGGAGTGGGGGCGTCTCAATGGCCTGGGGCAGGCGGGCAGCGTGCTGACGGCGGTGCTTTGCCTCGCGCTCTGTGGTCTGGCATGGCAGCAAGGCTGGCTGGCGCGCAATCTGCAGGTGCTGTGGATCGTGGCAGGCGCTGCCTGGGTGCTGGGCAGTGTGGCACTGATACGGGCAGGGGTACCGGGCTGGTCTACCATCCCCCGCAGCATCCGGCTGGTGGGTGGCGTGCTGGCACTGTGGGCGACCTGGCTGGCCGTGGCCCAGGCCCGAGCGATGGGCGTGAACTTTCTGCTCTCCATCATGGTCCTGGTCTGGGTGGCCGATATCTTTGCCTACTTCGCCGGTCGCACGTTCGGTCTGAAGTTCACCAAAAACAAGCTGGCGCCCGCCATCAGTCCGGGTAAGAGCTGGGAAGGGGTGTGGGGTGGCGCTACCGGTGTGCTGGTGCTGGCGGTGGGCTGGGCCTTGCTGGACCGCCACTACGGCGCGACCGTGCCCAGTTTTTACAGCCATCTGGTACAGGCCGGCTGGCCGCTGCTGGTGGTGGCAGCCTTGTTCATGGCGGCCATGAGCGTGGTCGGGGATCTGATTGAGTCTCTGATCAAGCGCAGTGCAGGTGTCAAGGACAGCAGCAACCTGCTGCCTGGCCATGGCGGCGTGCTGGACCGTATCGACGCGCTGCTGCCCACGCTGCCGCTGGCCATGATGCTGACAACTTTGGTGCATTGATGAAACAACGTTTGACGGTGCTGGGCTCTACGGGCTCGATTGGCACCAATACCCTGGACGTGGTGCGCAGGCACCGCGCCGACTACGAGATTTATGCGCTGAGCGCCGCCACCCAGGTGGACCTGATGCTGGCGCAATGCGCGGAATTCACTCCCCGGTTTGCCGTGATGGCCAGTGCGCCGCATGCGCGCCAACTGGAAGAAAAGCTGAAGGCCAACGGGCTGGCGACGCAGGTGCTGCATGCGGCGGATGCCCTGGAGCGCATCGCATCCGATGCGCCGGTCGATGCGGTGATGGGTGCCATTGTGGGCGCGGCGGGGCTGGCGCCTTGCCTGGCGGCTGCCAAGGCAGGCAAGCGCTTGCTGCTGGCCAACAAGGAGGCCCTGGTGGTGGGCGGTGCGCTGTTCATGGACACGGTGCAGCAGCATGGCTGCACCTTGCTGCCGATCGACAGTGAGCACTCCGCCATCTTCCAGTGCCTGCCGGAAGATCGCAGCACCTGGGGGAGCCGGGTGGACAGCCTGCTGCTGACGGCATCGGGCGGGCCTTTCCGCCAGCGCGATCCGGCCACCCTGGCACAGATCACACCGGACCAGGCGTGTGCCCACCCGAACTTCGCCATGGGGCGCAAGATTTCGGTGGACTCCGCCACGATGATGAACAAGGCGCTGGAGGTGATCGAGGCGCGCTGGCTGTTCGGCATGGAGCCGGACCGCATCAAGGTGGTGGTGCACCCGCAGCAGATCGTGCACTCCATGGTGCAGTTCAAGGATGCGTCCATCCTGGCCCAGTTGGGAACGCCCGATATGCGAGTGCCCATCGCCTGTGGTCTGGCCTGGCCCGAGCGCATCGACAGCGGTGTGCAACCGCTGGACTTTGCGAAGCTGAGCGCGCTCACCTTTGAAGAAGCCGATGCGCAGCGCTTCCCGGGGCTGCACCTGTCCTGGCATGCACTGAAGGCGCCGGAAGGTACGACCACGGTGCTGAATGCCGCCAACGAGGTGGCGGTGGCTGCGTTCCTGGGTGGCAAGCTGCGCTTTGACCGCATCCATGCGGTGAATCTGGAGGCGCTGGAGGCCGTGGTGCCGCCGCGTTGCCCGGGATCGCTGGGCGATTTGATGGCACTGGACCAGGAAGCCCGTGCACGGGCTGCCCATACCGTTCAGCGCTGGGCTGCTTGATTGCTGCTGCAGCCTGCGCGATCAGTGAGCACTTCCTGAAAACCACCGCGAAAGAGACGCCCTCATGTTGACCGTGCTTGCTTTTGTTGTGGCTCTGGGCATCCTGATTGCCGTGCATGAGTACGGCCACTACCGCATGGCCGTGGCCTGCGGGGTCAAGGTGCTGCGTTTTTCCGTGGGCTTTGGCAAACCCCTGCTGCGCTGGCAAAGCAAGAAATCCTCGACGGAATTCGTGCTGGGTGCGCTGCCCCTGGGGGGCTATGTGCGCATGCTGGATGAGCGCGAAGCGCCGGTGGATTCCGGCGAGCGGCATCTGGCCTTCAACCGCCAACCCTTGCGTTCGCGTGTGGCCATCGTGGCCGCCGGTCCTGCCGCCAATCTGCTGCTGGCCGTGCTGCTGTATGCGTTGGTGAACTGGGTCGGGCTGGAGGAGCCGCGTGCCGTGCTGGCTGCGCCGGCGACCGGTTCGGTGGTGGCGCAGGCGGGGTTGCGCGGTGGTGAGCGAGTGACCGCTGTGCAGGTGGGGCAGGAGGCGCCGCAGGAGGTGCGTTCCTTCGAGCATCTGCGCTGGGCGCTGACGCAGGCGGCGCTGGAAAAGCAGGGTGCGCGCATCACCTGGCAGCGGGCCCCTGGTGAGGGTGTGCAAACGACGGACTTGCCTTTGTCCACACTGCCGAGCACCGTGCTCGATGCCAGTTTGGGTGCTGCAATCGGTGTGCAGGTGCCCTGGACCCCGGCACAGGTGGAGCGCGTGATGGACGCCGGAGCCGCCGCCGCTGCAGGCTTGCAGCCCGGTGATGTGGTAACGCAGGCTTTCGGCATACCGGTGGTGGATGGCTTTCAGCTGCGCCAGTTGATACGCCAGCATCCCGAACAGGCCGGTGACTGGACGGTGGTGCGCAGCGGGCAGCAAATGCAGCTGTTGGTGAAGCCCGAAGCCGCGCAGGAACAGGATGTGCGCATCGGGCGTGTGGGTGCTTACATTGGCGGTGCGCCGGAAATGGTCATCGTGCGCCTGGGGGCGGCGGAGGGGCTGTGGGCCGGTGTGACCAAGACCTGGGACGTGTCGGTGCTCAGCCTGAAGATGATGGGGCGCATGCTGATCGGTGAGGCGTCACTCAAGAATCTGAGTGGGCCTTTGACCATTGCGGATTATGCCGGAAAGTCGGCCAGCATGGGGTGGGTACAGTATCTGGCTTTCCTGGCGCTGATCAGTGTGAGTCTGGGTGTGCTCAACCTGTTGCCACTGCCTGTTCTGGATGGTGGGCACCTGATGTATTATCTTTGGGAAGGTGTCACAGGACGCGCCATCTCCGAATTGTGGATGGAACGGCTGCAAAGGGCCGGCGTCAGTGTGCTTCTCGTCATGATGTGCATCGCTTTTTTTAACGACATCAGCCGCATATTGGGCTAAATTTACGGCCTTCCAGAATTCTGGCGGCGTTCGCTTTCATTCATGAATCAACACTTCAAACGCTTCGGCGCACGCACGGCCACGGCTGCTGCTGCATTGCTTTGCCTGGCACAGGCTGCTTGGGCGCTTGCGCCTTTCAAGGTTCAGGATATTCGGGTGGAGGGCCTGCAGCGTGTGGAGGCAGGCACCATCTTTGCCTCCATGCCGCTGCGCGTGGGCGAACAGTACGATGACGAAAAAGGTGCGGCCGCGATCCGCTCGCTGTTTGCCCTGGGTTTGTTCAAGGACGTGCGCCTGGAAGCCGATGGCGACGTGCTGGTGGTGGTCGTGGAAGAGCGCCCATCGATTGCCGATGTGAACTTTGTCGGCACCAAGGAGTTCGACAAGGACACTTTGGTCAAGGCCATGCGCGATGTGGGTCTGGCCGAAGGGCGTCCTTTCGACAAGGCACTGGCCGATCGTGCGGAGCAGGAACTCAAGCGCCAGTACATCAACCGCAGCCTGTATGGCGCGGATGTGGTGACCACGGTCACGCCGATCGAGCGCAACCGCGTGAATCTGACGTTCTCGGTCACCGAGGGCGAGCCGGCCAAGATCAGCGAAATCCACGTGGTGGGCAACAAGGCTTTCAGCGAATCCACGCTGAAGAAGCAGCTGGATCTGGATACCGGTGGCTGGATGAGCTGGTACACCAAGTCGGACCGCTATGCGCGCAGCAAGCTGAATGCCGACCTGGAAACCCTGCGCTCGTACTATCTGCAGCGCGGCTACCTGGATTTCCGCATCGATTCGACCCAGGTGGCGATCTCTCCGGACAAGGAAAAGATCACCCTGACCATCAATGTGCACGAAGGCGAGCGTTTCGTGGTCTCCGGCGTTTCGCTGGAAGGTAACTACCTGAATCGTGACGATGAGTTCAAGTCGCTGGTGAAGGTGCGCCCCGGTGAGCCGTACAACGCGGACCTGGTGACCGAAACCACCAAGGCCTTCTCGGACCACTTCGGCAACTTTGGCTATGCCTTTGCACGGGTGGAGGCGGTGCCGGAAGTGGACCGTGAGAACAACCGCGTGCACTTTGTGCTGCGTGCCGATCCTTCGCGCCGCGCCTATGTGCGCCGCATCAATGTCAGCGGCAACGAACGCACGCGCGACGAGGTGCTGCGCCGCGAATTCCGCCAGTACGAATCGTCCTGGTACGACGGTGACAAGATCAAGCTGTCGCGTGACCGCGTGGACCGCTTGGGCTACTTCACCGAAGTCGATGTGGAAACCCAGGAAGTCCCCGGCTCGCCCGACCAGGTGGACCTGGTGGTCAACGTGAAGGAAAAGCCCACCGGCTCCATCCAGCTGGGTGCAGGTTTCTCCAGCGCGGAAAAGGTGACCCTGAGCTTCGGTATCAAGCAGGAGAACGTGTTTGGCTCCGGCAACTACCTGGGCCTGGATGTCAACACCAGCAAGTACAACCGCAACCTGGTGGTGAGCACGACCGATCCCTACTTCACGCAGGATGGCATCTCGCGTACCGTGGATCTGTACTACCGTACCAGCCGCCCCTACTCGTACTACTACGATGGCGTGAGCGTGGATACGGACGATATGTACAAGATCGTCAGCAAGGGCGCTTCCATCAAGTTTGGCGTGCCGTTCAGCGAGATCGACACCGTGTTCTTCGGTGTCGGCTTTGAACAGACCACCATCAAGGATGGTCTGTACATGCCGGTGGAGTACCAGAGCTACATCAACCAGTTTGGCTCGACCAGCAATGCCATCCCTCTGACGGTGGGCTGGTCGCGCGACAGCCGCGACAGCGCGCTGGCGCCCAATTCAGGTCGTTACCAACGTTTCAATGCTGACTGGTCTGCGGCCGGAGATGCACGCTACATTCGGGGTAACTACCAGATCCAGCAGTATGTGCCGCTGTCCAAGAGCTTCACCTTTGCCTTCAATGGTGAGCTGGGCTGGGGCAAGGGCTTGAATGGCCGTCCTTTCCCGCTGTTCAAGAATTTCTACTCCGGTGGTCTGGGGTCGGTGCGTGGTTTCGACCAGGGCAGCCTGGGTCCGCGTGGCCAGTCCGTCAATGGCTATGATGGTACGTATCTGGGCGGCGCCAAGAAGCTGACCTTGAATGCCGAATTCATCGCGCCATTCCCGGGTGCGGGCAATGACAAGACGCTGCGCTGGTTCACTTTCGTGGACGTGGGTAATGTCTTCGGCGAGAATGAGAAATTCACGGCGAGTGATTTGCGTGCGTCGGCGGGTATTGGTCTGAGCTGGATTTCTCCGCTGGGGCCGCTGCGTTTGGCATGGGCCAATCCGATCCGTAAAAAGCCGGAAGATCGTCTGCAAAAAATTCAATTCCAAATCGGAACATCGTTTTAAACATGAAAATCTATCAACCCATCGCAGTGGCTTTGCTGTGCGGCGCAGCCGCTGTGTCGGCACAGGCTCAGGATTTCAAGGCCGGCTTTGTCAATACCGACCGTATTTTCCGCGAAGCCAATTCGGCCAAGGCTGCGCAAGCGAAGCTGGAGCAGGAGTTCTCCAAGCGCGAGCGTGAATTGGTGGATATCGGCAACCGTCTGAAGGCAGATTCCGAGAAGTTCGAGCGCGAAGCGCCCACCATGGCCGAAAGCCAGCGTTCGGCTAAGCAGCGTCAGCTGATCGAGCAGGACCGCGAATTCCAGCGCAAGCGCCGTGAATTCCAGGAAGACCTGAATGCCCGCAAGAACGAAGAGCTGTCGCAGGTGCTGGATCGCGCCAACAAGGTGGTGATGCAAGTGGCGGAAGCAGAGAAGTACGACGTGATCTTGCAGGAAGCCGTGTATGTGAACCCCAAGCTCGACATCACGGACAAGGTCATCAAGGCCTTGAACGGCGGCAAGTGATGTAAGTCAGGCTGTTCGACGTGAGTTTGACCTTAGGACAAATAGTCGAAAGCTTGGGGGGGACACTGGTGGAGGGGCAGCCGGATCGCGTGATCCGGCGTATCGCTCCACTGGAGTCTGCGGATGCCGATTCCATCAGCTTTCTCAGCAATCCCAAGTATCTGCCACAACTGGCCGCCTCTCAGGCGGCCTGTGTCGTTGTGGCGCCTGCCCAGCAGGCGGCTGCACAGGCACGTGGCGCCTGCATCGTTGCAGACAATCCGTATCTGTACTTTGCACGGCTGACGCAGCTGTGGAAGCGTGCGCACGCGGATGCGGCTGCTGCGGGCGTGCATGCCAGTGCGGTCATTCACCCGGAGGCGGTGGTGCATCCCTTGGCCACGATCGGTCCGCTGTGCGTGGTCGAGCGCGGTGCTGTCGTGGGTGCGGGCACGGTGCTGAAGTCGCGTGTCACCATCAGCGAATACTGCCAGGTGGGTGAGCGCTGTCTGTTGCACCCCGGCGTGGTGATCGGCGCGGATGGCTTTGGCTTTGCGCAGGAGCGGGGCGTCTGGGTCAAGATCGAGCAGCTGGGGCGCGTGCGCATCGGCAACGATGTGGAGATCGGGGCCAACACCTGCATCGATCGCGGTGCACTGGATGACACCGTGATCTCGGATGGGGTGAAGCTCGACAACCTGGTGCAGATCGGTCACAACGTCCATGTGGGTGAGCACACGGCCATTGCCGGCAACGCCGGTGTGGCCGGGAGTGCGCATATCGGCGCGCATTGCAGCATCGGTGGTGCGTCCAATATCCTGGGGCATTTGAAAATTGCTGACGGTGTGGCGATTTCTCCGACTTCGGTCGTCATGCGCTCGGTCACGCAGCCGGGCCTGTACACTGGCATTTTTCCGCTGGCCACGAATGCCCAGTGGGAAAAGAACGCTGCAACACTCAAACAATTGCATGCACTGCGCGAGCGGATCAAGGCGCTGGAAAAAGCCTTGGACGCCCCGCGCAGCACAAACGGAAATTGATGATGGATATTCAAGAAATTCTCAAGCAACTGCCCCACCGCTATCCTTTTTTGCTGGTGGACCGCGTGCTGGAGCTTGAGCGCAATACGCGCATCAAGGCAATCAAGAACGTAACGTTCAACGAGCCCTTCTTTACCGGCCACTTCCCTGGCCGCCCGGTGATGCCGGGCGTGCTGATCCTGGAAGCGCTGGCCCAGGCTGCCGGCCTGCTGGCGTTCGACGCCATGGGACAGGTGCCGGATGAAAACAATATCTACTATTTCGTGGGTATCGACTCCGCCCGTTTCAAGCGCCCCGTGGTGCCGGGTGACCAGCTGGCGCTGGAAATCACGATCGACCGTGTGCGTGGTGGTATCTGGAAGTTCAATGCTGTCGCCAGCGTGGACGGCGAAGTGGCTGCAGAAGCCCAGTTGATGTGCACCATGCGCCACGTGGGTTGAGTGAGGTCCTGTGGAACAAGACTGCCTGATTCATCCCAGTGCCATCGTCCATCCCCAGGCACAGCTCGATAGCACGGTGCGGGTGGGGCCGTACGCTGTGGTGGGGCCCAAGCTGCGCATTGGCGCACACACCACGGTGGGGCCGCATTGCGTGCTGGAAGGCGACACGGAAATTGGGTGCCATAACCAGATTTTTCAGTTCGCCTCGCTGGGGGCGCAGCCGCAAGACAAGAAGTATGCGGGCGAACCCACGCAGCTGATCATCGGCGACCGCAACACCATCCGCGAGTTCTGCACCTTCAATACCGGAACGGTGCAGGATGGCGGCGTGACGCGCATCGGCAATGACAACTGGATCATGGCCTATGTGCACATTGCGCACGACTGCATCGTCGGCCACAACACCATTCTGGCCAACAATGCGACTTTGGCGGGCCATGTGCATGTGGGGGATTGGGTGATTCTGGGCGGCCTGACCGGGGTGCACCAGTTCACCCGGATCGGAGCCCATGCCATGGCGGGCTTTGCCAGTCATATCTCGCAGGACGTGCCGCCCTTCATGATGGTGGATGGCAATCCGCTGGCCGTGCGCGGGTTCAATATCGAAGGTCTGCGCCGTCGCGGCTTTGGTGAGCAGCGCCTGCGTGCAGTCAAGCAGATGCACCGTCTGCTGTACCGCCAGGGGCTGACCCTGGAGGCTGCGCGTGCAGCCATTGCGGCACTGGCCGCCGAGTTGCCGGAGGCGGCAGCCGATGTGCAGGCCATGCTGGATTTTCTGGCGGCTTCCCAACGCGGCATTGCCCGCTGATGGCCTGTGACTAGCGATAGCAACGCCCGACTGGCCATGGTGGCCGGCGAGACATCCGGTGACCTGCTGGCCGGCTTGCTGCTGGATGGCGTGCACGCCCGCATGCCCCAGGTGCAGGCCGCGGGCATTGGTGGCCCGCAGATGGCGGCGCGCGGCTTCGATGCCTGGTGGCATAGCGAAAAACTGGCTGTGCACGGCTACAGCTGGGAGCTGGTGCGCCGCCTGCGCGAAATCCTCTCCATCCGCAAGCAGTTGCGCCAGCGTCTGCTGGTGGAAAAGCCCGCGGTGTTTGTGGGCGTGGATGCGCCGGATTTCAACCTGGGGCTGGAGCGGGATCTGCGCGCTGCGGGCATCAAGACGGTGCACTTTGTGTGCCCTTCCATCTGGGCCTGGCGTGCCAACCGGATCGACAAGATCCGGGCTGCAGCAGACCATGTGTTGTGCCTGTTCCCGTTCGAGCCAGCCTTGCTGCAGCAGCATGGCATCGAGGCCACCTATGTCGGCCACCCGCTGGCGGCCGTGATCCCGATGGAGCCTGACAAGGCGGCGGCGCGTGCCCGGCTGGGCCTGGCCTTGGACCGCAAGGTGCTGGCCTTGCTGCCTGGCAGCCGGTCTGCGGAAGTGCAGTACATCGCCAAACCGTTTTTTGCGGCGGCCGCGTTGGTGCGGGCGCAGATGCCGGAGGTCCAGGTGGTGGTGCCGGTGGTGCCCCTGCACTGGCAGCGCATGCAGCAAGCTGTGCGCGAAGCCGGTGTGCAGGAGTGGGTGCAGCTGGTGCAGGGACAGTCACATGACGTGCTGGCCGCCTGCGATTGCACCCTGATCGCCAGTGGCACGGCCACGCTGGAGGCGGCGCTGTTCAAGCGCCCCATGGTGATTTCTTACCGCATGCACCCCATCAGCTGGCGGCTGATGCGGCGCAAGCAATTGCAGCCCTGGGTGGGGCTGCCCAATATTTTGTGTTCTGATTTCGTGGTTCCCGAATTACTGCAAGATGCTGCCACGCCCGAGGCGCTGGCGGCTGCAAGCCTGGACTGGCTGCAAGCCTATGACCAGCAGCCTTCCAAGATTGCCGAGCTGCAGGCGCGTTTCAGCGCGCTGCACCACACCCTGTTCCGCGACACTTCTGCGCTGGCTGCCGATGCGATCCAAAAACTCATGTGCCGCTGAGCAGGCTTGCCTGCAGTGGCACGCGCCCGGCCTGGTGGCCGGTGTGGATGAGGCCGGACGCGGGCCCTTGGCGGGCCCGGTGGTGGCGGCGGCGGTGATTCTGGATGATCTGCATCCGATTGCCGGTCTGGCGGACTCCAAAAAGCTCACGGCTGCACGGCGTGAGGCCTTGTTCGATGAAATTCGCGCCAAGGCGTTGTGCTTTTGTATTGCTGAAGCGTCGGTGGAAGAGATCGATCGCCTCAACATCCTGCAGGCCACGATGCTGGCCATGCAGCGCGCCGTCCTCGGCCTGCGTCTGAAGCCGGTGCGTGCGCTGGTCGATGGCAACCGCCTGCCGGTGCTGGAGATGCAGGGCGAAGCCATTGTCAAAGGCGATGCACTGGTGCCGGCCATCTCGGCTGCGTCCATTCTGGCCAAGGTGCACCGCGATCGCTGGTGTGATGGGTTGCACGCCCGTTTTCCGCACTACGGTTTTGCCACGCACAAGGGCTACGGGACAGCGGCACATCTGCTGGCTTTGCGTGAGTTTGGTGCATGCCCGGAGCACCGCACTTCATTTTCTCCGGTGACCAAGGTCTTGCAGACTGCGGCGCTCTCAGTGGGGGTTGGCGCATGATGCAGCACACCATGATTCAGTCGCGTGACAACGCCTTCGTCAAAGAACTGCGCCGTCTGTCCCAGGAAAGTACTGCCTACCGCAAGCAAGGCCAGGTTTGGCTGGAAGGCGACCACCTGTGCCGTGCGGCACTGGCCCGGGGTTTGCGCCCCAAGGTGGCGGTGTTTGCCGAATCCGTCTGGCCGCAGGTGCCCGCAGAGTGGGCGCAGGCCGCAGGCAAGGTGGTGGTACTGGCGGACAGTCTGTTTACGGAGATCAGCAGCCTGGAGTCGCCTGCGCGCATGGGCTATGTGATGGAGTGGGATGCGGGTGCACAGGTCCAGCCTGGCGTGGCCGCCGTGGTGCTGGACCGGGTGCAGGATGCGGGCAATGTGGGCTCCATCCTGCGCAGTGCGGCCGCCTTCGGTTTTGGCCAGATCGTGGCGCTGAAGGGGACGGCCGCGCTGTGGAGCCAGAAGGTGCTGCGTGCCGGCATGGGGGCGCATTTCGGCCTGCATCTGGTGGAGGCAGCTTCCATCGCGGAGGTGCAGGCCTTGCAGCTGCCGCTGGTGGTGACCAGCTCCCACCAGGGCACCCTGATCCACGAAGCCGCCTTGCCCTGGCCCTGCGCCTGGGCCATGGGGCACGAAGGGCAGGGCGTGGGCGATGCCCTGATGGAGATGGCGGAGCACCGCATCAGCATTGCCCAGCCCGGAGGGGAGGAGTCGCTGAATGTGGCTGCCGCAGCGGCGATCTGCCTGCATGCCAGCAGCGTAAGCATGTTGCGTGCGCTCGGGTAATCCCGCAGCAAGTCAAAGGGCTGAAGCAGAGAGAGCCTATAATGGGCGGCTTTCAAGCATTCCTTCATACGCCTAGCGACGCTCCCTCGCCATACCCTGCTGACACAAACACTGTCCCCACGCACGTGCGGGGGGCTGCGTTGGGCGTAACCGTAATAAAAAACCGGAGAACCCAGTGCTTTTGTCTCTCAAGGGAGCCTTCCCCCCCGCCATCCTGGCGCTCGCAGACGGCACGGTCTTTATTGGCAATTCGATTGGTGCGCAAGGCACCACGGTGGGTGAAGTTGTTTTCAACACTTCGCTGACCGGCTACCAGGAAATCCTCACCGACCCCAGCTATTGCCAGCAGATCGTGACGCTCACGTATCCGCACATCGGCAACTATGGTGTCAATCCTGAAGACGTCGAAGCCGACAAGATCCATGCCGCAGGTCTGATCATCAAGAACCTGCCTTTGCTGGCCAGCAACTTCCGCAGCACCCAGACGCTGTCCGAGTACCTGGTGGATGGCAAGACGGTCGCCATCGCCAACATCGACACCCGCAAGCTCACGCGTCTGCTGCGTGACAAGGGTGCGCAAAATGGCGCGATTGTCGGCCTGGCGGCTGGCGAGGAAGTGACCCAGGCCAAGATTGACGAAGCCATTGCCGCTGCCCAGGCCGCTCCCGACATGAAGGGGCTGGACCTGGCCAAGGTGGTGACCACGGCCAAGCCCTATCCCTGGACCGAGGCCGAGTGGAAGCTGGGTGAAGGCTACGGCCAGCTCGAATCGCCCAAATTCAAGGTCGTGGCCTATGACTTCGGCGTGAAGAAGAACATTCTGCGCATGCTGGCCGAGCGTGGCTGCGATGTGACCGTGGTGCCTGCCCAGACGCCCGCCAAGGACGTGCTGGCGCTGAATCCCGATGGCGTGTTCCTGTCCAACGGCCCTGGCGACCCGGCCCCCTGCGACTATGCGATTGCCGCGGCGCAAGAGATCATGGCCTCCGGCAAGCCGCTGTTCGGCATCTGCCTGGGACACCAGATCATGGCCCTGGCCTCCGGTGCCAAGACCTTCAAGATGCAAAACAGCCACCACGGTGCCAACCACCCCGTGAAGGACCTGGATTCCGGCCGGGTGAGCATCACCAGCCAGAACCACGGTTTTGCGGTGGAGCTGGAGTCGCTGCCCGCCAACGTGCGCGCCACGCACATCAGCCTGTTTGACGGCACGCTGCAAGGTCTGGAGCGCACTGATGTGCCCGCCTTCTGCTTCCAGGGCCACCCCGAGGCATCGCCCGGCCCGCACGATATTGGCTACCTGTTCGACCGCTTCACAGCGCTGATGGAGAAACACAACAATGCCTAAGCGCAACGACCTTAAAAGCATTCTGATCATTGGCGCCGGTCCCATCGTGATCGGTCAGGCCTGCGAGTTTGACTACTCCGGCGTGCAGGCCTGCAAGGCCCTGCGCGAAGAGGGTTACAAAGTCATTCTGATCAACAGCAACCCTGCCACGATCATGACCGACCCGGCCACGGCCGACGTCACCTACATCGAGCCCATCACCTGGCAGACGGTCGAGAAGATCATCGCCAAGGAACGTCCCGATGCCATTTTGCCCACCATGGGTGGCCAGACCGCGCTGAACTGTGCGCTGGACCTGTGGAAGCACGGCGTGCTGGACAAGTACCAGGTAGAGCTGATCGGTGCCAAGCCGGAAGCCATCGACAAGGCCGAAGACCGCCTGAAGTTCAAGGACGCCATGACCAAGATCGGTCTGGGTTCTGCGCGCTCCGGTATCGCCCACAGCATGGACGAAGCCTGGGATGTGCAAAAGAAGGTGGGCTTCCCCACTGTGATCCGCCCCAGCTTCACGCTGGGCGGCACGGGCGGCGGTATCGCCTACAACTCGGAAGAGTTCGAAACCATCTGCAAGCGCGGTCTGGAAGCCTCTCCCACCAATGAGCTGCTGATCGAAGAGTCGCTGCTGGGCTGGAAAGAGTACGAGATGGAAGTGGTGCGCGATACCGCGGACAACTGCATCATCGTCTGCTCCATCGAAAACCTGGACCCCATGGGGGTGCACACCGGTGACTCCATCACCGTGGCGCCGGCACAGACGCTGACCGACAAGGAATACCAGATCATGCGCAACGCATCGCTGGCTGTTCTGCGCGAAATCGGCGTGGACACCGGCGGCTCCAATGTGCAGTTCTCGGTGAACCCCAAGGACGGTCGCATGATCGTCATCGAGATGAACCCCCGCGTCTCGCGTTCCTCGGCGCTGGCGTCCAAGGCCACCGGCTTCCCCATCGCCAAGATCGCGGCCAAGCTGGCCGTGGGCTTTACGCTGGACGAGCTGAAGAACGAAATCACCGGCGGCAAGACCCCGGCGTCGTTCGAGCCCTCGATCGACTATGTGGTCACCAAGATCCCGCGTTTTGCGTTCGAGAAGTTCCCCGCTGCCGACAACCGCCTGACCACGCAGATGAAGTCTGTGGGCGAGGTGATGGCCATCGGCCGTACCTTCCAGGAATCCTTCCAGAAGGCCCTGCGCGGTCTGGAAGTGGGCGTGGACGGCATGAACGAAAAGACCCAGGACCGCGAAATCCTGGAAAAGGAACTGGGCGAGCCCGGTCCCGACCGCATCTGGTATGTGGGTGACGCGTTTGCGGCCGGCTGGACGCTGGACGAAGTGCACAGCATCACCAAGATCGACAAGTGGTTCCTGGTGCAGATCGAAGAGATCGTGAAGATCGAACTCGAGCTGGACCAGCTGGCTGCCGCCAAGGGCGACGGCGCACTGGCCTCGCTGGATGCGCAGACCCTGCGTACCCTGAAGCAAAAGGGCTTCTCGGACCGCCGCCTGGCCAAGCTGCTGCACACCACCGACAAGGCGGTGCGTGAAGCCCGCAAGGCCCTGAAGGTGCGCCCCGTGTTCAAGCGTGTGGACACCTGTGCGGCCGAATTCGCCTCCAACACGGCGTACATGTACTCCACGTACGACGAGGAATGCGAAGCTGCGCCCACGGACAAGAAGAAGATCATGGTGCTGGGCGGTGGCCCGAACCGCATCGGTCAGGGTATCGAGTTCGACTACTGCTGCGTGCACGCTGCCATGGCCATGCGCGAAGATGGTTATGAAACCATCATGGTCAACTGCAACCCCGAAACCGTGTCGACCGACTACGACACATCCGATCGCCTGTACTTCGAACCGCTGACGCTGGAAGACGTGCTGGAAATCGTGGCGGTCGAGCAGCCGGCTGGCGTGATCGTGCAGTACGGCGGCCAGACGCCGCTGAAGCTGGCCCTGGGGCTGGAAAAAGAAGGCGTGCCCATCATCGGTACCTCGCCCGACATGATCGATGCGGCGGAAGACCGCGAGCGCTTCCAGCGCCTGCTGCAGCAACTGAACCTGCTGCAGCCGCCCAATGCCACGGCCCGTACCGAAGCCGAAGCGCTGGAAAAGGCGGCCGGCCTGGGTTATCCGCTGGTGGTGCGTCCTTCCTATGTGCTGGGTGGCCGTGCGATGGAAATCGTGCACGAGCAGCGCGATCTGGAGCGCTACATGCGCGAAGCCGTGAAGGTCTCCAACGACTCGCCCGTGCTGCTGGACCACTTCCTGTCCAACGCCATCGAGTGCGATGTGGACTGCGTGCGCGACCGCGAAGGCAAGGTGTTCATCGGTGGTGTGATGGAGCACATCGAGCAAGCCGGCGTGCACTCCGGTGACTCTGCCTGCTCGCTGCCCCCTTACTACCTGAAGGCCGAGACCGTGGCCGAGATCAAGCGCCAGACGGCCGAGATGGCCCATGGCCTGAACGTGGTCGGCCTGATGAACGTGCAGTTCGCCATCAAGGAAGTGGACGGAAAGGACGTGATCTACGTGCTGGAAGTGAACCCCCGCGCTTCGCGCACGGTGCCGTTCGTCTCCAAGGCCACGGGCATCCAGCTGGCCAAGGTGGCGGCACGCTGCATGGTGGGCGATACGCTGGCCGAGCAGGGCGTCACCAAGGAAGTGACGCCACCGTACTTCAGCGTCAAGGAAGCCGTGTTCCCGTTCGTGAAGTTCCCCGGCGTGGACACCATCCTCGGCCCCGAGATGAAGTCCACCGGTGAAGTCATGGGTGTGGGCAAGACCTTTGGCGAAGCCTTTGTGAAGAGCCAGTTGGGCGCCGGCGTCAAGCTGCCGACCGAAGGCAAGGTGTTCCTGACCGTGAAGAACAATGACAAGTCCCGCGCCGTGGCGATTGCCAAGGAGCTGGTGGCCATGGGCTTCACGCTGTGCGCCACGCGCGGCACGGCCGCTGCCATTGCCGAAGCCGGTGTGGAAGTGCAGACCGTGAACAAGGTCACCGAAGGCCGCCCCCACATCGTGGACATGATCAAGAACAACGAGATTGCCTTGGTCATCAACACGGTGGAAGAGCGCCGCAATGCCATCGCCGACTCGCGCGCCATCCGTACCAGCGCCTTGCTGGCCCGGGTGACCACCTTCACCACCATCTTTGGTGCGGAAGCGGCGGTCGACGGCATGAAGGCCCTGCGCGGCAATCTGGATGTGTACTCGGTGCAGGAGCTGCACGCCCAGCTGACGCATTGACGGGGCACGGCCTGGACAGCCCGACGGGGCTGCCGGGTTTTACCGGAGGGATGCCGTGGCAAACACGGCATAATGGCCGGTAATGAATTGACAAGAACCGCCGCGCGGCAACGTGCGGCGGTTTGCTTTTGGGGCACGGGCCCCTGTCCGGCGTGGTCCGGCAAGGCCCTGCCAGGAGTGCCGCGCGCTGTGCGGTGTTTGCTGAATTTGGAGACTTGACTATGGCCACCATCCCCATCACCAAGCGCGGAGCGGAAAAGCTCAAGGTGGAACTGCAGCGCCTGAAGACGGTGGAGCGTCCTGCCGTGATCCAGGCCATCGCCGAAGCGCGTGCCCAGGGCGATCTGAGCGAAAACGCCGAATACGAATCGGCCAAGGAACACCAGGGCTTTGTCGAAGGCCGCATCGGCGAAATCGAAGGCAAGCTGTCGGCTGCCCAGATCATTGATCCTTCGGCGCTGGACGCTGGAGGCCGTGTGGTGTTTGGCGCCACGGTGGATCTGGAAGACGAAGACAGCGGCGTGGCGGTGACCTACCAGATCGTGGGCGAAGATGAGGCCGACCTGAAACTGGGTCTGATCAACGTGTCCAGCCCCATTGCCCGTGCCCTGATCGGCAAGGAAGAGGGCGATGTGGCCGTGGTCCAAGCCCCGGGTGGCGAGCGCCGCTACGAGGTGGTCGCGGTCAAGTACCTCTGAACGCGGTTTCACCCCCGCCGGCCATGACACCGCTGCAAGCACGTCTTCCGCTGCTGCTGGCTGCCCTGTGGTGGGGGAGCCTGACGGCCATGGGGGGCGTGGCCGTGCCGGTGCTGCAGGCGCACCTGCCATCGCCCACCCAGGCGGCTGCGGCGTGCGCTGCGCTGCTGGCCGCACAGACCTGGATTTCCATCGCATGCTGCGCGTTGCTGCTGGTGGTTTCCAAGCGGAAGTACGCCGAAAGGCAGGAGGCCTGGGCGCAAGCCGCCATGGTGTTCGTGCTGGGCGGCTTGTTGCTGGCGCTGGTGGCGCAATACGGCGTGGCGCCGCGAGTGGCGGCCAGGCAGGGCGCCGTCTGGCAGTACGCCGCCGTGGCCTTGCATGTGCTGCAGTGGTGCTGCGCGCTGTGCACCTTGTGGAAGGTGGCCGCGTTGGCGGGGCGGGACGATGCGGAGGCCACGCCGCCGGCTTGATGTCCCGCAGAAGGGATGCATGCCTGCCGGCCGTGCTGCCGGATGGTCAGTGGCCAGGGCCGTGTGCAATCGGTCACCGGCAGGCCATAAAAAAAGCAGTCCGATGGACTGCTTTTTTTGATGGGGCCATGCCCCGCCCATTAGCGGCAGGGGAGCTTTCCTGTAGCGCTTATTCGCGCCAGTGTTCGGCCACCCAGCGGGCAGGCTTGATGAAGCGAAAGCGCCGGTTGCGGCGACCGGCCAATGCGTCGGGCGGGTTGCACTCTCCGTGGAAGATGACGATGCGCGCGCCTTCGGGCACAAAAGGCTCTTTCCAGTAGTTGGTGGGCCAGCTCGGAATGCCGTGGTACTTGAAGCTGGGGCACCACTCGGCCGGCCAGTACTGGAGCTTGCCTTGCTTGTGCAGAAAGTCCGACAGATAGGCCTGTTCGTTGCGGAACTGCTTGCGGATTTCCTCGAAGTGACCGCGGAAATACTCCAGCACATCCGGATGCGCGCCCAGCTCGAAGCGGTACACCGACGAGTTGCCGGTGATGCGCCAGGGCCGCTTGTGGTCGTGGATGATGAGAAAGTCACCGGGGTAGGTGAAAAACTCGTCCAGCGGGCCGGTGATGACCACATCCACGTCCAGGAACAGGGCCGTGCCCTTCAGTCCGTGCAGATCGGCGGAGAAGGTGGTCAGCTTGGTCCAGCCGCGTTCAGGGATGCCAGCGGGCAGGTCCAGCGAGGGAATGGGCAGGCATTCCACCTCGGAACGAATCCCTTCGCTATTGTCGGTCAGGCAGACAAAGCGAAAATCTCCCTTGAGATGGCGGCGCACCATGGCGTAGAGACGGTTGACGTACTCCGGGCCGTACTTGGTACCCCACTTCATGCAGAGGATGTGGCGCTCAGGCGTCGCCGATGTCGTATTCAGTGCCATGGCAGGTGTGTCGTGGGCGTGCGCGGCAGCGCTCAACCCAGACGGCTTTTCTTGACCGATTTTTGCTTGGGCTTGGCGCGCTTGATCTGGCCGCCGGCGGTCAGGCGCTGGTTGCCCAGCACGCGCAGCTGCTTGACCTCAGGGCGCTGACCGGCCTTGCCGAACTTCAGCACCTTCACGTCGCGTGGGCCGGGCATGCGGTCTTCATCAAAGGCCTTTTCCTTTTCAGGAATCGGGCGCCACAGCACCAGCAGCTTGCCGATGTGCTGGATGGGGGCCGCGTTCAGCTCGTCGCACAGCTGTTGGTAGATCTGGTCGCGGGCACTGCGTTCGTCGCCGAAGACGCGGACCTTGATCAGGCCATGGGCATTCAGTGCCGCATCCACTTCTTTCTGGACTGCGGGTGTGAGGCCGTCACCACCGATCAGGACCACGGGGTCCAGGTGGTGGGCGTTGGCGCGGTGTTCCCGGCGCTCTGCGGGAGTCAATTCAATTTGGGGCATGGGCCGTATTATCGAGGCAGGAAGAATTTCGCATGAAGATCAATACCAAAAGCAAGAAAGTGGATAAGGCATGGCTCAACAACCATGTCAACGATCCCTATGTACAGGCCGCACAGAAAGACGGCTACCGGGCCCGTGCGGCCTACAAGTTGAAAGAGATCGACGAGGCGCTCAAGCTGATCCATCCCGGTGACATTGTGGTGGATCTGGGCTGTGCTCCCGGTGCGTGGAGCCAGTACCTGCGCCGCAAGCTTGCCCCCAAGGGCGCCGCCGTAGGGGGCTTGAATGGCACCATCATCTCGCTGGACCTGCTGCCGATGGAGTCCATTGAAGGCGTGCACTTCATCCAGGGCGACTTCCGCGAGGAATCGGTGCTGGCGCAGCTGGAAGAGGCGGTCCAGGGGCGGGCGGTGGATGTGGTGGTGTCGGATATGGCCCCAAACCTGTCGGGTAATTCCACGACGGACGGCGCGCGCATCACCCACCTGATCGAGCTGGCGGTTGATTTTGCGACCCACCACCTCAAGCCCGAGGGGGCGCTGGTGGTCAAGTTGTTTCACGGTCCCGGTTATGACGAGCTGGTGGCCCTGTTCCGCCAGACTTTTCGCACGGTCAAGACGTTCAAGCCCAAATCCTCGCGCATCCGCTCATCGGAAACATTCCTGATCGGAATGGGGCTCAAGACCTGATGCCACTTTGATGTGGATCAACCGCGGGTGTTGCCCCCTCCGCTGGGCGGATATTTCCCGGAGACCTATCGCCTTGGCAGGAATAAGGTTTCGATCCGCATGCTTGAAACACCTAAAATGCATCCCATATGGATGACATCGTCCGTATGTGCATGAATTTCGCCTTTTTCATTGGAGCCCCGCTTGAACAATCAGTGGTTTTCTAAAGTTGCCGTATGGCTGGTCATCGCCATGGTGCTGTTCACGGTGTTCAAGCAGTTTGACACCCGTGGCGGTGCTGGCGCTGGTTATGTCGGCTATTCCGACTTCCTCGAAGATGTGCGCAGCAACCGCATCAAGAGCGTCACCATCCAGGAGAGTCCTGGCGGCACCGAGATCATGGCGGTTACCAACGACGACCGCCGTGTGCGTACGACCGCGACCTACCTTGACCGTGGTCTGGTGGGCGACCTGATCAACAACAACGTCAAGTTCGACGTCAAGCCGCGTGAAGAAGGCTCGCTGCTGATGAGCCTGCTCATCAGCTGGGGCCCGATGCTGCTGCTGATCGGCGTGTGGGTGTACTTCATGCGCCAGATGCAGGGCGGCGGCAAGGGCGGCGCGTTCAGCTTTGGCAAGTCCAAGGCGCGCATGCTCGACGAGAACAACAACACCGTCACCTTCGCCGACGTCGCCGGTTGTGACGAGGCCAAGGAAGAGGTCAAGGAAGTCGTCGACTTCCTGAAGGACCCCAACAAGTTCCAGAAACTGGGTGGCCGCATTCCGCGTGGCCTGCTGCTGGTGGGCCCTCCCGGTACGGGCAAGACGCTGCTGGCCAAGTCGATTGCGGGCGAAGCCAAGGTGCCGTTCTTCTCGATCTCGGGTTCCGACTTCGTGGAAATGTTCGTCGGCGTGGGCGCGGCCCGTGTGCGCGACATGTTCGAGAACGCCAAGAAGAATGCGCCTTGCATCATCTTCATCGATGAAATCGATGCGGTGGGCCGCCAGCGTGGCGCCGGCATGGGCGGCGGCAACGATGAGCGCGAGCAGACGCTGAATCAGATGCTGGTGGAGATGGATGGTTTCGAAACCAACCTGGGCGTGATCGTGGTGGCTGCGACCAACCGTCCCGACATCCTGGATGCCGCGCTGCTGCGTCCCGGCCGTTTTGACCGCCAGGTCTATGTGACCTTGCCGGACATCCGTGGCCGCGAGCAGATCCTGAATGTGCACATGCGCAAGATCCCTGTGGCCCAGGATGTGAACCCGGCCATCATTGCACGTGGCACGCCCGGCATGTCGGGTGCCGATCTGGCGAACCTGTGCAATGAAGCGGCCCTGATGGCTGCGCGCCGCAACGCGCGCACCGTGGAGATGCAGGACTTCGAAAAGGCCAAGGACAAGATCATCATGGGCCCCGAGCGCAAGTCCATGGTCATGCCCGAAGAAGAGCGCCGCAACACGGCCTACCACGAGGCGGGCCATGCCCTGATCGGCAAGCTGCTGCCCAAGTGCGATCCGGTGCACAAGGTCACCATCATCCCGCGCGGCCGTGCGCTGGGAGTGACCATGAGCCTGCCGGAGAAGGACCGCTACTCCTATGACAAGGAGTTCATGCTCAACCAGATCGCGATGCTGTTCGGCGGCCGCATTGCCGAAGAAGTGTTCATGAACCAGATGACCACGGGGGCATCGAACGACTTTGAGCGTGCGACGCAGATTGCCCGTGACATGGTGACGCGCTATGGCATGACCGATGCACTGGGCCCCATGGTCTATGCCGAACAGGAAGGCGAGCCTTTCCTGGGCCGCTCCATGAGCAAGCCCAGCGGCATCAGCGAAGAGACCATGCAGAAGGTGGACGCCGAAGTGCGCCGCATCATCGACGAGCAGTACCACCTGGCGCGCAAGCTGATCGAGGACAACTCGGACAAGATGCATGCCATGGCCAAGGCCATGCTCGATTGGGAAACCATCGATGCGGAGCAGCTGGACGACATCATGGCGGGCAAGGAGCCGCGTCCCCCCAAGGACTGGACGCCACGCAATCCGCCCTCGTCGGGTGACAGCGGCCATGGCGGTGGAACCCCTGCGGTAGACACCGATACAGCACCTACGGCGGTGTGATCCTGGTGCCACCAGGCTCAGGAAAAGCGGGACTCTGTGGAGTCCCGCTTTGTTTTTTCAGATGAAATCCAAGGACGGGCGATGAATACATGCTGGCAGGTGACGCGCTTTGACATTGATCTGCGCCGACCGCGCGTCATGGGCATTGTGAATGTGACACCGGATTCCTTTTCGGACGGTGGGCGGCATGGCGGTACCAGTGCGGCCATGGCACATGCAGAAAGGCTGCTGAAAGAGGGGGCCGATATCCTGGACATCGGTGGCGAATCGACACGCCCCGGAAGTCCGGCGGTGCCCCTGGACGAAGAGCTGGCGCGGGTGCTGCCAGTGGTCAAGGAAGCGGTGCGCCTGCAGGTGCCGGTGTCTGTGGACACCTACAAGCCAGAGGTGATGCAGGCGGTGCTGGATGCCGGCGCCGACATCATCAATGACATATGGGCTTTGCGCCAAGCAGGTGCCCGGGAGATCATTGCGGCGCATCCGCGCAGTGGCGTGTGCCTGATGCACATGCACCAGACACCGCAGACCATGCACCTGGAGCACATGCAAGCCGATCCCATTGCTCCGGTGCGCCAGTTTCTGGCGGAGCAGGTGGCATGCCTGGAGCAGCTGGGGGTGGCGCGCGAGCGCATCACGCTGGACTACGGTATCGGCTTCGGCAAGAGCGTGGAACAAAACTTTGCACTGCTTGCCAGGCAGCAAGAATTACTGGTCCTAGACTTGCCGCTGCTGGCAGGATGGTCCCGCAAGGGCTCACTGGGAACCGTGACGGGCTTGCCCGTGCATGAGCGCATGGTGCCCAGTGTGACGGCTGCCGTGCTGGCGGTGGAGCGTGGTGCACGTGTCGTGCGTGTGCACGATGTGGCGGATACGGTGGCGGCATTGAAGATCTGGAATGCCATGCATGCACACGATGCTGCGTGAGCAGCGGGTAGAGCCATAAAAAGAGGAGGAGCGCCATGGCGCGTCAATATTTTGGTACCGATGGAATCCGGGGCACGGTCGGCAAGGCGCCGATCACGGCCGATTTCGCATTGCGCCTGGCGCATGCGGTGGGCCGCGTGCTCAAGCGGACGCAAGACCGTCCGACGGTGCTGATTGGCAAGGACACCCGTATTTCGGGCTATATGCTGGAAGCCGCGATGGAAGCCGGTTTCAATGCGGCAGGAGTGGACGTCATTCTGCTGGGACCGCTGCCCACGCCCGGCGTGGCTTATCTGACGCGGGCACAGCGCGCCAGCCTGGGGGTGGTGATCAGTGCCAGCCACAACCCGTACCCGGACAACGGCATCAAGTTCTTCAGCGCCCAAGGTACAAAGCTGCCCGATGCCTGGGAAGAAGAAGTGGAGGCCTTGATCGATGCCGAGCCTTCGTGGGTCGATTCGCGCAATCTCGGCAAGACACGCCGGCTCAACGATGCGGCAGGCCGCTATATCGAATTCTGCAAGAGCACGTTTGCCAACGATCTGAGCCTGCGTGGTCTCAAGATCGTGGTGGATGCCGCCCACGGCGCGGCCTACCAGATTGCACCGCAGGTGTTCCATGAGCTGGGCGCCGATGTGGTGGCCATCGGCTGCCAGCCGGATGGGCTGAACATCAACGACGGTGTCGGGGCCACGTATCCGCAGGCATTGGCCGAGGCTGTCCGCGCCCACCATGCGGACTACGGTATTGCCCTGGATGGCGATGCCGACCGTCTGCAGATGGTGGATGCGCAAGGGCGCATCTTCAATGGCGATGAGGTGCTGTTCCTGATGGTGCAGGACCGTTTGCGACGCAGCGAACCGGTGGGCGGTGTGGTGGGCACCCTGATGACCAATATGGCGGTGGAAAAAGCCCTGGAAAGCCAGGGCGTGCCCATGGTGCGCGCCAAGGTAGGCGACCGCTATGTGCTGGAGGAACTGCAGCAGCGCCAATGGATTCTGGGTGGAGAGGGATCGGGACATCTGCTGGCCCTGGACAAGCACACCACCGGCGATGGCTTGGTGAGTGCGCTGCAGGTGCTGCAGGCTTGTGCACGCAGTGGCAAGACCATGGCAGCGCTGCTGGATGGGTTGACGCTGTATCCCCAGGTCATGGTGAACGTGCGCCTGCAGCCAGGCCAGGATTGGAAGTCCAACACGGCATTGGCACAGGCGCAGACCGAGGCCGAGAAGGAGCTGGGCCATTACGGGCGGGTGGTGATCCGTGCCAGTGGCACGGAACCGCTGCTGCGCGTGATGGTGGAGGCGCAGGATGCTGCGCTGGCCCACCGCCTGGCGCAAGGCCTGGCGGATGCTGCGCATGCGGGATGACTGTACGCCTGAGGGCGTGAGGCGATGGCGCCACCCTCCATGAAAAAACGGGGCCCTGTAAGGGCCCCGTTTTTTGTGTGCAGAGATTCAGTGAGACTGTGCGTAGCTGCGGAAGAAGTGTTCGAAGTCTCCTGCCTGCAGCGGGCGGCTGAAGTGGTAGCCCTGGGCCTCGTCGCAGCCTTGCTGTTGCAGAAACTCCAGTTGCGCCTGCGTCTCTACGCCTTCGGCCGTGGTTTGCATGCCCAGGGCCTGCGCCATGCGGATGATGGCGCTGACAATGGCGCGGTCATTGCTGTCGTGGTCAATGTCGCGGATGAACGACTGGTCGATCTTGAGCTTGTAAATCTGGAACCGTTTGAGCTGGCTGAGTGACGAGTATCCGGTGCCAAAGTCATCCATGGACAGCCGGATGCCGTGGGAGTTCAGACGGTCCATCGTGGCCGTGGCCGTGCGGGGATCCTGGACGGCGACACCTTCGGTCAGCTCCAGCTCCAGCAGGTCGGGTGAAATGCCGGACTCGGTCAGGATGCGGCTGACCATTTCAGGCAGCTGGGGCTGGTGGAATTGAATTGCCGACAGATTGACGGCCACCTTGATGTTGCCCAGTCCCTGTTGGTTCCATTGTTTGAGCTGTTCTACGGCGGTTTTCAGCACCCATTCACCGATCTGCAGGATCTGCCCGCTGTCTTCGGCCACTGGAATGAATTCCGCCGGGGAAATGGAGCCCAGTTCAGGGTGGTGCCAGCGCAGCAGCGCTTCTGCGCTGCGAATGGAGCCGGTGCGCAGGCACACCTGGGGCTGGTAATGCAGCTGGAACTGCTTGCGCTCCAACGCCCGGCGCAAGGCATTCTCCAGCTGCAGTGCCCGCAAGGACTTGGCGCGCATCTCCGGGGTGAAGAAGCGGTAGGTGTTGCGGCCATCCAGCTTGGCGTGGTACATGGCCACATCGGCCGCCTGGGTCAGGGCATCGAATTCCGTGCCGTCCTGCGGGTGCAAGGCGATGCCCATGGAGGGCGCAATGGTCAGCTCATGGTGCTCGATCTGGTAGGGGCGCTGCGATGCCTCCTGCAGCTTGGCTGCCACGCGGGCGGCCCCCTGGGCGTTGGCGCCGGGCAGCAGCAGCACGAATTCGTCTCCCCCCAGACGCGCCACGGTGTCACGCTCGCGCACGATGGAGCGCAGGCGCTTGCCGATTTCCACCAGCAGGGCATCGCCGACCTTGTGGCCCAGCGAATCGTTCACATGCTTGAAGTGGTCCAGGTCCAGGAAGATCACGGCCAGCGGCGTGCTGTTTTCGGTGGCGGTCTGGATGGCACCGGCACTGCGCTGGGCCAGTAGTGTGCGGTTGGGCAGGCCGGTGAGCGGGTCGTAGTGCGCCAGCCAGTAAATGCGCTCCTGGTCCTGCAAGCGGTCCTGCACTTCACGGTGCAGGTCGGCCACTGTGGAACTCAGCTCCAGGGTGCGTTCGCGCACCTGCTGCTCCAGCTGGTTCTGTACCTGTGCCAGATGCTGCTGCGCCAGCTTGCGGTCGGTGATGTCTTCGATGATCCAGACGCTGCCTTGCGAAAGATCGGAGGCATCCAGCAGCTTGCAACGCATCTCGCACTCAAGCACGGAGCCGTCCTTGCGCTGCAGGGCGACTTCGGCCTCGAAGCGCAGGCCGTTCAACAGCACGCTCTGGCTTTTGTGCTGCAACTGCTCCCATGCCTGGGTGCTGGGGATGAAACTGGTGGGGTCGATGTTCTGCAGCTCGCCAGGGTCGTAACCCAGCATCTGTTCCAGATGGGGGTTGCAGCGGGTGATCTTGCCTTTGCGGAAGAACGCAATGCCAATGGCCGCGTGGTCGAACAGCAGCTGCTTTTCCCGCAAGGCATTGCCCAGCAGCGACTGCGAGCGCTTTTGCTCGTCGATGTCGTCGATGATCCAGATGGAGCCTTCGCGCGTGTCGTCCGGGTTGATCAGGCGTCCGGTGAGTGCACCCCAGAAAAGCCGCCCGTTCTTGCGGCGCATGAGGCGTTCGGTTTTGAAGACTTCACCGCGCGACAGCGTGGGGTAGGCGGTACGCCCCAGTTCGCGAAATTCGGTGCGGGTCGGGTGGAAGTTGGCACTGCTGATGCCTTCCATGTCCTGTGGATGCAGATAGCCGAAGATTTCCGCGTAGCGCCGGTTGCAGCGCACGACCACGCGCTGGCGGATGAAGACGATGCCGACATCGGCGCTTTCCAGCAGCGTCTGGTGTTCCCGCAGCAGGCGTTGAACGGCATTCGACTCCGCACTTTCAAGGGGCAAGGCGTGCGAAGGCGCATTCAGCAGAGTGGACATGTGTGCGGAAGACACAAAAAGGGAAGCGACCCTGACCCGTCATGCGGGCAGGGGAGGTAAATGTGTACTTATGTTACACGCGCGCGTCACGCGCGGCGGTGTTACCCGTCGGGATGTTTGTCGGTTTGCACACTCGCTTGACTGCGCACAAAAAATACGCAAGTCCACTTTGCCTGGCGCTTTTTCAGGACGCCGGCGTGCAGGCCAGCAGCAGGGCTTCAAATTGCGGCGCGGGCAGCGGGCGGCTGAACAGATAGCCTTGCACAAAATTGCAGCCCTGTGCCTGCAGGAAATCCAGCTGTGCTTCGCTTTCCACCCCTTCGGCCAGGGTGTCCATGCCGAGCGCCTTGGCGATATGGATGATGGCCACAATGATGGCCCGATCGTTGGCGTCCTGCTCCAGGTCGCGCACAAAGGACTGGTCGATCTTGAGCTTGTGGATCTGAAAACGCTTGAGGTAGCTGAGCGAGGAGTATCCGGTGCCGAAGTCGTCCAGCGCAATGCGCACGCCCTGGCGATTGAGCCTGTCCAGCATGGCAATGGCGGCGGCCGGGTCGTCGACTGCGGCACTTTCGGTCAGCTCCAGCATCAGATGCTGCGCCGGCAACCGGGCATGGGCCAGATTGCGTGCCACCTGCTCGGGCAGGTGGTGATGCTGGAACTGCAGCGGTGACAGATTCACGGACACGGTGCGCAGCGTGATCCCCATGTCCAGCCAGCGGCGCATGTCCTGTGCCGCTGTGCGCATCACCCAGTCGCCGATGCCGATGATGAGGCCGGTGCTTTCCGCAATGGGAATGAACTCGGCGGGTGACACCTGGCCCAGTTCAGGGTGGTACCAGCGGATCAGCGCTTCCGCCCCGATCACGGCCTTGGTGTGGGTATCCAGCTGGGGCTGGTAGTGCAGCGCGAACTGCTCCCGCTCCAGTGCGCGGCGCAGGGCATTGGCAATGTGCAGCGTGCGGGCGCTGCGCGCTTCCAGCTCGGCCGTGAAGAAGCTGTAGCGGTTGCGGCCGGATTGCTTGGCTCGGTACATGGCTGCATCGGCACGCTGGTAGAGGGTGTCGAAGCCATCGCCGTCCACGGGATAGGTGGCGATGCCGATCGACAGCGAGATGGTGAGCTCATGCCCATCGATCTGAAAAGGGGCTGCAGTGCTGTCCAGCAGCTTTTGCGCCAGGGCCTCCACATCGGCCATCTGCCGGCCGTAGACCAGTACCACGAATTCGTCACCGCCCATGCGCGCCACCGTGTCCTGGGGGCGCAATTGCAGTTGCAGCCGCCGGGCCAGGGCCACCAGGACACGGTCGCCGACACGGTGGCCCAGTGAGTCGTTGATGTTCTTGAAATGGTCCAGGTCCAGAAACAGCAAGGCGGCGCAGCCTTCGGCGGTGCGCTGGTTCTGGATGGCTTGCGTGACACGTTCGGACAGCAGACTGCGGTTGGGCAGGCCGGTGAGGGCATCGAAATGCGCCAGGTGGCGTATGCGTTCCTGGTCCCGGCGCTGCTGCGTGATGTCGCGGAACAGGGTGATGCAGTGCGTCAGCCGGCCTTGCTCGTCGCGCAAGGCCGTGATGGTCCGGTACTGCTGGTAAGGGGTACCGTTGCGGTGCATGCCTTGGGTTTCGCCTTCCCATTGGCCGGTGCGCTGCACGAGCAGGTAGGGCTCGGCAGGCAGCTCGCTGGGTGCGCCGGATTGCGCCATGTCCAGGCTGGCCAGCTGGCCAATGGCTTCGGGTGCACCGAATCCACTCAGGCGGCAGTAGGCCGGGTTGATCTGGACAATGCGGTGCATGGCATCCGAAATGACAATGGCTTCGCTGCTTTGGCGAAACACCTGGGAGGTCAGGTAGAGCTCCTGCTCGGCTTGCACCCGTTCGGTCACATCGCGCGACAGCACCATGAAGTGCGCTTCGGAGGCAAATGCCGGGCTTTTGCGGGCCACCGATAGCTCGAACCATTTGCTGTGCCCATCGCGGGTCGGAACTTGCAGCCTGAAACCGCTGGCCCAGCCCGAGGTTTCGGCGATCTGCAAGGCGTTGAAGACGATGCGGCTGTCTTTCTCGGGCAGAAATTCGGTGAAGCGCTTGCCAATCAAAGCCTCCCGGGGGGCTGCCAGCATGTCGGGGCGCGGGCTGTGCACACTGATGTAGTGGCCTTCGCGATCCAGTTCCATCAGCACATCGGGGATGGCGTCGATGGTGGCGCGCAGCTGGCGCTGGGCGTCCTGGAGCTGCTGGGTGCGCTGGTTCACCATCTGCTCCAGATTGGCCTCGTGTGCTTTCAGGTGCAGCAGCAGCTTGGTCAAGGCGCCGACCAAGGAAGCAAACAACAGGCCTGCCAGGGCCCGCATCAGCAAGGTGGTAGGGTTGAGCCAGCCGCTGCGCGGCATGACGCTGAGCATCCACTCGCTGTTGGGCAATTCGATGCGCTGGTGGACGGTCGCGGCCGACAGGGTGGTGCCGGCCGCCTGGATGATCTGCGGGGTGTCGCTGCCCGGGGGGACGCGCCAGAGCACATAGTCGTAGCCGCGTGCGTTCAGGCGCTCCAGGCGCGCTGTTTTCAGGACCGATTCCAGGCGCAGGGTGACATTGGTGAAGCCCCAGAATTTGCCGGCCTCCAGAAACACCGGCATGCGTCCCACGATACCGGTGCCGCCCTGCGCCAGGGGCATGGGGCCGGCCAGGGTCAGCTGGTTGCTGTCGCGTGCCCGTTCGGCTTCGTGCTGCTGCTGGGGGGAGTTCAACTGGTTGAAGCCCAGCGCACCCTCGTTGCCCACCAGGGGCACCACGACCTGGATCACCCCGTTGGGCGCCAGGGACATGGCGCTGACTTCCGGGTACATCACGATCAGGTGGCGGGCCGTCTCTTCAAACGCCTGGATGGATCCGTGGGTCTGTGCCACAGCGGCGGCCAGGGCTTTGTTGGCGGCCAGGGCCTGGCCGATGCCACGTTCCAGATAGCGCGCGTGGTCGGTCGCGACATCGTTGGCCAGGGCGCGGGCCTGCTGCTGATCCTGGCGTTCAAGATGCCAGATCAGTGCAGTTGACAGCAGCAAGCCCAGCGTGAACACCAGCCACGCAACCGTGTTGGTGCGTGCAGCGTTCAGCAGCAGGGGGGCAGATGTGGAAGGTTCGGCCACAGTGGTCTCTTTCCCGAAGCATTATCACGGTGAGGGCCAGGATGGCAAGTCGCTGCAGCAACGCCTGTCCTGCCGCGGCTGGACTTGCGGTGTGGTGCAGGGTCAGGGGTACAGAGGCTGCGATGGTTCGGATCAACGCAGCTGATTCTGCGCATCAGGTGCCAATGGCATGCAGTGATCTGCCCGGAATGGGCTGCACATGGACCAGGTCAAGGTGTTCTTCAGCCATTCTGCGGGCCGGCCTGTGCCAGGCTGACCAGCAGCCCGTGCCGCAGTGCCCCCTGGGCCATGCGCATCTGCCGCAGCCCCAGCAATTCGAACACTGCACACATCACGCTGATGCCGCCACCGATGACCGGTAGCAGCTCGGGGCGCAGTCCTTGCAGGCTGGCCAGGTGGCGCACATGGCCCCAGGACTGCAGTTGGTCGCGCAGCGCCCACAGTGCCTCGCGGCTGATGCTGCCCGGTGTATGGCCCTGGGCCGTCAGCACCTTGCTGATGGCGCCCGCCGTGCCGGAGGCACCGTATACCTGCGCGCTGGATGCCGTGGCCAGCTGGTCGGCCAGGAGGCGTGCCGGGGCCAGCACGGACAGCGCTGCCTCGCGTGCCTGGGCAAAGGCGGGGGCAGACAGCGTGCCATCGGGAAAGAAGGCCTGTGCCCAGCCCACGCTGCCCAAGGGGTAGGAGCTGGCGTGTCGCAGCGCGTTGCCCCGGCCCCAGCCCAGCTCGGTGGAGCGGCCTCCGATGTCCACTACCAGCCGGGGATGGTGGTCGTCGGGCAGGAACAAGGCTACGCCCTGGTAGATCAGCTGCGCTTCCTGCTCACCGGTGATGACCTCCACGGGGCATTGCACAATGGATGCGGTGCGGTCCAGAAAGATCTGGCGGTTGGTGGCTTCGCGCAGGGTCTGGGTGGCCACCACCTTGCGCAGCGCGGGTGGCACATGGGCTATCAGTTGGGCGTAGCGCAGCAGACAGTCCCAGCCGCGCTCCATGGCTTCGGGTTGCAGGCGGCCGTCGGCATCCAGGGCGCCTCCCAGGCGGATGGTTTCCTTGCGATGTAACTGCAGGCGGATATGGCCATGTTCCAAGCGCGCGGTCTCCAGCAGAATGCTGTTGGAGCCGATGTCGATTGCGGCCAGCGCGCTTCCCTCTTTCATGTGCATGTGCCCCCAAGCCAAGCCGCGCAGATTACCACCGAAGCCTGTGTCAGCCCTGACAGAACGACCAAAGTCCCAGTGCCTGCAGCGGCCGCACGGCGAGGTACCGGGGCGGTATGGCAGAGTGTGTCATGCCGTTGTCACGGGTTTGTCACATTGACCGCCAATACTGGATGCTTCTCCACTCGGGTTTCTTGTATGCATGCCGCTTCCACCGCCTTCGATGACAACGCGATGACAGAAGAAGCTGTTGTCAGCGATGTCCCCATGCGTGGGAGTGCAGACGTGGTGGTGGCAGCGCTGGAGCTGGGTGCGACGCCCACCCCCAGTGCGCCCGTGGAAACGGTGACCCTGTTGCCCGTGCCGGCGCCGCCAGTGCTGCCGCTGCTGGACCGGGACCTGTGCATTCTGGCGTTCAACGAACGCGTGCTGGCCTGGGCCATACGCGACGATGTGCCGCTGCTGGAGCGGCTGCGGTTCCTGACCATCGTCTCCTCCAATCTGGACGAGTTCTTCGAGGTGCGTGCCGCCCCACAGGTGACGGCCATGCGTGCGGCCATCGAGCAGGGGGCGGCCATGCCGGCACCGTTGCAGGCCCTGGCCGACCATTCCCATGCCCTGGTGACGCAGCAGTACCGGATCTACAACGAAGAGATCAGCCCGGCCTTCGGGCGTGTCGGCATTCGCGTGGTGGCCAATCGCGACCGCACGGCGGCCCAGCGGGAATGGGTGCACAGCTATTTCGCCAAGGAGGTGCAGCCGCTGCTGGTGCCGGTCGGGCTGGATCCGGCCCATCCTTTTCCCAAGGTGGCCAACAAGACGCTGAACTTCATCGTGCGGCTACAGGGCAATGATGCCTTCGGTCGCCACAATGATGTGGCCATTTTGCGTGTGCCGCGTGCGCTGCCGCGCCTGGTGGCCATGCCGGCCAAGGTCACGGAAGGCAAGCGCCTGTTCGTCAGTCTGACCAGCATCGTGCGTGCCCATCTGAAGGACCTGTTTCCCGGCCGCAAGGTGCAGGAGTTTTCGCAGTTCCGCGTCACGCGCCACTCCGATCTCTCGGTGGATGAGGAGGATGTGCCGGACCTGCGGACCGCGTTGCGCCAGGGCCTGCACCATCGGCATTACGGCATGGCCGTGCGGCTGGAGGTGGACTTTGGCTGCTCCGACACGCTGGCGCAGATGCTGCTCACCCAGTTCTCGCTGCCGCCGCAGGTGCTGTTCCGCGTCAAGGGGCCGGTGAATCTGGGGCGGCTGGCGCAACTGATCGAGCTGGTGGATGCGCCGCAACTGCTGTTCCCCGCCTGGCGCCCGGTGTGGCCGCGCCAGCTGGCGCAAGGCAGCTCCATCATGGCGCAGATGCGCCAGCGCGATGTGCTGATGCACCAGCCGTTCGAGAGCTTTGATGGCGTGCTGGCGCTGCTGCGCGAGGCCGTGAACGACCCGCAGGTGCTGGTGATCAAGCAGACCATCTACCGCACCGGTGCCGATTCCGAGCTGATGCGGCTGCTGGCCGAGGCGGTGCGCCGCGGCAAGGAGGTCATGGCGGTGGTGGAGCTCAAGGCCCGCTTTGACGAGGAAGCCAACATCAACTGGGCAGAGTCTCTGGAGGATGTGGGCGCCCAGGTGGTCTATGGCGTGGTGGGACTCAAGACCCACGCCAAGATGCTGCTGGTGACGCGACGCGAAGGTCGGCGCCTGCGGCGCTACGGCCATCTGTCCACCGGCAACTACAACATGCGCACGGCGCGACTGTATACCGATCTCGGCTATCTGACCTGTGATGCCGGCACCACGGCCGATATGGATGCCGTATTCAGCCATCTGGCCAACCAGAACCACATGCCCCAGCTGCAGCGCCTGGTGATGGCGCCGTTTGCCCTGCATGACCGTCTGCTGGCGCTGACAGGCAAGGCGGCCGATGCCGCGCGCCAGGGCAAGCCGGCGCGCATTGTGGTGAAGATGAATGCGCTGACAGATGAAGCCCTGATACGCGGCCTGATGGCGGCCGGGCAGGCCGGGGTGCAGATCGATCTGATTGTGCGCGGGGCCTGCATGCTGCCGCCGCAGGTGGCCGGGCAGACCGACAACATCCGCGTGCGATCGGTGATCGGCCGCTTTCTGGAACACACCCGCGTCTTCTACTTTGCCTGGGGTGTGCACGAGCATGTCTACCTGTCCAGCGCCGACTGGATGAGCCGCAACATGCTGCGGCGTGTGGAGCTGGCCTGGCCGGTGACGGATGCGGTGCTGCGCCAGCAGATCATCGACGAATGCCTGGTGGCCTATCTGCACGATGACGGGGATGCCTGGAGCCAGCAGCCCGATGGCCGCTATCTGCCGCCCCCGCATCCCCAGACCGGCCTGGGCGCACAGCAGGCACTGATGCAGCGTTACGCGGCAGGCTGACGCCGGCTGCGGCCTCGCGCCGTCATACTTGGCCTCTGTCGCAGGGGGGGGCGCGCACGGGGGTGGAATGCGGACCGGCCGCTCGTGCATGCACGCATGCACGAGCGAATGGTGGGTGACATTGCCGTGTGCGGCTGTGCTGCCTTGCCTGGGCGCCGCCCGGGAGGCATTCCCAGCAGTCCTGGCCATTGCCGGTGCGTATGCAGCGCACTCCCGCAACGGCCGTGCAGCCATTGTCAGGCAGCCGGCACGGTGTCGGCGTTCAGTCCAGCAGGAGTTGCAGTTTCCACGGCGTCCTGGACCAGGCTTCCGCCTCTTCCGCCAGCAGATGGGCGGATTGAGGAAACTGCTGCGACCAGTGGGCCGGCGCACGCAGGGTGAAGCTGGCACCGCGGCGCAGCAACTGCATGCCCTGCAATTGGGGGGCCTGGCGGGCGTGGCACAGGATCACGGCCAGGCGCAGGGCCAGCAGTTCCATGGCACCGGGAGCCTGGCTGATGAAGTCTTCCACCTTCTTGAGCTTGCCGCGGTGGCCCAGCACCAGCAGGGCCAGGTGCAGCAACTCGTCCTCGGCAAAGCCTTTGGCGCCGCTGTACTGCAGGATGTAGGCGCTGTGGCGGTGGTAGTCGCTGCGGTTGATGCGCTGGCCCACCTCGTGCAGCAGGCCGGCCCATTCCAGCAGGTGGTGCTGCGGCTGGGTGCTGCCGGTCATCTCGCGCCACAGGTGCTGGGCGGTGTCGGCCACATGGCGCCCATGGGCGGTTTCCACGGCAAAGCGGTTGGCCAGGGCCTGCACGCTGGCAGTGCGCAGGTCGCCCGTGGGCAGGTCGGCATCGATCAGGTCATGCAGCACGCCCTGGCGCAGTGCGCCCTGGGCAATCTGCATGGAGTCAATGCCCAGCAGGTCGAAGGCCGCACGCATGATGCTGATGCCGCCGGCCAGCATGGGGCGGCGGTCTTCGCGCATGCCTTCCAGCCGGATGCGGTCCACCGTCTGGGCACGCAACAGCTGCTGCAGCAGCCAGTCCAGGCCGTCGCGATCGATCACGCCCTGGCTGCGGCCATTGGCAATCAGGACCTCGCCGACGGCATTGGCCGTACCTGCCGAGGCATAGGCACAGTCCCAGCTGCCGGGTCGGAAGGTGTCCAGCGCCTCGTCCAGCACGGCGCGGGCGGCCAGTTCCGCATTGGCAAAGGCTTCTGCGGTCAGCACGCCCTGGGGGAAGTAGCGCATGGACCAGGCCACGCTGCCAATGCGGTAGGACGCCAGGGCTTCGGCCTGCACGCCATGGCCCAGCACGAATTCGGTGGATCGGCCGCCAATGTCCATCACCAGGCGCCGTTCATCGCTCATCGGCAGCTGGCTGACCACACCGCGGTAGATCAGGCGTGCTTCGTCTTCACCGCTGATGACATCAATGGGAAAGCCCAGCAGTTCGCTGCCGCGCTGCACAAAAGCCTCACGGTTGCGGGCTTCGCGCAATGTCTGTGTGGCCACCGCACGCACACGCTGGGGGTCGAAGCCGCGCAGGCGCTCGCCAAACCTTGCCAGACAGGCCCAGCCGCGTTCCATGGCTTCCGGTGACAGGTTGCGCTCGTCATCCAGCCCATTGCCCTGGCGCACGGTTTCCTTGAGGTATTCGACCCGCTGGATCTGCAGGTGCTCATAGCTGCCAATTTCCAGCCGGAAACTGTTGGAGCCCAGGTCGATGGCGGCGAGTGTCGTGGCGTGTGGCATGAAGCGAAAAACAGGTACGGGCGAAAAGGGGACAAGCTTAGCAGCGTCGCTGACGCGGAGATGACATCCGCGCGAAAGCCTATGGTGCTTCCTTGACAGAAGCGCAGAGGGCGCACGCTACGCCGACTGTGTGACAGATTGGTGACGCTTGGCAAGGTGGCGCAAAATCCGGCTGCGTCTGGGTTGCAAAGGCTTGCGACACCTTTTTTATGTCACGACACTGTCACAAAGCCTTTTTACATTCACGCCTATCACTTTTTCATAACCGAGAGGTTTCTCATGAAGTTGTCTGTGTTGCGTGGTGTGGTGACGGGTGTGGTGGCTGTGGCCGGTGTGTCTGCTGTGTGGGCACAGCAGGAAGCCACGGGTGCGGGCGCCAGCTTCCCTGCTCCTCTGTACTCCAAGTGGGCTGCGGATTACCACAAGGCCACTGGCGTGAAGATCAACTACCAGTCCGTGGGCTCCAGTGCCGGCATCAAGCAGATCGAAGCCAAGACCGTGGACTTCGGTGCTTCGGACGAGCCGCTGAAGGACGATGAACTGGCCAAGAAGGGTCTGGTGCAGTTCCCCACCGTGATCGGCGGCATCGTGCCCGTGGTCAACATCAAGGGCATTGCCCCCGGCCAGCTCAAGCTGAGCGGCCAGGTGCTGGGTGACATCTACCTGGGCAAGATCACCAAGTGGAATGACGCTGCCATTGTGGCCCTGAATCCCGGTGTCGCGCTGCCGGACGCCACCATCGCTCCGGTGCGCCGCGCCGATGGTTCGGGCACCACCTTCGGTTTCACCAACTACCTCTCCAAGGTGAACGCCGAGTGGAAGGAAAAAGTGGGTGAAGGCAAGGCTGTGAACTGGCCCACCGGTGCCGGCGGCAAGGGCAACGAAGGCGTGGCCGCCTTCGTGGGTCGCCTGCCCAACTCCATCGGTTACGTGGAATACGCCTACGTCAAGCAAAACAAGCTGACCTTCACCCTGCTGCAAAACAGCAGCGGCGCTTTCGTGACGCCGGATGACGCCACCTTCAAGGCAGCTGCTGCCGGTGCCGACTGGTCCAAGAGCTTCTTCCAGATCCTGACCAACCAGCCTGGCAAGGACGCATGGCCCATCACCAGCGCCACCTTCATCCTGATGCACGCCAAGCAGGAAAAGCCCGAGCAGGCAGCTGCTGCGCTGAAGTTCTTCCAGTGGGCCTACCAGTCGGGTGACCAAACGGCCGCCGGTCTGGACTATGTGCCCATGCCTGAACCCGTCAAGCAAGTGATCTACAAGTCCTGGGGTGGCATCAAGAATGCCGCAGGCCAGACCATCGCTGTGAAGTAATCTTTCGTTCTTCTCCTGCCGCGGGAGCCTCTGGCGCCTGCGGCAGGTCAGCTTCTTCTCAAGGTGCCCTCTGTGTCACAAACGACTTCGGCCCCTGGTTTGACGAACGCGCAAGCGTCGGACCGCCGTGCCAGTACCCCATCTCCCCGCCGTTCACCCCTGATCACCGGGGTGATGGCGGATCGTCTGTTTGCGTTGCTGGCCAAGGCGGCCGCATGGGTGACCCTGGGTTTGCTGGCGGCCATTCTGGTGTCGCTGCTGTTTGGTGCCTGGCCGGCCATCAAGGAATACGGTCTGGGCTTTCTGGTCAACAGCGAGTGGGACCCCGTGCAGGACAAATACGGCGGTCTGGTGATGATTTACGGCACCTTGATGACCTCGCTGATCGCGCTGGTGATCGCGGTGCCGGTGAGTTTCGGCATTGCCCTGTTCCTGACCGAGCTGTCGCCCGCCTGGCTCAAGCGCCCGCTGGGAACGGCCATTGAATTGCTGGCTGCCGTGCCGTCCATCGTGTACGGCATGTGGGGCCTGATGGTGTTCGGCCCCGTGCTGGCCACCTATGTGCAGCAGCCGCTGCAGTCCCTGCTGGATGGCGTGCCCTATCTGGGGGCCCTGGTGTCGGGCCCGCCTGTCGGTATTGGCATCCTGTCGGCCGGCATCATCCTGGCCATCATGATCATTCCGTTCATCGCCTCGGTGATGCGCGATGTGTTTGAAGTCACACCCGCCCTGCTCAAGGAGTCGGCCTACGGCCTGGGCTCCACCACCTGGGAAGTGGTGTGGAAAGTGGTGCTGCCCTATACCAAGGCCGGTGTGCTGGGCGGCGTCATGCTGGGCCTGGGACGTGCGCTGGGCGAGACCATGGCCGTGACCTTCGTGATCGGCAACATGAACCAGCTGAATTCGCTGTCGGTGTTCGAGGCGGCCAACAGCATCACCTCGGCCCTGGCCAACGAGTTTGCCGAAGCTGGCGAAGGCCTGCACCAGGCATCGCTGATCTATCTGGGCCTGGTGCTGTTCTTCATCACCTTTGTCGTGTTGTCGCTGTCCAAGGTGCTGCTCAACCGCCTGAAAAAGAATGAAGGAGCACGAGCATGAGCACCACCAGCCAACGCATGCTGCAAGATGCCGACCTGGCTGCTCGCCGCCAGACCAAATATGCCAAGCGCAAGCGCCTGAACCGCATTGCCCTGACCCTGTCGCTGGCTGCCATGGCCTTTGGCGTGTTCTGGCTGATCTGGATTCTGTGGGAAACCGTCAGCCTGGGACTGGGCGGCCTGAATGCCGCGCTGTTCACCGACATGACGCCGCCGCCCAATGAAGAGGGCGGGCTGGCGAATGCCATCTTCGGTTCTCTGACCATGGTGCTGATGGCCACGCTGGTGGGGACTCCCATCGGTGTGATGGCCGGTGTGTACCTGGCCGAATACGACCCGCGCAGCTGGCTGGCCGGCACCACGCGGTTTGTGAACGACATTCTGCTGTCTGCCCCCTCCATCGTGATCGGCCTGTTTGTCTATGCCGTGGTGGTGGCGCGCTTCAAGAGCTTTTCGGGTTACGCCGGCATCGTGGCGCTGGCGCTGCTGGTGATTCCGGTGGTGATCCGCACCACCGAGAACATGCTCACCCTGGTGCCATCCAACCTGCGTGAGGCTGCCTATGCGCTGGGCACGCCCAAGTGGAAGGTCATCATCCGTATCACCCTGCGTGCGGCCCGTGCCGGCGTGATCACCGGCGTGCTGCTGGCCGTGGCCCGCATCGCCGGGGAAACGGCTCCGCTGCTGTTCACGGCGCTGAACAACCAGTTCTGGAATGCCGACCTGTCCAAGCCCATGGCCAGCCTGCCGGTGACCATCTTCAAGTTTGCGATGAGCCCGTACGAAAACTGGCAGCAACTGGCATGGGCGGGCGTGTTCCTGATCACCATGGCCGTGTTGGCACTGAACATCCTGGCGCGTGTCTTGACCCGCCAAAAGTAATAGCAAGGAAACATGCAGATGACTGCGACTACCCTGAATCCGGTGAGCACCGCCAAGCTGTCGGTGCGTGATCTGAACTTCTACTACGGCAAGTTCCACGCCCTCAAGAACATCAACCTTGAAATCCCCGAAAAGAAGGTCACGGCCTTCATCGGGCCCTCGGGCTGTGGCAAGTCCACCTTGCTGCGCACCTTCAACCGCATGTACGAGCTCTATCCCGAGCAGCGTGCCGAAGGCCAGATCATGCTGGACGGCGAGAATCTGCTGACCAGCAAGCAGGACGTGGCGCTGATCCGCGCCAAGGTGGGCATGGTGTTCCAGAAGCCCACGCCGTTCCCCATGTCCATCTACGACAATATTGCCTTTGGCGTGAAGCTGTTTGAAGACCTGAGCGCCGCCGACATGGACGACCGTGTGGAATGGGCGCTGCGCAAGGCGGCGCTGTGGTCGGAAGTGAAAGACAAGCTGCAGCAAAGCGGCTCCGGCCTGTCCGGTGGCCAGCAGCAGCGCCTGTGCATTGCGCGCGGCATCGCCATCAAGCCGGAAGTGCTGCTGCTCGACGAGCCCTGCTCGGCCCTGGATCCGATTTCCACCTCCAAGGTGGAAGAGCTGATTGCCGAACTCAAGAGCGACTACACCGTGGTGATCGTGACCCACAACATGCAGCAGGCAGCACGTTGCAGCGACTACACCGCCTATATGTACCTGGGCGATCTGGTGGAATTCGGCGAGACGGAACAGATGTTCTTCAAGCCCCAGCGCAAAGAAACCGAAGACTACATTACCGGCCGCTTCGGCTGAGGAGCAACTACATGCCAGACAAGCATCTTTCCTCGCAGTTTGACTCGGAACTCAACCGCGTCTCGGCCCGTGTCATGGAGCTGGGCGGTCTGGTGGAGCAACAGATCCACCAGGCAGTCCATGCCCTCACGCAGTTCAGCACCGATTCGATTGCGCAGATCAACGCCAATGAAGCGCGCGTGAATGCGATGGAAGTCGAGATCGACTACGAACTCTCTTCCATCATCGGCCGGCGCCAGCCCACGGCCCGCGATCTGCGCATGCTGATGGCCTTTTCCAAGGTCACGGCCAATCTGGAACGCATGGGCGACGAAGCCCACAAGATTGCCCGCATGGTGCAGTCCATCATTGAAAGCGGTGCCGCCCGATCGCTGCCCGCAGGGGAGCTGCGCGTCGCGGCCGAGATGGCCTCGAGCATGCTGCGCAAGGCGCTGGATGCGCTGGCGCGGCTGGACACCAAGTCGGCGGTGGTCATCCTCAAGGAGGACGATCTGATCGACCACGAATTCGATGGTTTTGTGCGCAAGCTCATCACCTACATGATGGAAGATCCGCGCAAGATTTCGCCCAGCCTGGACCTGCTGTTCGTGGCCAAGGCTATCGAGCGCATCGGGGACCACTCCAAGAACGTGGCCGAGCAAATCATCTACCTGGTCGAAGGCAAGGACATCCGCCATGAAACCATGGATGTCATCGAATCGACGGTGAAATAATCGAGGACGGTGTTTCGGGTATGAAGAAGAACCCCCAAATCCTGATCGTGGAGGATGAGCCGGCGATTGCGGAGCTGATCGCCGTCAACCTGCGCCACAACGGTTTCCAGCCGGTGTGGGCCGAGGACGGTGCCAGCGCCCAGCGTGAGCTGGATGCCGTGCTGCCCGACGCCATCTTGCTGGACTGGATGTTGCCGGGGGCCAGTGGCCTGGCCCTGGCGCGCAAGTGGCGCACGGATCCGCGCACCAAGCAGATTCCCATCCTGATGCTGACGGCGCGTGGTGACGAGCCGGACAAGGTGTCGGGCCTGGATGCCGGTGCCGACGACTACATCACCAAGCCCTTTTCCACGCAGGAGTTGCTGGCGCGCATCCGCGCCGTGCTGCGCCGCCGGGCACCGGAGCAGGTGGCCACACGCGTGACCATGGGCACCCTGGAGCTGGATGCATCGACCCACCGCGTCTCGTATGCGGGCGAAGCGCTGAAGCTGGGCCCAACAGAGTTCAAGCTGCTGAACTATCTGCTGAACCATCCGGAACGTGTGCACAGCCGCGCACAGCTGCTGGACAAGGTCTGGGGTGACCATGTCTTCATCGAAGAGCGGACTGTGGATGTGCACGTCAAGCGCCTGCGCGAAGCGCTGGGCGAAGCGGGCGGCATGGTGCAGACGGTGCGGGGTGTGGGCTATCGCCTGAGCGCCCCCTCGTCCGCGGCAGGCGCCTGATACGACAATGCACAACAAGCCTGGTGGCTGAGCCGCCGCCGGGCATGCACAACACACAGAAAAGAGTGCAGACATGACGTGGCGTGGATTGACCCTGGCTTTGCTGCAGGCAGCGTTGATGGGCCTGGGGTGGTGGCTGGGGCAAGCCTGGGGCGTGGCCGCGGGTGCGCTGCTGGCCACCTGGCTGTGGATGGCCTGGGACATGTGGCATGCGCGCAAGCTGCTGGTGTGGCTGCGGTCGACTGAGCTGCAGCAGGCGCCGGCCATGTCCGGGCTATGGGGAGAGCTGTCCACCCGCATGCGCCGCTGGCTGCGTCTGGGTACCCAGCAGGTGCAGCAAAGCGAACAGCGTCTGCAGGACATCTTTGCGGCCTTGCAGGCCAGTCCCAACGGCCTGATCCTGCTGGATGCCACCGGCCACATTGAATGGTGCAACCAGATGGCAGAGCAGCAGTTCGGTCTGGATGCGCAGCGCGACATGCTGCAGTCCATGGGCAATCTGGTGCGTGATCCGGCTTTCAGTGCCTATTGGGCGCGGCATGACTTTGCGCAGCCGGTGCTGATGCAGGGGCGTGACAGTACCGCAGCGCGGCCGGTGCGCCTGTCGGTGCAGTTGTATGCCTATGGCGATGGCGATGGGCGACACCTGCTGCTCTCGCGCGACATCACTTCGCTGGAACAGGCCGAAGCCATGCGCCGCGACTTCGTGGCCAATGTGTCGCACGAGATCCGCACGCCATTGACGGTGCTGGTGGGGTTTGTGGAAACGCTGCAGACCCTGCCGCTGGAAGAAGACGAGCGCAAGCGTTTTCTGGGCCTGATGGCGCAGCAGGCGACACGCATGCAAAGCCTGGTGCAGGACCTGCTGACCCTGTCGCGGCTGGAAGGCAGCCCGCTGCCCGCGCGCGGAGAGTGGACACCGCTGGCGCCGCTGCTGCGCCAGTGCGAGGATGAAGCCCGCGCCCTGTCCGACATGGTGACCCGCAAGAGCGGGCAACCCCATGTGCTGGAGTTTCCCCCCGCATCGGCCGTGCAGGTCGACGTGGCGGGCATTCCCGCCGAGTTGCAAAGCGCGTTCTCCAACCTGATCAGCAATGCCATCCGCTATACGCCGGCGGGTGGCCATATCGCTGTGACATGGACTTCCCATGCCGACGGCAGTGCCACGTTTGCGGTGCAGGACAGCGGCCGGGGCATCGACCCGGAGCATGTGGGGCGCCTGACGGAACGCTTCTACCGCATTGACCGCAGCCGTTCACGCGAGACGGGGGGCACGGGGCTGGGTCTGGCCATCGTCAAGCATGTGCTGCAGCGCCATGGCGCGCAACTGCACATCAGCAGTACCCTGGGCAAGGGCTCGACTTTTTCCGCCACGTTCCCGGCCCAGCGCCTGCGTGCGCACGCGATCGGCTTTACCGGCAACTGAACTCTGTCTGCGTGGCCACCCGTTAAGCCGGTGCGGCCTCATCCCGGGTGGATGGCTGGGTCCGGGGTGTTGCGAGCCTGCGGCAAAAGCCGCAGGTGGCGCTGCAACATGGCGACAAAGACCAGGGCCGTCACGGCCAGCGCCAGCACGCTGGAAGCCCAGAACGGGGTCGGGGTTCCCTGCCATGCCGGCGGCCATCCCCACAGATAGGCCAAGGCGTAGCCACCGCCCAGACCCACGCCCCACAGCATGGTGCTGTAGGTGATCAGCGGCGCCAGGGTGATGCGCAAGGCGCGCAGCACAAAGATGCAATAGCACTGGATGCAGTCGGCCAGGTGGTAGGCCGCAATCCAGCCCAGCAGGCCGGTTGTCAGGGCGGCCACGGCAGCATCCTGGGTGTACAGGGCCGCGATGGGGCTGCGCAGCAGCCACACTGCCAGGGCCAGCACGGCACCCAGGCCGGCGGCCAGGCGCAGGCCCTGGCGCGCCATCTGCGCCGCCTGGGCCGCATGCCCGGCGCCCAGCCAGTAGCTGACCCGGGCGCTGGTGGCAATGGCCAAAGACAGGGGCACCATGTAGCACAGCGCGGCCAGATTGGCGGCAATCTGGTGGCTGGCCGAGGACAGGCTGCCTTGGCGGGCGATGAACAAGGCCATCAGCGTGAAGGAGGTCACCTCCACCGAGATGGACAGGCCTGCCGGTATGCCCAGTCGGGCAAACTGGCCCAGCTGCTGCCGGTCTGGCCGCTCCATGGGGCGCCACAGTTGCAGCGGGGCATACAGCGATTGCCGGCGCAGCAGCGCAATGGCCAGCAGCACCGTGGCGTACTGCACCAGCAGCGTGGCCCAGGCGCAGCCTGCGGCGCCCATGGCGGGCAGGCCCAGGCCGCCAAAGGTGAACCAGATGGACAGCAGAATCTTGGGCAGCAGGGACAGCAGCTGCAGCCAGGTGACCAACTGCGGGTGGCCCAGCGCCTGGTTGAGGGTGGTGAACAGCCGGAAGAACAGGGCGGCCGGCAATGCCATGGCCACTATGCGCAGATAGCTGCGCACTTCGGGCTGCAATGCCGGGGGTACTTTGGCCCAGTCCAGCAACAGGCCGGGAGCCAGTAGCGTGGCCATACCGACGGCGGTCACCAGCAGGTAGAGGTACAGCGACTGGCGAAAGGACTGGCCAATGAGCGCGGGCTGCCTGCGCCCATGCTGCTCGGCCCAGATGGGCAGCAGGGCCTGGAGAATGCCCATCAGCGAGATGTACACGCTGACAAAGATGGCGCTGGCCACGGACAAGGCGGCCAGTGCGTCGGAGGCATAACGGCCCGCCACCACGGTGTCGGTGACGCCAAAGGCCATCACGGCCAGCTGCCCTGCCAGCACCGTGCCGGCATGCCGTGCCACAGTGCGTATTTCGCTCATGGGCTCAGCGGCGCTGCAGGATCAGCAGGCGGTCTTTCTTGTCCGTGGGACGGGCGGCGATCGCATGCTGTTTCCATTGGGCGGTGGCGGCAGGCGACAGCGTGGCCCAGTAGGCCGGTTCGGTGATCGTCCATTCGCAATTCCGGGCGCGGTCCACCCGGAACAGCTGCAGCTGCCATGGGGTGTAGTACTGTAGGGCGGCGACTTCCGCACGGCCCAGGCCGGCCACGTTCACGCAGGCGGTGCCGTCCGCAGGAATCGCTGCCCGCACCAGGCGCATATGGGGGGCATCGCTGCGCCCATAGTCCAGCGCCGGCAGCCACAGCGTCATCAAGAGCACCCAGCCCAGCGTGGCACCGCCTGCGGGCAGCACCAGGCTTTTCCAGATGGCTGCGCGGTGGCGTCGCGTGCGCCAGGCCACCAGCAACAGCCAGGCCACCGTGGCCGCCAGAGCCACGGCAAATGGGAACCAGGAAAACGTGGGCGTGAAGCCGGGGGCCAGCCTGGCCACATTGGCGGCAGGCTTGGCGGGAAAGCCGGTCTGCATGGAGATCCAGATCACCCAGATGGCAATGCCGGAGATGGTAAAGAAGATCAGGGTGAACCAGTCAATCAGTGCCCCCAGGCTGCGCCGGAGCGTGGGCAGGGCAAAGGCGGCCAGCATCGAGATGGCCGGCAGGCCCAGCAGCAGCGCACGGTCGGCGGGTTGGGTGGTCAGGGTGGCACCCACCGCCAGGACCCACAGCCACAGTGGCAGGGTCAGGTGGGTGTGGCGTGCAGGCGCTGCCAGCTGATGGCGCCAGCGCCACAGGGTCCACAGCGCCAGCGGCCAGGCGGGCCAGCTGAACCAGGTCAGCAGCCGGCCCAGGCTTTGCCATTCCTTGCCTTCCACCCAGGGATTGATCAGGCGCCATTCCCACAGGCCCAGTTTCCAGGCGATGAAGGAGGTGAACGCCACGGCGCACAGCCACCAGATCGCCCAGGTGCCCTGGTGCTGCAGCTCGGTGCCGCGGGTGTGCCAGGTCAGCAGGGCAATGCCCAGGCCCAGGATGGACGCCAGCGACGGTGCGCCGCTGAGGGCCAGACCCAGCAGGCCGATCCCCGTCAGGGCGGCCGCCAGCCGGGGGTGGTAGGCCATGGCCGCAGCGGCCAGCAAGGTGATGGTGCCGAATGCCAGCTGGGCCAGATAGCTGCTGGTTTCGTGCGAGAACTGTGCCAGACCCAGGCATGCCATCAGGGCCAGCAGGCCGCCGTCGGCAATGGCGCGGGCGTAATCCTGGGGGCGCGCCTCGCCGCCAAAGGCGAACGCAACCGGCTGTGCGCCCGGGGTGCGGGCCAGGTAGTACACCGCCCACCACATGGACATGAAGGTCAGCACCAGCAGAGCGATGAAGGGCAGGCGCACCACCCATTCCGGGCTCCAGCTGGAGGGAAAGATCTGCAAGGCCCAGGCCCCCAGCCAATAGGGCAGCAGGCCTTCGGTCGACGGGGAGAGCCCCAGCATCGAGGGGCGTAGCCAACTGGTGTCCCCGGCAGCCAGGGCACGCATATAGCCGAACGATGCGATGTCCGTCTCCCGCCAGGGCGAGCGGCCGATAAAGCCGGGAAAGACATAGGCAGCGCACAGCAGCCACAAGGCCCAACGGGGCAATGTGCGCACGGCGTTCTGGGCAACGATGGCGGGACTGGGCGGATTCATGGGCGAAAAACGGGCATCAGGCACAGCAGCCTGTCAGGTACCGCGCAGCATACCGGGCGCGGCAAATAAAAAGGCAGCACGGTCGCCCGGGCTGCCTTTTTGGCGAAAGAAGCAGAGATTACTTCTTGCCGAAGCGGTTGCGGAACTTTTCCACGCGGCCGCCCATGTTGTCCACCGACTTTTGGGTACCGGTGTAGAAGGGGTGCGACTCGGAGGAGGTATCCAGCTTGAACAGGGGATATTCCTTGCCTTCGAAGGTTTCGGTTTCCTTGGTGGGCACGCACGAACGTGTCACAAACTTGAAGCCGTTGGACAGGTCCGAGAACAGAACTTCGCGGTAGTTGGGGTGAATGCCTTCTTTCATGATCTTCCTTTGGTCAAGTGCGGTAGCCGTGCCTAACCCGCTACAACCCTTGTAGCAGTCAATGCATTAAGCGTACTTTCCGCAATAGAAAAAGCCCCTGATTATACATCGAGGGGCTTTGTCGGTGTGCGGGAGGCAGGGATTTAGCCGCCGCGGCGCATCATGTCGAAGAAGTCCACATTGGTCTTGGTGGCCTTCATGTTCTTGATCATCAGCTCCATGGACTCGATCTCGTCCATGTTGTACATGAACTGGCGCAGGATGCGGGTCTTCTGCAGGATCTCGGGCGGCAGCAGCAGCTCTTCGCGGCGTGTGCCGCTCTTGTTGAGCTCAATGGCCGGGAACACGCGCTTTTCATACAGGCGGCGGTTCAGGTGCAGTTCGCTGTTGCCGGTGCCCTTGAATTCTTCAAAGATCACTTCGTCCATGCGGCTGCCGGTGTCCACCAGGGCGGTGGCGATGATGGTCAGCGAACCACCTTCTTCCACCTTGCGGGCGGCACCGAAGAAGCGCTTGGGGCGCTGCAGGGCGTTGGAGTCCACGCCGCCGGACAGCACCTTGCCGGAGCTGGGCACCACGTTGTTGTAGGCGCGGGCCAGGCGGGTGATGGAGTCCAGCAGGATGACCACGTCCTTGCCCAGTTCCACCAGGCGCTTGGCGCGTTCGATCACCATTTCGGCCACGTGCACATGGCGGGTGGCGGGTTCGTCGAAGGTGGAGGCAATGATTTCGCCCTTCACCGAGCGCTGCATTTCCGTCACTTCTTCCGGGCGCTCGTCCACCAGCAGCACCATCATGTGCACATCGGGGTGGTTGGCCGTGATGGCGTGGGCAATGCTTTGCATCATCATGGTCTTGCCGCTCTTGGGCGGTGCCACGATCAGTGCGCGTTGGCCGCGGCCAATGGGGGCAATGATGTCGATGATGCGGCCGGTGATGTTCTCTTCACCCTTGATGTCGCGCTCCAGGCGCATCTGTTCCTTGGGGAACAGGGGGGTCAGATTCTCGAACATCACCTTGTGCTTGTTCGATTCGGGCGAGTTGCCGTTGACCTTGTCCAGCTTGGTCAGGGCAAAGTAGCGCTCGCCATCCTTGGGGATGCGCACTTCGCCTTCGATCATGTCGCCGGTGTGCAGATTGAAGCGGCGCACCTGGCTGGGGGAGATGTAGATGTCGTCCGTGCTGGCGGTGTAGCTGGTGTCGGGGCTACGCAGGAAACCGAAGCCATCGGGCAGGATTTCCAGCACGCCATCGGCAAACACCTGTTCGCCGGCCTTGGCGCGCTTCTTGATGATGGCAAACATCAGTTCTTGCTTGCGCATACGACCGACGTTTTCGATCTCAAGCGCTTCGGCCTGCTTCAACACTTCGGACACGTGCAGTGCCTTGAGTTCGTTAAGGTGCATGGAGTTGCTCCTGGGCGGAGTCTTTAAGAAATCAGGGGGGGCGTAGGGCCGAGGGAGACCATTGATTGCGTGGTCTGCTGGCGCTGCCGGAAGAGATCAGGACCCGCAAGCCGATGCTGCATTGCGAGGTCTGTGCTGATTATGACAGGAAATGCCGGGCGTTCGCTAGTTTTGCGGGAAACGGGCCGGTTCCTGGAGGAATGGGGTCTTGGGGAAACACATTGCCCGGGGCGCGCACTGGCCCGGGCAATGTGGAGGGCGATCAGGCCAGGTTCTGGTCGATGAAGGCCGTCAACTGGGCCTTGGCCAGGGCGCCAACCTTGGTGGCAGCCAGTTCGCCGTCCTTGAACAGCATCAGGGTGGGGATGCCGCGGATGCCGAACTTGGCGGGGATCTCGCGGTTTTCGTCCACGTTCATCTTGGCGATGGTCAGCTTGCCTTGGTAGGCCGTGGCCACGTCGTCCAGGATGGGGGCGATCATCTTGCAGGGGCCGCACCATTCGGCCCAGTAATCCACCAGCACAGGCGTGCCAGATTGCAGCACGTCGGCTTCAAAGCTTGCATCAGAAATGTGTTTGATCAGGTCGCTGGCCATGGGGTTCCTTGTTGGTTGCTTGCTTATTGCAGAACGGAATCAGAAATGCGGTTTGGCAATATGCCAAGAGTTGGGGTTATTGTCGCAGAAAGCAATCTCCAGACTTAGGGTGTGGACAGGGTCGGAGGCGCTATGGCGCTGATAGCATTCGGTGATCGCATGCTGCATGCCAGCCTGCCGAATCTTGCATCCCGCCGCCACTGCGGGCCGACGGCAGGGCGGGGGATGTCCTTGCCGCTGCAGCCATGTGGCTTCAGCACCACAATCGCGCCCTGCTTGTGCCGTGTACCTGCGTCACCCCGCCGCCAGGATGGGTTGCCACGCTGTCTGTACCTTACGAATACGTTTTATGACTCTCTCCGCTTCTTCGCAGGACGCCCTGCACGCTGGCCCTGCCGCCCTGGATTGTGAAATTGCCATCATTGGCGCCGGCCCGGCGGGCCTGATGGCCGCAGAACGCCTGTCGGCGCAGGGGCGTGCGGTGTGTGTCTTTGACGCCAAGGCCTCCGTGGGACGCAAGTTTCTGCTGGCGGGCAAGGGCGGAATGAACCTGACCCACTCCGAGCCGCTGGAGGCCTTTGTGGGGCGGTATGGAGACAGTGCCGCGCATCTGCGTCCCCTGTTGGAGGCCTTCGGCCCGCAGCAGGTGTGCGAATGGGTGCAGGGCCTGGGTCTGCAGACTTTCGTCGGGTCGTCCGGTCGGGTGTTCCCCACCGATATGAAGGCAGCGCCCTTGCTGCGTGCGTGGATGACCCGTTTGCGCCAGCAAGGCGTGCGCTTTTTCATGCGCCACCGCTGGACCGGGTGGGCGAGCGATGGCAGCCTGCAGTTGCAGGCCGAGTCGGGTCGTGTTGCCGTGCGCGCGCAGGCCGTGTTGCTGGCGCTGGGTGGCGGCAGCTGGGCCCGCCTGGGGTCGGACGGGGCGTGGGTACCCTGGTTGGCGGAACGCCAGATTGCCGTGGCGCCTCTGCAGCCCAGCAACTGCGGTTTCGACGTAGGCCCGGCGCCGTCGGCAGAAGGCGAAACACGCCGTGCCTTTTTGCAAGGCCTGGTGGGGCAGCCGGCAGACCAGGGCGGCTGGACGCCCTGGTTCAAGGAGCGGTTCGCCGGCCAGCCCTTCAAGTCGGTGGCCATCCGGTTTGTGGGCAGTGACGGCCGGGTCTTTGACCGCCGTGGTGAATTCGTGGCCACGGAGACCGGGGTCGAGGGAAGCCTGGTCTACGCCGTCTCCAGCCAGCTGCGGGATGAGATCCAGCGCAGTGGAAGCGCTGTGTTTCACCTGGATCTGTTGCCAGCCTGGAGCGATGCCAAAGTGCTGAGCGAAGTGCGCCACCCGCGCGGCTCCCGCAGTCTGTCCAGCCATTTGAAAGGGCGCCTGGGGCTGGATGGCATCAAGGCCGGCATCCTGCGCGAGGTGCTGAGCAAGGCAGAGATGGAAGATCCGGTGCGCCTGGCGGCGGCCATCAAGGCACTGCCCATCACGGTGGTGGCGCCACGACCCATCGACGAGGTCATCAGCACGGCGGGGGGCGTGCGCTGGGACGCAGTGGATGCGGACTTGATGAGCCGCCAGCATCCAGGTCTGTTCTTTGCCGGAGAGATGCTGGACTGGGAAGCGCCGACGGGGGGGTATCTGCTGACGGCCTGCATGGCCACGGGTGTGCAGGCCGCTCAGGGGATGAACCGGTTCCTGGCTTCCCGAGCCGCCGCAGCGTAAGACTGCGTTGCCAGGGCGGCCGCGTGCAGTTTGCCGCTGCCCCTTGGCGGGCTGGTTGCGCTGGGAGGGCGGTTCTCAGATCTCCGCTGCGTCTTCGGAGTTTCCTACGGCGTCAAAAAAGGTCTGCTGCCAGGCCATGCGGGCGCCGCGCAAACCCTCTATCAGTGCCTTCTGGTCATTGATGACCTGGTTGCGCAGCGTGCTGAGGCCTTGCACGCTGTTTTGAAATTGGCGGGTGCCAATTTCAAACTGGCTCAGCCCGCTGCTGGGCCAGTTGCCCAGGGCCTGCATGCGTTCCCACCATATCTCCGCCTGGGCTGCTGCAAGGTGGCTGCAGGTTTCGTTGAAATCCATGCAGCGCTTGGTGCCATCGTTGGCCAGGTGCGCCAGTGATTTTTGATATTCCACATTGGCTTTGAATACCGCCAGAGGGATTTGCGGGATTTCGGTTCTTTGTGCCATGACCAACTCCTTTTATCGGTTATGGGGATGGGGTGTCCAGAAAAGCGGGAATTCATTGCCCCAAGGTCTGAATCATTGGATCCTGTTGTGATGTATTTGTGGTTATGCTAGCGCGAAATCTGCAAAATGGTGATGCCGGCACATAGAGTTACATCCGGATAAATGTTCCTGGTGCTCAGAAGAAAATGCAGTCAGTGGTTGTTATGTCGGTCTGCATTGCTTTCAATTGAATAGCGCAACCAAATTTTCCAGCGTCCAACTGTTGATGCAGGTCATGAATCCGGCCTTGTGGCCGGTACCTGCGTGGTGGCGCAGCGGACATTGCAGGCCTGTGCAGGCATTGGAATGTACTGTGCAGTGTCTGCTATGCCATGTGCAGAAACTTTCTGAAAGTGCAAAGGATGGAATAATTATTTGTATAGAAGTTGATGCAAATATAGAAGATATATGACGTTATTGTTCTGCGAGAAAAGAAAATATATCCGTGCTGAATGTGAATTATTTTCCATGAATGAGTGGGGGATATAAAGGCCGTATCCATGGGATATGCATCGTGCGCAATGAGACCTCTTTGGCGCTGCACGCAAAACCTCTGTACGCCCTTGTACGCTCTTTACGCCCTTGTCCGGCCCTGTCGTGCTCTGCACGGTCACACCTTGTCTCTGCTGCCCGCTGGCGATTGAGGAGGCTGTGTCGGCGGTCCTCAGCGGGAGTGATTGACTTCGATGGAAACATGCACCAGTTCCTCGTGAATCTGGAGCAACTGGCGGATGTAGTCGGGCGTGACTTCCGGCCCTCCCACCACCGCCACGATGCAGGCGTATTTGTCTTTGCCTACGCGCCAGACATGCAGGTCGGTGATGTCGGCGGGCAAGGGGCCTTCGGCAATCGCCTCGCGCACCTCCTGGGTGACGGGGGCATCCATCTCGGCATCCAGCAGCACCCGGCTGCTGTCGCGCAGCAGGCCCAGAGCCCACACCGCCACCAGTACGGCACCGATGAGGCCCATGGCCGGGTCCAGCCAGGCAAAGCCCCACAGCATGCCGCCGAGCAAAGCGACGATGGCCATTACCGATGTGGCTGCATCGGCAAGCACATGCAGATACGCCGAGCGCAGATTGAGGTCCCCGTGTTCTGCATGGGAATGATGGTCGTGACCGTGGTGGTCATGCCCATGGTGATGGTGGTGCTGGCCTCCCTTGAGCAGCCAGGCGCACAGCAGATTCACAACCAGCCCCAGTGCCGCGATACCAATGGCCTGTTCATAGTGGATGGAGGAGGGGGACAGCAGGCGTTCCGCAGACTGGATGGCCATCAGCGCTGCGACCAGCAGCAGCAGGATGGCGCTGGTGTATCCCGCCAGAATTTCGATCTTCCATGTGCCGAAGGCAAAGCGTTGGTCGCCGGCCAGGCGCCGCGCTGCGGCATACGCTCCCACGGAAAGTCCCAGCGCCAGGGCGTGGGAGCTCATGTGCCAGCCATCGGCCAGCAAGGCCATGGAGTTGAAATAGTAGCCCCCGGCAATCTCCAGGACCATCATGGCCAGGGTCAGCAGCATCGCCAGCTTGGCTTTCTTTTCCGCCAAGGGGTTGCCGGCATCAAAGACGTGGGAGTGTGTGCGGACAGCCGGCGGGGCTGCGTGGGGGGTGATGGATGCTGCGCTCATTCATATACTGTACCCCAGTATATTGATGGCGTTAAAATTGCCACCTATGTCGCATACAGTTCTCAACAAAAAACCGCTGCTGGCACGGATTCGGCGTATCAAGGGCCAGACCGAGGCCTTGGAGCGCGCGCTGGAGAGTTCGGCCGAGTGTGCGGTCATCCTCCAGCAGCTGGCTGCCGTGCGCGGTGCCGTGAACGGGCTGATGCTGGAAGTGCTGGAAGGGCATGTGCGCGAGCACCTGGGGGATGCCGATGCCCCCGCAGAGCAGCGGGCCAAGGACCTGGACCTGGTGGTGTCGGTGATGCGTTCCTATGTGAAGTGATACCCCGGTGGGGTATCGGCAGCCGATGGTGCATGGCTGAACAGTGCGGGGCCGGAGCCTGCGCCCCCTGCCGCCGTCATCCAACCTTTGATTTCAAACAGGCAGGAGCCGCTGCGGATGCGGCATCGCCTTCAGCAAGCCCACGGTCGGGGCATCCAGGCGCCCGATCATGGTGGCGCAGTCCTTCGGGCGTGGGTCGGGACCTGCTGCCATGGGCGCGAAAAAGCACTTGCCGGGTGGGGCGGTGCGTCACAGTCGGTTTTTGCGTAGCGTTGGGAGAGCCTTTGGTGGAAGACAGCCTCTTGTCTGTAAAGAGGATTTCCAGCTAAAGGTGACGAGCCTGATCTCGGCACTGGTTTCACAGTTAGGGCTGCTTGGTTCCCCACCTGACCCGGTTGGCTGCTTCCCCATGCGAGGAGGCCCGTCACCTCGCATTGTACCCGAGGATTGACCCATCGCCGGCGCGAATGCCTTGCCGGCGCAAGGCGGGTGCGCCAGCCCGTAGAATCCTGCGCATGTCCTATCTCGTGCTTGCCCGCAAATACCGCCCCCGCAATTTCTCTGAAATGGTGGGGCAAGAGCATGTCGTGCAGGCGCTGACCAATGCGCTGACCCAGCAACGCCTGCACCACGCCTATCTGTTCACGGGCACGCGCGGCGTGGGCAAGACCACGGTGTCGCGTATCCTGGCCAAATCGCTCAACTGCGTGGGGCCGGATGGTCAGGGCGGCATCACGGCCACGCCCTGCGGCGTGTGCCCGGCCTGCAAGGAAATCGACAGCGGACGCTTCCCAGATTACACCGAGTTGGACGCCGCCTCGAACCGCGGTGTGGACGAAGTGCAAAGCCTGCTGGAGCAGGCCGTCTACAAGCCGGTGCAAGGGCGCTTCAAGGTCTTCATGATCGACGAAGTGCACATGCTGACGAATACGGCATTCAATGCCATGCTCAAGACGCTGGAAGAGCCGCCGGAGTATCTGAAGTTCGTGCTGGCCACCACCGATCCGCAGAAGGTGCCGGTCACCGTGCTGTCGCGCTGCCTGCAGTTCAATCTGCGGCCCATGGCACCCGATACGGTGCTGGAGCATCTGACCAGCGTGCTGGGGACCGAAAGCGTGCCGGCCGAGCCTCAGGCGCTCAAGCTCCTGGCGCGCGCTGCCCGCGGCTCCATGCGCGATGCGCTGTCGCTGACCGATCAGGCCATTGCCTTTGGCAGCGGCCAGTTGCAAGAAGCCACCGTGCGCCAGATGCTGGGCAGCGTGGACCGCAGCTACGTGTTCCGTCTGATCGGGGCACTGGCGCAGAGCGATGGCCGTACCGTGGTGGAAACGGTGGACAGCCTGCGCACCAACGGTGTCTCGGCCTCGGCCACGCTGGAAGACATGTGCGCCGTGCTGCAGCGCATGGCCGTGCTGCAGGCTGTGCCGCAGATGGTCGATGCGGCGGACCCTTCCGATCCGGAAGCCGCCGAGATGGCTGCGCTGGCGCAGCAGATGCCTGCCGATGAAACCCAGTTGCTCTACAGCATCAGTCTGCATGGGCGCACCGAACTGGGCCTGGCGCCCGATGAATACGCGGCGCTGACCATGGCGCTGCTGCGCCTGCTGGCCTTCAAGCCCCAGGGCACGGCCGATGCGGCCACGGCGGAAAAAAAAACTCTAGCGAAACCCGTCACACAGGCTGAAGCAGCCCGCATCCAGGCCCCGGCCCCGGCGCAGGGCAGCGTGCAAGCGGTGGTCGCGCCGACAGCGGAGCCGGTTCCTGCTGCCACGGCGGCTCCTGTGGTGCCGCCGGTTTCGCCTGCTGCGACCCCTGTGCAGCCGCCGGCACCCGCGGCGCCAGTGCAGGCCCCAGCCGTGGCGCCTGCCGCTCAGGACGCGGTATCGCCCATCGCGGCGCCCACTCCTGTGGCGGAGCCTGCTGCGCGCGCCACCCCGGCTGCCGATGTGGTGCAGTCGCCCGCGCCCGTGGCACCCCCTGCAGCGCCGCAGGCCGTGCAGCAGCCTGCGGCCGTGCCGTCGGCCAGTGCGCCAGCCGTGAGCAACGAAGTGCCGCCCTGGGAAGATATCCCCGAGGTGGCGGTGGAAGAATCCGACAGCAGCGACGATGCCGACTCCGCACCGCCCGCCTGGGACGGTCCCATGGACGGCGAGCCCATGGACCTGCCGGATGATCCGCTGGACGCCATGGAAGCTGTGGATGCTGCTCCCGCATCGCGCAGCGCACCGGCGGTGCAGGACTACGCTCCGGCACCCGCGCCGCTGGAAGTGCCGACCACGCCACTGGGCGATGTCTGGCATGGTGTGGTGACGCAACTGGTGCAGGCCGAGGCCGTGACTGCCCTGGTGCGCGAGCTGGCGCTGCAGTCCCAGTTGGTGGCCCAGGAGGGCGACAGCTGGACGCTGCGCGTGGAGCGCACCTCGCTGAACCAGGCTACCGCCAAGGAGCGGCTGCGCAAGGCTTTGGCCGACGCCGGGCACTGCCAGACGCTGGTAGTGGAAAATGGCGCTGCGGCCGATACCCCGGCCAAGCGCAATACCGCAGCTGCCCAGCGTCACCAGAAGCTGGCGGAAGCCATTGTGCTGAACGACCCCCAGGTGCAGACATTGATGCGCGCGTACGGTGCCAAAATCGTGCCTGGCAGCATTCGCCCTGCATAAGCAGGGCCGGCAGACGCTGCCTATGGCACGTCTGCTTCTGTGACCGATTCATACTGAGAAAACCAACGCAAAGGATTTAGCCATGTTCAACAAAGGACAACTCGCCGGCCTGATGAAGCAAGCCCAGGCCATGCAGGACAACCTGAAGAAGGCCCAGGAAGAGCTGGGCAACATCGAGGTGGAAGGCGAATCCGGCGCCGGTCTGGTCAAGGTCGTGATGACCTGCAAGCACGACGTCAAGCGCATCACCATCGACCCCAGCCTGCTGGCCGAAGACAAGGACATGCTGGAGGATCTGGTGGCCGCCGCTTTCAACGCTGCCGTGCGCAAGGCCGAAGAGACCAGCAACGAGAAGATGGGCAAGCTGACCGCTGGCATGCCCGGTCTGCCCGGTGGCATGAAGTTCCCGTTCTAAGCACCACGCGCACCCGCCCGGGGGGCGCTGGTGCGCTGCCTTGCCGCCCTGCGGCAGCGGATGGCGCAGGGCGCGGTTCGGGTGGTGTCCATCCAGCAACCTGCTGCTACACAGGCCGCTAGGCCTGGATGGGATGACCACAGCGCAGCTGTGCTGCAGGGCCGGACGGACTGTGGTCCGGGTGGTCTGTGACCGAGGGAAAGCGCTGGCGCTTTCCCTTTTGCTTTGGGCGCTGCCGTTTCGCTGCGCACCGGGCTGGATATTTCTGGATTCTGGAGTGTTGCCGATGTCCGAACTGCTTCAACCGCTGGAGCCCCTGATCCAGGCGCTGCGCCGCCTGCCGGGCGTGGGCGTCAAAACTGCGCAGCGCATGGCGTTCCATATGCTGCAACGCGACCAGGAAGGTGCGCGCCAACTGGCGCGGGCGCTGGTGACGGCCGTGGATTCCGTGCGCCACTGCGAGAAATGCAACACCTTCACGCACGAGGCGGTGTGCAGCATCTGCCGGGATGAAGGGCGCGACGCCGCACGCCTGTGCGTGGTGGAAACGCCAGCGGACCTGGCGGCCATGGAGCGCACAGGCGCCTACCGTGGCTACTACTTTGTGCTGATGGGGCGGCTGTCGCCCATGGACGGTGTGGGACCCAAGGACATCGGCCTGCCCGAGCTGCTGGTGCGCACCCAGGAGCCGGCGCTGCAAGAGGTGATTCTGGCCACCAGCTTCACCGCCGAAGGCGAGGCCACGGCCCATGCCATCACGGAGCTGCTGCAAGGCCGTTCCATCGAGGTCACCCGCCTGGCGCGGGGCGTGCCGGTGGGCAGCGAGCTGGAGTATGTGGACCTGGGCACGATTGCCCATGCGCTGGTGGACCGGCGCTGAAGGCAATCCACGCCGCTGCCATTCGCTGGTGGTGTGAACGCATGGAGCAGCGCTGACAGCAAGGCATGGCCGCATGCCTGTCCCCCTGCAGCTGCCTCCAGGTCGTATCGGATGCACAAAAAAAGGACTGCCTGGGCAGTCCTTTTTTGATGGCGCAGGGCCTGGTCAGCGCTTGCGCTTGGAGGGGGTTCCGCCCTTTTGGGCCACCGCAGTCTTGCCTTCGTTGCGCGGCACTGCCTTGACAGCGGTCTTGCTGTTGCGGCTGACCTTGGTCACGGTCTGCTGGCGGCCGTTGCCGCTGCTGGCCACGCTGGCGGCCACACGGGCCGGAAGGTACATGGTCAGTGACTGGCCGCTGCGCAGGCTGGCATTGGGGCGCAGATCGTTCCAGCTCACCACGTCGCTGGAGCTGACGTTGTAGCGCCGTGCAATGCTGATGATGGTGTCACCCTTGCGGGCCTTGACGGTGCTGCGCCGTGCCACGACTTCGGGGGCAAAGGCAATGCTGGCGGTGTCCGCCACCTGGCCGGACACATCGGTAGCTTCCACGGAGCGCGGAATCATCAGCGCCGAGCCGGACTTGATCAGCATGCGTGGCGGGATGTTGTTGGCGGTGCGCAGGTCGTACTCGCTCATGCCGGCGCGCTGGGCGGCATCGGCCACGCTCATGGTGCGTGGCAGCACCCATACGGTCCAGCTGGCATGCTGGCCTTTGTCATAGGCTTCCAGGTTGCTGCGGAAGACCTTGGCGTTGTCCCAGGGCAGCAGGATCTGCGGCGTGCCGGCTGCCAGGATGACGGGTTTGTGGAATGATGGGTTGAGGGCGCGGAAGTCTTCTTCGCGCACATCGGCCAGCTTGGCGACCAGGGCCACGTCGATGTCGCGGGTGATTTCCACGGCCTGGAAGTAAGGGTGGTTCTCGATCAGCGGCAGCTGGGCGCTGAAGCGTCCGGGCTGGGCAATGATGTTTTTGACCGCCTGCAGCTTGGGCACGTAGTTGCGCGTCTCGGCGGGCATGTTCAGCTCGGTGTAGCCCGTGCCCAGGCCCAGCGTCTGGTTGCGCTTGATGGCGCGACCCACGCTGCCTTCGCCCCAGTTGTAGGCGGCCAGGGCCAGGTGCCAGTCGCCGAACATGTTGTAGAGCTTTTGCAGATAGTCCAGCGCTGCGCGCGTGGAGGCCATCACATCGCGCCGGTCGTCGCGGAAGCTGTTTTGCTTCAGGTCGAAATAGGTGCCTGTGGCGGGCATGAACTGCCACATGCCGGCGGCCTTGGCGCTGGACACGGCCTGCGGGTTGAACGCGCTTTCGATATAGGGCAGCAGTGCCAGCTCGGTGGGCATGTCGCGGCGTTCCAGCTCTTCCACAATGTAGAACAGGTATTTGCTGGAGCGCTCGGTCATGCGCTGGATGTAGTCGGGGCGGCTGCTGTACCACTGCTCCTGGTTCTGGACCAGGTCCTGTTCCAGATCGGGCATGGCAAAGCCGTTGCGGATACGTTCCCACAGGTCGGCTGGCGGCGTCAGGGATGCCACCTTGCCGCCGCGGGCGCTCTTGTTGCTCAATGGGCTGAGCGGACCTTGGGGAACATAGCTGGTGACCGACGCGGTGCTGGCGTCCGGTGCCGTGCCATCGGTGGGCGTGGTGGTGGCGCAACCGGCCAGCCACAACGCACTGCACAGCAAAAGAATATGCCTCAAATTCATTGGAATACGTTTTTCCATTCGCGCAGCGCGGTGAAGACGCTGAGCGGGTGTTGGGTGTCGAGGTGAGGCGCGAATTGTGAAGCCCCTTGGGCTACTTGCACAACGTTACAACGCAAAAAAGGGTTGATTTCGCGCTCCACCGCCAGGGACGATGGCAGTGTGGGCTGTCCCTGTGCACGCAGATTCTGGCAGTGTGCCGCATGATGGAGCAGCTGCACATTGTTTGGTTCCACAGCCAAGGCGAAGCGCAGGTTAGAAAGTGTGTACTCATGTGCGCAGCACACGCGGGTGTCGGCGGGCAGGGACGCCAGTTGCTGCAGCGAATCGAACATCTGTGCCGGCGTGCCTTCGAACAGGCGGCCGCAGCCGGCCGAAAACAGGGTATCGCCGCAGAACAGAATGGGGGCATCCCCGGGGCCGGGACCTCCAGGGCTGGCACAGTAATACGCCACATGGCCGCTGGTGTGGCCGGGAATGGCCAGTACCTGCCAGTCCAGGCCCAGCAGGTGCAAGGTGTCACCGCCGTCCACGCGGGTGGCCGGTTCGGGAATGGTCTCGAAGGCGGGACCGTAGACCGTGGCGCCGGTGGCTTCGCGCAGTGCCGCCACGCCGCCGACATGATCGGCATGGTGGTGGGTCACTAGAATGGTCCGCAGCGCAAGGCCCCGGGCCTGCAACACCTGCATGACAGGCTCGGCCACGCCGGGGTCGACCACCAGGGCCTCGTGGCCATCGTGCAGCAACCAGATGTAATTGTCCGCCAGCGCGGGTATGGGCAACAGGTTCATGAGTGAGACGAATCGGGTAGTACACCCTTGGAATGCGACGGCGTCGGGCCAGTACCTGCTGGACTGGGAGCAGCAACGCTGCGACGAGGCCGTGTCCGATATTTTCGGCTATCACAGCCTCCAGTGGGGTATGCCGATGCTACAAGGGTTACGAACCAACCGCATGCCCCACCGGTGGCTGGCCCTGGAGTCCCCGGAGCAGGCCGCCTGGTGCCCGTCCGCCGCACAGGAAGGGGAGGTGGCGGCGGACAGTCCGCGGTGGGCGCCCGCTTTCTATGCCGATTTCCGCGCGTTGCCGCTGGCCGATGCCTGCATGGACCTGCTGATCCTGCCGCACACCTTGGAGCTCAGCCCCGACCCCCACGCCACGCTGCGCGAGGTGGCGCGGGTGCTGATGCCCGAAGGCAAGGTGCTGATCTTCGGCCTGAACCCCTGGAGCCTGTGGGGTGCCCAGCACGCGCTGGAGCGGCCGGCGGAGGACGCCGCCAATGCCACGCGGGGGATTGCCTATCTGCGGCTGCGCGACTGGCTGCGGCTGATGGAGCTGGAAATCGAGGCGGTGGACTTCGGCGCCTTCACCCCCCATGTGCAGCAGGCGCGCTGGCAGCAGCGCTGGGGCTGGATGAACCGTGTGGGAGCCAAAACCTGGCCCATACTCGGCGCTGTTTATTGCGTGGTGGCCATCAAGCGCGTGCAGGGCATGCGGCTGCTGGAGCCCGGCTGGCGCACGCGCCGTGCCAATGCGCCAGGGGCGGTGCCCGTGGCCCAGCGCAATCCATCGTCGAAATACAAGGATATGAAGTTGTGAACAAGGTTGTGATCTACACGGACGGCGCCTGCAAGGGCAACCCCGGCCCTGGTGGCTGGGGGGTGCTGATGCAGGCGGGAGACGCCAAGAAGGAACTGTTTGGCGGCGAACGTGAAACCACCAACAACCGCATGGAGCTGCAGGCGGTGATCGAGGCGCTCACCGCCCTCAAGCGTCCCTGCGATGTGACGCTGTACCTGGACAGCCAGTACGTGCGCAAAGGCATCACCGAATGGATCCACGGCTGGAAGGCCAAAGGGTGGCGCACGGCCAGCAAGGAGCCCGTCAAGAATGCCGAGCAGTGGCAGCAGCTGGACGCGCTGGTCAGCGGCGCCGGCCACCGCATTGACTGGCGCTGGGTCAAGGGCCACGCCGGAGACCCGGGGAATGAACGCGCCGATGCCCTTGCCAACAAGGGTGTGGACCAGGCACTGGGGCGGCTGTAAGCACCGTGGACGCCACGCGCGCCGTGCGCGCGATACGCCTGTTGCACCCTGCCGTACGGGAGGTACGGCCGGGCTGCAGTGCCCTTCCTCCAACAACGACAAGCAATGCAAGCCCTTAGCAGCGAGACCCTGGTGGTGCTGGTCATGGAAAACCCCGCCAACCGTGCCTTGCTGGCGCTGCTGCCCACGCTGGACCTGCCGCAGTGCATGCTGACTGCGGGTTGTCTGTTCCAGACGGTGTGGAACCTGCAATCCGGCCGGCCGCCCCAGTGGGGCATCAAGGACTATGACGTCATCTACTTTGACGACGATCTGTCCTGGGAGGCCGAAGACCGCATCATTGCGCGCGCGCGCCAGGCATGCCAGCATCTGGGCGTGCATGTGGAGGTGCGCAACCAGGCCCGTGTGCACCTGTGGTATGCCCAGAAGTTCGGTGCCAGCTACGCGCCGCTGCACCAGGCCACCGATGGCATCGACCGCTACCTGATCTGCTCCACCTGCATAGGCGTGGACGTTGCCACCGGCGCGCTGTACAGCACCCACGGACTGGACGATCTGCAGCGCAATGTGCTGCGGATCAATCCCCTGAACCACCAGCCTGCCATGTTTGCCGACAAGGCGCGCAGCTACCAGGAACGCTGGCCATGGCTGACAGTGGAGGCGGCATGCTGAGTGGCTGTGGCGGGCGCCTGGGTTGCGTGACCGGCGATTCCCCCGTGCCAGAATGGCGCGCATGGATGCTGAACCGGTGAAGGAGGGCGCATGCGGGCGCTGCACGAGCTGTTGAACCACGCCGAGTCGGCATTGCCGATGCTCACGGCGTGGGCCCAGGATGCGGAGCTGCCGGTGGAGCTGTTGCCGCCCTCGGCCGCGTGCGATGCGGTGCTGCTGGCGCTGCAGGTGACCACGCGTTCGCCGCTGGGGGCCATGGCACATGGCACCGGCGGCGTGCTGGTCGATGGGGGCTGGCTGCGCCTGCTGGGCTCGGGCCATCCCCGGCTGTCGCGCGATCTGGCGGCATGGAACCAGCAGCGGGGCGATGGCTTTTTGCTGATTGCCGATGACGCCGTGGGCGGATTCTTCGCCATCAACGGCGGTGCGCTGGGCGTGGACCGGGGTGGCGTCTACTATCTGGCACCCGACACCCTGGCCTGGGAGGCACTGGAGATGGGGCACACCGCGTTCATGCAGTGGGCTTTTTCCAGCCGTCTGCGCGACTTCTACCGCGACTTGCGCTGGGAAGGCTGGCAGCCTGTGGTGGCGGCGCTGGATGCGGACAGCTGCCTGAGCTTCTATCCTTTTCTGTTCACGGCCGAAGGCAGCGTGCACACCAGCGCACGCCGGCCCGTCCCCGTGGCGGAGCATTACGCCTTTCTGTGCGAAGGCGGAGCGCAGGCCTGCAGCGGCCCGTGACGCAGGGGGCCCGGCAGGCGCCGACGGCGCCATTCACCGATATGGCACGACACTGAGAGGATGATGGTCAGTTACACACTCGACAACGGCGAAACCTTGCATGCGCAGGCGCCGGACACTTTCTATCTGCCGCCCCGCGAGATGCGGGCCGGGCTGAATGTGGGCGACTTTGCCAAGCTAGTCTTTCGCATCACCCACGAGGCAGGAGAGAACGTGGAGCGCATGTGGGTGATCGTCCAGGCCTGCCAGGGTGCAGGCTATCTGGGCACGCTCGACAACCAGCCGTATTGCACGGAAGCCCTGGCGCCCGGCCTGCAGGTGGCGTTCGGCCCCGAGCATGTGATCCAGATCCTGCGCGGCGATTAGACGCACAGCCCGCGCGCAGCCCGCATTCGCATCCTCCCTCCCCCATGTCCCTGCAGCCCCACACGGCCTTCGGCTTGTTGAGCAAACAGGAGCTGCGCGCGCTGGCGGACAGGCTGCTGGTGCAGGATGCACTGGCGTTGGATGCGTGCATAGCGTTTGTGCTGGCGGACACCCGGGGGCTATGGCATGGCCGGGCCCGGGCGATGATCTGCCGCCGCCTGAAGCACTGCCCGCTGGGGCGCAGCCAGCGCACACAGCTGCTGTCCGGCATTCTTGAGCGGCTGCAGACCGGAGCGTTCTCCGAACAGTTCAAGGACCAGTTGCGCCTGGCACGGCATCTGGATCGGCCACGCACCCTGGCCGCTGGTGAACGGGGGCTGGCCAGCAGCCGCCCCTACGTGCAGCGTTATGCACAGTGGACGGTGGCAGTGTGCCAACCTCCATCGCTACCTCCATCGCTACCTCCATCCCGTACCAGACCCGCCTGACCGGCGCTGCCGCACGGTACGGGGGCCATCGGTTCAGGCTGCCTCCACCACCATCCGCACCGCTGCCTCGCCCTGTGCTCCCTGTGGCCGCACGGTCCTGCGGATTTCCTGGCCGTCTTTCAGCAGCACCAGCGTGGGCCAGAGCTTGACGCGGAACAGGCGCCCCAGGCGGCGGCCGGGGCCGTCTTCCACCTTGATGTGCTGGATGTCGTCTCGCGGCGCCAGCACCTTGCGGATGGCATCCTGCGCGCTAAGGCAGTGGGGACACCAATCGGTGCCGAACTCCAGCAGTACCAGGCCGGGCAGGGCTTGCACAGCCTCGGCGGTGGGCTCTGGCAGGGTGGCGGTGTCGGTGTAGGCCATGGATGCGTTCACTGCAAAAAGAATGCAGCTTTTATAGCAGGCCGTGCAGTGGCAGTGCGTTGACCAGGGTTGCTGCCGCCAGATCGCCCTGGTGGTGGTCCAGCAGCAGCAGGGCATCGGCCTGCACCAGGCTGCTGAGCATGGCCGAGCTCTGGTTGCCGGTGGGGTGGGCCTCGACCTGGCCCTGGGCATTGGTGTGCAGGGTGGCGCGGACGAACTCGGTGCGGCCGGCACGCTTGCGCAATGGCACGGCCAGCGGCACCTGCACCAGTGCGGGCGTGGCCCGCTCGGCATCCATGCCCATGGCCTGCAGCAGCGCGGGGCGTGCCAGCAGCGCAAAGCTGAGCAGGGCGGCAACCGGGTTGCCTGGCAAACCCAGCAGCAAGGCGCCGGTGCGGCCGTCTGCCCGGCGCATGCGGCCGACGGCCAGTGGGCGGCCGGGGCGCATGGCAATGCGCAGGAAGGCCACATCGCCCAGCTCGGCCAGCAGGGTCTGCGTGTGGTCGGCGTCGCCGCTGCTGACGCCGCCGCTGGTCAGGATGACATCGGCATCCTCTGCGGCGTGTTGCAGTGCAGCGCGCAGTGCAGCAGGTTCGTCGCGCACGGCGCCCAGGTCGTGCACGGTGCAGCCCAGTTGCTGCAGCGCAGCGGCCAGTGCAAAGCGGTTGCTGTCGTAGATGGCGCCGGTGCGGGCTGCTTCGCCGGGTTGCAGCAGCTCGTCGCCGGTGGAGAACAGGGCCACGCGCAGTCGGCGGCGCACGGTCAGCTGGGCCAGGCCCAGGCCGGCAGCCAGGCCCAGCTCGGCAGGCCCCATGCGGGTGCCGGCCGGCAGGGCGGTGGCGCCTGTGGCCAGTTCCTCACCGCGCTGGCGGCGGTTGGCGCCGGGGCGCAGGCCGGTGCTGGCAAAGCGCACGGTGGGCGCTGCCGCATCCGCAGTGCCTTCCAATTGGCACAGCTCAAACGGCACGACGGTGTCCAGCCCCGGCGGCAGCATGGCACCCGTCATGATGCGCAGCGCATGGCCAGCCGGAATATCCCCCGCCCAGGGCTGGCCGGCCAGCACGGTACCCGCAACGGGCAGGGCCAGCTGTTCGGCCGTGGCCAGCCACTGGCCGGCAAAGGCATAGCCGTCCATGGCGGCGTTGTCGTGCGGCGGTACATCGACGGGCGATTGCACATCGGCCGCCAGCACGCGGCCCAGCGCCTGGTGCAGGGGCTGGGACTCGGTCTCTGCCACGGGCTGGGTCAGGGCGCGCAGCAGGGTGTGGACCTGGGCCACCTGCATGGCGCCAGCATCCGCGCCGATGCGGGCCAATAGTTGGGTCATCCATGAGAGGGACATCAGCGGTTCTCCGTATCCGGTGGGATGGCGAGCAGCCCTTCCAGGGCATGCAGCTCCTGCAGCGAGTTGGCGTTGGCAAAGGCCAGCGGGTCGTCGCCCGGCTGGTCGAAGCAGGCCACGGCCAGCGGGTGCAGCGCGGTCCAGCGGTCGATCTTGCGACCGCCTGCGCAGACGAACTGCTGCAGGCTGGCGAGCAGGCTGGTATGTATCAGACAGAAAGCGGGCTGGGCACGCAGCGGGGGGGCGTGGACAGCGGCTGCGTCGATGGCGGCGCCAGCGTGGGGCGCTGGCGGCTCGGTGTCTGGCGCATGCACCACGGCCAGCGGCGCCTGGGCGGCTTCGGCCGCTGCCACCAGACGCGTGGCCAGGTCGGCGGGAAAGCGTGGCGTATCGCAAGGCACGGCCAGCAGCCAGGGGGTGCGGCAATGCAGCAGGCCGGCCAGAAAGCCTGCCAGGGGGCCGGGGTAGTCGGCCTCGGTGTCGATCACCACCTCCACGCCCCAGGCACGGTAGGTCTCGAGATGGCGGTTGGCGTTGACCAGCAGCGGCCCGACCTGGGGCGCTAGGCGCTGCAGCGCGTGCCGGGCCAGCGGCTGGCCGGCAAACGGCTGCAAGCCCTTGTCCACGCCGCCCATGCGGCTGCCACGGCCGCCGGCCAGCACCATGCCGGTGATGTCGGAAGTAGCGATCATGTTCTTCAAAAAATATAGCTGCCTGCTCCCCTGCAGCAGGCAGGTGAGGCTGATTTGGCGCCAAGTGTAGCGGCAGGGCCGCAGCGCTTCGGGCGGTCAGGCCCCAGGGGTGTGGTGTCCATGGCGGGGATTGCACTGCGGCGTTCGGCCCTGCCCCAATCTGCCCACGTCTCCAGCAACCGATGTGCTGTCTGCCGGAGACCCTAGCTAAACGCCGCTGACTGGCGCTGCGGCCGTCCGCTGTTCAGGGGCCACCCGGTGCTTCAGGGCTCAACCCCCGATGTAGCTCATTTCAATCCGCCGGCGGGGCGCCGCTTCCGAAGGCGGCAGCTGGCTGCGCAGCTCGGAATAGCGGTCCGTGCGGCCTTGCCAGATGTCGGCTACAGCCGCAGACAGCTGCGCGTCGCTGCTGCCGTTGCGCAGCAGGGTGCGCAAATCCCAGCCCTGGTCGGCAAACAGGCAGGTGTAGAGCTGGCCTTCGGTGGACAGGCGGGCGCGGCTGCATTCGTGGCAGAAGGCCTGGGTCACGCTGCTGATCACGCCCACTTCGCCCAAGGCTGGGTCGTGGCGGCCGTCGGCGCCGACATAGCCCCAGCGCTGGGCGGTTTCGCCGGGGGCAGTCGCTTCCAGCGGCACCAGGGGCAGCTCGCGCTGCAGCAGGGCGATGACCTCGGCCGAGGGCAGGACTTCATCCATGCACCAGCCGTTGGTGGCGCCCACATCCATGTATTCGATAAAGCGCAGCGTCACGCCCGTGCCGCGAAAATGCCGCGCCATGGGCAGGATCTGGTCTTCATTGGTGCCGCGCTTGACCACCATGTTCACCTTGATGTGCTGCAGCCCGGCCTGCTGCGCGGCAGCGATGCCGTCCAGCACTTCGGCCACGGGGAAGTCCACATCGTTCATGCGGCGAAAGACCGCGTCGTCCAGCCCGTCCAGGCTCACGGTCACACGCTGCAGGCCGGCGTCTTTCAGCACCTGGGCCTTGCGGCGCAGCAAGGAGCCGTTGGTGGTCAGCGTCAGATCCAGTGGCTGGCCGTCGGGCGTGCGCAGCCCGGCCAGCTGGGCGATCAGGTTTTCCACATGCTTGCGCAGCAGCGGCTCGCCCCCGGTCAGGCGCAGCTTGCGCACCCCGTGCTGCACAAACACCTGGGACAGGCGGGTGATTTCCTCGAAGGACAGCAGGGCCGAATGCGGCAGGTAGTACTGGTAGTCCTTGTCGAAAATCTCCTTGGGCATGCAGTAGGCGCAGCGGAAATTGCAGCGGTCCGTCACGCTGATACGCAGGTCATGCAAGGGGCGGCCGAGTCCATCCTGCAGCACACCGGTAGCGGTGGGCAGGGCGGTGGAGATGCGGGGCTGCAGCGGCGCGGCGCGCTGGTCCAGCACAGGAATCACTCGGTCGGACATAGGGTGGCGATTGTGCCTCTAAGGGGGTATGCCTTGTGGGTGTTGGGGCATGGAGCGCGGGGCGCGCCGTGCGTGCTTGATGTGCATCAAGATGGCGCCTTGTCGGGCGCCCCCTGGACCGCCTCGCCGCCACAGTGGAAAAACCACCTGCCTCCGCGCATCCAGGACGCGGGCTGTTTCACCGCCGGGCGTCAGACACACCGGGCACCATCCACCTCGATGCAGACGCCGCTGATGAAGGCCGCCTCGTCGCTGGCCAGGTACAGCGCGGCATTGGCCACATCCAGTGCGGTGGAAAAGCGGCCCAGCGGAATGGTGGCCAGAAACCTGGCGCGTCGGGCCTCGTCCACCGGCCCCCCGGCAAACTCGGCGGCCAGGCCGGTGTCGGGGTTGAAGACCGGGTTGATGCAGTTCACACGGATGCCATCCGGTCCCAGTTCGGCCGCCATCGACTTGCTGGTGGTGATGACCGCGCCCTTGGAGCCGTTGTACCAGGTCAGTCCCGGGCGCGGGCGGATCCCGGCGGTGGACGCAATGTTGATGAAGCAGCCGCTGCTGCCCTGGGGGTTGGCACGCATGGCGGGCACGCCGTGGATGGCAGAGAGGTAGATGCTTTTCATGTTGACGGCATACACCCGGTCAAATTCTTCCTCGCTGACTTCCAGCATCGGGCGGTTGCGGTGGGTCCAGCCGGCGTTGTTGATCCACACATCCAGCCGGCCGAACAGCTCCAGCGTGCGTGCGGTCAGGGCCTGCACATCGGCATAGCGTGTCATGTCGGCCTGTACGAACTGCGCCTGTCCTCCGCTGGCACGGATGCTGGCGGCCACGGCTTCGCCCTTGGCGGCATCGATGTCGTTGACGACCACGCATGCGCCTTCGGCGGCCAGGCGCCGGGCAATGCCTTCCCCAATGCCATTGCCGGCGCCGGTGACGATGGTGGATTTGCCTGCTGCGCGCATACGGGGTCTCTCCTGAAACTGGGGTGGAAGGGTGTGCGGCCCATTATGGAAAGCGCGGTGCGTGTCCGGTGGCAGCACGCGCGACAGTCCAGGGAAAACACGGGCAAGGCTGTTGCACCTGGTGCGCCGCAGCTGCGAACGGCCCGGTGCTGTCGCGGCATGGCGACAGCAGGGTCTGTGCCGTGCGGCCCTGGAGGGCTGCTTATGGGATGGCTGATATCGCAGTGAAGTCCTCGCAAGCTAGATTCATAGCTCTGATTTCGGGAGCGTTTCAGGCTTTAGCCAGGTGGCCATGCCCCCTGCGGCTGCATGGGTGACAGGCGGTGTTCTGCAATTTGGAATACATTGCACAGCCAATTATTGCTTAGTCAATTAATTTTTTGACCATGTCACTTTCTCCTGACGACCCCCAGGCGAACGGCCCGGAACCCGGTGCCGTGCAGCCCCCGGCTGCCTTCTACCGGCCCGGCAGCTACCAGCCTTGGGAGAGCGCCGGTTTTCTGATGCGGCGTGTGCTCAGCTCCGTCTTGCAGCAGGCCGATGCGCAACTGGCCGAGCACGACCTGACCTATGTGCAGTGGCTGCCGCTGTACAAGCTGCTGCTCAACAGCGACACCCGCAGCACCTGCCTGGCGCGGGATCTGGGCATGGACCCGGCCTCCGTCACCCGTGCGCTGGACCGCATCGAGGCCAAAGGCCTGCTGCGCCGCGAGCGTTCCACCACCGACCGCCGCCGTGTGGAACTGGTGCTGACCGAACAGGGCCGCGCCGTGGCCACCCAGGTGCCCGAGGTGCTGTGCGACGTGCTCAACGCCCATCTGGCGGGTTTCAGCGATGCGGAATGCCGCCAGCTGGTGTCCATGCTGCAGCGCATGCTGCTCAACGGTGATGCCCTGCGGGGAGGGGCCGCCGCTCCCGCCGCGCCTTCTGCGTCGCCCTCGCCATCCCCGGCGGCACGCCCTTCGTCCCCACCGCCTGAGGGCGCAGAGGCGACGCCCCAGTCCTGATGCTTTTCGGCTGCAGCCCTTGCAGCCTTGTTTGACCTTGGATCCATCCACCATGTCTTCACACCGTTTTGCAGCACCACCGCTGCACCGCCTGGCTGCCGGGCTGTCGCTGGGCGCCGCCGCCCTGGTCCTGGCGGGCTGCGCTTCCCAGGGGCCGGCCCATACCCCACTGACCACGCTGGCTCCCGACGCGCTGGGGCTGCAGGCCCGCTCCGCTGCGGACGCCACCACCGATGCCGCCTTGCCCGCTGCCCAGTGGTGGGGTGCGCTGGGCGATGCCCAGCTCAACCAGCTGGTGGCCTTGGCCCTGCAGGACAACCCCAGCCTGGCCGCCAGCCAGACCCGCCTGGACAAGGCCCTGGCGCTGGCCACGGCCACCAGCAGCGCCACCGATGTGCGCGGCAGCTTCACCACCGACGCCACGCGCCAGCACTACAGCGCCAACGGCATGATCCCGGCGCCCATTGCCGGCCACACCTACAACAGCGGCAACGTGCAGCTGGGCCTGGGCTGGAATCCGGATTTCTTTGGCAAGCACCGCGCCGAGCTGGATGCCGCCCTGGGCCAGGCCCGTGCGGCCCAGGCCGACCGCGCGGCCGCCGCCACCCAGCTGGCAGGCCAGGTCGCACGCAGCTATGTCGGACTGGCCCGCTTGCTGGCCCAGCGCGAGGTGGCCCAGCGGACGCTGGTGCAACGCCAGGCCTTGCTGGACCTGAGCCAGCAGCGCACCCGCGCCGGTCTGGACAGCCAGGTGGAACTGACCCAGGCCCAGGCAGGCCTGCCCGATGCCCGCACCCAGGTGGAAATGCTGGACGAGCAGATCACGCTGGCACGCCGCACCATTGCCGTGCTGTGCGGCCAGGCGCCCGATGCCCAGCAGGCCCTGGCGCCACAGCTGGCGGCCCTGCAATTGCAGGCGGTACCCACGGTGCTGGGAGCCGATCTGCTGGGTCGCCGCCCGGATGTGGTGGCGGCCCGCTGGCGCGTGGAGGCCGCCACGCGCGGCATCGACAGCGCCAAGGCCGAGTTCTATCCGGATGTGAACCTGACGGCATTTGTGGGCCTGTCGGCCGTCGGGCTGGACCAGGTGTTCCAGGGCAGTTCGCGCCAGCTGGGCGTGACGCCCGCGCTGCGGTTGCCGATTTTCGATGGCAAGCGCCTGCGCGCCCAGCTGCGCGGCAAGCAGGCCGATCTGGACGGCGCCATCGCCCAGTACAACGGTGTGGTGCTGGATGCCGTCAAGGGCGCAGGCGATGCCGTGGCGTCCATGCAATCGCTGGAGCGCCAGCAGCAGTTGCAGGCCGAATCACTGGCCAAGGCCGAACGCGCCTACGACTTTGCCGTGCAGCGCTACCAGGCCGGTCTGACCGGTCAGGTGGTGGTGCTGAACACCGAAAGCCAGGTGATTGCCCAGCGCCGCCTGGCCGTGGACCTGCGTGCCCGTGAACTGGACACCCGCATTGCGCTGATGCAGGCGCTGGGCGGTGGCTGGCAGGACGACACCGCCCGCGTGCAACTGAGCCAGAAATGATCACTGGATGAACCGGCGCGCCACGCGCGCCATCCACTTTCACCGATTTTTCCTGGGCAGCGCTGCTGTGCAGACTGCCCGGGGCGCAAAACCATTTACCGACATAACAAAGCGCCGAACATCATGACCGATAGCAAGAACAACGCCGCCGCAGCTCCCGCTGCCAATCCCCAGGGCCGCCGCAAAGGCCTTACCATCGTGGCTGCCGCCGTGGCCGTCGCAGCCGTCGCGTGGGGAGGCTGGCACTGGATGGTGGCCCGCAACTACCAGACCACCGACAACGCCTATGTAGCAGGCAATGTGGTGCAGATCACACCCCAGGTGGGCGGGACCGTCGTCAGCATTGGTGCGGACGACACCGATTACGTGAAGCCCGGCCAGGTGCTGGTGCAGCTCGACACCGCCGACGCCCTGGTGGCCCTGGCACAGGCCGAATCGCAGCTGGCCCAGACCGTGCGCCAGGTGCGCACGCTGTACGCCAACAACGCGCCGCTGGCCGCCCAGGTGGCCCAGCGCGACGCCGATCTGCTGCGCCTGCAGGCCGACCTCGGCCGTGCCAGGGACGACGTGGAGCGCCGCCGCCCGCTGACGGCCACGGGCGCCGTGGGCAAGGAAGAGTTTGACCATGCCCAGAGCGTGCTCAAGACCGCCAGCAACGCCGTGGTAGCGGCCGAAGCCGCTGTGCGTGCTGCCAAGGCCCAGCTGGTGGCTGCCGAAGCCCAGACCCAGGGCAGCACCGCCGAGGCCCACCCCAGCGTGCAGGCCGCTGCCGCCAAGGTGCGTGAAGCCGCGCTGGCATTGCAGCGCACCCGCCTGGTGGCACCGGTGGAGGGCTATGTCGCCAAGCGCGGCGTGCAACTGGGCCAGCGTGTGGCCGCCGGTGCACCGTTGATGACGGTGGTGGGCCTGCACCAGCTGTGGGTGGATGCCAACTTCAAGGAAAGCCAGCTGGCCGAGCTGCGCATTGGCCAGAAGACCGAGCTGACGGCCGATGTCTATGGCGACAAGACGGTCTACCACGGCACCGTGGTGGGGCTGGGAGCGGGTACGGGCGCGGCGTTCTCGCTGCTGCCTGCGCAAAACGCCTCGGGCAACTGGATCAAGGTGGTGCAGCGCGTGCCGGTGCGCATCAGCCTGAACCCCGAAGACCTGGCAGCCCATCCGCTGCGTGTGGGCCTGTCGATGGAGGCCAAGGTGGATGTGCGCGACCGGGACGGCACGGCTTTGGCGTCGGCACCGCGTACCGAGCCGGTGGCGCAGACGGCGGTGTATGACGCCGCACTGCCGCAGACCGAGGAGCGCATCACCCGCATCATCTCCGGTCAGAGCGTGCCGGTGCTGCAGCAGCTGCCCGCCCCGGTGGCGGTTTCCGCTGCGGCTCCGGCGGCAGACAAGGCTGCGCAGTAAACCGCCCGGTATCTGAACTGGAGCGGATCCGCGTATGACTTCTTCCTCTACGGTCGCACCCGGCGATAGCCCGGGGGCGCTGCCTTCTTCTCCGCCCACGCCTCCCAGTCCGCCAGCCTTGCCGGCACGGCCGGAGCCGCTCAAGGGCGCGCAGCTGGTGCTGGGCACGGTGGCCCTGTCGCTGGCCACGTTCATGAACGTGCTCGATTCGTCCATCGCCAACGTAGCCATTCCGGCCATCTCGGGCGATGTGGGCGTCAGCCCGAGCCAGGGCACCTGGGTGATCACCAGCTTCGGTGTGGCCAACGCCATCAGCGTGCCGCTGACCGGCTGGCTCACCCAGCGCTTTGGCGCGGTGCGGCTGTTCACCATGAGCGTGCTGCTGTTCGTGCTGACGTCCTGGCTGTGCGGTTTTGCCGGATCGCTGGAAACGCTGGTGCTGTTCCGCGTGCTGCAAGGCCTGGTGGCCGGGCCCATGATTCCGCTGTCGCAGACGCTGCTGCTGTCCAGCTACCCGCCTTCGCGCGCCGGTACGGCGCTGGCGCTGTGGGGCATGACCACGCTGGTGGCACCAGTGGTGGGGCCGCTGCTGGGCGGCTGGATCACCGACAACATTTCCTGGCCGTGGATCTTCTACATCAATGTGCCGGTGGGCCTGCTGTCGGCGCTGCTGACCTGGAACATCTACCGCAGCCGCGAGACGGCCACGCGCCAACTGCCCATCGATACCGTGGGCCTGTCTCTGCTGGTGCTGTGGGTCGGTGCGCTGCAGCTGATGCTGGACAAGGGCAAGGAACTGGACTGGTTCGCCTCGGGCGAGATCATCACCATGGCCGTGGTGGCGCTGGTCAGCTTTGTGGTGTTCGTGGTCTGGGAACTGACCGACGCCCACCCGGTGGTAGAGCTGCGTCTGTTCATGCGGCGCAACTTTGCCGCCGGCTCGCTGGCGCTGTCGATTGCCTATGGGGTGTTCTTCGGCAATGTGGTGCTGCTGCCGCTGTGGCTGCAGCAGTGGCTGGGCTACACCAGCACGACCGCCGGCATGGCGCTGGCGCCGGTGGGCATTCTGGCCATTGTGCTGACCCCGCTGGTCGGCAAGAAGGTGGGCAGCTGGGATCCGCGCTGGATGGCCACGGGCGCGTTTGTGGTGTTTGCCACGGTGCTGTGGATGCGTTCGCATTTCACCATCGAGACGGACTTCTTCCATATCCTGATTCCCACCTTGATCCAGGGTGTGGCCATGGCCTTCTTCTTCATCCCGTTGACCACCATCACACTCAGCGGGCTGACGCCGGACCGCATCCCGGCGGCGGCCGGCCTGTCCAACTTTGTGCGCATCACCGCGGGCGCCATGGGCACGTCGATCGCCACCACGCTGTGGGACAGCCGCGCCACCATGCACCATGCCCACCTGACGGAAACGCTGGTGCAGGGCCAGGGGACGTTCGCGATCACGCTGAACCAGCTGCAGGCCGCCGGCATGACGCAGGAGCAGGCGCTGGCGCAGATCAACCGGCTGATCGACCAGCAGGCGTTCACCCTGGCGGCCAACGACATCTTCTGGGCTTCGTCGGTGCTGTTCCTGGTGCTGATCGTGCTGATCTGGCTGACCAAGCGTCCGGTAGGCCATGCCGGTGCCGCCGATGCCGGAGGAGCGCACTGAGCGGGTGACGGCAGGCTTCTGTGGGTGGTGGCGAGTCGCTGTCACTGCCACTTCCCTTGCAGCTTCCCCATGAAAAAAAGCCCGCCATATCTACGGCGGGCTTTTTTGCGGGACGGAATGTCAGCTGCGGGTGCGCTCGTAGAAGCGCTGTGGCAGGCCCCAGGCAATGATGATGAAGCTCACCACCAGCGCTGCAGCCAGGGCGTACAGCCCCATGGACGCGCTGCCGGTGACATCCTTGACCTTGCCCACCATGTAGGGGCTGATCAACCCCCCCAACTGGCCGATGGAGTTGATCAGGGCGATCCCGGCAGCGGCGGCCATGCCGGTCAGAAAACGCTGGGGGAAGACCCAGAACAGACCGATGGCGGAGATCACACCCGTGGCCGCCAGCGTCAGACCGAACAGCAGCGCCACCGTGTGTTCGCTGTACATGCCGCAGATGAAGTAGCCCGCGCCGCCAAGCAAGGCCGTCAAAGCCAGGTGCCAACGGCGTTCGCCGGTGCGGTCGGAGTTCTTGCCCAGCAGGATCATGGTCACGCCGGCGACCAGATAGGGAATGGCCGAGATCAGGCCGATGGCAAACGTGTCCTGTGTGCCAGCGGTCTTGATGAGCTGGGGCATCCAGAACACCAGGCCATAGATGCCGCCGGCCAGGCACAGATAGATGATCGACAGAATGTAGGTCGCGGGTTCGCGCAGCGCCGCACCGAAATGGTGGGTGTCCGCCTGCTTGGCATCGCGGCTGACCATGCTGCTCCAGAACTGCCGGTCGCTGGCGCTGAGCCATTTGGCATGCTCGATTTCATCGTCTAGGTGGAACCAGACGATGATGCCCAGCACGATGGAAGGAAGGCCTTCCAGCAGGAACAGCCATTGCCAGCCATGCAGGCCCATGGCGCCATCCGTGAACTTCATGATGCCGCCCGAAATGGGGCCGCCGATGATGCCGCAGAAGGCAATGCCGGACATGAAGATGGTGTTGATGCGGCCCCGGCGCTGGGCGGGGAACCACTTGGTGAAGTAGTACAGGGCGCCGGGCACAAATCCCGCCTCCAGGGCACCGACCAGAAAACGGATGAAGTAAAAGCCCATCTCGCTGGTGACGAACATGGTGCAGGCCGAGGCAATGCCCCAGGTCACCATGATGCGCATGATCCAGATGCGGGCACCCACCCGGTGCAGGATCATGTTGCTGGGCACTTCAAACAGGAAGTAGCCAATGAAGAAGATGCTGGCGCCCAGGCCATAGACCGCATCCGAAAAGCCCAGCTCGCTTTGCATCTGCAGCTTGGCAAAGCTGATGTTCACACGGTCCAGGTAGGCCATGACCCAGCAGATCACCAGCAAGGGGATGAAGCGCCAGAAGACTTTGCCGTAGATCTCCTTCTCGCGTGAAACTTCCCCGGTGTTCAATCCACTTTCTACGTGCAGCGTTGTGCTCATAGCTTGTCTCCTTTTTTATTGATGGAACACGCCGCTATGCTGCGGCGTTGTCAGTCCGGTCAGTAGGTCGCCCGGCCGCCGGAAAGATCGAATACCGCGCCGGTGGTGAACGAGTTTTCCTCGCTCACCAGCCAGCCCACCAGCGATGCAATCTCGTCGACCTGGACGAAGCGGCCGCGGGGAATCTTGGAGAGCATGTAGTCGATGTGCTGCTGCGACATCTGGTCGAAGATCTTGGTCTTGGCCGCCGCCGGGGTGATGGCGTTGACCGAGATGTTCTGGCCGGCGGTTTCCTTGCCGATGCTCTTGGTCAATGCAATGACACCGGCCTTGGACGCACTGTAGGCACAGGCATTGGGGTTGCCTTCCTTGCCGGCGATGGACGCCACGTTCACCACCCGGCCATAACCCTGGGTCAGCATGCCCTTGAGCAGCACCTTGTTGACGTTGAACGTGCCATGCAGGTTCACCTTGATCACCTGGTCCCATTCCGCAGCCGGGTAGTCGACCGTGGGGGCGTTGGCGCCCGCAATGCCGGCACTGTTCACCAGAATGGAGATCGGTCCCAGGGCGGCCGTGGTGTCGGCGCTGGCCTGCTCCACGCTGGCCATGTCCGTGATGTCGGTGACGACGGTGTGCACGGTGCCTCTGGCCTGCAGGTTCTGCTGCGCCGTCTGCAGGGCGTGGGGATCGCGGTCCCAGATGGCCACGGCTGCGCCTCCGTCGAGAAGCCGTTCCACCACGGACAGGCCAATGCCTTGGGCGCCGCCGGTGACCACCGCCACCTTGCCTGCGAAGTCGTACTGGTTCATGTTCATCTCCTTACGCGGCAATCACGCGCTGTTGCTGTTCGCCCAGGCCATCGATGCCCAGGCGCATGGTCTGGCCTGCGCGCAGGTACACCGGTGCGGGCTTGATGCCCATGCCCACGCCGGGCGGGGTGCCGGTGGAGATGACATCGCCGGGGTGCAGCGTCATGAACCGGCTGAGGTAGGCAATGATCTCCGGCACCTTGAAAATCATCGTGGCGGTGCTTCCGTCCTGGTAGCGGTGGCCATCGACTTCCAGCCACAGCCGGAGCTGGTGCGGATCCGGCACCTCGTCCCTGGTGACCAGCCAGGGGCCGGTGGGGCCGAAGGTGTCGCAACCCTTGCCCTTGTCCCAGGTGCCTCCGCGCTCGATCTGGTATTCGCGTTCCGACACATCGTTGACCACGCAGTAGCCCGCCACATGTTCCATGGCCTGGCTGGCATCGATGTAGGACGCGGTTTTGCCGATGACGATGCCCAGCTCCACTTCCCAGTCGGTCTTGACCGAGCCGCGCGGAATCTTGACGTCGTCATTGGGGCCGACAACGGCCGAGGTCCATTTGTTGAAGACCACGGGCTCCTGGGGGATGGGCATGTTCGATTCGGCAGCATGGTCGGCATAGTTCAGGCCGATGCAGATGAACTTGCCGATCTGGCCCACACAGGCGCCCAGGCGGGGCTGGCCGGCCACCAGCGGCAGGGTGGCGAGATCCATGGCCGCCAGCTGGGTCACGGCGGCACTGGCCAGGAATTTCCCGTCAATGTCCGCCGTCAGGGCGGAGATGTCCCGGATGCGACCTTCCGGGTCCAAAACCCCTGGCTTCTCCGCACCGGCTGGGCCATAACGCAACAACTTCATACAACGTCTCCAAGTAATTCATTCGACGCTGCGCAGTCTAGGAGTCGCCAGCAGGCGCGCGCATGCGGAAGACAGGTCCAGGTAGAACAAAATGGAATCTCCGGAGAAACCCGAGCAGGATGTGGCGCAGCAGCTGGCCAGCCTGCATGCCATGGGCGGCCGGCTCAAGTTCAAGCAGCTCAAGCTGCTCATCGCCATCGAAGACATGGGCTCGGTGCACCAGGCCGCCGTGCTGCTGCACATGTCGCAGCCGGGCGTGAGCAAGGCCCTGCGCGAAATAGAGGAAGCGATCGGCGTCACCTTGTTTGCCCGCACCCCGCAGGGCCTGGTGCCGACCGATATGGGGCGCTGTGCCATCCGGTATGCGCGCCTGATGCTGTCCAGCCTGGCACACATGCACAAGGAGCTGCTGGGCATGTCCCGCACTTCCGGTGTGCGCATTGCCGTGGGCACGATTGCGGGCGCATTGGCGGCCGTGCTGGCCAATGCCCTGATTGCCTTTCACCGGCTGCACCCGGATGTGACGGTCGAGCTGCAGGAGGGCACCAGTGCCGACCTGCTGGAAGGTCTGCAAAGCGGGGTGCTGGACCTGGCGCTGTGCCGGACATCGGTGGCCCGGCGCACCGATATCTTCCATTTCGAGTGGCTGCGCGAGGAAGAGGTGGCGGTGGCGGTCTCGCCCATGCATGCGCTCAGCCGCACCCCGGATGTCGGCTGGGAACAGGTGGCGCAGTACCCGTGGATTCTGTTTCCCGGCCACATGCCGCTGCGCACCCTGCTGGAGCGCGAGGCGGCCAGCAATGGGGTGGTGCTGGCGTTCAGGCCGGTGGAGACCTCATCGACGTTTGCCACCGCGCTGCTGCTGAACAAAAGCCCCGACATGGTGGCCCTGATGTCGCTGGAGACCCTGCAGTTTTTCGAGGCCCGGCAGACGCTGGCACGGCTGGACCTGAAGGTGCATGCCAATGCGGAGCCTTACGGCCTGGTGACCCGCGTCGGGGCGCCGGAGTCCGCGGCACTGACGGCGCTGAAGGCCTGTATCCGCAGGCAGGCCCTGTCGGCCTGAAGCCTGCCTGGAGCCGGCGGGACACCGGCCCGTGATCGCAGCACCACGCGGGCGTGGTGCTGCCGGGCTCACTGTGCCTGGGCTGTCTGGCGGCCGCGTGCAGTCCCCAGCGTGATCCACGTCAGCGCCACGCCGCACAGCGCGCCGGTGGCCATGCCCACCACCATGGGCAGGGGCTTGCCGGTGGAGAACAGGCCCACCAGTTGCATGGCGATAGCGCCCATGAGCATCTGCAGCGTGCCCAGCAGGGCCGACGCGGCGCCGGCAATGGCGCCATGCTCTTCCAGGGCCAGCACGGAGGTAGTGGGAATCACCAGACCCATGAAGGCACTGGCAATGAAGTACAGCGCCATTAGCACCGCCAACTGGTCACCGCCCAGCAGGTAGTAGGTCAGCAGCGCGACCATGACCACACCGCTGGCGCTGGCGGCCAGCTTGACCACGGTGGCCAGGCCGAAGCGCTGGCCCAGCGCGCCGGTGAACTGCGCGGCGCCGATGAAGGCCACGGCATTCAGTGCAAACGCCATGCTGTACTGCGTGGTGGAGAGACCGTAGTGGTTGATCAGCACAAAGGGCGAGCCGGCCAGGTAGACGAAAAAGCCCGCCATGGCGCAGGCCCCGATGAAGACCAGACCCAGGTAGTGCGTGTCACGCAGCAGCAGCGCATAGGCGCGGAACGTGTCGGCCAGCTGGCTGTCGCCGCGTGCCGCTGGGCCACGGGTTTCGGGCAGGCCGCGCACCATGGCCAGCATGCCCAGCACCGCGGCCGCCGTGACCGCCCAGAACACCCAGCGCCAGCCGCCCAGCCCGATCACCGCGCTGCCGGCCAGCGGTGCCAGGATGGGCGAGACGCTGAACACCAGCATCAGCAGCGACATCATACGGGCCGCCTCGTGGCCGGTGTGCAGGTCACGCACCACGGCGCGGGGAATCGCCATGCCGGCTGCCGCACCCAGACCCTGGATGAAGCGCAGCACCACTAGGGTCTGAATGTCCAGCGCCAGCGCGCAGCCGATGCTGGCCAGCACAAAGATGGCCAGGCCCAGGTACAGCGGCTTTTTGCGGCCCCACAGATCGGCCAGCGAGCCGAACAGCGGCTGGCCCACGCCCAGTGCCAAAAAGAAGGCCGTCAGGCTGGCCTGCACGGCCGATACCGGCGCGTTCAGGCTGGCGCCGATCTGCGGCAGCGCCGGCAGGTACATATCGATGGCAAACGGCCCGATGGCCGAGAGCAGGCCGAGGATCAGGACCAGACGCAGGGCGGAAGCAGGGGCAGGTGAGGAAGCAGGGTTCGAAACGGGCAAATCAGACATAGGGGCGGGATTGTCGCGGATGGGCGAGGTTGCTGTGCGGAAAGGGCACTGGATGCCCTTGGATGGCTGGCTGCGTCTGCTGGGAGCGCGCAGATGGCGCAGCGGGTGGCGAGGAGGGGCCGGGTGGTATGCACATGCCGCTGCCGATGTTGATGGCGATGCGCTTGCAGGCGGTTTGCACCGCACTCAACCCTGCTGTTTGTCCAGCCGTTTCAGGAACACCCCCAGCTCTTTCACCACCTGGGCATCGCCCTTGTCCTGGGCGCAGGCCAGGCCGTGCTCCCAGGCCTGGCGCGCGGCGGTGGGGTTGTCCAGTGCGAGCTGGGCTTTGCCCAGCAGCTTCCAGGCCACGGAATAGTGCGGGTCCAGTGCGGTGGCGCGCAGCAGGTGCTCCAGCGCAGTCGCGGGCTGCGCATCGTCCAGCGCGGCCTTGCCCAGGGTGTAGCGCAGCAGCGCGGTTTCCTTGCCGGTATCCAGCAGTGCCTGCAGGCGTTGTGTCATGGGGTTCATGGTCCAGTCCCTCGCGCAATGCATGCGCTGAACGCCATCTTGCCTGCGGTGCAGCACACGCACGCGGTGTAGGGGCTGCCATCGGTGTCCTAAACCATCGATGGCAGTGCAGGCACTGCAGGCGCGGCCAGTCCGCCGTACAGTGAAGGTCTGCGACTCCAGGAGCGCTGCCATGCTCACGTTCACCTTGATGAAGCCCGAAGGTATTTTGCGCCTGCACCCCAGCGGCCCGCTGACCGAGCAGGACTTTGAGCGGCTGCGGACCGAGGTGGATGCCTATCTGATGGGCCACGCCCGGCTGAATGGGGTGCTGGTGCGGGCGGCCGAGTTTCCCGGCTGGGAGAACTGGGCCGGGTTCAGCGCCCACATGCATTTTGTGCAGGCACACCACAAGCGGGTGGAACGCATAGCCCTGGTGACCGACAGTGCGGTGGCGGGCCTGGGCGAGTTTCTGGCCGAGCATTTCACTTCGGCCGAGGTGCGGCGTTTTGCACTGGCCGATGAGCGGCTGGCGCTGCAGTGGCTGCAAGCGGCGTCATGAGGGCCGTAGCAGGGTAGTGCAGCGGCCATGAAGGAAGCAGCCGCGCAGCCATGCACAAGCCGGTTCAGCGCATGCGCCAGCGCACCAGTGCGGCGGCGGTCATCAGCAGTGCCGAGGCGCTGAGCAGCACCGCGGTAAAGCCCTGGTCAAAGGCCGTGTGGGCGGCGTGCACCAGCGGCTGCGCAACGGCCGCGGGCAGGCCTTCGGCGGCCAGCAGTGCTTCGTCCAGGCTGTCGCGCACACTGGCAGGCAAGGCTCCGGCCGCCGCAGGCAGTGCCAAGCTGTGGGCATAGACTGCCGAGAGCATGCTGCCCATCAGCGTCACGCCCAGGGCGCCCCCCAGCTCGTACGACACTTCTTCCACCGAGGCGGCCATGCCCGCGCGCTCGGGCGCGGCACTCATCAGGATGGTGGCCGATGCCGCCGTCATGGTGGCGCCCACGCCAAAGCCCAGCACCGCCAGGCTCAGCGCCTGCCATGGCGTGGCGGCCAGGTGCACCCACCAATAGGCCGCCATGCCCAGGCCGGCGATCAGCAGCGCGCGCGCCAGCAGCAGCGGGCTGCCCCAGCGGTGCAGCAGCCGCCCGGCAATGGGGCCGGCCACAAACGCCGCCACCGGCAGGGGCAGCGTGGCCCAGCCGGCTTCCAGGGGGGAATAGCCCGCCACCAGTTGCAGCCGCTGGCTGAACACCAGCTGCATGCCCAGCAGCGCCGCTGACGAGGTCAGTGCAGCCACCACCGCCATGCTGAACGTCAGGTTGCGGAACAACTCCAGGTCCAGCAGCGGGTGGGCGCTGCGGCGCTGGCGGCGCACAAAGATGGCCAGAAACGCCGTGCCCAGCAGCAGGGACAGCAGGGCCATGGCCCAGTCCGGTACGGCCTTGCCCGCTTCCTTGATGGCATAGGTGCAGGCCACCAGGCCCACCATCACCTGCAGGCTGGCGATGCCGTCCCATGGGCGCTGGCGGTCGCCGTGCGAGGGGGCGATATAGCGCCAGGCCAGCGGCAGCGTGACCAGCACGATGGGCACGTTGATCAGGAACACCGCACCCCACCAGAAATGTTCCAGCAGTGCGCCGCCCACCACCGGACCGAAGGCCGCGCCGCCCGACGCCACCGAGGCCCAGATGCCGATGGCCAGGGCGCGTTCCTTGTCATCACTGAAGCTCAGCCGGATCACCGACAGCGTGGCCGGCATCATCATGGCGGCGCCCACGCCCAGCAGCGCACGCGCCGCAATCAGCACGCCGGTGTCGGGTGCAAACGCCGCCAGCAGCGAGGCCGCGCCAAAAACCACCAGACCTGACAGCAGCAGTGTCTTGTGACCGAGCTTGTCGCCCAGCGTTCCCATGCCCAGCAGCAGGCCCGAGACCACCAGCGCGTAGATGTTGATGATCCACAGCTTGGCCGAGGCGCTGGCCGCCAGATCGTGTGTCAGCCGGGGCAGGGCGGTGTAGAGCACCGTCATGTCGATGACGATCAGCAGCAGGGCCACGGACACAATGCCCAGCACCAGCCAGCGGTGGCGCGCGGCAGGGGCGGAGTGGAGGGGAGGAGAAACAGACAGGACCATGACAAAACCAGTGCGTATCAGCCAGCACTCCGGTCATTCCGGAGCGCAAAGACCGCATGATTCATCAATTTATTGATTTGAAGAAGTTTGGTTTAATCAATAAAATTGATGCATGGAATGGACACTCGAACGCCTGAACCAGTTTATTGCCGTGGCCGAATGCGGCTCGATGACGCAGGCCGCCCGTCGCCTGGGCCGGGCGCAGTCGGCCGTGAGCATGGCCATGGGCTTGCTGGAGGCCGATCTGGGCGTGGCCCTGTTCAGCCGTGCCGGCCGCAGTGTGCAGCTCACCCCGGCCGGCAGCGTGATGTTGCTCGAAGCCCGCGCGCTGCTGCACCAGGCCCAGGCACTGGAGCTGCGGGCCCGTGCACTGGCCGCAGGCCAGACCGCCACCTTGTGCATGGCGCTGGACGAGGCGCTGCCCTACCCGCCGATCGCCCGCCTGCTGCGCGAGCTGGCCCTGCACTATCCGGCGCTGGAGCTGACGGTGCTCAACGGCACGGCGGCCGAAGTGGCGCTGGCCGTGCAAAGCCAGCGGGCCCAGCTGGGCTTTCAGTTTGACCGGGGGGTGGTCGGCGGGCAGTTTGCCCAGTGCGCCGTGGCCAGCGTGCCGCAGATGGTGTGTGTGGCGCACGACCATCCGCTGGCACGGCAGCCCCGTGTCAGCCGCCAGGCCCTGGCTGCGCAGCGGCAGCTGGTGATGTGCATCGAAGGCGTGGAAGAGCTGGTGTTCAGCCCCCGCGTGTGGCGCTCGGACAGCTTTTATGTGCTGGCCGACATGGTGGCCGATGGCTTGGGCTGGGCCATCCTGCCGCGTAACATCATCGAGTACGGCGAGGGACTGTCACGCCTGAGCGTGCTGCATTGCCCCGAGTTGCTGCTGCCGCCGCTGGCCGTGCGCATGCTGACGCTGCAAGGCGCGGTGCTGGATGCCACCGCGCAGTGGATCCAGCAGCGCATGGCCGAGGTGCTGATGCCGGAGGACCAGGGTCTGGTCCCCTGAGTGCGGAAAGCGCGCTGTGCCGCCGGGAGGGTCTTTGTACCCTGGTGCTGCATGCTTTTTCTCTGCAAACCTTGGTGCATAAATCACGGCAGAACCCTGTACAGATGGCACAGTTTGCTCATTTTTCTGCAGGAATGGCTGTGCCATGGCGTTCACCCGCAGCGCCTCGGTCTTGTGGCAGCCGGCGCTGCCCCCATCTGTGGCAGTCTGTGGACTTCTGACCTCTTTCGCGCCATGCCACTCTCCAACCCCTTGGCCCGTTTCTTTCGCAGCCCGGTTGTGGCCTATCCGCAATCGCCCCAGTTTGCGGGCGGGCGCTTTCGTAACATCCACCCCCGTCCTGCCCAGGGGCCGCAGCCCGGCGCCAAGGTGATGTGGGATTTCTTTTTCAACAAGCCGCGCAACTCGGAGCCGGTGGCACCGCTGCCGGTGCAGCCGATCACCCGTGCACAGCTGGAGGTGGCGCCCGAGCGCAGCCTCTACCGCATCGGCCACTCCACCTTGTTGATGAAGCTGCGTGGGGGCTGGTGGATCACCGACCCAGTGTTTGCCGAACGTGCCTCCCCGCTGGCGTTCTTCGGGCCCAAGCGCTTTCATGCACCGCCCATTGCCTTGGCGGAGTTGCCACCGCTGCGCGGCGTGCTGCTGTCGCACGACCATTACGACCACCTGGACCGCGCCACGGTGCGGATTCTGGCGGCCAAAACCGATCTGTTCATCTGTACCTTGGGCGTGGGGGACCGGCTGATGGCCTGGGGCGTGCCGGCCGCCAAGGTGCAGCAGTACGATTGGTGGCAGGGCACGCAGGTGGACGGGTTGCGTTTCACAGCCACACCGGCCCAGCATTTTTCGGGCCGCAGCCTGCGCGACGGCAACCGCACGCTGTGGGCCTCCTGGGTGATCGAAGACCTGGAAAGCACGCAAGCGCTGCGCATCTTCTTCAGCGGCGATGGCGGCTACTTTGACGGTTTCACGCAGATCGGCCGGCAGTTTGGCCCCTTCGATGTGACGCTGATGGAGACCGGTGCCTACAACGAACACTGGCCCTATGTGCACATGCACCCGGCGCAGACCGTGCAGGCCCACCAGGATCTGGGGGGCAAATGGCTGCTGCCCATCCACAACGGCACCTTCAACCTGGCCATGCATGCCTGGTGGGACCCGTTCGAGCGCGTGGTGGACCTGGCCGAGGCCCAGGCCATTGCTGTGGCCACGCCGCTGATGGGCGAGCGGCTGGACCTAGCCGCCCCCCATGCCGGTGAGCGCTGGTGGCGGGCGCTGGTGCCGGTGGAGGAGGGGGAGCCCCGTACCGCGTGATATGGCGTGGCAGGCAGTACCCATGCAGGGCTGCCCTGGTGGGTGGCGCAGACCTGTGTGGGTCGAGTGCAGGGAGGTGGGCGGTGGGCCGAGCCCCCGGAACGGGCGCTCAGTCCAGGCTGATATGGCTCTGGCGGATCACCTCGGCAAAGCGCTGGTGCTCGGCGGCAATGAACTGTTCCAGCTGTTTGCGGGTGGCGGGAAAAGGCGTGTAGCCAAAGCTCTGGAACTTGGCGCGCGCTTCGGGGGTGTCCAGTGCGGCCTGGGCATCCTGGCGGATCTGCTCTGCCACGGCAGGCGGCAGGCCGACTGGGGCCACCAGGGCGTTCCAGCCCGAGACTTCCAGCCCTTGCGGGCCACCGGATTCCCCCACGGTGGGCACATCAGGAAAATCGGGCGAGCGCTGCGGTGCCGCAATTGCCAGAAAGCGCAGCTTGCCCGCGCGCTGCAGCGGGCCGGCGGTGGCGGCGCTGCCCAGCGAGAAGTGCAGATCGCCAGTGGACACCGAGGTGTAGAGCTGCGAGGTTTCCTTGAACACCACATGCTGCATGCGGGTGCCGGTGCGGGCGGCCAGCAGTTCGGCCCCCAGGTGCACCGGGTTGCCCACCGACCAAGAGCCGTAGTTCAGCTGGCCCGGACGGGCCAGGGCATCGGCCACCAGCGCGCCCACCGAGCGGTAGGGGCTGTTCTGTGGAACCGTGATGAAAAAATAGGTCTTGAACAACGCCATCAGCGGCATGAAGTCGCGCTGTGGGTCGTAGGGCAGTTTTTTGAACAGGCTGGGGTAGGCGGACAGATGCAGACCGTCCAGCACGATCAGCGTGCTGCCGTCCTGGGGAGCGCGCTTGAAGGCCTCAATGGCAATGAAGCCGTTGCCGCCGGGGCGGTTCTCCACCACCACCGGTTGGCCCCAGCGGCGCGCCAGGCCATCGGCCAGCAGGCGGGCCACACCGTCCGGACCGCCGCCCACAGGGAAGGGGGTGATGATGCGCACCGGCTTGCCTGGGAAGGCAGGGGTGGACGGGGCCGCATGGGCCGCAGCAAGCGGCAGCGCGCCCAGAGTCCCCAGCGCCAGGACAGCGCCCAGGGCCCGGCGGGCCTGTGCAAAACGAGAGAGCATGGTGCAGTGCGGTGGCCGCAGGTGGGGCAGCGGCTCATTCCAAAAATGGGCTGCAGTGTACAAAAGCTGCAGCCGCGCCTGGGGCCTGTCGGCCCTGGTGGGGGCAAGGGTGTGGGGCGGCCCCAAGGGGCTGCTGCGTGCTAGGCATTTGCCCGCATTGCAGGACGCGGTGCGCAAAGGCCCTGGCTTGGCCGGCTGGCGGCCGGTACGCGACAATCGGCCCATGACGACCCCCTCTGCGCAGCAACCCCGCAACCCCTTGCACGGCATCACGCTGGAGCGCATCGTGACCGAGCTGGTGGACTACTACGGTTGGCCCGGCCTGGGCGACCGCATCCAGCTGCGCTGTTTCAATGTCGATCCCAGCATCACGTCCAGCCTGCGCTTTTTGCGCAAGACGCCCTGGGCGCGGGAAAAGGTGGAGGGGTTGTACCTGTTCATGCTGCGCGAGCAGCGGAGGTACGGAGAGCGCTGACAGATTCGCTTCTGCGCGGTGGCCGCTGCTGCGCCTGCAGCGCGGCGGCCTCGCAAGCCTGTGTGAAGGCCGTCTGCGCTGCGGCGCGCAACCGCTTCAGGTTCAGGCCTTGGGCTTGGCCTGGAAATGCACAAACTGCGGAAAGTGCTCGGCCACGCCGGGGCCGTCAAAGTCCCAGCCCTTGCACTGGCCCAGGTAGCGCGGCGGAGTGTCCGGGGCGGTGGTGAAGGCGCCGACAATGCTCTGGAAGGTGGCGGTGGCCATGCTTTGCAGCAGCTCGCGCATATGGGTGCAGCCGGCGATGGTGCCCAGGTGCGTCTCGATCGACTTGCGCCAGCCGCGTGCCATGCAGCTGCCCACCATCTTCTGCATGGCCTCCAGCGCGGCGGGGCAGCCACCCAGGGGGTGGGCATCCATCACGGCTTCGATGGACTGCACCACCAGCTGGGTGTTGACGGTGACCCGGATCCACATGTGGTGAATGGGGTCGCCTGCCTTGCGGATGCCGGGGCTGTTGACGCGGGGCACATTGACAGCCTTGGTGTCCAGCAGTTCGCCCTCGATGTCCCACAGCCCGTCCTCACGGACAAAGCTGTTGAAGTGGATGCGGCGGATATGCTGGGGCGTGCGGGCCACCGTGGGTGCGGACAAAGGCATGTGGGGCGTGGATATCAAAACGCAGCTGCATAGGCCGTGTCTTATGAATTTGATAGCGTGATGGCGGCTGCTGTGCACGGATGGCGCGCAACAGCCTGATTTGGTCTGCATCCTAGCGAAAAAGCCGGCGCCGCGCTGTCCGGTACGGCTCAGTGTGGTGCAGCGCCGCGGCGGTCAGCCATGGCGGATGGCCACGGTTTTCAGCACCGTGAAGCCGTATAGCGCTTCAAACCCTTTTTCGCGTCCGTGGCCGCTGGATTTGACGCCGCCAAACGGCAGTTCCACGCCGCCGCCCGCGCCGTAGTTGTTGACGAAGACCTGGCCGCAGCGCAGCGCCCGCGCCATGCGGAACTGGCGCGCGCCGTCACGCGTCCATACACCGGCCACCAGACCGAAATCCGTACCATTGGCCAGGCGAATGGCGTCGGCTTCATCGTCAAACGGCATGGCGGCCAGCACCGGGCCAAACACCTCTTCCTGCGCCAGGCGGTGGTCGGGCGGCACATCGCGCAGCAACGTGGGAGCCTGGTAGAAGCCGGATTCGGGCGCTTCCTCCACGATCTGGCCCTGGGCCACGACCGGAATGCCCGCCACCTGTGCGTCCGACAGGAAATCCCACACGCGCTGCTGCTGGCTCTGGCGGATCAGCGGACCCACATCCAGGTCCATGGCGGCCGGGCCCACACGCAGTGCGGCAAAGGCTTCGCCCAGGCGTTCCAGCAGCGGCTCGTAGATGCTGCGCTGTACCAGCAGGCGTGATCCGGCCGAACAGGTCTGGCCGGCGTTCTGCACGATGGCGTTGATGAGCGTGGGGATGGCTGCGTCCAGGTCGGCGTCTTCAAACACGATCTGCGGGCTCTTGCCTCCCAGCTCCAGCGTGACGGGCACATGGCGCTCGGCCGCAGCCTGCTGGATCAGCGTGCCCACATGGGGGCTGCCGGTGAAGCTGAGGTGGTTCACATCCGGGTGGCGGGCCAGCGCATCGCCCGCCTCATGGCCGTAGCCGGTCACGATGTTGATGCAGCCGGGCGGAAAGCCGGCCTCGGCAGCCAGCTGGGCCACGCGCAGCACGGAAAGGCAGGCGTCTTCCGCCGGTTTGACCACGCAGGTGTTGCCTGCTGCCAGCGCCGCGCCCACGCAGCGGCCGAAGATCTGCATCGGATAGTTCCAGGGCACGACATGGCCGGTCACGCCATGGGGCTCGCGCCAGGTCAGCACGCTGTAGCCGTCCTGGTAGGGAAGGGTGTCGCCGTGCAGCTTGTCGCAGGCGCCGGCGTAGAACTCGAAGTAGCGCGCCAGCGCCAGGGTGTCGGCCTGGGCCTGCTTGGTGGGTTTGCCGCAGTCGCGCTGCTCCAGTGCCGACAGCTCCATGCCGTGCTCCAGCACCAGGGCGGACAAGCGGGCCAGCAGGCGTCCGCGCTCGACGGCCGGCGTCTTGCGCCACACGGTCTCGTAGCACTGGCGCGCGGCAGAGACAGCCGTGGCAATGTCTTCGGCGTTGCCGCGCTGGATGTCTTCAAATGGCTGGCCGTCCGACGGATCGATCACCGCGATCGTGCGGCCGGAGGTGGACGGGACGGAGGCATTGGCGATGTAGTGGTAGAGCATGCCGGTCATTGTGGCGATCTGCGCGGACTGCGCCAGTCGCGCAGCCGTCATGGGGCGGTTGTACGGAGAGGCCGGCGCTTGGATGGTGCCGTTGGCCTGCGCACCGGTGCCCATGAGGTGGGTACGAAATGCTCTTAAAAGCGGAGCGTTCGGGAATTTCCCGCAGTCGCCGGCTTGCCCGCCGCTGCGCGGGATGCCCCCAGTGGACAAATGCCTGCGGGCGCCGGAATATGTGCCGAAGTGAACAAGCGTGCTTTTTTTGCTTCTATCCCTATTTTTCGCTCTGTAGCCCCAGCCGGAGACGCCCCATGAAAACCTTGACCGACCAGCTGTCGCAGTACGCCGACTACCACCGCGATCCGCGCAACATCCTGACCCATTTCTTTGGCGTCCCCATGATCCAGATGGCGGTGGTGATTCTGCTGTCGCGTCCGGCCTGGGATATCGTGGCCCTGGGTGGGGTGCCGGTGTCGCCCGCCGTGATTGCCGCCGTGCTGGCCTGTAGCTATTACGTGCTGCTGGACCTGCGCTACGGTCTGACCATGGCCGCGGTGCTGGCGGCCATGCTGGCCGTGGCCGCACCGCTGGCCCAACAGGCCACCAGCGTCTGGCTGGCCTGGGGCCTGGGCCTGTTTGCAGTGGGCTGGGTGATCCAGTTCATCGGCCACTATTACGAAGGGCGCAAACCGGCTTTCATGGACGATATCGTGGGTCTGCTGATCGGTCCGCTGTTCGTGATGGCGGAGATGGGCTTTGGCCTGGGCCTGCGCCGCGAGGTGCAGCAGGCCATCGAGGCACGCAGCGGCCCGGTGCGCCAGCGCCAGGCACCGGCCAGCTGAGAGGTGTTGGCGCGCAGGGGCATGCCCGCTGGATGGGGGCTGTGCGGCAGGCGCTGTGCCGGGCGGTGCGGATATTCCGTGCGGCTGCAAGAAGCCGGCAAGGGTGAACCCCTAAAATGCACGGGTTGGCCCCTTGCGGGCTTTTGTTTCAACCCACCCACACAGCACCATGTCTCTGAACAATGTGACCCCCGGCTCCAAGGCCCCTGAAGTCTTCAACGTCATCATCGAAATCTCGGCCAACTCCGCTCCCGTGAAGTACGAAGTGGACAAGGAAACTGGCGCCCTGTTCGTGGACCGCTTCATGGGCACGGCCATGCACTACCCCGTGAACTACGGCTATGTGCCCCAGACCCTGGCCGGCGACGGTGACCCGGTGGACGTGCTGGTGATGACCCCCTTCCCCCTGCCCAGCGGCGTGGTCGTGCCTTGCCGCGCGATCGGCATCCTGCAGATGGAAGACGAAGGCGGCGTGGACGGCAAGGTGTTGGCAGTGCCCACCCAGAAGCTGCTGCCTTCCTACGACAAGATCAACCACCTGAGCGATATCCATGAGCTGACCCTGCAGCAGATCGCCCACTTCTTCGAGCACTACAAGGACCTGGAAAAGGGCAAATGGGTCAAGGTGCTGGGCTGGAAGGGCGTGGATGTGGCCCACAAGGAAATCACCGACGGCATCGCTGCCTACAAGGGCTGATCTGCCGCAGGCGGTATCCCTATTGTCAGAATGGTTGGGCCGGCCGGCCTTCGCAGGCTGACATTGCCGGTCCCTGCTGCCTGGGTGACAGGCACGCCAAGCTGACACCATCGCCGCGAGAACGCGCGTTCCTCTTCGGGAATGCGCGTTTTTTTTGTAACATCTGTCGGCTCGCCGTTGGTCGGCCTCTGCCGGGGCTTGGTGGCGGGCGGGTGCCGCTGGCACTCCTTACAACAAGGAGAGGGCGTATGTTGCGATGGTCTGATATGCGGGTGGGCACCAAGCTGTTTGGTGGTTTTGCCCTGGTCGTGTTCTTGACGCTGGTGGTCGGTGGTCTGTCGCTGTGGCAGCTCCAGCGGCTGAACGCCGCAATGGAGACGGTCAGCAACCATTCCATGCCCAGCGTGGCAGATACCGGCAATCTGCGCGGCCAGTGGAACCGCTTTCGCCGCATGGAAGCCGGCATTCTGAATGCGAACAGCCTGCAGGAGGTGCAGAGCATCACCAAGCAGTCCGAAGCGCTGCTGCAACTGATCCAGGGCGTGGAAAAGTCCTATGAATCGCTGCCCCGTTCGGAGGCCGAAAAGCAGCTGATGCAGTCCTACCAGCAAAACCGCAGCACCTATCTGGACACCCATGCGCAATTCCTGAAGGAGGCGCAGGCCAAGGATTACACCCAGGGCAGCGGGGATCTGCTGCTGGGCGACACCGTTTCCAATCTGTATGCCGGCCAGGCGGAAGTGAGCTTTGTGGCCCTGGCCGAGACTGTGGGCAAGCTGATGCAGCACAGCCTGGACGAGGCCGACCGTGCCCGCACGGCGGGCCAGCAGGTCTATGCCGCCGCCTGGTGGTGGGTGGTGGCAGGCATGGCGGCCAGCGTGGTGCTGGCGCTGCTGTGCGCCTGGCTGGTGACACGTGCCGTCACGCGGCCGGCATCGCAGGCGGTGCAGGTGGCGCGCCGCATCGCCCAGGGCGACCTGGCGGAAGCCGTGCCGCAGGGCGGCAAGGACGAAATGGGGGCGCTGCTCAGCGCCTTGGGCGCCATGCGCGACAGCCTGGGTGAAGTGGTGGAGCATGTGCGCCACAACGCGGAATCGGTGGCCACGGCCAGCAGCGAAATTGCCCAGGGCAACAGCGATCTGTCCAGCCGCACCGAAGAGCAGGCCAGCGCGCTGCAGCAGACCGCGGCGGCCATGGCCCAGCTGGGCTCCACCGTGCGGCAGAACGCCGAAAGCGCCCGCCAGGCCAACCAGCTGGCGATGAGTGCCTCCACCGTGGCCGTCCAGGGCGGCGAGGTGGTGGGCGAGGTGGTGACCACCATGCGCGGCATCAACGACAGCAGCCACAAGATTGCCGACATCATTGGCGTGATCGATGGCATTGCCTTCCAGACCAATATCCTGGCGCTGAACGCTGCGGTGGAAGCGGCCCGCGCCGGTGAGCAGGGCCGCGGCTTTGCGGTGGTGGCCGGCGAAGTGCGTACGCTGGCCCAGCGCAGTGCCGAAGCGGCCAAGCAGATCAAGCTGCTGATCGACGAAAGCGTGCAGCGGGTGCAGACCGGCAGCCAGTTGGTGGACCGCGCCGGTGCCACCATGACCGAGGTGGTGGGCGCCATCCGCCGCGTCACCGATCTGGTGGGCGAGATCACCGCGGCCAGTGCCGAACAAAGCGAAGGCGTGTCCCAGGTGGCCGATGCCATCACACAGATGGACACGGCCACCCAGCAGAACGCGGCCCTGGTGGAAGAAAGTGCGGCGGCGGCCGACAGCCTGCAGCGCCAGTCCGGCGATCTGGTGCAGGCCGTGGCGCGATTCCGCACCGCAGGTGGCGCGCAGTGGGCGCTTCCGGTGGCCGCGGTGGCCCCTGCACCGCTGGCGGCGCCGCGCAGCGCTGCCGCGCCGGCCATCCCCGCATCCGCTTCTGCCGAAGCCCGTGCCCCGCACAAGGCCCAGGCCGGCCTCCCGTCTGTATCCACTCCCGTGCGTGCCGCTCCGGCCAAGGCGGCGGCGCTCACAGCTGCAGCGGCGACCGCCACCGCAGTTGCGGCCACTGCGGACGACGAGTGGGAGCAGTTCTAAGGTCTTTTCCATACCGCGCGGGCCAGCCGCGTTGCGTGCCTCCATGCCTGAAGGGCCTGGAGGCAGGCCGCCCTCACTAGCCCATGCCACCACCCCATGCCACCGCTCCGGTGCATGGGGTTTTTTGTGGGTGGCTCTGGAGGCGCTGTGCCAGCCTGCGCTATGGCGCAGGGAGATTCTGCCGTCCGGCCCGGGGTACAGGACGGGCGGGCTGCTGCGGCGGCTTGCTGGCATGCTCCCTGCATTAGCCTGCGGCATGGGCCTGGCACGGGTGTCGGCACGTTCAGGACCGTTTGGCCGCAGGCCGGGGAGGACACAGATGACGCAGCACCACGCCGCCAGCGGCGGATTTTCCGAGTGTCTGACCTTTCGCCTGGGCGAAGAGGAGTACGGCATCGACATCCTGCGGGTGCAGGAGATCCGTTCCTATGAAACGCCCACCCGCATCGCCCACGCCCCGGCGTTCATCAAGGGGGTGATCGATCTGCGCGGTGTGATCGTGCCCATCGTGGACCTGCGTCTCAAGCTGGCCTGTGCCAGCTGCGAATACACCCCGTTCACGGTGGTGATCATCCTGAATGTGGCCCAGTCGGTGATGGGCGTGGTGGTGGATGCCGTGGCCGACGTGGTGCAGATCCCGCACGAGGCGTTGCGACCCGCGCCGCAGTTTCAGGGCCAGTCCCAGGAGGATGGGGCCTTCATCAAGGGCATCGCCAAGGTGGGCGAACGCATGTTGATCGTGGTGGACATCGCCGCCATGCTGACGGCACAAGAGATGGGTGTGTTGCGCACGGCAGCGCAAGCGGCCTGAAGCGCCGGCCGGCCCACCAACGTGGGCATGGCGCGCGGCAGCGCCGCCATGGCATAGATATACAACAGGGAGGGAAACATGCAGAACTGGAAGATATCGACGCGGCTGGCCGCAGCATTCGGGATGCTGGTGGTCGTGCTGCTGGGGGTGGCCGGAGCGGCGCTGCTGCAGCTGTCGACACTGAACGCTGCCACCAAGCAGATCACCGGCAACAACCTGATCAGCGTGGAGCTGATCAACAAGCTGGGAGCGGACATGATCGAGGCGCGCCTGCTGGAGCTGCGCCATGTGTACAACGAGAGTCCGGAATACAAGGCCAGCATCGAGCAGCAGATGGGCAAGCTGCAGGCCGACATGAACGACATCAAGGCCCGATATGCGCCGCTGGTGTACTCCGAGGCCGAACGCAGCGCCTATGACACGCTGCTGGCCCAGCGCAAGGAATATGTGGTGCTGATGGAGCGGCTGTTCCAGATGTCGCGCAGCGGTGAAAACGACAAGGCCCGCGAATTCATGAACGGCGAGTCGCTCCAGCTCTACAACGCCTCGTCGGCCACGCTGAACAAGCTGCTCGAAATCAATACCAACGATGCCAACAACGAATCGCGCAAGGCCGATGCCGCATTTTCCAACGGCGTGTGGGTGATGGGCGTGGCGGTGCTGCTGGCGCTGGCACTGGCTGTGATCTCGGGGATCTGGATCACCCGCTCCATCCGCAGACCGCTGCAGCTTGCCGTGGCCCTGGCCGACAAGGTGGCGGGCGGCGATCTGAACAACCGCATCGACGTGCGCACCACCGACGAGCTGGGGCAGCTGTTCGCTGCCCTGCAGCGCATGCAGTCCAGCCTGGCGGAGACGGTCAGGGTGGTGCGCCGCAATGCCGAGGGGGTGGCCTCGGCCAGCAGCCAGATCGCCAACGGCAATGCCGACCTGTCCAGCCGTACCGAAGAGCAGGCCAGCTCGCTGGAGGAAACGGCGGCCTCCATGGAGGAGCTGGGCTCCACCGTGCGCCTGAACGCGGAGAATGCCCGCGAAGCCAACCAGCTGGCCCGCACGGCGGCCGATGTGGCTGTGCACGGCGGCGACGTGGTGGGTGAGGTGGTGACCACCATGCGCGGCATCAATGACAGCAGTCGCAAGATTGCCGACATCGTGGGGGTGATCGACTCCATTGCCTTCCAGACCAATATCCTGGCGCTGAACGCCGCCGTGGAGGCGGCCCGTGCTGGCGAGCAAGGCCGCGGTTTTGCCGTGGTGGCCAGCGAGGTGCGTTCGCTCGCCAGCCGCAGTGCTGCAGCGGCCAAGGAGATTGCGGCGCTGATTTCCGAAAGCGTGGGCCGGGTGGAGCAGGGTACGGTACTGGTCGACAAGGCCGGCAACACCATGACCGAGGTGGTGGACTCCATCCAGAAGGTGACCGCCATCGTGGGCGAGATCAGCACTGCCAGCGCGGAACAGAGCCAGGGCGTGACCCAGGTGGGCGAGGCGGTGTCACAGATGGACACCGTCACCCAGCAGAATGCTGCCCTGGTGGAGGAAAGCGCCGCTGCGGCCGACAGTCTGCGCCGCCAGGCCCAGGAGCTGCTGCAGGCGGTGGAGGTCTTCCGTCTGTCCGACAGTGAAGTGCACCATGGCGCTTCCAGCGCATCGGCGGCCTTCGCGGTGGTGCCGGCGCAGCCGCCCAGTGTGGGATCGCGGGGGCGTGTATTGGGCCTGGGCCTGCGCAAGAAGGCCGCTGCTACGGCAGTGGCCGCCGACGTGTTCTGAAGAACGCCGGGGCCCGCAGTGGGCCCCGGCAACATCCCAGGCGTCTCTGGAGACGCTAGCCAGCGCTGTGGCGCAGGGGGCTGTGGGCTTGCAGTTCCTGCAGGTAGTGGGCCACGCCTTCGCCCTCGCGTTCCAGAAAGCGCTCCACTGCGTCGGCAAATGCCGGGTGGGCCAGCCAGTGGTAGCTGGCCGTGGCCACCGGCAGCAGGGCGCGGGCCATTTTGTGTTCTCCCTGGGCGCCGCCTTCAAATGCCGCCAGCCCGTGCTGGATGCACCATTGCAGCGGCTGGTAGTAGCAGGCTTCAAAGTGCAGGCAATCCACCCGCTCCAGCGCCCCCCAGTAGCGGCCATAGGCCGTGGCACCGTGCAATGCGGCGGTGGGCGCTGGCAGGGCTGGATCCGCCAGCGCATCCGCAGCGCCCGCTTCGCCATGGCGGTCGTCTGGGCCGGGTGTGGCATCCGCGCTGACCGCGATCAGGCTGCATGCCATGCGCTGGCCGCCACGTGCCGCCACAAACAGCACCCAGTGGCCGGGCAGGTCCTGTGCCATGCGGGCGAAGAAGTCACGGCTCAGATACGGTGGGTTGCCATGCTCATGGTAAGTCTGGGCATAGCAGCGGTAGAAGAAGTCCCAGTCGGCCGCGCGGATCTGCCGCCCCGCCAGCACCTGGAACTGCACGCCGGCCTGGGCCACGCGCTGGCGTTCCTGGCGGATTTTCTTGCGCTTGGCCTGCTGCAGCTGGGCCAGGAAATCATCGAAGTCGGCATAAGGGCCGCTCGTAGGATTGCAGGCCGCTTCTGCAGGCGGGGCGGGTGGGGCGTGCGGGGCCATGGAGAGGGGCGAGGACCGGTTTTGCCAATGAAACTGCACGCCGGCGCGCGCCATCCAGCCCACTTGCTGCAGTGCGGCATGGTCTGCCGCATCCCCGAACAGCACATGGGCGGACGACAGCTGCTGCGCCGCACACCAGTCCTGCACCGTCTGCACCAGCTGCACGCGCAGCGCGTCGCTGGCGGCCAGCAGCCGGCTGCCGGGCACGGGCGTGAAGGGCACGGCCACCACGGCCTTGGGGTAGTAGGCCAGGCCATGCTCGTGGTAGGCGCGGGCCCAGGCCATGTCGAACACGTATTCGCCCCAGGAATGGGCCTTGAGGTACAGCGGGCAGGCGGCCACCAGTTGCTCGCCCTGCGGTCCCGTGTCCCACAGGGTGATGAAGTGCGCATCCCAGCCGGTGTCCCGCACAGCGCTGCCGCTGTCCTGCATGGCCGCCAGGTAGGCGTGGCGCATGAAGGGGGTGGGGGTCGCCTGCAGTGCCAACAGGGCATCCCAGGCCGTTGCAGCAATCTGCTGCACGGAGGTAAACACGCGGGTGATAATGGGCTTTTCAGTCATGCGGGGCGCAGGCAGGGTCTCGTTCCGCACAGTTTATGCAGGCCGCTTCGGCCCCAACGCCTTCCATGACGCTTTCCATTCGCATCGCCCAGCTGAATTTTGTCGTGGGCGATCTGCCCGGCAATGCCCAGAAAATCATCGATGCCGCCACCCAGGCCTATGCCGACGGTGCGCAGCTGCTGCTGACGCCGGAGCTGGCTCTGAGCGGCTATGCGGCCGAAGACCTGTACCTGCGCCCGGCCTTTCAGGCGGCCTGTGACCGCGAGCTGGAACGCATCGCCCAGGCCACGCTGTCCTGGCCGGGGCTGGCACTGGTGGTGGGACACCCCACGGTGGTGGACTACCCTGAAGAGCGCCGCCGCTACAACACCGCCAGCGTGCTGCGCAGCGGCGTGGTGGAGCGCAGCTACCATAAGCAGTGCCTGCCCAATTACGGCGTGTTCGACGAGCAGCGCCACTTTGTGCCGGGTGACCGCAGCTGTGTCATCGATCTGGCCGGCGTGCGCGTGGGCCTGCTGATCTGCGAAGACGCCTGGCAGCCGGCTCCCGCCATGGCCGCCAAGGCCGCCGGAGCCCAGTTGCTGGCGGTGCTCAATGCGTCGCCTTTCCACCACCACAAGCAGCAGGAGCGCGAGCGCGTGCTGGGCCAGCGCGCCGCCGAAACCGGCTTGCCCCTGGTCTACGCCCATCTGGTGGGCGGTCAGGATGAATTGATTTTTGACGGCGGCAGCGTGGCGGTGAGCGGGCAGGGCTCCGTGGTCGTGCGCGGGCCCTCGTTCCGTGAAAGCCTGGTGGCCCTGCGCGCCACGGTGGTCCAGGGGGGGGTGGAGCTGGAAGGCGACATTTGCCCGGAGCAGACGCCCGATGCCGCCCTGTGGGATGCCCTGGTGCTGGGCGTGCGCGATTACCTGGGCAAAAACCGCTTCCCCAGCGCCGTCCTGGGATTGTCCGGCGGCATCGACTCCGCCCTGGTGCTGGCGATTGCCGTGGACGCGCTGGGCAAGGACAAGGTGCGCACGGTGATGATGCCTTCTCCCTACACGGCCGACATCAGCTGGATTGACGCCCGTGACATGGCCGAACGCCTGGGCGTGCGCTATGACGAAATCGCCATCGCACCGCAGTTCGAAGCCTTCAAGGCTGCACTGGCCAGCGACTTTGCCGGTCTGGCAGAAGACACCACCGAAGAGAATCTGCAGGCCCGCATCCGCGGCACGCTGCTGATGGCCTTGTCCAACAAGCATGGTTCCGTGGTGCTGACCACGGGCAACAAGAGCGAAATGGCCACCGGCTACTGCACGCTCTATGGCGACATGGCGGGCGGTTTTGCCGTGATCAAGGACGTGCTCAAGACCCGGGTGTTCGACCTGGCGCGCTGGCGCAACGCCAACGACCCTTACGGCACCGGTGCCAATCCGATTCCGGAGCGCATCATCACCCGCCCGCCCAGTGCCGAGCTGCGCCCGGACCAGAAGGACCAAGACAGCCTGCCATCGTATGAGGTGCTGGATGCCATCATCGTCCGCTACATGGAAAATGACGAGCCTATGGCATCCTTGGTGGCCGACGGTTATCCTGCTGCGGATGTGGACCGGGTCACGCGGCTGATCCGCATCAACGAATACAAGCGCCGCCAGGCGCCGGTGGGCATCCGTGTCTCGCCGCGCAGCTTTGGCAAGGACTGGCGCTACCCGATTACCAACGCGTTCCGGGCCTGAAGCCCGTGGGCGCACCGCAAATTTCACAACCTAGCTCTGGAGTAATCCCACTATGAAAATGATCACCGCCATCATCAAGCCGTTCAAGCTGGAAGAGGTGCGCGAGGCGCTGGCCGAATGCGGCGTGACGGGCTTGACTGTGACGGAGGTCAAGGGGTTCGGCCGTCAGAAAGGCCACACCGAGCTGTACCGCGGTGCGGAGTACGTGGTGGACTTTCTGCCCAAGGTGAAGATCGACGTGGTGGTGGCCACCGAAGATGTGGACCGCTGCGTGGATGCCGTGGTGGCCGCTGCCCGCACGGGCAAGATCGGTGATGGCAAGATCTTTGTCACCCCCGTGGAGCGTGTGGTGCGCATCCGCACCGGTGACCTGGACAACGCCGCCATCTGAGCCGGCGGCCTTTTCCGGCCAGCGGGTGTGGCGCTGGGCAGGCTCCGCGGCGATCCCAAGCCGCGATCTCCAGCAGCGCGACCACTTCCCCATCAAAAAAGCAGCCCTGAGGCTGCTTTTTTTTGTGCGGTCGGCGTGGACGGTGGGGTCAGATCTTGCCGCGCAGGTTCTGGCTTTCGGGCGCCAGGCCCGCCTCTTCGACCAGGGCCTGCAGCAGTGCACCGATGTCGGTGCCATGGCGGATCAGGTCCATCTGCCAGGGGCCCATGAAGCCGCTGGCCACGCTGCTGTCCAGGAACTGCAGCATGTGGTCATAGTAGCCAGCGGTGTTCAGCAGGCCGATGGGCTTGTCGTGGTAGCCCAGCTGGCGCCAGGTCCAGACTTCAAAGAATTCCTCGAACGTGCCAATGCCGCCGGGCAGTGCCAGAAAGGCATTGCTGCGCTCGGCCATCATGGCCTTGCGCTCGTGCATATTGGCCACGATGTGCAGCTCGTCGCAGGCGGTGTTGGCCAGTTCCTTGTCGACCAGGGCCTGGGGAATCACACCCACCACGCGGCCGCCGGCCTGGCGCGTGGCTTCGGCCACCGTGCCCATGAGGCCGGTGCGCCCGCCGCCATAGACCAGCTGGCCGCCCAGCTTGCCAATCCACTGGCCCACGGCAGTGGCGGCTTCGGTGTAGGCGGTGTTCTCTCCCGGGCGGGAGCCGCAGTAGACGCAGATCGAAAAAGCGGGGGTGGTGGTGGCGGTCATGCAAACAAAGCGGCGGCAAAGCGCGCGTACAAGGCAGAAACAAAAGCGGCGCCGCACAGCAGCAGGCTCAGCAGCACAGCGGCGCTGCCCATGTCCTTGGCGTTCTTGGACAGCTGGTGCCATTCCGGGCCGATGCGGTCGATGGCGGCTTCCACCGCGCTGTTGAGCAGCTCGGTGATCAGCACCAGCACCACGGTGGCGGCCAGGAACATGCGCTCCAGCCAGCTCTGGCCCAGCCACAGCGCGAGCGGGAGCAGGACCATGGCCAGGATGGCTTCGGTGCGGAAGGCTTTTTCCTTCCAGCCTGCGCGCAGGCCGGCCAGCGAATAGGCGCCGGCATGCAGGATGCGGTTGATCCCGGTGCGCTGCTTCTGCGGGTTGTCAAAAGGTGTCGGTGCGGTCATGGCGTCGGGTGAAGCAAGGTGTCAGGACTGTACCGATATCAGGCGGGTTCCGGCCAGCACATCGTGCCAGAACTGCCGCTGCGGGTGAAAGCGGCTGAGCACGGCCCAGACCAGCACCCAGCCGCAGACCAGCACGGTGCTTTCGATGGCGGGCAGGTGAAACGGCGCCACGACGGCCAGCGGGGGGAGAAACCACAGCCAGCACAGCGCGTAGCGGGCCAGGGCACGTACGCGGGTCAGCGGGCGGCCCTGGGGGTCGACCACCTGGATGCGCCAGGTCTTCATGGCCAGGGTTTGTCCGCCGCGGGTCCAGAACCAGACAAAGTAGGCGCCAAACACCACAAACAGCACCACCTGCAGCACATGGGCGCTTTGCAGCGCCGGAATCAGCAGGCCGAGCATGCCGTGGATGAGTGCGGCAATGAAGAGCAGGGCAAACAGCAGCAGCCCTTCATACAGCCAGCAGGCCAGGCGACGGCGCAGGCTGGGAGCCTGCAGCGCCAAGGGGGAGGTGGAGGGTGGTGCGACGGTGTTCACGGACGGCGATCAAAATCCGGGCGGCCAGCGAAAGGGCGAACCGGTACGGTATGTGCTGGAGCGGCATGGGGCATGCGCCGCTGCAGCACCGCGTCCGTCGGCAAGCACCTCTGCGATGGGAGTGTGGGCAGGTCAGCCCTGCTTACTGCGGGGCGTGGATGGGAGGGAAGTCGGGGTGCGAGTGGCTGACGGAAGCGTCTCTGTCGGTCACTTGCTCAACGGGTGCATTGTCACCCAAAGGCGGCAGGCTGATCACGGGGGCCGCCTGCGGGACCACCACCGGAGCAGTCTGCACCGGGGGCGGCGCCACGGGAGGAATCACTGGTGCCGCAGGTGCCGGCTGCTGGCGTACCGGCGGTTGGGGTGGCGGCAGCAGGATCTTGGGTGGGTTAGCCACGGTCTGCGGCGTGGTGCTGGCCGCGGGGATGGTGGCCAGCTTGCGTTTGGACTGCGGGCGCAGGGCTGTGGCGGCGCCCCGTGTCTTGGGGGCAGCCTTGGCGGCCAGGCGGCGCTTTTCCTCGGAGCTCAAAGCCTGGTAGGCATCCCACTTGGCTTGCAGGTCCTCGGGCGAAAGCTGGCGGCTGGTGAAAAAGTTCAGGCGTGCCTGGTTGCGCTGCTGCACGCTCAGGCTGGACCAGGTCTGCATGCGCTGCTGCAGCTTTTCCTGGTCTTCGGGGGGCAATTGGTCAAATCCGTCGGCCAGGCTGATCCAGCGGCGCTTGGTCAGCTCGCCCATGGTGACCCAGCGCTCCTTGAGGGGAGCGAGCACTTCGCGCTGCACGCTTGTCAGCTCGTTCCAGCCGGGGCCCGAGCTGGCGCGCTGCAGGGTCTGATGGGTGCCTGCCGAAAGCGAGCGACGGGCCTTGCCGGTGGCCGAGGAGACGGACATCTCGGCCGGCACGGCGCTGGGCGCCATGCGCACCTGTGACACCACCCAGCCGCCGCCGATCGCCAGGCCCAACAACACAGCAGCCGCCACAGTGGTGGCGGCGCGGGTCAGGGTGGAGGAGGCGTTCAGTGGGCTGGTGGGCATGCAGGCAGAAAACTGGGCGTCAGTGCGCCGGGGTGGATGGGTTGCTTTGCAGGAACTGGATGAAGCCAGGGTCTGTGTAAGCGTCGGGCGGCAGGGCGTCGGTCAGCAGCTCGGTGTCGAGCTCGGCCACTTCCAGGGTGGAGCTGGCATCTTGCTGCACGCCGATGAATGCAATGCCGGCCACCATGGCGGCGATGGGCAGGGCGGTGAGCGCATGGCGCAGCCATTGCGGCATCCAGCCCGACGGGCCGGTGCCCAGGGTCGCCGAGCCGTCGGCGCCCATCTGGATGTGGTGCAGGGTCGCTTCCTGTGCCGGGCGGGCGATGGTGCTGACGGCGCGCTTGCGCATGGACAGGGCCTGCTCGCGGGAGGCGCGCAGGCGCTCGGTCACGACATAGGGCAGATCGGCTTGACCGGCGTTCAGGCGTGCAGCGATCTTGCGGCCGAAACGATCGGCAACACTTTCGGTGGAGATGCTGGTGGTCATAACTCGATTCCTTTGGCCTTCAATGCCTTGCTGAGGGTCTGGATGGCGCGAAAACAGTGGGTTTTGACGCTCCCTTCGGAGCAGCCCATGGCCGCGGCCGTTTCTGCAACATCCATTTCCTCCCAGTAACGCATCAGGAAGGCCTCGCGTTGACGTGCTGGCAGTTCTTGTATCTCTTTTTCGATGCTCTGCAAAACCTGAGCGCGCTGTGTTGAATCTTCGGCGCTCTGCACGGTCTTTTGCGCAGTGTCGCTGGCATGACTTTCCAGCCAGTCGTAGCCATCGTCTTCGCCGTCGCGCTGCTCGAAGTCCCCGATGTTGGTGAACAGGGCATTGCGCGTCTTCTGGCGGCGGAACCAGTCCAGCGTGCTGTTGGACAGGATGCGCTGAAAGAGCATGGGCAGCTCTTCCGGTGGTTTGTCCCCGTAATGCTGGGTCAGCTTGATCATGCTGTCCTGCACGATGTCGAGTGCAGAGTCCTCGTCGCGCACGTGGAACACCGTGCGCTTGAAGGCACGTTTTTCCACGTCTTTGAGGAATTGGGACAGTTCTTGTTCAGTAGCCAAGGCAGGGGCCGCAAGGGAAGGCGAAGGCCGCAGTGCGGCCCGGAGAAAACGTGATTATCGCATTTACATTTGAATTTTCGGCATGAACGGTACAAATGCGTGTTGCAGTGCGATAATGTTCGCTGCATTTCAAAAAGGCAAACGGGTCACGGTCCGGCGTCCACTCATGTCGCCCATGTCCTTGGCCCTAAGTCCTGAACCACTCCCACAAGGAGGCGGCCAGGGGCACCCAAGGTTTTTCGTTAGAGAAATTCACAAAGGTTGATCATGGAAATCTCCAAGGCCGAGCTGTCTTCTGCAGCGGCTGCTTCCACACAGGCGGGCACCCAGGAACTGATGGGTGCCGAAATTCTGGTCAAGGCCTTGCAGGCCGAAGGCGTCCAGCATCTGTGGGGCTACCCCGGCGGTGCGGTGTTGTACATCTACGACGCACTCTACAAACAAGATACGATTCAGCATGTGCTGGTGCGCCACGAACAGGCGGCCGTGCATGCGGCAGACGGCTTCGCCCGTGCAACGGGTGAAGTGGGCGTGGCGCTGGTCACTTCCGGCCCCGGCCTGACCAATGCGGTCACCGGCATTGCCACCGCTTACACCGACTCCATCCCTCTGGTGGTGATCAGCGGCCAGACCTCCACCAATTACATCGGCACCGACGCCTTCCAGGAATGCGACACCGTGGGCATCACGCGCCCGGTGGTCAAGCACAACTTCCTGGTCAAGGATGTGCGCGATCTGGCGGCCACCATGAAAAAGGCCTTCCACATTGCCCGCACCGGTCGACCCGGCCCCGTGGTGGTGGACATCCCCAAGGATGTGTCCTTCAAGAAGGCGACCTACTCTGGTTATCCGCAGAGCGTGGAGATGCGCTCCTACAACCCGGTGAAGAAGGGCCACTCCGGTCAGATCCGCAAGGCGCTGCAGCTGCTGCTGACCGCCAAGCGCCCCTATATCTACACCGGTGGTGGCGTGCTGCTGGGCAATGCCTGCAACGAGCTGCGACAGCTGGTGGACCTGCTGGGCTACCCGGTCACCCACACCCTGCTGGGCCTGGGGGCTTATCCGGCCAGCGACCGCAAGTTCCTGGGCATGCTGGGCATGCACGGCACCATCGAAGCCAACAACGCCATGCAGAACTGCGATGTGCTGCTGGCCGTGGGCGCGCGCTTCGATGACCGTGTGATTGGCAATCCCAAGCACTTCATGTCGGTGGAGCGCAAGATCATCCACATCGACATCGATCCTTCCTCCATTTCCAAGCGCGTGAAGGTGGATGTGCCCATCGTGGGCGACGTCAAGGACGTGCTGACCGAGCTGATCGCCATGATCCGCGAAGGCGCTGCCAAGCCCGATGCGGCGGCCCTGGGACAGTGGTGGAACACCATCGAAGGCTGGCGCGACCGCGACTGCCTGAAGTACGACCGTGGCAATGGCAGCGTCATCAAGCCCCAGTACGTGGTGGAAACGCTGTGGAACCTGACCAAGGATGCCGACGCCTACATCACCTCCGATGTGGGGCAGCACCAGATGTGGGCGGCACAGTACTACCGCTTTGACGAGCCGCGCCGCTGGATCAACTCCGGCGGCCTGGGCACCATGGGGGTGGGCCTGCCCTACGCCATGGGCATCAAGCTGGCCAAGCCTGAATCCGAGGTGTTCTGCATCACCGGCGAAGGCTCGATCCAGATGAACATCCAGGAGCTGGCCACCTGCTTCCAGTACAACACGCCGGTGGTCATCTGCGCACTGAACAACCGTTTCCTGGGCATGGTGCGCCAGTGGCAGGAGATCGAATACTCCGGTCGCTACAGCCACAGCTACATGGATTCGCTGCCCGACTTCGTCAAGCTGGCCGAGGCCTATGGCCACCGCGGCATGCTGATCGAAGATCCGGCCCAGGTCGAATCCGCGCTGCAGGAAGCGCGTCGCATCGTGCGTGAAGAGGGCAAGACCGTGTTCCTGGACTTCCGCACCGATCCGACGGAAAACGTCTTCCCCATGGTCCAGGCCGGCAAGGGCATCACCGAGATGCTGCTGGGCGCCGACGACCTGTAAGCCCTGCTCCGGAAAACCGGGCGGCTGCACACGCAGCGCCGGTTCCCGGAGGATGGCAGCTTTGCCTACGCGGCAAGCCACTTTTTATTGACGAATCTATTGCCCGCCAAGCCTGGCACTTACCGGTGTCAGGGGAGGGCGGCGAAAAGAGGAATCTGGACCTATGAAACACATCATTGCCGTGCTGCTCGAAAACGAGCCCGGAGCCCTGTCGCGCGTGGTTGGCCTGTTTTCGGCCCGCGGCTACAACATCGAATCCCTGACCGTGGCGCCGACGGAAGACCCGTCGCTGTCGCGCATGACCATCCAGACCACGGGGTCGGACGACGTCATCGAGCAGATCACCAAGCACCTGAACCGCCTGATCGAGGTGGTGAAGGTGGTCGATCTGACCGAAGGCGCCTACACCGAGCGTGAGCTGATGATGGTCAAGGTGCGTGCCGTGGGCAAGGAGCGCGAAGAGATGAAGCGCATGGCAGACATCTTCCGTGGCCGCATCATCGACGTCACCGAAAAAAGCTACACCGTGGAGCTGACCGGCGACCAGTCGAAGAACGATGCCTTCCTGCAGGCCATCGACCGCACCGCCATTCTGGAAACCGTGCGCACCGGTGCCAGCGGCATCGGCCGCGGCGAACGCATCTTGCGCGTCTAAACCCTGTATTCCTGTATCTGTGGAGCGCTGCTGACGCGGCGATGACCGGGTTGTAAGCCTGGTCGTACACAATCCCCTTTTTTCGACCCAACACCTACCCCAACAAGCAACTGGAGCCAACCATGAAAGTTTTCTACGACAAAGACTGTGATCTGAGCCTGATCAAGGGCAAGACCGTGGCCATCATTGGCTATGGCAGCCAAGGCCATGCACACGCGCAAAACCTGAACGAATCCGGCGTGAACGTCGTGGTCGGTCTGCGCAAGGGCGGCGCCTCCTGGGACAAGGTCGGCAAGGCCGGCCTGAAGGTCATGGAAGTCAACGACGCCGTGAAGGCCGCTGACGTGGTCATGATCCTGCTGCCCGACGAAAACATCCCCGAGGTGTACAAGAACAACGTCGAGCCCAACATCAAGCAAGGCGCCATCCTGGCGTTCGCCCACGGCTTCAACGTGCACTACAACCAAGTCGTGCCCCGTGCCGACCTGGACGTGATCATGGTCGCCCCCAAGGGCCCCGGCCACACCGTGCGCTCCGAGTACCTGAAGGGTGGCGGCGTGCCTTCCCTGATCGCCATCTACCAGGACAAGTCCGGCAAGGCCCGTGACGTGGCCCTGTCCTATGCCATGGCCAACGGCGGCGGCAAGGGTGGCATCATCGAAACCAACTTCAAGGAAGAAACCGAGACCGACCTGTTCGGCGAGCAGGCCGTGCTGTGCGGCGGCGCGGTGGAACTGGTGAAGATGGGCTTCGAAACCCTGACCGAAGCCGGCTACGCCCCCGAAATGGCGTACTTCGAATGCCTGCACGAGTTGAAGCTGATCGTCGACCTGATGTACGAAGGCGGCATCGCCAACATGAACTACTCCATCTCGAACAATGCCGAGTATGGTGAGTACGTGACCGGCCCCGAAGTCATCAACGAAGAATCCCGCAAGGCCATGCGCAATGCCCTCAAGCGCATCCAGAGCGGTGAATACGCCAAGATGTTCATCAGCGAAGGCCGTCTGAACTACCCTTCGATGACTGCACGCCGTCGCCAGAACGCAGACCATGCCATCGAGCAGGTCGGTGGCCAGCTGCGTTCCATGATGCCTTGGATCTCCAAGAACAAGCTGGTCGACCAGTCCAAGAACTGATCGCGCTGCACCCGCCTGCTGCCGCAAGGCAGCGGGCGAACCGGTGCACGGCAAAGCCACCTGCAAAGGTGGCTTTTTTTATGCGTATGGCAGGCTGCGGCCATGGCCTGCTGCGGGCTGCCGCAGCACGGGTACACTGCACTCCATCGCGCGCTGCCACTGGCATGCGCCTAAAATACTATGGTTTTGATAGCTGCCCGTGAAAGCGGTTGTGGCGTAGGAGATCAGTTTGATGCAAAACGAGAACGAATCCGGCGACGCTGTGGCCGTCAAGCCGCGCAGGCTGCGCAAGGGCATTTATGTGCTGCCCAACCTGTTTACGCTGGCCGCGCTGTTCGGGGGCTTTTATGCCATCGTCATGGCCATGAACAACCAGTTCGAGCTGGCGGCCGTGGGTGTGTTCTGCGCCATGGTGCTGGACAGCCTGGACGGCCGCGTGGCGCGCATGACGCACACGCAAAGCGCGTTTGGCGAGCAGATGGATTCGCTGTCCGACATGGTGTCCTTCGGCGCTGCACCGGCGCTGATCGCCTATGAATGGGCGCTGCGCCCGCTGGGCCGCTGGGGCTGGATTGCGGCCTTTGTGTACTGCGCCTGTGCGGCGCTGCGCCTGGCGCGCTTCAATGTGAACACGGGCGTGGTCGACAAGCGCTACTTTCAGGGCATGCCATCGCCTGCTGCCGCGGCCCTGGTGGCGGGGTTCATCTGGCTGACCAGTGCGCTGATGGTGTCGCACCGCGATGTGCCCATCTTCGGTGAGGTGATTTCCTGGTTTGGCGGCTACCCCACGGATCGCGCTGACCTGTCGTGGATCATGTTCGCCATCACGCTGTTCGCCGGCCTGACCATGGTCACCAACATTCCCTACTACAGCTTCAAGGACATCGGCGGCGCCAAGAGCGTGCCGTTTGTGAGCCTGGTGGTGGTGGCCTTGCTGATCGGTGTGGTCAGCATCGAGCCGGCCACCATGCTGTTCCTGATCTTCGTGGGCTACTCGATCTCGGGCTATGTGATCTACGTCTGGCGCCGCTCGCAGGGCCACCAGGTCAGCATCGTCTCCACGTCCAAGGACGAGCCGGACGAGCGCGGTCTGCACCAGGATGATTGATCGTTACCAAAAAAATGCAGCTGTGCCGTGTCAGTTGTGCTAAAGTGATCCGCATGCAAAACCTGTCGCTAGCTCTACTAATCTTCATGTCCAACGGGCAGAGCCAGTAGCGCGCGCGTACAACCACCTACTTCCACGGCCCGTCAGCACCAGCGACGGGCCGTTTTGTTTTTTGAAGTCGCTGGGAAGCAGGCCACTTTTCTTGAGTCACTAAAGAAAGATCTCTTCGATGTTGCAGAATCCCGCCACCAAATACCGCCCCTTCGCTCCCGTGCGCTTGACCGACCGCACATGGCCCGATGCGGTGATCTCCAAGCCACCGGTCTGGTGCAGCGTGGACCTGCGTGATGGCAACCAGGCGCTGATCGAGCCTATGGACATCGAACGCAAGATCCGTATGTTCGAACAGCTGGTGAAGATCGGCTTCAAGGAAATCGAAGTGGGCTTCCCTTCGGCTTCGCAGATCGAATTCGACTTCATGCGCAAGCTCATCGAGGAAAACCGCATCCCCGATGACGTCACCGTGCAGGTGCTGACCCAGGCGCGTGAACACCTGGTGCGCCGCACCTTCGAAGCGCTGGAAGGCGTGCCCCGTGCCATCGTCCACCTCTACAACGCGACGGCCCCGGTGATGCGCCGTGTGGTGCTGAACATGAGCGAAGACGAAATCGTCGAACTGGCCACCACCAATGCGCAGATGTTCACGGACATTGCCGCCACCTACCCCCAGACCAAGTGGACCTTCCAGTACTCGCCCGAGATGTATTCGGACACCGAGCTGGAATTCTCCAAGCGCGTGATCGATGCCGTGACCGCCGTGTGGAAGCCCACACCGCAGAACAAGTGCATCATCAATCTGCCGACCACGGTGGAGCACTCCACGCCCAATATCTTTGCCGACATGGTGGAGTGGACACACCGCCACATCGAGCGCCGCGACAGCGTGGTGCTGTCGGTGCACCCGCACAATGACCGCGGCACCGGTACCGCCACGGCGGAACTGGCCCTGATGGCGGGCGCTGACCGCCTGGAAGGCTGCCTGTTCGGCAACGGCGAGCGCACCGGCAATCTGGACGTGGTGAATGTGGCCCTGAACATGTACATCCAGGGTGTGAGCCCCGGTCTGGATTTCTCCGACATCGACGGCATCCGCGCCACGGTGGAGCACTGCAACCAGCTGCCCGTGCATCCACGCCACCCATATGTGGGCGATCTGGTCTACACCTCGTTCTCGGGCTCGCACCAGGATGCCATCAAGAAGGCGTTCGCGGCGTACCAGGACGGCGAGATCTGGGACATGCCTTATCTGCCCATCGACCCCAAGGACCTGGGCCGCAGCTACGAAGCCGTGATCCGCGTGAACAGCCAGTCGGGCAAGGGTGGCATCGCCTACCTGCTCGAAAGCGAATACGGCCTGCAATTGCCCCGCCGCCTGCAGATCGAATTCAGCCAGGTGGTGCAGCGCGAGATGGATGCCTCGGGCAAGGAACTCACTGCTGCCGACCTGTGGTCGCTGTTCCAGCGTGAATACGGTCTGGGCGATTTTCGTACCCCCCAGTACCGTCTGCAGGAAGACGATGGTGTGGTGACCCTGTCGGCCGCCATGGACTGGGAAGGCCAGCGCCTGGAGCTGGAAGGTGAAGGTACCGGCCCGATCGATGCCTTTGTGCAGGCGCTGAGCAATGCCGTGGGCCGTTCCGTACGCGTGCTGAACTACAGCGAACACGCCGTGGGCGAGGGTGCCAATGCCCAGGCCATTGCCTATGTGGAAGTGCGGGTGGACGACTCCGAAGTGGTGCACGGCGTGGGCAAGGATGCCAACATCGTTTCCGCCTCGATCCGCGCCATTCTGTCGGGCCTGCGCCGTGCCCCCCAAGGGCAGCCCGTGGCCGCCTGATCCTGTTGGGATAGCCCCTGGACGGAGGGAATGGCCAGCGGTCTATAACCCTCTGTCAAGCCCTGCCATTTTTGCCTGGCAGGGCTTTTTTACGTGGGTAACCAGTCTGTATGCGAAGTGTGCGCTTCGGTTTTACAAAAAAACAGGATGCAAAAATTTGTACCAAGAATATAATTTGATAAACGCCATGCGGACATGAGTGCAAGTTACTGATTTACTTGTATTTTTGCGCTGCAGCATCCCAATTTCTTAGCCGCCTGGAGCATTGAATGCATCCCCCCAGCCGATCCGCACACGGCCGTATTGCCCAAGCACTGGCTTTTCTCACCATTTCCTGTGCGTTGTCCGTACAGGCGGCCCCCAGCAAACAGCCTGCCAAGAAGCAAGTGTCCACTACGGCTTCCAAGCGCGCCGCGGCCAAGGACGAGCCCCGCAAGCGGGTGGTGGTCAAGGTCGAACGCCAGAAGGCCGTGGTGGCCAAGGCTGCTCCGCGTGGCAAGGTCGCCCGCAGCGCCAAGGCTCCGGTGCGTGCGGCCGCCGCGACGGCTGCCGTGGCGACTGCCGCCGCAGTGGCCCGTCCTTCCTTCGGCCAGATTGCCGGCCTGCACATGGTGAATGATCCGCTGGACCTGAAGTCCAGCGTGGCCCTGGTGATGGACCAAGACACCAAGGAAGTGCTGCTGAGCAAGAACGACCACGCGGTGCTGCCCATTGCCTCGCTGACCAAGCTGATGACGGGCTTGCTGATTTCCGAGGCCAAGCTGCCCATGGACGAGCAGATCACCATCACCCAGGATGATGTGGACACCGAAAAGCACAGCAGCTCCCGCCTGCGGGTGGGCACCACGCTGACGCGCGGCGAGATGATGCACCTGGCGCTGATGTCCAGCGAAAACCGCGCTGCCCATGCCCTGGGCCGCAGCTATCCCGGTGGCCTGCAGGCTTTTGTGCGCCAGATGAATGCCAAGGCCAAGCTGCTGGGCATGAACGACACCCGCTATATCGAGCCGACCGGCCTGTCCAGCAGCAACCAGTCCAGTGCCCATGATCTGGCCGTGCTGGTGAATGTGGCCCATGCCGATCCGCTGTTGCGCGAGCTGTCCACGTCGCCCGGTTTCGAGGTGGCGGTGGGCAACCGCATGATGCAGTTCAACAATACCAACCGCCTGGTCAAGAGCGACAACTGGGACATCGGTCTGCAAAAGACCGGTTACATCTCGGAAGCGGGCCGCTGCCTGGTGATGCAGGCCAGGGTCTCGGGGCGCAAGCTGATCATGGTGTTCCTGGATTCGGCCGGCCGCTTTAGCCGCCTGGGTGACGCCGAGCGCGTGCGCAGCTGGGTGGAGTCGATGGATCCCCACGCGGCACGCACCACCACGGCAGCCCACATCAAGGGCTGAGCCAGGGCACCCGTGCTGCAGCGCACGGAAGCTCCTCCGAAAAGGGACCGCAAGGTCCCTTTTTTGTGCGCTGCACAACGGTGCGGGAGCGCGTCGTATTGCTACCCGATTCGGCCTTTTCTCCAATCCAGGAGATTGCCGGTTGCTCCTGATTTGGGAGTGCAGGGTGCTGAAAAGGGCCGCACAGCCTGCCCGTGCACTTGCCACCACCACCCGCAGGTGCGGGCGAGCGTGCGAAAATAGGGCATCAGTGCGCTGCAGGCACACAACCAGACGAACAAGCCGTCCTGCATGCCCATCCTCGGCGTCCGCGCCGGGGCCAACACGGACCGAACATGACAAGCTACAACGCCCCTTTTGAAATTCACGTCCACGGCCAGGTGGTGGTGCGTGCCGATGTCACTTTCGAGCAGCTGCAAGAAGCGCTCAAGCCGCTGTGGGCCTATGCCGGCGCACGCTCGCTGACCGATGGCGCCAGCAGCTCTTATGACGAGGAGCCCGGCATCCAGTTCAATGCCAAGGAGCATGTGCTGCAGATGTGCTGGACGGTGTCGGGTGACGAGGATTTCCGCCAGGCGCTGGACGATATGTGCATGGGCCTGAACGAGCTGGCCGAGCAGGGCGCTGCCATCGAGGTGACGTTCTATGACGCCGAGTTCGATGAAGAGGAAGAGGCGCCCGGCACCCAGTCGCGCGACGACTTCGTGATGCTGTTCGTCGGTCCCAATCCGGCCGCCATCATGCAGGTGCAGCGCGATCTGCTGGTGCAGGATGTGATCAACATGATGGAGCGCCACTTTGACGCCAGCGAGCTGGGCGGCGTGGTGGGCGAGATCGACAAGCTGTTCACGCAGCGCTTTGACAGCCTGGTGAACTCGCTGGAGCTGGGCAAGCCACCGCGCGGCCCTGGCAGCGGAGGCGCAGCTGGCGGCCATGGTGGCAACGGTCGTCGCCCACGTCACCTGCACTGATTTTTCGTTTTTTGTCTTGGATCCGTCGGCTGCATGGCGCCTGTACCAGGTGCCCTGCAGCCGGTGGCCGCTTGTGAGATGACCACTTCCGCATTCACCCCCTTGCCCTATCTGTCGGCCTATCCGGCCACGCTGCAGGACCAGGTGCGTGCGTTGATGGCCCAGCCCCAAGGCGTGCGCGACTGGTTGCTGCGCCGGCACCCGCACGCCCACCAGCTGCGTACCGACAAGGCCTTGTATGGCTATGTGGACGATCTGAAGAACGACCATCTGCGCAAGGCCGGCACCATCCACAAGGTGGTGTACGACAACAAGGTGCACATCGTGCGCAATGCACTGGGCACGCACACGCGCCGCTCCGTGGTACAGGGCAATCGGCTGAACACCCGCCATGAAATCCGCATTGCCGCGCTGTTCCGCCAGGCTCCCGAGGCTTTTCTGCGCATGATCACCGTGCACGAGCTGGCCCACCTGCGCGAGCTGGACCACGACAAGGCCTTCTACAAGCTGTGCACCTACATGGAGCCGAACTACCACCAGTACGAGTTCGAGGTGCGCGTCTATCTCAGCCATGTGGAGGTGGGCGGCGACAAGCTGTGGGGTGGAGAGGCCGACCCGGCTTGATTGCCGCCGCTGCAGCACCTGATGCCGCGGTGCATGCCGCAGTCCGGACTGGCGCCATGGATGGCGTGGCTGGTGGGCCTGCTGCAGGCCATCAGGCCATGCCGCTGACCGCGAGCCGGCCTCACCGCAGGCCATCGACAGCTTGAACCTTCACCCCAGGCGTGTGCTCTCCGCCGGCAGCACCATCACTCAGCGCGTTGGCAGGGGCTGCGCATGCAGCGGCACATCGACCGTGCGGCAGCAGTGGGCCGGCAGGTCCAGCCAGCGCAGGGCAGCGGACTGCAGTGCGCCCAGCTGGCCGGTGGTCATCAGCTGGATCTGCGCAGGGCCAGCCAGTGCATCGGGGTGGGCGCTGGCCGGCTCCGGTGCCAGTGTGCCGGCCTGGGCCAGGATGCGGCGGGTCTGCCGTGCCACGGGGGCGCCGGTGTCCACCAGCTGCACCTCGGGCCCCAGCAGGGCGCGCAGGTCGTCCTTGGCAAAGATGTAGTGGGTACAGCCCAGCACCAGGGTGTCGATCTGCCCGGTCTTGACGCCAAAGGTGCCGAGGGCGTCGGTATAGCGCGCACACAGGGCTCGGATCTCGGTGGCGCTGGCATCCTCGGGGGGCGGTGCTTCCGTGCTCACTTCGATCGCGCGGGCCAGACCGTCGCAGGCCTGCACATGGAACTGGGCGCGGCCGCCGTGTTCGGCCACCAGGCGGGCAAAGCGCTGGCTGTTGACAGTGCCGCGCGTGGCGATCACCCCCACCTGGTGGGTCTGGCTGGACAGCGAGGCGGGCTTGAGGGCCGGCTCCACCCCAATCAACGGCAGATCGGGCATTTCGGCGCGCAGCTGCTCCACCGCTGCGGCCGTGGCGGTGTTGCAGGCAATCACCAGCGCCTTGATGCCGTAATGCCGCCGCAGATGCTGCGCCACGGTGCGGGTGCGGGAGATCACAAAGGCGTCGCCGCGCTCGCCGTAGGGGGCATTGCCGCTGTCGGCCAGGTAGACGAACTGTTCGTGGGGCAGCTCATGGCGCAAGGCCTGCAGCACGCTGAGGCCGCCAATGCCGCTGTCGAACACACCGATGGGGGCGGGGGAGGTGGAAAGCGGGGTGGAGACCATGGTGGGGGACGGTGTGCGTGGCGTTCGGAACACGGCAGTATGCACGCTTGCCGAGGGGGCGAGGGCAAGGCTAGCCCATGGGCCGGTGCGCAGGGCGGTCTATGTGTGGCCTGCGGGGGGTGAGTGGGTGCTGGCGTGCGCTTATTGTGGCACGCTGCCCGGCGCCTGCAGCCGGTACAGCACATGGGTGCGCAGCGGGTGGCCTACCGCCAGGGCCGGGTGTTCGAACGTGGCGGCATCGCGCTGCATGCCCAGGCGTTGCATCAGCGCCTGCGAGCGCTGGTTGCCGATGGTAGTAAAGGCCACCACCTCGGGCAGGTGCAATGGACCAAAGGCAAAGTCCAGTGCGGCGCGGGCGGCCTCGCCGGCCAGGCCCTGGCCCCACCAGGGGCGGGCCAGGCGCCAGCCGATTTCCACGCAAGGTGCAAAAGGCAGGTCTGCGCTGGGAATGTTCAGTCCCACAAAACCGATGAACTGGCGCGTCTCCAGATGCTCGACGGCCCAGAAGCCCCAACCCTGGCGCGCGATGCGCCGGTTGATCTCGTCGGCCAGGGCATTGCTTTGCGCGGTGCTCAAAGGGGCGGGAAAGTGGCGCATTACCTCGGCGTCGGCCGTCAGCGCGGCAAAGGCCGGCCAGTCAGCCGGTTGCCAGGGGCGCAGCCGCAGGCGTGCGGTCAGCAGGACCTGGGGCTGTTGGGCAAAGCGGGCAGTGTGCGGTGGCATGGGGCAAGGCTTACGTCGGGGTGTCGGTATCGTCTGGCACGCTGGCGCCGCAGCTGGGGCAGAACTGGTGCTGGTGGTCGACGGCATGGCCGAGAGGGCACTGGCGCAGCCGCAGCAGGTGCGGCATGCGCCAGGCGGAATAGAAGATGCACAGCGCCACGGCATAGAACAGCATGCCATGGCCGGTGAAAGCGCGCAGACTGCCCCATTCGGATGTCTTGTCCTTTGCAATGGCCACAAAGAAGTTGGCAAAGGCATAGGCAAACAGCAGGCCGATGGCAACACGCATCCACAACGGGCAGCCCGCCAGCACCCGCTGCCACGAGAACTGCTTGCGTCCTCCGGGGCTGATGCGCTGGGCAATCAGCACCGCCGGAACCCAGGCCGCAAACATGCCGCCGATCAGCAACTTTGCATGCTCCCGGGCCAGGGGCTGGAGCAACTCTGGCATGTGGCCTGTCCAGGCGGCCAGGTGCAGGGAAAAGCTCAGTACCAATCCGGTGGCGGACAAGGCCATCAAGGGCCACAGAAAAACATGCATGGAACAGGGAGAGGGCAAATTGGTCGCGATGGCGCCGGCAGTGCTGCCATTGCCGCCAGCGCGGTCTGCGCGGCCGGCATGCGCCCGAAAAAGATCAAAACAGGTGGAGCGTTCGAGTATGCGGCATGGCACACCACGCCACATGCATGTGCCTGGGGTCTAGGGAGCGCTGCCTGGGTGTTCCGGTGCGTGCAGCCGCACGGCATAGACATAGTCCCCCAGGGCGGTGCGGCGGCTGAGCACCGTGGCGGGCAGCGGCCCTTCGGGCAATTGGTCAAAGGCATCGCTGTCCACGCAGAATTCGAACAGCCAGAAACGGGTGTCGGCCAGCTGCAGCTGGTGGTGGCAGCTGCGGCGGCCGGAGCCACGCTTTTTCTGAACCTGTGTGCTGCGGCTGGCTTCCTCACCGGTCCAGCGGGTCAGCAGCATAGGGGCCGTCATGGCCAGATCCAGCCACAGCACCAGCAGAAAGAATCCCACACACAAGGGGGCCAGGGTCCAGCGCTTGACGGGGCTGTAGCTGAGCCAAGGGCCCGCAGGCGTCCACAGACCGCGCCGGAACCAGTACCAGAGCAGACCGCATGCCGCGCTGGTGCACAGCACGGCCAGCAGCAAGGCGGTGCGCGACCAGCCAGAGGCGGGCACAAAGCTGCGCGAGAAAATGGGGATGAGGGCACTGAGCATCACCAGCAGGAACACGCCGATCAGCCATCTCTGCCGCGTGGGGGTTCCGGGGGCCCAGAGTCCGTGTCTCATGCCAAAAATGCCTCTCTATGCGGTGCGCTGCCAAGCAGATGCTATGGTTTTATTATCCAGCAGCCAAGGCGCGGACCCGGTGCTCACCCGCCGGAGCAGGGGGCGTGCGCCACTGAAGGGCGGGCCGAGGCGGAACAGCGGGGAAGCCGCAGCGCTGCACCCAGCCATGCCGGAAGGCGCTCAGGAGCCCTGCGAGACCTGCATGACCTGCATGACCTGCATGGGTGCATCAGATCACGATGCCGTGCTTGTCCATCAGCCGGTACAGCGTCATGCGCGATACGCCCAGATCGCGCGCCGCCTGGGTGATGTTGTGGCCGGCTTTGGTCAGCGTGCTCTGGATGATTTCACGCTCGGCCTGGGTGCGGGCATTTTCCAGGCCAATGCCCACCAGCGGTTCCGGGGTGGACAGGCCCAGATCGGCGGCACTGATCCAGCGGCTGTCGCTCATCACCACTGCGCGCTGCACGCGGTTGTATAGCTCGCGCACATTGCCGGGCCAGTCGTACGCCGCCATGGCGGCCAGTGCGTTCTGGGCAAACCCATGCAGGCGGGTGCTGCTGTGGCCACCGCACAGCGCAAAAAAATGCTGGGCCAGCACCACCACATCTTCCCTCCGTGCGCGCAGTGGCGGCACATCGATGGGCAGCACATTCAGGCGGTAGAACAGGTCTTCCCGAAAGCGCCCCTGGCTCACCGCATGCTGCAACTGCACATGGGTGGCGGCCACCACGCGGGTGTCCACCGCCACGCTGTTCAACCCTCCCACGCGGTAGATGCTGCGTTCCTGCAGGAAGCGCAGCAGATTGGCCTGCAGCTCCAGCGACAGATCACCGATCTCGTCCAGAAACAGGGTGCCGCCATGGGCCGCTTCGATCAGCCCCTGCTTGCGCGTTGTGGCACCCGTGAAAGCCCCTTTTTCGTAGCCAAACAGTTCGGACTGGATCAAGGACGGCGCAATGGCCGCGCAGTTCACCGCCACAAAAGGGGCGGTGCAGCGGTCGGAGCTGTCGTGGATGGCACGTGCTGCCAGCTCCTTGCCACTGCCGCTTTCGCCGCTGATCAGCACCGGTGCATGGTTGGCGGCCACCTTGCGCAGCTTGAGGCGCAGCTGCGCCAGCACGGCGCTGTGGCCGACCATGCCCAGCGTGGCTTCCCCGGCGGCGGGCGTGGATGGTGCTTGCAGGCTGCGCCGCAGCTCGCTGCGGCGGTACAGGTAGTCCAGCACGCGGGCCACTTCAGCCCAGTCGGGGGGCGTCAGCTGGTAGTCGAAAAAACTCTCCAGCAGCAGGGTGCGCAACGCGGCCGATTCCAGTGCGCTGGCATCGCACAAGGCCACCCATTCCAGCGGCTGCAGGCGCTGGATGCTGGTGACGGCCGATTCCAGATGCGTCCAGGACAGGGGGCCATGCCCTGTGCTGCTGCCGGTGTGCGGGCCGAGCAGCAGCAGCCCCGCCTGGATGGGCTGCTGCGCCAGCGCCTGCCGGGCATCGGACGCATTGCTGACCCAGACAGCCTCCCATCCCAGATGGTGCAGTGCACACAGCAGCGGGGACGGGTCGGGCAGTCCCCAGGTCAGGGTCAGAACTTTTTTAACCTGCATGCTCCATCACTTAAAACGACATGGGCACGCGCACGCTCAGGGACAGGTCGGGGGTGTCGCGGGTCAGGCCTGCGCCCACCGATACATTGATCGTGGTGCGTGGGCTGTAGCGGTAGGAATAGCCCAGCAGCAGCGAGGCCAGCTGGATGCGCACGGCATTGGCCAGGGCTGTGCCGTTTTGCTTGGTGCGGCCCACGGTGTTCAGCTCCACCCCCAGGCTGAAGGACGAGCGATCGTTGAGCGCCAGGCCCATGCCGAAGTTGATGCCCAGCACATCGCCGGGCTTGACCGAACCGATGTATTCCTTTTCGCCATTGAGCACGGTGCGCGAGACGCCGCTGCGCCCGAAGTTGTGCGTGTAGCTGACGCTGCCGAAGAACACGGCGGGGTCCGATGGCAGCAGCCAGGTCAGGCTGGTCTGCAGGGAGTTGAAGCCGGAGCCTGTGGGCAGCTCCAGCGGCATGCCGGTGCCGGTGGTGTTGCCAATGCAGCGGGTGACGCAGTCGGTCACCACATCGAAGGGGTCTTTGCCGGTGCGGGTCTTGAAGCGCAGGCCGGCGATCAAATAGGGCTTGTTGGCCTGCGGTTCGTTCAACTGGTAGCGCAGTGCCAGTTCCACGTCGCCGATGGCGTTGCCACGGTTGCTGAACGCGCGTTCCGACGCGGAGCCGGTGAAGATTTCGCGGCTGATGGAGTCATCGCGCCGCGACACATAGGGGATGCGGATTTCGCCTTCCAGGCGCTTGGTCAGACCGAAGCGGCCCGTCAGCGCCATGGTCAGCGTATTGCGTTTGACTTCACGCACATCGACCAGGCCAATCAGCAGAGCGGGAATCACGGTGTAGCCCACCAACGCCACCCGGTTGCTGGAGGAGTAGCCGTATTGGATCGAGGGCTCCAGCACGTAGTGGCCGGGTTGGGTCAGGATGCCGGGCTGCTCGAAGATCTGCGCCACCTGCAGCGGCGCTTCCGGCTCCGGCGGCGCAGTGCCCACCCGCACGGCGCGGCCCCCGGGATCGGGTGGTGCCATGCCGACGGCGGCGGTGGCGGCAGGTACCGCATTGGCTGCCGATGGCGACCGGTAAGCACCATCGGCGACCGCGGTGGCGCCGCCTTGCTGGGCCTGCATCTGGCGCTGCAGCTCATCGTGCTGGGAAACTTGTGTGTCCAGTCGTTCGCGCAAGGCCTGGATTTCCTGTGCCTGTGCCTCCAGCCGTGACTGCAGCAACTGCACCTGCTGCGTCAGTGTCGGAGCACGTGTCGGTGCAGGCGCGCGGCTTTTGGTGGCACGTGGTTTGCTGAGGTTTTCCGACGTGGAGGATGCCGGTGCATCGGTGCTTTGTGCCAGGGTGTATCCCGGCGCCAGACTCAGCAGCGGCAGCAGACATGCCGCACTGTAGATGCGCGGTTTCAGCGCGGAATGCAGGCTCGGCATGGATTGTCTCCTCGGTACGCAATCGACTTGCTCGGATGCCTTGTGCAGCGGCCACCGCCTTTTCCGTCCAGGCATTTCGAAGGCAGTGTGGAAGACGTCCCGACAAGCGGCAAGCTGCCTGCTGCAAGCGAACGTAACGGGTGTTCAGGAAATCTTTGCATGCTGCACAGCGGTGTCGCAGCCGTGCAGCACCGCGGCCTGGCGAGGGCTCCTGAGAAGCGGAATTTCGGGCCCGGCGCAGGTCGGATGTCACATGCACGTGACGGTGTGGTTTATGTGATTTTTCTATCGATATGGCGTATCCATAAAGGGAAATACATGGTCTGAATGCGGGCCGTGCGGGGTGCTGCGCGATGCCGTTGGCATGCAGGAAAAGTCAGGTGGCCGGCGTGCCATGTCACACCCATGTGACAGACCGGAACGGTGGTGCGCGCCCTTGTGGAAGGCTTCTGGGGGTGTGGCAGCTCTCTACAACCAGAAACAAAAAAGAGCGAACCTCCTTCAGTCTCTACAAGCGATTTCAGCGCAGTGAGTACTGGCATAGAAGCTGCTAAGCGACCTCCGATCTGCGCCTGCGCAAATCACTCCTAGTCGGTTTTCATTCCTTTTTCCCTATTTCGGAGGACGTATGCAAAAGACACTTATGGCCACTGCTGTGGCAGTGTTGCTGGGGGCCAGCGGCGCGGTCATGGCCAACACCACGGATCAGGATACGGTGCTGGGCAACAACACATCGAACAGCACGATGAATGAGGACTACTCCAGCACCACCAACACCGCAACCACCACCACCACCACGCGCACTCCAGACAACAGCATCAACAAGAACTCCGGCGCTGCCACCGCCAGTGCTGCGCGTTCTGTCGCGCTGAACAACGGCGCCACCGGCAACTTCAGCAACGCGTTCAACGTGACCACGGCCGTGGCCAGCAGCAACCTGACCGGCTATGTGTCCGGCAATGCCATCAGCAATATCGGCAACTGGGCGACCAATGCCGGCAATGCCAATGGCGGTACCGGCAACGGCGGCACAGGTGGTGCGGGCTCCGGAGGAACGGCAGCTGGTAACGGCCAGGGCGGCTCCGGCGGTACCGGCAACGGTGCGGTGGGTGCCACGGGCGGTAGTGCCTCCAACGGCAGCAGCTCCGCAGGCGCCGCCAACAACCAGGGTGCGAGAGCCGGCAACGGTGCTTCGGGCAATGGCGGCGGAGCAGGCGGCGCCAACAGCGGTGGTCCCGCTTCCACCACCACCACAGCCGGTGCTGGCGGCGGCGGTGCTGGCAGCAGCGCTGGCGCCACGGGTGGCAGCGGCGGCCTGTTGGGTACGGGTGGTGCGGCCGACAACTCCAGCGGTGCCGCATCGGGTGGCGCAGGCTCGGCAACGGCCGGTGGCGGCTCGCCCATCAGCACCGGTGGGGAAGGCACCCGTACTGCAGGCAGCGGTAGCGGTGGTGCCGGTGGCAGCGCCACCAATGGCAGTGCGACCTCGGGCAGTGCCAGCAATGGCTCGGCCACCGCAGGCAACGGCGGCAATGGCGGCAACGGCACGGGCGGCACAGGTGGTGCAGGCAGCGCCACCAACACCGCCCATGGCGGCACCGGCGGCACCGGCGCAGGCGGCTCCGGCGGCGCAGGCGGCACCAACCGCGTGAACGCCGGTACCTTCAGCATGGCCAACACCATGACCAGCGTCGGCCAGTCGGCTGCCGGCATCATGATCGCCAGCCAGAACAGCGGCCTGTCTTCCATGGTGCAGCAAAGTGTGAACGTCCAGGCCAATCTGGCCGTGGGTCGTTAACGCGCAGCGGCTGCAACCCCCTGAGATGGCCGGGTGGCCATTTCAGGGGCGTGTTGCGGCAGTTCGACACTCTGTCCCCAGTGAAAGGAGCCGCCATGTGGGTCTCGATTTCGCACCGGTGCTGGCCATGGGTCTGCAGCCTGCTGCTGTATGGAGTGACGGCATTGCCCGCAGGGGCAGAGCCTTTGGCGGTCGTGGGTGCGTCCGCCGCGGAGTCGGCGTTCGGCACGCCCGTGCCAGCCAGCCAGCTGGCCGATGCGCGCGGTGGATCTTTTCACACCGAAAACCAGATGACATTGACCGGGACCACCAGTGGCAACAGTGCCCAGAACGTGATCACCGGCAGCAACGCCATCGAAGCCGGTTCCTTCGATCAGATGACCGGCCTGCCGGTGGTGATCCAGAACTCGGGCGCCAATGTGCTGATCCAGAACGCCGTCATCGTCAATTTGCAAATGCAGTGAACCGCGCGCACTGCGCTTTCATTGCCGGGGGAGCTTGCCATGCCCGCACCATCCTCGTTGTTGTTCCTGGCCATGCTGCGCGCGGGGCAGCAGGCGCCGGGTTTTCGCGGCTTCCGCCGGGGGCTGGGGTTGGCTTGCGGCCTGATTGCCGCAGGGGCGGCGCAGGCGGCCGAGCCTGCCGTCGCTGCGCCTGCCGACGCCGGCCAGGGCTACGCCTACTTTGCATCGCTGGGCCAAGGCAGCGTGCGCCTGCCCATCACCAGTTTGCGGGATGGCCGCCTGGCCCGCACACTGATCCAGCAGTACGACTTCAGCTGTGGCTCGGCGGCCCTGGCCACCTTGCTGACCCACCATTACGGCATGGCCACCACCGAGCAGGCGGTGTTCGAGTACATGTTTGCGACGGGCGACCAGGCCAAGATCCAGAAGGAAGGCTTTTCGCTGCTGGACATGAAGCGCTATCTGGCGCAATGGGGCATGCAGGCCGATGGCTTTGCCCTGGGGCTGGAAAAACTGGCCGAAGCGCGTACGCCGGCCATTGTGCTGATCAATGAAAACGGCTACCAGCACTTCGTGGTGATCAAGGGGCTGGAAAAAGACCGTGTGTTGCTGGGCGACCCCGCCCAGGGGACGCGCGCCATGTCGCGCACGCAGTTTGACGCCGTGTGGCCCAGCCGCCTGCTGTTCGTGATCCACAACCGGATCGGGCAGGGTCAGTTCAATCTGGCGCAGGACTGGCAGGTGGCGCCGCGCAGTCCGCTGGCGCAGGGCCTCAGCCGCGACAGCCTGAGCGCCATCACCTTGCCCAAGCATGGCGTGGGAGACTTCTGATGTCCCGCCAACACCTTCCTGCATGGTGCGTGGCCAGCCTGGTGCTGGCGGCGGCCGCACCTGCGCTGCAGGCCCAGGAAATTCCGGAAACCACGGTGCGGGCATCTGCCGGGTCCTCCAGGGCGGGAGAGCAGATCTGGCACACGGTGCCCGACGCGCAGCTGGACCGCATGCGTGGCGGTTTCGATGTGGGCGGCGGGCTGATGGTCTCGCTGGGCATCCAGCAAGCCACCTACATCAATGGCCAGCTGGTGACCCAGACCGCGATTGCGCTGACCCAGCTGAACCAGCTCACCTCCGCCCAGGCCGCCACCTTGCGCGAGCGGCTCAATACCTTGACGGTGGTGCAGAACGGCCCCGGTAATCGTTATGGCGCGATCCAGAGCCCGGCCGATGGCAGTGCGCTGGTCAGCCAGATTGCTGGAGCGGGTGCGGGGACGGTGATCCAGAACAGCCTGAGCGGCCAGCGCATCCAGCAGCTGACCACCATCGATGCCAGCTCCAACGGCATGGGGCTGCTGCGTGCTGGCCAGTGGCAGCAGACGCTGCGTGACAGCATGGGGGCAGTGGGCGGCATGCGCTGAGCGCCCTGAGCGCCCTGAGGGCACTGATGGCACCGGGGCTGCCCGCGCCCGGTGCTGGCCGGGCCCGTGCCATGTACAAGGTCCTGCCTTCCTGCCCGCAAGCCGCGTCTGGCATCAGGTCCGCAGGCAGGCCAGGTGGGTGTCGCTACGCCTGCTCGGCGTTGCCGCTTGCCACCGGTGTGCACAGCTCCACCAGCGTGCCGTCCGGACAGCGCACATAGGACACGGTCTGCCCCCAGGGCTTGGCCGTGGGGGCTGACAGTTCGGCGGCACCTGCGGACAGGGCCTGTGCATGGGCGCCCGCCACATCGGCCGTGACCAGCGCAATTTCAAACCCCAGGGGCTGGGGGGAGGAATGGGCTGCCACATGGCCGCCCGGGAAGTTGCTGTCTCCCAGAGCATGGGCGGCAAAGGCCAGGGTGGTGGCGCCGGTATCCAGCTCGCCATAGGTGCCGGAATCGTGCACAAAGCGCAGGCGCAGGCCGAAGGCCCGCTGCCAGAAATCGAGTGAGGTGGCCACATCGGGCACGTAGATGATGGTGTATCCCAGTTGCATGGTGTGTTCCTGCATGGCGTGGTCGCTGTGCCCCGGGTTCAGTGGGGGCCGAATGCCGCATGGTAGGCGACCTCGCCCGATGCCTTGGTGTTCCCAAAAGCCAGCACCTGGAAGTAGGGCGCGGGGATACCGGCAAAAACGCACTCGGCACGGTGGGCGAAGCCAAAGCGGCCATAGTAGGCAGGCTCTCCCAGCACTACGCAGCCGGCGGCACCCCGGGCACGCAGCAGGTCCAGCCCTTGCTGCACCAGGGCAGCGCCTACTCCCTGGCCTTGGTGCTGGGGCGCAACCGCGATTGGGCCCAGGCCGTACCAGCCCGCACTGCCGTCGGAAAAAGTGACCGGCGAAAAGGCCGCATGACCGATCACCTGCCCATCCTGCTCTGCCACCAGCGACAGCGTGAGCGCCCCCGCCGCGCGCAGGCGCGCAATGATCAGGTGCTCGGTCTGGTCGCTGTGCGGGTGGTGCTGGAATGCGGCACGGGTGGTGCGGTCGATGGCGTCCACATCAGCGGCAGTTTCATGGCGGATGGAAAAACGGGGCATGGCAAAACGCAAGGCAATGATTGCGGTGGAGCGTGACAGAGAACCAAGCGTGCATTGTGCCGCCCAGCAGGGGGCGGAGGCTCAGAGAAAGCCGATCCAGCGGCCCGCCAGCACCATGGCCAGCCACAGCAGCAACGACAGGGCTGCACGGCAGCGCACCGCCACGGAGGGCGCCGCAGCGTGCTGCGCGCGGGCCAACCAGCCGATCGCCCCATGCTGCCAGGCGATATTGCCCAGGGCCAGCACCAGCAAGGCCAGCTTGCATTGGAAAGCGGTGTTGAAGGCGTAATCCACCGGGCGCACGCTGAACAGCCACAGACCGGTCAGCAGTGCCAGCGCCAGGCCCAGGGCGGCCATGGGCTGCAACACCGGCCGCAATGCAGCCAAGGGCACCTGGCGCCACAGCCCCAGCAGGCGCAGATCCAGCGGCACGATGACGCCCACCAGCAAGCCCAGGCCCAGGATGTGGGCGGCATTCACCCACAGATAGGCCGTGCCCGATGCCTGCAGCCAGCGTGCGCCAGGCCACAGGGACAGCGCCTCCAGGGCCTGCAGCAATGCCGGTGGCATGGGGGCTCAGTCCTGGATGCGCTCAGGGTACATATCGTAGTTTTTACCCCCTACGGTGATGCGCACGGCTTTCATGTGCAGTGCCTGGGCATCCTTGCTGCGGTTACCGCGCACGGTGATGGCGTCGCCGACCTGTGCCGTGTTGCCGGTAAAACCCGAGCGCTCGGTCTGCGACGGATTGCCCAGGTCCACCTGCCAGCGCCCGCCATCGGCTGCCTGGACGGTCAACACAGGGTGGGGCGGCGCCATGGAAATGCGTGCAATCTGGCCTTGCAACGTCATCTGTTCGCCTTCGGCCCAGGACCAGCCATGGTGTGCCTGGGCCGTGACTGTGCCCAGCAGCAGCGCAGTGGCCGCGGCCAGGCGGGACAGGGGCTGCAGGCGGCGCTGCGGCCCGGTGCGGTGGGGCAATGGGGTCATCGGAGCCTCCTTGCAGACGTTAGGGTGAGGGAGCCGGGGCGCGGACTGCGCCGTGCGGGGGATGGTCAGCTTGCGTGCATTTCCTGCGCCTCACACAATGCCTTGAGCCGTTGCAGCGCGCGCGGGTAGGTGTCGTGCATGTATTGCACATAGTCGGCCACGGTGTCCACTTCCACCCGCAACTCGGTGCCGCCGGCAGGCAGATCACGCAGGTGGAAGTTCTCGTAGGCCGGTGCCCAGGCCAGTACCTGGGGGCTGTGGGTGTCGTCCACACCCTGGCGGATCTCGCCCAGGTGGCGGATGGACAGCAGGGTGCCTTCGCGCCGCTCGGCAATTTCGGAGGTCATGCCATCGCCGCTGGGCGCCAGGAAACGGATTCTGGCGCCTTGCTCCCATGAACCTTCGTAGCTGGAGCCTTCGCAGAAGGCGGACGTCCAGTCGCGGTAGCCGTCCGGTGACTGCATGGTCAGCCACACCCTGCTGCGTGGGGCGGCGATGCTCACCGCAAAGTACAGGCGTTGTGTCATGGCAGCGGTCCTCCGGTTTGCAGGATGGCTCCATGGTAGAGCGCCTGCGGCACCGGCACATCCCTCATGCCTGCTGGCGGTACGGGTTTGCTGCAGTGCGGCGCCATGCTGGAAAACCATGTACAGACATTCCCGCAGACCCGCCCCAGAGGCCGCAGTGACAGGGCCGTGCGCCAGAATAATGGCTGCCGCACTTTTTCCTTTCACATCTGGCGGAGGCGACATGGCGGTGGACTTTGCAGCGGGAACACGGGGGAGCTACGGTGGTGGGCTGGTGGTGACGGCCATGGGCCTGCTGCTGGCGGGTTGCGGCACTGCGCCGCCGCAGTTGCCGGCCCAGCCGCTGGCATGCAGCGCCTTGCAGGGCCGGCAGGTGCCGGCCGGGCAGATCGGCTTGGCCACCCAGGGCGCGCTGGTCACCCAGGCGCAGGAGGTGGCGGCGGCAGGCGAAGGCGCTGCGGCCGTGGAGGCCTATTGCAAACTGCTGGTGGATATCCGTCCGGTGGACCCGGCGGCCCCCATGATCAAGGCGCAGTTCAATTTGCCGCAGCAATGGAACGGCAAGGCGTTGATGGGCGGCGGCGGCGGGTACAACGGCACCATCCCCAGCATGACAGGCAACTACGCGGCCGGACCGGCGCGCACGCCGGTGCCGCTGGCCCAGGGCTATGCCACGTTCTCCAGCGATTCGGGCCACCAGGCAGGGGCCACCACCAGCCGCGACGGCAGCTTTGGCAGCAACGACGAGGCGGTGCGCAACTTCAGCGGCGATGCCCTGAAGAAGACCCGCGATGTGGCGGCCCAGCTCATCGGCTGGCACTACGGCAAGCTGCCTGCGCGCTGGTATTTTGTGGGCGGCTCCACCGGCGGGCGTGAAGCCCTGGCCGTGGCACAGCGCTGGCCCAAGGATTTTGATGGCGTGATTGCCTGGTACCCGGCCTGGAACGCTGCGGCACTGGATTTGCAGTTTGGCCGTATCACCCGTGCCCTGGCCCAGCCTGGCGCTTACCCCAACCAGGCACAGCGTGCGCAGCTCCTGCGTGCTGCGCTCCAGACCTGCGACAAGCTCGACGGGGTCGAGGATGGCGTGGTGTCCAACGTGGCCGCCTGCAACCGCCAGTTCGACCCGGCCACCGCCCTGGTGGACGGCAAGCCGCTGCGCTGTGAAGGCGGGCGCGCTGCGGGCGACCACTGCCTGGCCGATGCGCAGATCACGGCGCTGAAGGTGATGGACAGTCCCATCACCTTCAGCCGTCCGCTGGGCAGTGGCGAAACACAGTATCCCGGCTTCAACCTCTGGGGGGCCGATCTGGGTCTGGCGCGTGGCACGCCGCAAGCGCCCACCATCACGCTGCTGGCACTGGGTACCGGCCAGCCTGGCAGTCCGATGCCGCTGACAGCGCCCTATCACAGCGTGTTCTGGGACCAGTGGGTGCGCTTCTTCGTCACGCGCGATGCGCAGTTCAACAGCCTGACGCTGGACCCGCAGGCCCCCGGCCCCTGGCAGGCGCGCATCGATGCCTTGACCCGGCTGCAGGACATCAACCGCACGGACTTGTCCGCCTTCCGCGCACGCGGTGGCAAGCTGCTGATGGCGCATGGCACGGCCGATGTGCTGGTCAGCACCCGGGCCACGCAGCAGTACTACCAGCGCATGGTGCAGAGCATGGGCCAGGCGGCGGTGCGCGACTTTGCCCGCTACTACGAGGTGCCGGGGTATGGCCACGCGGTCAGCGGGATCTACAACGCTGCATGGGACAGCCTGGCGGTGCTGGATGCCTGGGTCGCACAGGGCCAGGCCCCGCAGGCGCAGGTGGTGGAAGACACCGTGGGGCAGCCGGGCCGCACCCGCCCGCTGTGCGAGTACCCCGGTTGGCCGCGCTACAACGGCAGTGGCGATGTGAACGCCGCCGCCAGCTTTCGCTGCGTGAGCGAATAGGTGCTTCACCCACCTCCGCACCACACCGCCGGCCGGCGGTGGTGCGGGCCCGGCCATCAGCCTTTGCGGAACACCAGCGTGCGGTTGTTGGCCGGCATGGCATGGTCCTGCACCAGCTCCAGCCCATGGAGGCTGCCCAGTGCCTGCAGGGCTTCCAGGTCGCGGATACCGCTGGCGGCGTCGCGCTGGCGCAGCCAGGCATCGAAAGCGCGGTTGCTGTCGCTGGTGAACTGGCCGCTGTAGTTAAACGGGCCGTAGACGGCGAACACGCCGCCCGTGGGCAGATGGGCACCCACCAGCGCGAACATGCGCTCCACCAGCGGCCAGGCCACGATGTGGCAGGTGTTGCTGGTGAACACCGCGTCGAATGCACCGTCGGCCGTCTGCGGCCAGGGGCTGCTGCGCAGATCAAAGGCCAGCGGCGCACGCAGATTGGCGGCGGGCTGGGAGGCATGCCAGGCAAGGATGCCCGTGTGGTGCTCGGGCAGGTCGCTGGTCTGCCACACCAGCTGCGGCAGGCGGGGAGCCATGTACACGCTGTGCTGACCGGTGCCCGAGCCGATTTCCAGCACCTGCCGCCGATCGGCAAAGACCTGTTCCAGCACCGCCAGAATGGGCGCCTGGTTGTTGGCGCAGGCCTGGGAGAAAGGGCGCTCGGCGGGCGTGTCGGGGTGGGGGGTGAACGGATGCATGCGGGAGAGAGGCGGGGTGTCGGGGAGTGACATTGTCCGTGCCAAAGTGCCTCGGCGACCGATGGCCCTATGACGCTGTGGCACTGTTGCACAAGTGTGCCGGGGCCGCGTGCCGATGCAGTGCATGGAGCGCGCACGACCGGCTTCCTGCCCGTGCACCCCCATGACCGCAGCCGGGCCCTGGCAGCCTTCAGCCGCCGCGCACCATCTGCAGGATCTTGGCGGTGTTCAGCCCGCGAGCGGTTTCCTGCATCTGGGGCAGGTAATGGGCCTGCAGCTGGCGGCCATCGCGCATCACATGCTGGTAGGCGCTCTTCAGCATCTCGGTGCTCAGGGTGCGGCCGCCAGCGTAGTACTGGTTGGCCACATGGCCCAGGGCGTAGGTGCTGGCAAAGCTCATGCCGCTGCTCACGGCCTGTTTGCCCAGGCCGCCGAAGATGCCTTTGCCGGCCTTGCCCAGCAGGCCGCCCAGCAGCTTGCGGCCGGCTTCTTCCAGATACTGCGAGGTCAGGCCCACGCCTAGCGCTGCCAGCAGGTCCTTGATGTGGCCCTTGTCCAGCTCGTAGCCGTAGCTCTGGCCGATCTGGTAGACCAGCCGCATCTGCAGCGGAATGATGGCCAGGGTCGACAGGTTTTCCGGCAGCAACTCGATGGCGCCGTTCAGGATGGCCGCTTTCAGAATCTTGCTGTCCATCTCGGTGGCGGACAGATTGCCGGGACGGCGCTGCGCCGCCGCACACAGCGGGTCTACCGCCGTGGGGTGGGGCACCGGTTCTTGTGGGGGCAGGGTGCCCACATCGGGCAGCTGGGCCGTCAGCGGGGCGTCGGCCACGGTCTGTGCCTGGCTGTCGAAGCTGCTGGCGGCACCGGCATAGCCGGCCACTGCGGTGGCTGCATTGCTGGCGTTGCCGGTGCCGCTGGCACCCATGCACCAGGCCTGGCGCAGCTGGGCCAGAAAGTCCTGTTCCTTGGGGCTGGTGTGGCCATCGGCCTCGCACACGCAGACCGCCATTTCATAGGCCAGCTGGCGTGCTTCGGGGGTGGAGAGCTGGGCCAGCACGGCGGGCAACTGCACACGGCGCAGCAGCACATCCTGGTACAGGCCGGGCAGGTTCACCTGCTGGTCACCGGCCAGACCTTCGGCCACCTGGCGGATCTGTTCGCGCTCGCGATCGTGCTTCTCGCCATCGGCGAAGGACGCCAGGAGGCAGATGGTCAGGGTGGCGCGAATGTCTTCAGAGGTCATGGTGTTCCCAGGTAGGTGAAGGGGTCCAGATGGGAGTGCTGCGCAGGCAGCTGGTTCCGTGCACGCCAAGGCGCTGTCTGAAAAGACAGCGGCCTGTGCACGTGCAAGGCATGGGAGCGGCCTGTTGGTGATGAGTTCTGGTGGGCCGCGGCGACCAAGGTCGGATCTGCAGATGCTGCCGCTGGTCGCCGTTCAAATCAGTTTACGTGCGCAGCAGGCAGTTTGAAAAGCGCATGCAGATATTCAGTCCCGACCGCTGGGCATCTGTGCGGCCACTTCGGCCTGCCAGCGGTCCAGGTTCTGTTCGTTGGCGGGGACCACCACGGCCTGCACGGCGGCCGCCACGTCGGCACTGTCAAACACCTGCTCCCAGTCCACGCGGGTGCCGGGCTGGCCGTCGGACGGATGGTTTGTCAGCGTGATGGTCAGGCGGAAATGCGGGTGGTTCAGATGGCGGATGACCACGCGGTCGGGTGCATCCACGGTCTCGAACACCGATTCGTTGGCGTAGTGCCTGCCGTCCGGCCCGTGCATGGTGAAGCGCCACATGCCACCGCTCTCGACCTCGCATTCGGCGAAGGTGTTGTGGAACCCGGCTGGTCCCCACCAGCGGGCCAACCGGACGGGATCGGCCAGGGCGGCAAACACGGTGTCGGGCGCAGCGGCAAAGTGCCGGTGGGTGTGAAAGCGGGTCATATCGCACTCCTGGTGGCGGGCGAGACTGCGGCCATGGCCGCGCTGCGCGCAGGGGATGGCCCTATGGGAGCACCGCCGGGGCCAATCGGCAAGAGGTGGCCCGTTTCCAGCAGGGTTTTCTGACTGTCCTGAGTCCGACGCCCGGCGAAGCCCGCAAGCCTGGGCCTGCCGTCAGGCTTCGGCCTCGGCCTGTGCAGGAGTGCGGGCGGCAGGGCACCACTCCGTTCCAGGCAGGACGTCCATCAGCAGGAACTGGCCGGGCTGGCTCTGGTGGCGGTCGATCTGCGGCACCAGACGCTGGAAATGCTCGGTGGCGCAGTGTGTGTCCAGCGCCGCGCGGTCGGGCCAGGTTTCGATGAAGGTGAAATGCCCCGGATCCTTCTGGTCCACAAACAACTCGTAGGACAGGCACAGTGGCTCCTGCCTGGTTTTTTCCACCAGTTCGCGGTACAGCGGCAGCACGGTGGCAATGTGTTCCGGGCGGATGAAGTCTTGGGCAATCACTTTGAGCATGGGGCGGGGTTCCTGGTGGGGCGGGGAGCGCATTGGCGGTGGCAACGTGCTGCGCCATGCCCTCCTGCATGCTGCTGAACCTATCACACCCGGGTGGGCACGCTGAAGGGCCTTCAGCGATGCGGCAAGGGGACCGGCCACCATGCCATGCGGAGCAGAAGTCTCTGTGTGCCAGCCTCAGCGGGGGCCGCCTGCCTGCAGCCGCCATCGCTACCACCACAGCATCAGCACCGCTATGGCGGGCCACCACGTCCCCGGTTTCAATGCTGTACCCACAAAAAGGCCCGCTGTCGGTCAGCGGGCCGGTGGTGCCAGCGCGGTCAGTGCATCTGCTCATGGAGCGGTGGCGGGGCTTCGGTGCCCAACTGGCGCTTGTTGCATTTGCTCTGCTGCTGGCTGTATTTGGCCTCGTGCAAGGGCTGTCCCATCTGCAAAGGCCAGGGGGACTGGCTGGGCAACTGCTCCGGGCGCAAACCGGTCATTGCAGCGGCTTCCGTCCCCGCCAGGGTGCTAGCGCTGTTGCTGGGGTTGCTGCTTGGAGGGTTGCCCGGGCTGCTGTTGCCCGGGAGATTGCTGCTGTTGCTGCTTCTCCTTGGGCTGGCCCGGTTGTTGGCCGGGTTGTTGTGGTTGCTGGTTCACTTGGTTCTGCGGGTTGTGCTGCTGTTGCATGGCAAAAAGCTCCTTCAGTGGTGAACGACAGGCCGGGGCGGCCTGTCCGACAGATCGGGGCGAGCTGTCTGGTGCCACCTTCGCCGCATTTGGAAGCCACTTTGTAAGCGTGGGGCTTACATATTTTCCCTTGGGCGCCCGAGGGAACTCGGGCGCTGTGCTCTGTCCCCGAATGGAACGTTTTTTTACGCAATCACACAATGATGTCGTTCAAGGTGGAGGCAAGGAGGTTTTTCATGCCCTTGCATCTGTCTGCCGCTACGCCCGCCATGCCCAACCCCCATGTCCCGAACGAGCCCCTGCTGCCGCCGGATCCGGACAAGGTTCCGGGCCGTCCCGAGCCCGTGGCGCCGCCTGCGCCGATTGACCCACCGGTCACGGCGCCGCCGATCCGGTTGCCGCCGCAGCCGGAGCCTCCATCGCCATCACCCAGCCAAGGAGCACGCCATGCCACGCGGTGACAAGTCGGCCTATACCGACAAACAAAAGCGCCAGGCCCGCCACATCGAGGAAAGCTACGAGGAACGCGGTGTGGACCCTGACAAAGCGGCCGAAATTGCCTGGGCCACGGTGAACAAGGAAACCGGCGGTGGCAAGCTGTCGGGCTCCGGCCGGGGGCACCCGGTGGACCGTGTCTCGGCCCGCAAAGGCGGGCGCATCGGCGGTGCCGCATCCGCGGCGCGCACGCCCGAAGAGCGGTCGGCTTCGGCCCGGAAGGCGGCGGCAACGCGCAAGCGCAATGCCGAGGCCAAACGGGCTGCGTCGGCGAAATAGCGCGATCCAGGCCGCACAAGCGCCGCATCAGGGCCGTATCAGAGCCGCAGAATGCGCATTCCCCATGTCATCTGGCTGAGGGTTTTCGCATTGCTCCGTGAAGAGATTGCGGGCGATTTTTTTCGGGTGGATGAGGCCGTTGAAAGGTGTGGGCAGGTACCCAATAAAAAACCGCCCGAAGGCGGTTTTTCATGCAGGCAGCAGCGGAGTGGTTACGCACCGGCCACTTCAATGCCCTTGAATTCGCCGGTGGCAATCTTTTCCTTCCAGACGGCAGGGCCGGTGATGTGGGCGCTGGTGCCGCCGGCATCCACGGCCACCGTGACGGGCATGTCGACCACGTCGAATTCGTAGATGGCTTCCATGCCCAGGTCTTCAAAGCCCACCACCTTGGCGTGCTTGATGGCCTTGGAGACCAGGTAGGCGGCGCCGCCCACGGCCATCAGGTAGGCGCTCTTGTGCTTCTTGATGGCTTCGATGGCGACGGGGCCGCGCTCGGACTTGCCGATCATCGAGATCAGGCCGGTCTGCGATAGCATCATCTCGGTGAACTTGTCCATGCGGGTGGCTGTGGTGGGGCCGGCCGGGCCGACCACTTCGTCGCGCACGGGGTCCACGGGGCCCACGTAGTAGATCACGCGGTTGGTGAAGTCCACGGGCAGCTTTTCACCCTTGGCCAGCATGTCCTGGATGCGCTTGTGGGCGGCATCACGGCCGGTCAGCATCTTGCCGTTGAGCAAGATGGTGTCGCCGGGCTTCCAGCTGGCGACTTCTTCCTTGGTCAGGGTGTTCAGGTCCACGCGCTTGGACTTGTTGTAGTCGGGCGCCCAGTCGATCTTGGGCCAGCTGTCCAGCGAAGGCGCGTCCAGGTACACCGGCCCGGAGCCGTCCATCACAAAGTGGGCGTGGCGGGTGGCAGCGCAGTTCGGGATCATGGCCACGGGCTTGGAGGCCGCGTGCGTGGGGTACATATTGATTTTGACGTCCAGCACCGTGGTCAGGCCGCCCAGGCCTTGGGCGCCGATGCCCAGGGCATTGATCTTTTCGAACAGCTCCAGACGCAGCTTTTCCACGTCATCCAGCTCTGCACCGCTGGCAGCCTTGGCCTGCAGCTCGTACATGTTCAGGTCTTCCATCAGGCTTTCCTTGGCCAGCAAGACGGCTTTTTCTGCCGTGCCGCCAATGCCGATGCCGATCATGCCGGGAGGGCACCAGCCTGCGCCCATGGTGGGGATGGTCTTGAGCACCCATTCCACCAGATCGTCGCTGGGGTTCATCATGATCATCTTGGACTTGTTCTCGGAGCCGCCGCCCTTGGCGGCCACGGTCACGTCCACCTTGTCGCCGGGCACGATCTGCACATTGATCACGGCGGGGGTGTTGTCCTTGGTGTTCTTGCGCTTGAAGTGGGGGTCGGCCACCACGGACGCACGCAGCGTGTTGTCGGGGTGGTTGTAGCCACGGCGCACACCTTCGTTGATGGCGTCTTCCAGGCCCATGGTGAAGCCTTCCCACTTGACGTCCATGCCCACCTTCAGGAACACGTTGACGATGCCGGTGTCCTGGCAGATGGGGCGCTGGCCGGTGGCGGCCATCTTGGAGTTGGTCAGGATCTGTGCCATCGCATCCTTGGCCGCAGGGCTTTGCTCACGCTCGTAGGCGCGGGCCAGATGCTGGATGAAATCCGGCGTGTGGTAGTAGCTGATGTACTGGAGGGCACCTGCGATCGAGTCGATCAGGTCCTGCTGGCGGATGGAGGTCGTCATCGTGAAGCTTCTCTGTTATGGGTGCGCAGGGGCTGCGCTCGGAAAACCTGCTGATTATCCGCGCTAAGCCCCCGGCCGGCAGGCCAAAGCCGACAAGTCTTATAGAGGACTGGCTGATCCTGGCGCTGCAGCCAGCCCGTGCGGATGTGGACGCCAGTGGCCGTACCGCCCTACCTTGCCAAACCGTAATTCACAGTAAACATTTGCATGCGCGTGGCGTTTCTGTTGATAAATGAATTCATCTATCGGCAACGTCTTCCTTTGTTGTGTAAATTTTTATGGCGCAAGCGGGGGCTTGACTGCAGCCGTGGGCGGATGTTGACGGGGAGCGTTGGCGGTTCAGAAATGATTCAGCCTCAGCCTTGAGCATGCGCCCCGCATGGCAGGTTTTGCTGCAGTGCATCAACGGGTTGACGGCTGGAGGTATGCAGCGTGATAGATGGGAAAGAGCCGCGAGCTGCGGCATTGCTGGTTCATGGTCTGGGCGGTACGGCCTATGACCTGGGAGCGTTGGGCAAGATGTTGGAGGCCGGCCATGTCTGTGCCCGCAGTCCTTTGCTGCCGGGTCATGGGACAAGTCCGAAGGATTTGCTGGCCTGTCGGTGGCAGGACTGGGTGGCTGCAATGAGGGCGGAATACCGGGCGCTGAAGGCGCAATACGGCCAGGTGCATCTGGCGGGGGTGTGCCTGGGAGCACTGGTGGCTCTGGAGGTGGCGAGGCTGGAAGGCCACGAAGGCAAGTTGGCGGTGTATGCGCCGCCGCTGTTCCTGGATGGCTGGAGCATTCCCAGGAAAGCCTGGTTGCGCCATCTGGTGTACTGGTTGCCGGCATTGGCACGGCGCATGAAAGTGCCGGAGTGCGAGCCTTATGGCATCAAAAATCCACGTATCCGCCGTGCGATCCAGCAGCGTTTCGAGCGGCAAGAGAACTTCCACTATGCGTACATCCCGCTGGCCTGTGTGCGTGAGGTCGATCGATTGCGCAAACACCTGGTGGCACGGCTGAGCGAGATTCACTGCCAGACTTTGGTGGTGCATGCGCGTGAGGACGAAATCACCAGCATGCGCTCGGCCCGGCATCTGCGACGCCATCTGGCAGGAGCGGTCGAGATGATGCCGCTGACCAACAGCTACCACATGGTGATGGTGGACAGCGAGCGTGCCGCTGTGCTGCAGCGCAGCCAGCGCTTCTTTGGTGTGGATCCGGCGTGAGCTCCCAGCTCCCCTGGACGCCAACCGGCCAGGAACGTCCGCCTCCTGGCCGTTGAATGCGGGGCTTGGCGGTGTGACCTGACCGCCACCACTGAAGGCCCTTGTGCATCGGATCTTTCAGGCATTGCACGCAAGCGCTGTGCGCGTGCAGTGTTTTCTGGTTTTTTCGATGGTGTACTTCCGGAAGGGACGGATCGGGACAAGGGCGGTCGCGCAGGCCACAATAGCGATTGCAGTCCAGGCAGGCAGGGGGAGCACAGATACCGCACCCACCCACGGCTGCAGCATGTTGTGATCCATTTGCGGTGCCTTGCGCACCAGGAGTTTTTTCGCATGACCCATGCCACCCGCCAGGAAAAAGACACTTTCGGCCCTATCGCCGTGCCCGCAGACAAGCTCTGGGGCGCCCAGACCCAACGTTCGCTGCAGAACTTCGACATCAGCGGCGAGCAGCAGCCGCGCGAAATCATTGGCGCGCTGGCGCAGGTGAAGAAGGCATCGGCCACGGTGAACCATGCCCTGGGCCTGCTGGATGCCAAGAAATCCCAGGCCATCAACGCCGCTGCCGATGAGGTGCTGGCTGGCCAGCACCCGGGCGAATTCCCGCTGGTGGTGTGGCAGACCGGCTCGGGCACGCAGACCAATATGAACGTCAACGAGGTGCTGGCCAACCGCGCCAGCGAGCTGCTGGGCGGCGAGCGCGGCGAGTCGCGCCTGGTGCACCCGAATGACGACGTGAACAAAAGCCAGTCCAGCAACGACGTCTATCCCACGGCCATGCATGTGGCAGCGGTCACGGCCATCGAGCAGAAGCTGCTGCCGGCCATTGCCAAGCTGCGTGCCACGCTGCAGGCCAAGAGCGAGGCGTTTGCCGACATCGTGAAGATCGGCCGCACCCATCTGCAGGACGCCACACCGCTGACGCTGGGCCAGGAAATCTCCGGCTGGGTGGCCCAGCTGGCACACAGCGAAAAACATGTGCGCGCCGCGCTGCCCCATCTGTACGAGCTGGCACTGGGCGGCACCGCCGTGGGCACGGGCCTGAATGCGCCCAAGGGCTACGCCGAAGGGGTGGCGGCCGAGCTGGCCAGGCTGACCGGCTACCCGTTCATCACCTCGCCCAACAAGTTCGAATCGCTGGCATCGTGCGACGGGCTGGTGCATGCCCATGGCGCGCTCAAGACCCTGGCGGCCAGCATGGTGAAGATTGCCAACGATGTGCGCTGGCTGGCCAGCGGCCCGCGCAGCGGCCTGGGCGAGCTGTCGATTCCCGAGAACGAACCGGGCTCGTCGATCATGCCCGGCAAGGTCAACCCCACGCAGTCCGAGGCCGTGACCATGCTGTGCGCCCAGGTGTTCGGCAACGATGTGGCCATCAACTTCGGCGGTGCCAGCGGCAACTTCGAGCTGAACGTGTTCCGCCCGCTGGTGGCGCACAACTTCCTGCAGAGCGTGCGCCTGCTGGCCGATGGCATGGTCAGCTTCAACGACCACTGCGCCGTGGGGATCGAGCCCAACCGCGAGCGCATTGCCGAGCTGGTCAGCCGCTCGCTGATGCTGGTGACGGCGCTCAATACCCACATCGGCTACGACAAGGCCGCCTACATCGCCAAGAAGGCGCACAAGGAGGGTTCGAGCCTGCGCGACGCCGCCATTGCCAGCGGCCATGTGACGGCCGAGCAGTTTGACCAGTGGGTGGTGGCCAAGGACATGGTCGGCAATCTGTAAGCCTGCCCCGGCCGCCGCACTGCGGCGGCTGGGCATGGCAAGGGGAATCAGGTGGCTTTCAGCGCAGCGCCCAGCTGCGTCACCACCTGGCTCCAGTGGGTGGCTTCGCCCTGGATGAAGCGGGCGTAGTCGCTGGGGCTGGCGCTGGTGGCCACCTCGACCACCAGACCTTCCAGCGGGGCTGCGGCCTGCGGAGCCTGCAGCGCTGCATTCAGATGGGCGTGCAGCGCCTGGGCCACCGGCAGTGGCGTCTGCGCGGAAGCGAACAGGCCGAACCAGCCTTCGTTGGCCACGGATGCCAGTCCGGCCTCGCGCAGCGTTGGCAACTGGGGGTAGAAGCGGCTGCGCGCCTGGGAGGCAATGGCCAAAGCCCGCAGCTTCTTGCTGTCCAGGTAGGCGCCGATGGCGCCGGCGGTGGCCAGCATGCAGTCCACACGGCCGCCAACCAGGTCCTGCAGGGCGAACGGACTTCCCCGGTAGGGCACATGCAGACCCTGGGCGCCCAATGCCTGGGCCAGCAGATGGCCCAGAAAGTGGGGGCCCGAGCCCAGTCCCGTGGAGGCGTAGCTGAGCTGGCCTTTGCGCTTCCACTGTGCCAGCGCCTGCTCCAGGGTGGCCGGGCCGTTGGCCGGCACCACCAGCACGGAGGCGGTGTTGCCGATCTGGCCGATGGGGGTGAAGCCCTGTACCGGGTCATAAGGGCGGGGTGTCTGCATCAGCGGCGACAGCACATTGGTGCCGATATGGCCCAGCAGCAGGGTGTGGCCATCGTTCCTGGCCTGCGAGACGTATTTGGAGCCTATGGTGCCGCCCGCCCCGGGCTTGTTTTCGACGATCACTTCACGCTGCAGTGTCTGGGACAGCCCCTGGGCCACGACGCGCGCCACGCCATCGGTGGCGCCGCCGGCGGGTCCGCCGACCACGATGGTCACCGCCTTGTGGGGCTGCAGAAAGTTCTGGGGCAGTGGTGCCGCGCCAGGGCTGGTCTGGGCGTTCGCCAGCCACCAGGGGCTGCCGGAGGCGGCCAGACCGGCCAGGCTGTGGCGCAACCAGTGGCGGCGGGAAAGAGAGAGCGTGGTGGGCAGCATGGGGAACCTGACGATGGCAATAGCAATGGCAATGGAAGGCCAGCCCGCGCAGCGCACTGCCGGCGGGGGGTGGCAGAAATTCGAGGTGGCGGCGGTTGCGCCCGGGCTGTGCAGGCCGTTGCCGGCGCCACAGCGCTGCAATGGCGCTACTCAGCCGCTCAACATCGCGGCACCAGGCCGCGAGCCGGGGCGTGGCATGGGCGCAGCGTCATGCCGTGCGCTCGCTGACCTGGGTGCGGTGCATATAGCGGCGCGCCTGGGGATCGAAGGCGTCGCGCCGGTGCAGAGTGACGCGGTTGTCCCAGGCCACCAGATCGCCTTCCTGCCACTGCTGGCCCCAGGTCAGCTGCGGCTGGACAGCATGGGCCCACAGGGTGTCCAGCAGGGCTTCGCTGTCTTCCAGGGGCAGGCCCTGGATATAGGCGTTGCGGCGGCGGCCCAGGTACAGGCTCTTGCGGCCGGTGCCGGGGTGCACCCGCACCAGCGGATGGATGGCGCCCATAGTCTGGCGCGGGTCGGTGGTGTCGGCAAAGCCCAGGCGCAGCTCGCCTGCGCTGTTGCGGCTGGCATCGTGCACGCATTCCAGGCCTTCAATCTGCTGGCGCAGATCGGCCGGCAGGCTGTCATAGGCCAGGTACAGATTGGCAAAGTAGGTGTTTCCGCCCGCTGCCGGCACTTCGCGTGCCAGCAGTAGCGCGGCCTTGGGCGGAATGGTCTGGTAGGTCATGTCGGCATGCCAGACGGCTTCGCCATCGCCCAGTCCGCCCAGGGCCTGGCCGTCCTGGCGCAGATTGGAGATCACGGTGATTTCCTGCGGCAGTGCCGCCGTCTGCGCGTGCAGGCCTTTGGCGGCCAGCGGACGCTGGTCCAGGATACCGAAATGGCGGGAGAAGCGGATATGGTCGTCCACTGTCAGCTGTTGCTGGCCCCGAAAACGCAACACCAGGTGCTGGTCCCAGGCGGCTTGCAGTGCCTGCAGGGTATCGGCCTCCAGCGGGCGGGAGAGGTCCAGACCCAGCACGTCCGCACCGAGTGCTGCACCCGTGGGCCGGATGTGGAAGCGGGCCGAGGTGGAAGAGGTGATTGCGGCGGTGGCGGAGGACATGGAGCGGGCCTTGATGGACGTCAATGCCGGCATCCTAGAAAGCCGCTCCCGGCTTTGGAACGAATAAAAAATTGGTTTTTTATTGGGAAGTCATCTATGCAGAGGCCGGTGAGGGGCTGCCAGCACCGGAGCAGACCCGAAAGCGCCATGAAAAAAGCACCCTGCAAGGTGCTTTTTCGGTGGACGGCGTGTGCCGTGGTGCAGGCTGCTTACCTTACATGCCCAGCGACTTGAGCAGGGCTTCGGTATCGGCGTCGGCGGAAGACGGTGCCGGGGCGGTTGCAGCAGCCGTGGCGGCAGAGGCCCCGGCAGCAGCGGGACTGGCGGCAGGCGCACCGGCAGCGGCCATGATGGCATCGGCGTCGATCTCGGCTTCGGGCACAAAGTCGCGCAGGGTGATGAATTCGGTGCGGTCCACCGCCAGTTCCAGATAGAAGATGTTGTTGGCGGCGGTGTAGAAGGTGACGCGCCGCGCCTCGGGGTTGTCGAGGTTGGCGTCCACGCTCAGCTGCACCTGCTTGTTCAGCACCAGCATCTTGGGCTGGTTCTGGGTGATGTGGGTCTGCAGTTCGCGGCGCACCTTGCCGGTGAAGTCGCCCACCACCTGGTTCATCAGCTCGCCCATCACGTTGCTGACTTCGTCCGAGGTGTAGCTGGTGGCCAGGTCGCTTTCGGACAGGCCCATGTTCAGCAGGTAGTTGCGGTACAGCTCCATGGCCGACGCGGCGGACAGGTTGATGATGACCAGACCGGAGAAGCCGCCGTCAAACAGCACAAAGCAGCCGATGTCGGGCTTGAGGTAGGTCTTCTGGATGCGCTGCACCACGCCGGAATACTGCACCTGGCTGTTGGTGGCCACGTTCAGCACGCGGGTGACGGAATTGCACAGGCTGAGCAACAGCTCCTCGGTGCCTTGGACGACGTTGGGATTCTCTTGGCTCATGGGGGTGCCTGTTCAGGAAATAGCACGATTATGGATGCAACAGTTGGTCACAAGTGTGTTGGGCCGTGCGACAGCGCGATCGCGCAACCAGCAGCCCGGTCTGAACCACATGGCAAGGCGGGTGGTGCCGCACTGCGGCAGCGCGCGGCCATGGGCGCTGTCCCGCTGCGGCAGGTGTTCTGCCGCATCGTCGGTGCGCTATTTTTTGAGTAGCTTTTCGGCCAATAACCGTGCGTGCAACAAGCCCAAAGGCGGTGAATGCATGACTGCCCGCAAGGGGTATTGGCGCTGCAGTTTCGCCCTGCCAGACCAGGGGCTCTGCTAACGTGCGGGCATGAAGTACATGTACAACCATGGACAGGAGGCATCCATGTCGCATTCCCTGTGGCGCGTGGCCGGCGTTGTGCTGGCTGTGGCCAGTCTGGCGGGCTGTTCCACCGTCTCGCAAAAATGGTCGCAATGGCGCGGCACCAGCAGCACATCGGCTGCGGCGCAGCAGCCCGGCGTTCTGCAGCCCAGCACGGAAACGGGCCGCTGGCAGGGCGTCTACAGCTATGAAGCCGACAGCGGCCGATTCCTGGACTGCAAGACCGGGCAGACCGTGCCGGTGCTGATGGAGGGCGACAACGCCCTGCTGGAGAATGCCTATATGGCTTCGCGCAACGGTCCCAACACCGCCATGCTGGCCAGTGTGGATGGCCGCATCGTCGAACGCCCCTCTGCCGATCCGGTGATGGCCCAGCAGGGCAAGAAGGAGCTGGCACTGCGCGTGGAGCGTTTTGTGTCGCTGTCCAGCGCCACCTCCTGCGCCGGGGACAAGGCCAAGAACCTGGGCGTGCCCGTACCGGTGGCGGCAGCCGCTGCGGCCGGTGCCACGGCCGCCGTGCCGGCCGGGCAGGGCGGTACCAAGCCCGCCGCGGCAGAGCAGGCCACGGTGTCGCTGGACAACACCTATTGGAAGCTGCTGACCTTGAACGGCAAGGCGGTGCCCCGCCTGGACAAGGAAGCGCACATCATCCTGCAGCAGCAAGGCAGGCTGGTCGGCTCGGGCGGTTGCAACCGCCTGATGGGCAGCTGGAAGCAGGACGGTACGCAGCTGGCGATCAGCAAGGTGGCGGGCACCCGCATGGCCTGCCGGGGCGCGGCGTCCAGCACCGAATCGGCCATGCTGAAAATGCTGGGCCAGGTGGCCAGCTGGCGCATCCACGGTGACCAGCTGGAATTGCTGGATGCCAAGGGCAAGCTGCTGGCGCAGCTGCAGGCCGTGGCCTTGCGCTGATCCACAGCGGTCAACACACCACCATCCATGCAAAGCGGCCCCGCAGGGGGCCGCTTTTTTATGCTCGTTTCTTTTTTTGGTGCAGCGCAGTTGCCCGGAACGGCGTTTATTCCGGCAGATTGCCCAGCGGACGGCCCAGGTACTTTTCCGAAATGGCGTTCAGCGTGCCATCGGCCTTGGCGGTGCGCAGGATCACGTTCACCTGGTCCAGCAGGGCGGTGTTGCCCTTGGCCACGCCGATGAAGCAGGGCACATCGGTCAGCAGTAGCTTGTATTCGGCTCCCAGCTTGGGGTTGCGCTGCATGGTCAGGCCGGCCACGGCCGCACTGTGGGCCAGCACCTGGCTCTGGCCGGTCACGAACGAGGCGATGGTGGCGGTGTCGTCCTCAAAGCGCTTGATCTGCGCACCGGCGGGGGCCAGCTTGGTCAGCGCATCGTCCTGGAGCGAGCCGCGCGTGACCGACACGGTCTTGCCGGCCAGATCGCCAAACTGCTTGATCGCCAGGCTCTTGTTGGCATACAGGCCCGAGAAGAACGGTGCGTAGGAGATGGTGAAGTCCACCACTTTCTCGCGCTCGGGGTTCTTGCCCATGGAAGAGATGATCAGGTCCACCTTGCCGGCCTGCAGCGCGGGAATGCGTGCAGGGGAGGTGACGGTGACGATGTTGAGTTTGACGCCCAGTTGCTTGGCGATCAACTCGGCCGTGGCCACGTCCGAGCCCTGGGGCTTCATGCTGGCGTCGATATAGCCGTAGGGCGGGTAGTCGGTCTGGATGCCGACGTTCAGGACTTTGTGGGCCTGGATGTCGGCCAGCGTGGCGGCCTGGGCGGTCAGACCGCAGAGGCTGGACAGGCCCAGGGCGGCCAGAGAGGACAGCAGGGTGCGGCGGGGCAGGGAAAGCAACATGAAAAGCTCCGGGGAGTGAAACCAATGCCCGGTGCTGCATCGTGGTGCAGGCGACCGGGTCCATCGACAGTGAATGCATAGACCGTGCCTGCCCGCACAAAAAAACCGGCCGCAGGGGCCGGTGGATGGATGTGCGCTGGGTGCAGGCGCTTGCTGTATGGGTGCAGCAAGCGCCAGAGCGCGTTTCCGCGCGGACTTCAGCGGGCCGCGTCGCGTGCCTGCTGCAGCCAGCCGTCGAACTGCTTTTGGTGCGCCTTGATCCAGCCCGTGGTGTGGCGCTCGATGTCGGCTGCCTTGCCCTGGCCCTGGCTCATCATGTAGTTCTGGGCATTGATGTCGGCCACGGACAGCTGCATCACGGCAAACAGCTTGGCAGCGGCGGGGTTCTTTTCCGCCCAGGCCTTGTTGGCCACGATCTGCTGGTTGTTGGCGATGAAGCCGTAGTTCTTGCCATTGGCCAGCTTGGTGTCGGTGCCGGCCTGCTCACCGGGCATGGCCGAGAAAGGCACCTGCAGCCAGACCACGTCCTTGCCGGGCTTGAGCACATTGCTCACCCAGTACGGCGTCCAGGTGTAGTAGAGGATGGGCTTGCCGGCCTTGTAGCGGGTGATGGTGTCGGCCATCAGCGCGGCGTAGGTGCCCTGCTTGTGCGTGACCGTGTCGCGCAGCTTATAGGCGGACAGCTGGTGTTCGATCATGGCCTCACAGCCCCAGCCGGGGGTGCAGCCGGTCAGGTCGGCCTTGCCGTCACCGTCGGTGTCGAACAGCTTGGCAATCTCGGGATCCTTGAGCTGGCCCAGGTTGGTGATCTGGTGGGCGTCGGCCGTCTTCTTGTCGATCAGGTAGCCCTGGGCGGCGTTGGCTGAGAACACGCCCTGGCGGTAGAGCTTGGCGTCACCACCGGCATTCTTGTAGTAGTCGGCATGCAGCGGGTTCCAGTGGTTGGCCATGAAGGTGGCGTCGCCATTGGCCAGGGCGATATGGGCCGTGGGGTATTCCACTTCCTTCACGGGCTGCACGTCGTAGCCCAGTTGCTCCAGGGCTTTGATGACCAGCAGGGTCTGGAAGGTTTCTTCGGCGATGGAGCTTTTCAGCGGCTGGACTTTCACGCCCTTGCCGGGCAGGTCGGCGCTGTCGGCCGCCAAGGCCATGCTGCCAGCCATGGCCAGGCCTGCGGCGACGGCGCAGGCGCGCTGCCAGGCCGAGCGGGGGGCGTTGGCGGTGGGGAGGGTCTGTGTATCGGGGGTGTATGCAGTGTGCAACGTCATCCTTGGTGTTCCTTTGTGTTGTGGTGGGTGTGGTGTCTGGGGGAGGTGCCTGGCTGGTGGCCTGGCACGACACCACGGTCGTGCAGGCCATCAGCGAATGGGCTGGCCGTCAGCCGGCCGATGGCTGGGGCGGCAGCGGAGTGGGCTGTGCCGTGGTTGCCGCAGCCGCAGTTGGCGCTGCCTGCGCTGTGGCCGCTGTGGCCGCTGTGGCCGCTGTCGGCGCCGCGGGGGCCGGGCGCAGCATGCGCACCACCAGGCCTGCCGGGCCGGTCTGCCACCAGCGGGCGCTGCCGCGTGTGTTTTCACCCATGGCCTGGGTCAGACGGTCCAGCACGATGGCCAGCAGCACAATGCCCAGGCCGCCCACGGTGGCCAGGCCCATGTCCAGGCGGCCGATACCGCGCAGCACCATCTGGCCCAGACCGCCGACGGCGATCATGGAGGCGATGACCACCATGGACAGCGACAGCATCAGTGCCTGGTTGATGCCGGTCATGATGGACGGCATGGCCAGCGGCAGCTGCACTTTCCACAGCAGCTGCCAGGGCGAGGCGCCGTAGGCGCGGCTGGCCTCGATCAGGTCCGGACGCACCTGGCGGATGCCCAGATTGGTCAGGCGGATCAGCGGCGGCAGCGCGAACACGATGGTCACGATCACCCCCGGCACATTGCCGATGCCGAACAGCATCACCACCGGCACCAGATAGACAAAGGCCGGCGTCGTCTGCATGGCGTCCAGCACCGGGCGCATCCAGCGCTGGGCGCGGTCGCTGCTGGCCAGCACAATGCCCACCGGCAGGCCGATGACCACGCAGAACAGCAGCGAGGTCAGCACCAGGGCCAGAGTCACCATGGCTTCGGACCAGATGCCCAGTGCCGCGACGATCAGCAGCGAGATGGCCGAACCGATGGCCAGCTTGCGGCTGGCGAACTGCCAGGACAGCAGGGCAATCAGCAGCACCAGCACCGGCATGGGCACGGCCAGCAAGGTGTCGGTCACGCCGTTGAGGGTGGCATCAATGGGGGTGCGCACCGCCTGGAAGAAGGGCCGGAAGTGCTCGACCACCCAGCCCAAGCCGTCGTTGATGGCGTCCTGCACCGGCAGGCCTTCGGTGGTGATCTGGTGCCACAGGGCCGTCAGGCCGCTCTGGCTGCTGTCATCCACCGGGGTGGATGTGGCCGGGGCGCTGAGCCAGTCCATGCCGGCGTCGGGCGCACCGGCGCTGCCGCCCCAGGGGTCGGTGCCTGCGTCGGTGGCGTTGGCCGTGGGCGCATCGGCCTGCACGCTGCTGGCCGCCCAGGGATCGTCGACCGCAGCGTCGGCCGAGGTGGCGGGCATCGGGTTCGGGGCGTCCTGTGCGGTGCTGGCGGCCCAGGGATCGTCCTGCACCGGGGTGGTGGTGTGCAAATCGTTCATGCGGCATCTCCGGTCTGGTTATGGACAGGCGCGGCAGGCTGGGCATGCGGCGCCACGGCGGGTTCCGCCGCATGTACGGGGAACTTCGGATTCAGCTGGATGGGCGGCACTTCGATCTGGGGCGGCGGCACGGGGGGGGTGTCGCGGTCCAGGAACTTGAGCATGGTGGTGCGGCTGACCACCCCAAGGAAGCTACCGTCCTCGTCCACCACAGGCAGCGCGAAGGGCACGGCCGCCACCGGACCGAACAGATCGGCCACCGGCGTGCTGCTGGCCAGCGGCACGGCGTTGGGGATGAAGGCGTGCTGCAGGCCGCGCATGCCGGGCTGGCCCTGCAGCGCATCCCGCAGGGACTGCGAAGAGACGACACCCAGGTAGCGCTTGCGGCTGTTGACCACATAGGCGTGGTCGCGGTCGGAGTCCTCGATCAGGCGCAGCGCGGCGCGGCAGCCGCGGTCGCTGTGTTCGGAGACGATGGTCATGGCCTGGCGGGCGATGTCGGCGGCCTTGAAGACCGAGGCCGCATCCACGCCACGTACAAAGTTGCGCACGTAGTCGTTGGCCGGGCTGCGCAGGATTTCATCGGGCGTGCCCACCTGCACCACCTGGCCATCCTTCATGATGGCGATGCGGTCGCCAATGCGCATGGCTTCATCCAGGTCGTGCGAGATGAAGACCACGGTGCGCCGCTTGATCTGCTGCAGGCGCAGGATCTCGGATTGCATCTCGGTGCGGATGATGGGGTCCAGGGCGGAGAACGCCTCGTCCATCAGCAGGATGCTGGGGTCGGATGCCAGGGCACGGGCCAGGCCCACGCGTTGCTGCATGCCGCCCGACAGGGCGTCGGGGTAGCTGGCACCCCAGGCGCCCAGGCCCACCTGTTCCAGCGCTTCCTGTGCGGCTTTCTGGCGCGTGGGCTTGTCCACGCCGGCCAGTTCCAGGCCGAAGGCGGTGTTGTCCAGCACCGTCATGTGGGGCATCAGCGCGAACGACTGGAACACCATGGAGATGTCCTTGCGGCGCAGGGCGCGCAGGTCGCGGTCGTTGAGCTGGTTGATGTCCTGGCCATCCACCACGATCTGGCCGCTGGTGGGCTCGATCAGGCGGTTGAGCAGGCGCACCAGCGTGGACTTGCCCGAGCCGGACAGGCCCATGATGACAAAGACCTCGCCGGCCTCGATGGTGAAATGGGCGTCGAACACGCCGATGGACTGGCCGGTGCGCTGCAGGATGTCTTGTTTCGACAGCCCTTGCTGCACCAGGTCGAGCGCAGCCTGCGGCTGGTCGCCGAAGACTTTGAACACATGCTCGATGCGAATTTGTTTGGCCACTGGTTTCTCTCCCTCATTGGTTTTGGAGGTTGAACACAGTGCAGCCGCGCCATGGGCATGCCCATGGCGGCCTACACGCGAAGCCGGAAAACGTGGGGCCCGATGCACTGGCGCAGCGGGGAACACCCGTTGCGCCACATTGAAGGGCAGGTATGGCAGGGCCCGCATGGCACGCGAGGGTGCGCAAGGGCCGCAGGAGCGAGGGAGGAAGTCAACGGTCAGACCGCCGGTTGCTTTCCCTCGGAACGGGTGGTGGCGCAAGGCCGAAAGCCACCCGGATGAAAGTCCGTGCATCAGGGCCGGAGTCCGGCCTGTGGCGGCAGCGCGTTGCGTGGCAACGGTGCGCGCCAGAGTCAATCCACCCGCGAAAGGGATGGATTACCTGCATGGCAGGTTGTTAATGAAGCGTTTATTCTAACTATTCGTTATGTTGCTGTCAATGATTTTTTTGCGTTGCAGCATTCGTGGGGCTGGCAACGGTGGGCTTCATGCTTTCTGCCGCTGGCAACGGAGCGGAAAAAGCAGCAACCCCGGAACCTTGCGGTAGCCGGGGTTGCATGCGGGCAAAAAACGCCCTGGTGGGCGCTTTGCAGAGGGGGCTCAGTGGGCGCTGTGGCTGGCGTGGCTGCTGTGGATCAGCTTGTCGGTGAAGGCAATGGCCAGGGCGCTGAGCAGGAAGACCACATGGATGATGGTCTGCCACATCAGCACCTGCACTTCATAGTTGCCGGCGTTGATGAAGCTCTTGAGCAGGTGGATAGAGCTGATTCCGATGATGGACAGGGCCAGCTTGACCTTGAGCACGGAGGCGTTCACATGGTCCAGCCACTCGGGCTGGTCGGGGTGGCTGTCCAGGCCCAGGCGGCTGACAAAGGTTTCGTACCCGCCGACGATCACCATGATCAGCAGGTTGGAGATCATCACCACGTCGATCAGGGCCAGCACCACCAGCATGATGACGGTCTCGTTCAGGCCGGTGATGGCGGCTTCGGGTTTGTAGCCGATGTTGGTGATCAGTGCCTGCAGCGCTTCCTGGCTGCCGAAGGCGGCTTCCACCAGGTGCAGCAGCTCGATCAGGAAGTGCCAGACATAGACGCCCTGGGCTGCGATCAGGCCCAGGTACAGCGGCAGCTGCAGCCAGCGGCTGGCAAAGATCAGGGCTGGCAGGGGACGCAGGGCCACGGGCGTGGAAGAGGGGGGGGAGGCAGGAGACTCGGATTTCGGGTCAGCGTGGGCCATGGTGGGTCAGAGGATGGTTGAAGGAAACCGTAGCAGCGAAGCGCTGCTGGGCGGGCATTGTATGCGGCGGCATTGTGGAAACCCGAGGGGGAAGGCAGGGCTTTTTGCGGGCTACAGTGGGAGATAGACGGCGAGTCAGTGGTATGTAAGTGCCCGACACGACAGTACGCCGCAAACAAACCCTACAAGTGCAAGGAGACTCAGCCATGAACGCACCGACCAACGCCATCGAATCCGTGCTGGTGGAAAACCGCGTCTTTCCCCCATCCGATGCGACCCAGAAGGCTGCCCGTGTGTCCGGCATGGCCGCTTACGAAGCCCTGTGTGCCGAAGCGGACAAGGACTATGAAGGTTATTGGGCCCGCCTGGCCCGTGAAAACGTGGTGTGGACCAAGCCCTTCACCCAGGTGCTGGACCAGAGCAATGCCCCGTTCTTCAAGTGGTTTGCCGACGGTGAACTGAACGCCAGCGCCAACTGCCTGGACAAGCACATCGGCACGCCGGTCGAGAACAAGACCGCCATCATCTTTGAAGCCGACGGCGGCGAAGTCACCAAGGTCACCTACAAGGAGCTGCTGGCCCGCGTGAGCCAGTTCGCCAACGCGCTCAAGGCCCGTGGCGTGCAAAAGGGCGACCGCGTGCTGATCTACATGCCCATGACCATCGAAGGCGTGGTGGCCATGCAGGCCTGCGCGCGCATCGGTGCCACGCACTCGGTGGTGTTCGGCGGCTTCTCGGCCAAGGCGGTGCAGGAGCGCATCGTGGACGTGGGCGCCACCGCGGTGGTCACGGCCAACTACCAGATGCGTGGTGGCAAGGAGCTGCCGCTGAAGGCCATCGTCGACGACGCGCTGGCGCTGGGCGGCTGCGATGCCGTCAAGACGGTGCTGGTGTACGAGCGCACACCCACGGCATGCGCCATGGTGGCCGGCCGTGACATCACCTTCACCGAAGCGCTGGCAGGCCAGTCGACCGAATGCCCGGCCGTGCCGGTGAATGCCGAGCACCCGCTGTTCATCCTCTACACCAGCGGCTCCACCGGCAAGCCCAAGGGCGTGCAGCACAGCACCGGTGGCTACATGCTGTGGGCGCGCCAGACGGTGAACTGGACCTTCGACATGAAGGACAGCGATGTGTTCTGGTGCACGGCCGACATCGGCTGGATCACCGGCCATACCTATGTGGCCTACGGCCCGCTGTCGGCGGGTGCCACGCAGATCGTGTTCGAAGGCGTGCCGACCTTCCCGAACGCCGGCCGCTTCTGGCAGATGATCGAGCGCCATGGCTGCACGGTGTTCTACACCGCGCCCACGGCCATCCGTTCGCTGATCAAGGCCGCGGATTCCGACGAGAAGGTGCACCCCAAGAACTGGAACCTGTCGTCGCTGCGCATCCTGGGCAGCGTGGGCGAGCCCATCAACCCCGAAGCCTGGATGTGGTACTACAAGCACATCGGTGGCGAGCGCTGCCCGATCGTGGACACCTTCTGGCAGACCGAAAACGGCGGCCACATGATCACGCCGCTGCCTGGTGCCACCCCGCTGGTGCCCGGTTCGTGCACCTTGCCGCTGCCCGGCATCACCGCGGCCATCGTCGATGAATCCGGCAACGACATGCCCAACGGCGCCGGCGGCATCCTGGTGGTCAAGAAGCCCTGGCCGTCGATGATCCGCAATATCTGGGGCGACCCCGAGCGCTTCAAGAAGAGCTACTTCCCCGAAGAGCTCAAGGGCTACTACCTGGCCGGCGACGGCGCCGTGCGCAGCGAAGACCGCGGCTACTTCCGCATCACCGGCCGCATCGACGATGTGCTGAACGTCTCCGGCCACCGCATGGGCACGATGGAAATCGAATCCGCGCTGGTGTCCAAGACCGATCTGGTGGCCGAAGCCGCTGTGGTGGGCCGCCCGGACGACCTGACCGGAGAAGCCATCTGCGCCTTCGTGGTGCTCAAGCGCCCGGTGCCGACCGGCGAAGAAGCCAAGGCCCTGGCCAACGAGCTGCGCAACTGGGTGGCCAAGGAAATCGGACCCATCGCCAAGCCCAAGGACATCCGCTTTGGCGAGAACCTGCCCAAGACCCGCAGCGGCAAGATCATGCGCCGTCTGCTGCGCTCCATCGCCAAGGGCGAGGCCATCACCCAGGACACCAGCACGCTGGAAAACCCTGCGATCCTGGAGCAGCTGGCCAAGACCAACTGATCCAGAACGCCGCGCAACGCGGACACACCGGGTGCTCTGCGACCGCTGCGGCCCTGATGCTTCGGATGCGGTACCGCCGCACCCGTTTATGCCACCGCCACAAGCGGTGGCTTTTTTCTGGACTGGCGCAAACAAGCGCCAATGTGGCGCGGGACAGGGGCCATTCCTACCTGGGCTGAATCCAAGATGCGTTACAAATGCAGCGAAGGGCAGGCAGTAGTGCCACGCCCGCTGACCGGACCTTGGAGATTTTCATGAAAGCAAGAACCGCTTTGCTGACCTTGATCGTGCTGCTGATCGTGTTCCTGGCCACGATGAACTGGCAGGCGCTGAACCAATCCACGCCCGTCTCGTTGGGCTTCACTACGGTGGAGGCCCCGCTGGGCCTGATCATGCTGTGCCTGACGGCGCTGCTGGCCATCTTCTTTGTGGCCTACGTGGTCACGCTGCAGGGTTCGGTGCTGATGGAGACGCGCCGGCACAACAAGGAAATGCTGGCCCAGCGCGAACTGGCCGACAAGGCCGAGGCCTCGCGCTTCACCGAGCTGCGCACGGTGCTGGAGCTGCGCCACCAGGAAGCGCAGCAGCAACTGCTCAATCGCCTGGATGCGCTGGAAGAGCAGTTCAAGGCCCGCGCCCAGGAAAGTGACAATTCCACCGCCGCCTATGTCGGCCAGCTGGAGCAGCAGCTGCGCGCCGGCGTGGCCGCCGATTGGGGCAGCGGCAAGGGCCATGCGGCCAAACCGGCCGAAGGCCGCGCCGATCCGTTGCTGTGATGGCGGCGCTGCTGCAGTCGGGCCCGCGCCCGGCGCGCAGGCAGCGACGGCGTCGCAGGGGGCGGCATGCGCCATGTGAAAAAGAAAAAAGCCGCCGGGCACAGGCCAGGCGGCTTTTTTGTGGGCCGGGGTCGCGCTGCCCTGCGGCGGGTGCCCGCGCGGTGCGGGATTACTTCAAGGTCAGAATCCAGGCGGCCAGCTTCTTGGCATCGGCTTCGCTGACCTGGGTGTTGGCAGGCATGGGCACGGGGCCCCAGACGCCGCTGCCACCCTTGACGATCTTGGCCGCCAGCTTGTCCGCAGCGTCCTTCTGGCCGGCGTACTTGCCGGCCACGTCCTTGTAGGAGGGGCCCACCAGCTTCTTGTCCACGGCATGGCAGGCCATGCAGTTCTTGGACTGGGCCAGCGCCAGATCGGCCATGGCTGGGGCGGCAACGGACAAGGTCAGGGCCAGGGTGATCAGAGCACGCTTCATAGCTACTTTTTCCTCGAGGGCTTTGGCAGAAGTGGGGGAAACAGGGTCAGATTGTAGGCCCGGCCGCAGGTGGGTGCGCATTCCCTGCAAGCGGGGGAATGCCATGGGGTTATTGGGGTTGGCAGGGCGGTGGCGCCGGTACGCACCAGAAGGCTGCTGTCGCGTTTTGCGATGGCTGGCTTGGTCGCCAGCAGGGATTTGCGCCTGCGCCTTCGCGGGGTGGCTGGGTGATAATCTGCGGTGATCCTGCGTGGGATGGACGGTGGCAAACCGGCCCCTGCACGCAGGCCTGCAGACCTTTGCTACAACGACATTCCCCATGCCCGCATACCGTTCCAAAACCTCCACCGGCGGCCGCAACATGGCAGGTGCGCGCGCCTTGTGGCGTGCCACCGGCATGAAAGATGGCGACTTCGAAAAGCCCATCATCGCCATTGCCAACTCCTTCACCCAGTTCGTGCCCGGCCACGTGCACCTGAAGGACCTGGGGCAGCTGGTGGCGCGCGAGATTGAAAAGGCCGGCGGCGTGGCCAAGGAATTCAACACCATCGCCGTGGACGATGGCATTGCCATGGGCCACGACGGCATGCTGTATTCGCTGCCCAGCCGTGACCTGATTGCCGATTCGGTCGAATACATGGTGAACGCCCACTGCGCCGACGCGCTGGTGTGCATCTCCAACTGCGACAAGATCACCCCCGGCATGCTGATGGCCGCCATGCGCCTGAACATCCCGGTGATCTTTGTCTCCGGCGGCCCCATGGAAGCGGGCAAGACCAAGCTGGCGAATCCCGAGACCAAGACCATCGAATTCAAGAAGCTGGATCTGGTGGACGCCATGGTGATCGCCGCCGACCAGCGCTATTCCGACGCCGAGGTGGCAGAGGTGGAGCGCTCGGCCTGCCCGACCTGCGGTTCCTGCTCGGGCATGTTCACCGCCAACTCCATGAACTGCCTGACCGAGGCGCTGGGCCTGTCCCTGCCCGGCAACGGCACCGTGGTGGCCACGCACGCCGACCGTGAAGCGCTGTTCCTGCGCGCCGGTCGCCGCATCGTGGAGCTGGCCCGCCAGCACTACGAGCAGGACGATGCATCGGTGCTGCCGCGTGCCGTGGGCTTCAAGGCCTTCGAGAACGCCATCACGCTGGATATCGCCATGGGCGGCTCCACCAACACCATCCTGCACCTGCTGGCGATTGCCAAGGAAGCCGGTATCGACTTCACCATGGCCGACATCGACCGCCTCTCGCGCGTCGTGCCCCAGCTGTGCAAGGTCGCACCCAACACGCCCAAGTACCACATCGAAGACGTGCACCGCGCCGGCGGCATCATGGCCATCCTGGGCGAGCTGGACCGTGCTGGCAAGCTGCATACCGATGTGCCCACCGTGCATGCCAAGACGCTGAAGGAAGCGCTGGACCAGTGGGACATCGTGCGCACGCAGGATGAGGCCGTGCGCCACTTCTACATGGCTGGCCCTGCCGGCATTCCCACGCAGGTGGCTTTCAGCCAGAGCACCCGCTGGCCCAGCCTGGACCTGGACCGTGCCGAGGGCTGCATCCGTAGCTATGAGCATGCGTTCAGCAAGGAAGGCGGTCTGGCGGTGCTGACCGGCAACATCGCCCTGAATGGCTGCGTGGTGAAGTCCGCCGGGGTGGACGAGTCCATTCTGGTGTTTGAAGGCACGGCCCACGTGGTCGAATCGCAGGACGAAGCCGTGGAAAACATCCTGGCCGACAAGGTCCAGGCCGGTGACGTGGTGATCGTGCGCTACGAAGGCCCCAAGGGCGGCCCCGGCATGCAGGAGATGCTGTACCCCACCAGCTACCTCAAGTCCAAGGGCCTGGGCAAGGCCTGCGCGCTGCTGACCGATGGTCGTTTCTCCGGCGGTACCTCGGGTCTGTCCATCGGCCACTGCTCGCCCGAAGCTGCTGCAGGCGGCGCCATCGGCCTGGTGCAGAACGGCGACAAGATCCGCATCGACATTCCCAACCGCACCATCAATGCGCTGGTCAGCGATGAAGAACTGGCCCGACGCCGCGAAGTGCAGAACGCCAAGGGCTGGAAGCCGGCCAAGCCGCGTCCGCGCAAGATCTCGGCCGCACTGAAGGCCTATGCCATGCTGGTCACGAGCGCGGATACCGGCGCCGTGCGCGACCTGTCGCTGCTGGACGATTGAGCGACGGCTTCTGACCGGCGCGCTGCTGCGCCGTGTCCGCCATGCACTCACCGCCCCATCCGCAGGATGTGGGCGGTTTTTTCATGCGCAGCACATGGACGGCTCGGCGGTCGGAACGGGGCGCGATACGGGGAGGAGGAGGCTGCACAGGGAAGGAATAATGGCGATTCCTGCAGCCAGACGCCGTATGCATGCCGGCGCCCGGGCGGTACAGAGCCATTTCCGTTCTTCAGAGAGCCCCCATGCAAGCAACCTGGTCACAGCGGCTGCGCAAGAGTTTCCAATCCCTGGGTCCCGGGCTGATCACCGGGGCTGCCGACGACGACCCCAGCGGTATCGCCACCTACTCCCAGGCCGGGGCGCAGTTCGGCTTCTCCATGCTCTGGAGCATGGTCTTCACCTTGCCGCTGATGGCGGCCATCCAGATCATCAGCGCGCGCATCGGCTATGTGACACGCCGTGGTCTGGTGGCCAATATCGGACAGGCCTATCCGCGCTGGGTGCTGGTCTGTACGGTCACGCTGCTGGTCGGCGCCAACACCCTGAACATTGCCGCCGATCTGGCGGCCATGGCCGAGGCATTGCGGCTTCTGCTGGGTGGTTCGGCCCATGTCTATGTCGTCAGCTTCGGGATGCTGTGCCTGCTGCTGCAGGTGTTTCTGCCGTACCGCGTGTATGTGCGCGGGCTGAAATGGCTGACCCTGGCCTTGCTCGCCTATGTGGCGGTGGCGTTGACCATTCCGCTGAACTGGGGCGATGTGCTGCGCGCGGTGGTGTATCCACGCCTGACGCTCAGCAACGAGGTGCTGTTGATGGTGGTCGCGCTCTTTGGCACCACCATCAGCCCCTATCTGTTTTTCTGGCAGGCGGCGCAGGAGATGGAAGACCTGCGCGGCGGCCCGGAGCATTCGCTGCAGGAGGTCCGGCACCATCTGCGCCGGATCAAGTTCGACACCATCCTGGGGATGACGTTCTCCAACCTGATCGCTTTCTTTGTCATCCTGAGCACGGCCGCCACCTTGCATGCGGCAGGGCTCACCCACATCGAAACCTCTGCACAGGCGGCCGAAGCGTTGCGGCCGGTGGCCGGCGATCTCACATTTTTGTTGTTCAGCCTGGGCATCATCGGCACGGGCATGCTGGCGGTGCCGGTGCTGGCGGGGTCTGCGGCGTATGCCGTTGCGGAAGCCTTCCGGTGGGAAGGCACCTTGAGCGCGCGGCTGGGGCAAGGTGAGGGCCGTGGCTTCTACGGGGTGATCGCATTCGCCACGTTCGGCGGTGTGGTGCTGTGTTTCACGCCGACAGACCCGGTGAAGGAGCTGTTCTGGGCGGCCGTGCTCAACGGGGTGATTGCGGTGCCCATCATGGTGGTGATGATGCTGCTGGCCACCCGGCGGGACACCATGGGGGTGCACACCATAGGCCATCGCCTGCGTGCCCTGGGGTGGCTGGCCACCGCAGCCATGGCGGCCACGGTGGTGGCCATGCTGATCACGCTGTGATGGCCTGGCACCGAGAGGAGGCCATGTGGCCTGCCGCGCTCAAGGCGCCCAGCGCCCGGCCACGTTCTTCAGCAGGGTGTTGGTGGCCGCCAGGCGCCGGTTCTGCACGCTGATCAGACTGTTCTGCGCGCTCAGCACCGTGGTCTGGGCCGACAGCACATTCAGGTAGGCCACGGTACCGGCCTTGTACTGGTTGTTGGCCACGTCCAGCGCCTTTTGCGCGGCGGCCACGGCCTCGGTCTGCACCTGCTGCTCCTGCGCCAGGTGGGTGGCGGCCACCAGGTTGTCCTCCACCTCCTGCAGCGCGGTCAGCACGGTTTGCTTGTAGGTGGCGCCTGCCAGATCCAGCGCTGCGCGGGCCGACTCCACTGCGGCCGAGCGAGCACCACCGTCGAACAGGCTCAGCGCCATCGCCGGCCCCAGCGACCAGAACAGATTGGGCGCACTCAGCAGGTGCGACAGTGTGCTGCTGCGATAGCCGCCTGCTGCCGACAGCGTGAGCGCCGGAAAGTAGGCGGAACGCGCCACGCCCACCTGGGCATTGGCCGCGGCCACACGGCGTTCCGCCGCCGCAATGTCGGGGCGCTGTTCCAGCAGGGTGGAGGCCAGCATGCCCGGCACCTGCGGCGCAGCCGGAAGCTGCCCGGTGACGGGCAGGCTGAACTGGGCGGGGGCCAGGCCCAGCAGTGCAGCCAGGGCATGTTCGTACTGGGCGCGTGTGGTCCGGGCTTCCAGCAACTGGGCCTGGGTGCTCTTGTACTGTGATTCGGCCTGGGCCACATCGGCCGACGAGGCCACACCGGCGCGGTAGCGGTTCTGTGTCAGCTGCCAGCTTTGCAGGTACGCCTGCAGGCTGTCCTGCAGCAGCTGCATCTGCGCTTCGGCCGCGCGCAGCGCGAAATACGTCTGTGCCACCGTCGCCTGGCTGGACAGGCGTGCCGCGGACAGGTCGTCCCGGCTGGCCTGGGCGCTCAGCTGGTCGGCCGCCACCTGACCGGACAGCCGGCCCCACAGGTCCAGCTCCCAGCTGGCGTTCAGGCCCAGTGAGTAGCTGTTGTTGATGCCTGCACTGCCGCCGTTGCTGCTGCCCGTGCTGCCGCCTGCACGCGCCCGGCTGGCGCTGCCCGATGCGCCCAGTGTCGGAAACAGGCCGGCCCGGCTGCTGGCCACCGCAGCCTGTGCGGCACGCAGCCGGGCCACCGCCTGTTCCACGCTGGGGCTGCCGGCCTCAGCCTGGTCCTGCAGCCGGTTCAGCGTGGCGTCGCCATACAGCGACCACCAGGATGCGGGCACGGCAGCCGCTGTATCGCCTTGCGTGGCGCCATGGCGGGCAGGCTGCCACACTCCCCACTCGGTCGCAGAAGGGGTGGCTTCCTTGAAGGTGGCGGGCACATCCAGCGCCGGGCGCTGGTAGGTGGGGGCCATGGAACAGCCGGTCAGTCCCAGGGCCAAGGCCAGGAGCAGGCTGGCCACGGGCCAGGGCGACTTCAGATCAGCGAACGGATTCAGCGCGTGCCATCGGACAGGCAGGCCTTTTTCATGCATAGCGTGGGTCCAGTCAATCATGCGGGTGCTCCGGGTGTGGCCGCCACGTTGCCCCGGCGCCGCCAGCTGCGTTGCCAGCGGGTACGCAAGCGGTCCAGTAGCACATAGACCACGGGCGTGGTGTAGAGCGTGAGCAACTGGCTGACCAGCAGGCCGCCCACAATGGCAATGCCCAGCGGCTGGCGCAGCTCGGCTCCGTCTCCCCGGCCCAGTGCCAGAGGCAGCGCGCCGAAGATGGCGGCCATGGTGGTCATCAGAATGGGGCGCAGCCGCAGGTTGCAGGCGCGGTAGATGGCCTGCGCGGCCGTGGCGTGACCGCCTTTCTCGCGCTCCAGCGCGAAGTCGATCATCATGATGGCGTTCTTCTTGACCAGGCCGATCAGCAGGATCACCCCGATGAAGGCGATCAGGGAGAACTCGGTCTTGCACAGCATCAGCGCCAGCAGCGCGCCCACGCCGGCCGATGGCAGCGTGGAGAGGATGGTCAGCGGGTGGACCAGGTTTTCATAGAGGATGCCCAGCACCAGGTAGATGGTGATGATGGCTGCCAGAATCAGCAGTGGCTGCCCCGCCAGTGCCTGCTGGAAAGCGCCGGCCGTGCCGCTGAAGCTGCCGCGTATGGACACCGGCATGCCCAGATCGGCCATGGCCTGGCGGATGGCGTCATTGGCCTGCGACAGCGAGACCCCGGGTGGCAGGCTGTAGCTGATGGTGCTGGCCGGTGTGCCGCCTTCGTGGCTGACCGTCAGCGGGGTGTTGGTGGTGGTGATGCGGGCAAACGCTGTCAGCGGCACCTGCTCGTCACTGCTGTTGACGAAGAAGAAGCCGCGCAGCGTCTCCGGGCTTTGCAGGAACTGGGGGGCCGCTTCCATCACCACGCGGTACTGGTTGAGCGGGTTGTAGATCACCCCCACCTGGCGCTGGCCGAAGGCGTCGTTCAGGGTGTTGTCGATCTGCGCCACCGTCAGTCCCAGGCGCGCGGCCTGGTCGCGGTCGATCACCAACGAGGTCTGCAGGCCATAGTCCTGCACGTCGCTGTTCACATCGGTGAGCTCCGGCAGGGTGGACAGTACCTGGCGGATGCGCGGCTCCCAGGTGCGCAATTCGGCGTTGTCGTCGGCCTGCAGCGTGAAATCGTAGGAGGCCATGCTCTGGCGGCCGCCGATGCGGACATCCTGCTGCGCCACCATGAACAGGCGTGCACCAGGCTCGTTCTTGAGCTTGTCGCGCAGGCGGTTGATGACCTCGTCACTGGACACCTTGCGCTCGGACAGCGGCTTGAGCGACATGAAGATGTTGGCGGCATTGCGCTGGCCGCCGCCGGTGACACCGGTCACGTATTCCACTGCCGGATCCTGCTGCACGATGGCCAGAAAGCGCTGGATGCGCCGCTCCATGGCCTGGAAGGAGGTGGACTGGTCGGCGCGGATGAAGCCCATCACCCGCCCCGTGTCCTGCTGGGGCATGAAGCCCTTGTCGATGGCCACATACAGGTAGACGTTCAGCCCGATGACCGCCAGCAGCACCAGCACCACCAGGGGCTGGCGGCGCAGGCTCCAGGCCAGGGTGCGGCGATAGCCTGCGGTGAGCGCGGTTTCGCCCCGGCCGATGGCGGCCGATATGCGCTGCCAGAAGCCTTGCCAGCGCTGCCGCCAGGCACTGCGCTGGCCCTTGCGCGCCTGCATGCGGGCCTGCTGTGCCGGTGTGCGCAGCAATGCCGCGCACATCATGGGTGTGGTGGTCAGCGACACCACCATGGACACCAGAATCGCCGCGGACATGACCACCGCGAACTCCCGGAAGAAACGCCCCACGATGCCGCCCATGAACAGAATGGGCACGAACACCGCAATCAGCGACAGGCTCATGGAGACCACGGTGAAACCGATTTTCCGTGCACCCTGCAGCGCCGCCTGCAAGGGTGACTTGCCCCGCTCCATGTGGCGCATCACGTTTTCCAGCACCACGATGGCATCGTCCACCACAAAGCCCGTGGCCACCGTCAGGGCCATCAGCGACAGATTGTCCAGCGTGTAGCCGCACAGGTACATGATGCCGAACGTGCCCATCAGCGAGGCCGGTACGGCCACGGCGGGGATCAGCGTGGCCCGCCCGTTGCGCAGGAACAGAAACACCACCAGGATCACCAGGGCCACCGAGATGGCCAACGCGCGTTCCACCTCCACCACAGAGGCCCGCAGCGTGGGGGTGCGGTCGGAGACGATGGTCATGTCGATGGCCGCCGGAATGGACGCCTGCAGCTGCGGCAGCAGGGCACGCACCCGGTCCACGGCTTCCAGGATGTTGGCGTCCGGCTGTTTGAAGATCTGCAGCAGGATGGCGGGTTTGCCATTGGCCACGCCAAAGTTGCGCACGTCCTGCACCGAATCGCTGACCTCGGCCACATCCTGCAGCCGCACGGCATAGCCATTGTTCCAGCTGAGCACCAGCGGCGCATAGTCGGCCGCCTTGGACGCCTGGTCGTTGGTGCCCACCTGCCAGTAGTGGTCCTCGCGCTCCACCGCCCCCAGGGGGCGGTTGGCGTTGGTGCTGGTGATGGCGCTGCGCACCTGCTCCAGCGAAATGCCGTTGGCCGCCAGGCGCACCGGGTCCAGTTCCACCCGCACGGCGGGCAGGGCACCGCCGCTGATGCTGGCCTGGCCCACGCCTTCGACCTGGGAGAGCTTCTGCGCCAGCACGGTGGAGGCGGCGTCATACATCTGCCCACGGGTGAGGCTGGAAGATGTCAGTGCCAGGATCAGGATGGGCGCATCGGCCGGGTTGACCTTGCGGTAGGTCGGATTGCTGGGCATGCCTGAAGGCAGCAGGGTGCGCGCCGCGTTGATGGCAGCCTGCACATCGCGCGCGGCGCTGTCCACGGTGCGCGACAGATCGAACTGCAGGGTGATGCGGGTGCTGCCCAGGCTGGAGCTGGACGTCATTTCATTGACGCCGGCAATCGATCCCAGCGCCCGCTCCAGCGGCGTCGCCACGGTGGCCGCCATGGTGTCCGGCGCGGCCCCGGGCAGGCTGGCCGTGACCGAGATGGTGGGGTAGTCCACCTGCGGCAGCGGCGCCACCGGCAGCAGGAAATAGGCCACGCCACCCACCAGGGCCATGCCGATGGTCAGCAGCATGGTGGCGATCGGGCGGAAGATGAAAGGGGTGGACAGGCTCATGTCCCCTCCCGGGCGCACACCTGGCAGGGCCGACACGGCGTAAACGGCGGGCGGCGAGGATCAGGCATGGCCGTCCTCCTGCACATCGGCTTCGCTGCGCGGCAGGTGCTGGACCGCCGGCAGGCCATGGCGCACGCGCCAGCGCTCGGCCCAGCCCTCGAACGTCAGGTAGATCACCGGCGTGGTGAACAGCGTCAGCAGCTGGCTGAGCAGCAGCCCGCCCACCAGCGTGACCCCCAGGGGGTGGCGCAGCTCGCTGCCCACCCCGGTGCCGATCATCAGCGGCAGCGCGCCCAGCAGGGCCGCCAGGGTGGTCATCAGAATCGGTCGGAAGCGCAGCAGACAGGCCTGGTGGATGGCAGCCCGTGCGCCCATGCCGCCCTCGCGCTGGGCCTCCAGCGCGAAGTCGATCATCATGATGGCGTTCTTCTTGACGATGCCGATCAGCAGCACGATGCCAATGATGGCGATGATGTCCAGGTCCAGCCCGGCCAGCAGCAGTGCCAGCAGTGCCCCCACCCCTGCTGATGGCAAGGTGGACAGGATGGTGATGGGGTGGATGGTGCTTTCATACAGCACGCCCAGCACGATGTACATGGTCATCACGGCCGCCAGCACCAGCAGCAGCGTGTTGGACAGCGAGGCCTGGAAGGCCAGGGCCGCCCCCTGGAACTGCGCATCCACCGACAGCGGCAGCTGCCCGCGCGTGCGCAGGGACTGGATTTCCTGCTGTGCAGCCTCCACCGCATGGCCCAGCGACACACCGGGTGCCGTATTGAAGGAAATGGTGGCGGCCGGCAACTGGCCGACGTGGTTGACGGCCAGGGCCATGGGGCGTTCGCGCACCGTGGCCACCGAGGTGAGCGGCACTGGCTTGCCGGCGCTGGAGGCCACATGGATGGACTGCAGCGCTTCCGGGCCCAGCTTGAACTGGGGCGCCACTTCCAGCACCACCCGGTACTGGTTGGACTGGGTGAAGATGGTAGAGATCAGCCGCTGGCCGAAGGCGTTGTAGAGCGCTGTGTCCACGGCGGCAACCGTCACCCCCAGCCGGCTGGCCTGGGCGCGGTCAATTTCCACATAGGCCTGGCGCCCCTGGTTCTGCAGATCGCTGCCCACATCCAGCAGCTGCGGCAGCTGGCGCAGCCGCTCCACCAGGGCCTGGGTGCTGGTTTCCAGCTGCGGCATATCGGGTGAGGACAGCAGCAGCTGGTACTGGGTGCGTGCCTGCCGGTCTTCGATCGTCAGGTCCTGCACCGGCTGGGCGTACAGGCGGATGCCGGGCACCTGGCCGGCGGCATCGCTGAGGCGCCGCAGCACGGTGGCCATGGCGTCGCGCTGGCCGTGGGCCACCAGGTCGATCTGGATGCGCCCGGTGTTGAGCGTAGTGTTGCTGCCATCCACGCCGATGAAGGAGGACACGCTTTGCACGGCGGGGTCCTTCAGCAGCTGTGCGGCCAGGGCCTGCTGGCGCTCGGCCATGGCGGCAAACGAGATGGACTGATCGGCTTCGGTGGTGGCCGCAATGGTGCCGGTGTCCTGGTCGGGAAAGAAGCCCTTGGGCACGGCAAAGTACAGCAGTACCGTGATCGCCAGCGTGGCCAGGAAGACCAGCCAGGTTAGGGCACGGTGGTCCAGCACCCAGTCCAGCCAGCGCCCGTAGCCGACGATGACGCCATCGAACCACCGGGCCACGGCATCCGCCATGCGGCCCCAGGCCGTGCGTGCCGGCGCCGGGGCACTGTTGGGTTCGGCCTGCGGCTGGTGGCGCAGCAGCCGCGCGCACAGCATGGGGGTGAGCGTGAGCGACACCACCGCCGAGATCAGGATGGCCACCGCCATGGTGATGGCGAACTCATGGAACAGACGGCCGACCACATCCCCCATGAACAGCAGCGGAATCAGCACCGCGATCAGCGAGATCGTCAGCGAGATGATGGTGAAACCGATCTGCTTGGCCCCCTTGAGCGCGGCCTGCATCGGTGGCTCGCCCTTTTCGACGAAACGGGCGATGTTCTCGATCATCACGATGGCATCGTCCACCACAAAGCCGGTGGAGATGGTCAGGGCCATCAGCGTGAGGTTGTTGATGGAAAAGCCCGCCAGGTACATCACACCGAAGGTGCCGATCAGCGACAGCGGCACCGCCACACTGGGGATGAGCGTGGCCGAGGCGCTGCGCAGGAACAGAAAGATCACCATCACCACCAGGGAGATGGACAGCGCGAGCTCCCACTGCATGTCCTCCACCGAGGCCCGGATGGTGACCGTGCGGTCCGTGAGGATGTGCACATCCAGCGAGGCCGGCAGCGTTTCCTGCAGCTGGGGCAGCAAGGCCTTGATGGCGTCCACCGTGTCGATCACGTTCGCCCCCGGCTGGCGGCGGATGTTGAGGATCACCGCCGCACTGGCGCCCTGTGCCGGCGTGCCGGCCCAGGCGGCCAGGCGCGTGTTCTCGGCGTCGTCCACTGTCTGGGCCACGTCGGCCAGGCGGATGGGGTTGCCGTTCTTGAAGGCGATCAGCAGATTGCGGTACTCGGAGGCGGACTGCAGCTGGTCGTTGGCGTCGATGGTCGAGGCGCGGTAGGGGCCGTCAAATCCGCCCTTGGCGGCCTTGACGTTGGCTGCCGCAATGGCAGTGCGCACATCGTCCAGCGTCATGCCGTAGCTGGCCAGGGCCGTCGGGTTGGCCTGGATGCGCACGGCCGGCCGGCGTCCGCCGGCGATGGCCACCAGGCCCACGCCCTTGACCTGGGACAGCTTGGGCGCCAGACGGTTCTCCACCAGATCGTTGACGCGGATCACCGGCAGCGAAGGCGAGGTGATGGCCAGCGTCAGCACCGGTGCATCGGCCGGGTTGACCTTGCTGTAGAGCGGGGGCATGGGCAGGTCGCTGGGCAGCAGATTGGCCCCGGCATTGATGGCGGCCTGCACCTGTTGCTCGGCCACATCCATGGACATGTCCAGCGAGAAGCGCAGGTTGATGACGGATGCGCCCCCGGAGCTGGTGGACGACATCTGGTCCAGCCCCGGCATCTGGCCGAACTGGCGCTCCAGCGGCGCCGTGACATTGGATGTCATCACGTCCGGGCTGGCGCCGGGGTAGAGCGTGGTGACCTGAATGGTGGGGTAGTCCACCTCCGGCAGGGCCGAGATGGGCAGCAGCCGGTAGGCCAGGATGCCGGAGATCAGCACCGCCACCATCAGGAGCGAGGTGGCGATGGGCCGTAGAATGAAGAGGCGGGAGAGGTTCATGGTGACCGAAGACGTCTGTGGCGTGTGTGTCTGGTACAGGTCCGTTCACATACGACCGTGTCAACGGCCACCACTGGCGCCGGCTGCCGTATTGCCTGTGCCTGCTGCGGAGGGCCCCGATGGAGCAGCGGCGCCCGGCTGGCCGGCGGGCGCCGACCCTGGGGCTGCGCCACCGCCACCGCCATTTGCAGCATTGCCCGCCCGTTCGGCGCGCAGTTTCTGGAAGAAGGCCTTGCGCTCGTCGGGGCTCATCTTGGCGACCTGTTCGCGCTGCGCGGGCGTCAGATTGCGCATGCTGCGCGGCTGGCTGGCGGCGTCCTGCACGGCCTGGTCGACCTGCTGCACCTTGCCGGCGGCGATCACCGTGACGGGCGCGCCTTCGCGCAGGCGGTCGATGCCATCGGTGACCACCTGGTCGCCCGGCTGCAGTTCGCCCTGCACGCTGACGCGATCGCCATCGGTCACCCCGACCTTGATCTTGCGCTGCGTGACCGTGTGGTCAGCCTGCACCAGATACACATAGTTGTTCTGCACGGCCGTGGCAGGCACGGTCAGCACCTGTTCCAGCCGGTTGACCTGCAGCCGGACATTGACGAACTGGTTGGCAAACAGGCCGCCTTCGGCATTGGCGAACGCCGCCTTGGCCTTGACGGTACCGGTGGTGGTGTCAATGGCGTTGTCCAGCGCATTCAGCCGGCCTTTGCCCAGCAGCTGCTTTTGCTCGCGGTCCCACAGCTCGACCGGCAGCTCGGTGCCTTGGGCCAGCTGCAGTGCCAGGGTGTTGACGTGGGCCTCGGGGATGGCAAACACGGCATCAATCGGCCGCACCTGGGTGATGGTGACCAGTCCATTGGCGTCCGACGGGTTCACCACATTGCCCAGATCCGCCTGGCGCAGACCCAGCCTGCCCCCAATGGGGGCCGTCACCTTGGTGTAGCTGAGCTGCAGTCTGGCGGCGTCCACCTGTCCCTGGTCTGCCGCGACCGTGCCTTGCAGCTGGCGTACCAGTGCGGCCTGGGTGTCGACCTGCTGGCTGGCAATCGAATCCTGGGCGAGCAGTGCCTGGTAGCGCTGCAGATCCAGCTGGGCATTCTTGAGCTGGGCCTGGTCGCGCTGCAAGGCGCCCTGGACCTGGCCCAGGGCAGCCTGGAAGCTGCGCGGATCGATATCGGCCAGCAACTGGCCGGCCTTGACTTCGTCGCCTTCCTTGAAATACAGCTTTTGCAGCTCGCCCGAAACCTTGGCGCGCACCACGGCGGTGGCCCGGGCATTCAAGGTGCCGATGGCGCTGATGAGGACGCGCACATCCCGCCGGTCCACCACGCCGACGGACACGGGCTGGGCGGTGGTTCCCGCACCGTTGCGGTTCGGACCGCCCCGGCCGCCGCTGCGGCCAGGGTCTGCCGGTGCGGAAGCTCCCGTGTCGCCAGATCCGGTCTGGCGGTGCCCCTGCCACCACCATGCTGCAGCGACCGCCAACAGGATGGCCGCAGCAAGCGCGAGCCAGGGCACCAACCGCCGCGACCGTACGCCAGGGGGGAAACGCATAATTCACTCCAGATGACAAGTGTCGCCATGCTAGCGCTGCTGCGCCGTCTTTTTGCAGGCTTTACGCCAGTTGAAGCGCCCGTCAGTATCTGGCAAGCAAATCGCGCCGTTGTGCTGGACGGCCTGCCGCCTGGACGGGCGGCATCGCCCTGCAGCGCCTTGGCTTTCGCCTTCGCCTTCGTAGCAGGCCGTCTGGGCATGAGCGAGACCGCTTGATCGCCTGCGGCCTGTCCGCACTCGCCCACTCTTGCCCACCCGCCTGCCTTCGGGCACTCGGAAGGTGCGGTGGCGGCCGCCCCGGTTTTTCCGCACCGCCAATCCAGGCACTCACGGGTCTCTGTGCGCGCTGCCTTCTTTCGTTGTGCATTGCGCGAGCGGTGGGCCTATCTGCCGGCGGTGTGTGGGCGCGATGGTCGTGCGTCACGATCCCGCCACAGGGCCGCTCTGTCACCAGTCTGGCTGAGGGCGGTGCGCCAGGACGATGGCTTTCCATGGGCGACCGTCCGGGTATGGGCTGTCATGGAAATATGTCACCTGCGAGACATCGATAATGGGCTGCGCGCAGCGTTGCGCCGAGGAGTTGTGGTGAGCAGTGGGTGGAGCAGAAACAGACGCCGGGCCGTGGTGACCGGGGTGTTGGGCCTTGTGGGGTGTGCGGTGCAGGGCGGGGCTTGGGCCGATACGGCTGCGCAGCCGGCCTATCCGCAGCGGCCGGTCAAGCTGGTGGTGCCGTTTGCCCCGGGCGGATCGACCGACATCGTGGCCCGCCTGGTGGCCGAGGCCATGCATGCGCCGCTGGGGCAGAGCGTGGTGGTGGAAAACAAGGCCGGCGCCGGTGGCATGGTGGGGGCTGAGGCCGTCGCCCGTGCGGCACCCGACGGCTATACCGTGGGCCTGGGCTCCATCAGCACCCTGGCGGTGAACCCGGTGGTGCTGCCGCAGGTGCGGGTCGATCCGCTGAAGGACCTGGCGCCGGTGCTGCCGCTGGCATCGATTGCGTCGGTGTTCGCGGTCCGGCCCGAGCTGGGGGTCAAGGACTTCAGCAGCTTTGTGCGCGCGGCCAAGGCCCAGGGCGACCGCTGGGCGGTGGGTTCATCGGGCGTGGGCTCGGTGGGACATCTGATTCTGGCGGCCTTCAACCGCGATCTGGGCCTGCAGCTGCGCCACATTCCCTACAAGGGCATGGGGCCGGTGGTGCAAAGCGTTCTCAGCGGGGAAACGCAGATGCTGAGCGACCAGTACCCGTCGTCGGCCCCCCATCTGCAGAACGGCCTGCTGCAACCATTTGCGGTGGCCGCCGAGGCGCGCGTGCCTGCACTGCCGCAGGTGCCGACCCTGGCCGAACTGGGCTATCCCGAGCTCAACAGCCTGGCCATCACCTGGTTTGGCCTGGTGGTGCCGGCCGGCACGCCACAGCCGGTGGTGGCGCGCCTGAATGCCGCGGCCAATGCGGCGCTGCAGCAACCCGCCTTGCGCGCCAGGCTGGCCCAGCTGGGTGTGCAGCCTCTGGGGGGAACGCCCGCTCAGTTGCAGCAGATGGTGGTGCAGACCACCGCCGTAGTGCGCAAGCTGGTGCAGCAGGAGCGGGTGATGGACGCCACCCAGTAAGCGGTGTTCCGTGGTGCCGCGCCATCTGCGGATGGCTGCAGCGGCCGCGCCATCCAGAGCGGCTTGAACCGGATCTGCGGGCATAAAAAAAGCTCCCGGATCGGGAGCTTTGTGCAGGGGGCGCCGGGCGGGAAGTCCGGCGGTGTCCTGGCCTCAGGCCACTTCGCCCATCTGGCTTTGCAGGTAGTTGGGCAGGCCGACACGTTCGATCAGACCCAGCTGCTTTTCCAGCCAGTAGGCATGGTCCTCTTCCGTGTCCTTGAGCTGGGCCAGCAGCAGGTCGCGGGTTTGGTAGTCGGCGTGGCGTTCGCACAGGGCCATGGCGGCACGCAGGTTGTTGCGCACCTGGTACTCGACGGCCAGGTCCTTGCGCAGCATGGCTTCCACGGTGTCGCCCGCCTCGAAAGCGTGGGGGCGCATGTCGGGCTTGCCACCCAGGAACAGGATGCGGCGCAGGATGGCGTCCGCATGCACGGTCTCTTCTTCCATCTCATGGCCGATGCGGGCAAACAGGCGCTGGAAGCCCTGGTCTTCGTATTGGCGGGAGTGGATGAAGTACTGGTCGCGTGCTGCCAGCTCGCCGCGCAGCAGTTCTTTCAGGCAGTCAATGACTTCGGGATGGCCTTGCATATTGTTCTTCTGTGAGAGTGGTAATAGACCAAGTATCCTGCGTCTGCAAGGCTTTCCCAAATCGGTGCAGGAGAATTCCCACGCAAATCCGTTCTGTATGCGGGCGCTAAGCACTCGCATTCGCATTGGGGATGGGCAGCGGGCCCGTGGGGTGGCGAAGGCACGGGATCACGGGGTGCGCAGAGGGGCAGGCATGGCCAGCGCGCCAGGGCGCAGCCACCAGGCCATGGCGCACAGCACCGGCAGCATGGCCCAGTTGACCGCCTGCCAGCCCAGGCTCTGCACCAGCACGCCCGATGCCAGCGACATGCTCGCCGCCACCGCGCTGTTGCTCCATTCCATCATCGGCTGGGCCACGCTGCGTTCTTCGGGCCGGTAAGCCTGGGTCAGCAAGGTGGTGCCGGCCAGCAGCAGCAGGTTCCAGCCCGCACCCAGCAGCAGGGAACTGGCCAGGTACTGCGACTGTGACTCGCCGGTCAGCGCACAGAAGGCGCTGGCTGCCAGCAGGGCCACGCCCAGGCCCGCCACGCGGCGGGCGCCCCAGCGGTCCAGCGCCGCGCCGGCCCACAGCGACGGCACGAACATGCCCAGCACATGCCACTGGATGACGTGGGCCGACGCCTCCAGCCCATGGCCGTGGCCGTGCATGGCCAGCGGTGTGGCATTCATCACCAGAATCATCAGCCCGTGGGCGCACGCCGTCAGCAGCAGGGCCTGGCGGATGGCCGGGCGTTGCCACAGCGTGCGGCGGGTGGTGATGGCTGCATGCTCCATGACCGAGGCCGTAGTCTGCGTTGCCACCGCAGCCACCGGTGCAGCAGATGGGGGTGGGGTGCGGGAGACGGGCATGGCTTGCAGCACGGCCCAGGCCGTGGCGGCCAGCAAGGCCAGCACCAGGTAGGCGCCTGCCAGCGGCGTGGCCAGCAGGTGGCGGCTGTGCAAGGCCAGCGTGGGGGCGAGCAGGGCTGCTGCAATGCCGCCGGCCACCACCCAGGCGGCTGCACGCCCTTTGTGGGCCGGGTCTACGCCTTCCAATGCCGCAAAACGGTAGTAGCCGGCCGATGCCTGGTAGGCCCCCACCAGCAGCACCCCCAGGTTGAGCAGCACAAAGCTGTGCCAGTGGATGCTGGCGGTGCAGACCAGACCGCCCGCCACGCCCAGCAGCGCACCGCGCTGCAGACCCTGGCGCGGGCCATGCCGGGCCATCCAGCGGGCCATCGGTCCTACGGTCAACAGGCTGCCGGTCACCAGCAGGGCCAGGGGCAAGGTGGCCAGCAGCGGCCAGGGGGCTAACTGCTGGCCCACCAGGCCGGTCAGTGTGATGCCGATGATGGAGCAGCTCCAGTACAGGGCCTGGGCAGTGCTCAGCACGGCCAGCGTGGGGTAGCGGTGTGGCAGCAACATGGGGGAAATCTCCGGAAACAGGGAAAGGCAGGGATGCGGCAGCCCGGCAGTCCGGGGACCGCCGCTATCGCACAGGAGGAGGGAGCTATGGAGTGAAGGGGGCTCAGCCCGCACCAAAGCGTTCGGCAAATGCCTGCGGGCTGATGGCCAGGTGGCGCTGAAAGCTGCGGCGCAGCGTCTCCGGGTGGCCAAAGCCGCACAGCCGTGCCACGGTCGCCACGGAGGCCTGGCGCTGGCTGAGCAGGGCGGTGGCGGCTTCCAGCCGCACGCGTTCCACATAGCGGGCGGGGGTGGTGCCCAGCTCGCGCTGGAACACGCGCGCCAGCGTGCGCGGTGGCAGGCAGGCCTGGGCGGCCAGCTGTTCCACCGTCAGGTCCTGGGCGATCTGGCTGGGAATCCATTCCAGCAGCTGGGTCAGCCGGGGGGCGTGCTGCGTCTCGGGGGCCAGCAGGGGGCTGAACTGGGCCTGTCCTCCGGGGCGGCGCATGAACATCACCAGATGGCGCGCCACGGCCAGCGCCAGGGGGCGGCCCAGATCGGCCTCCACCAGGGCCAGCGCTAGATCGATGCCGGCGGTGACGCCGGCCGAAGTGAAGCGCCGCGACTGGACCGGGTGTGCCGGGTTGTAGGTGTGCAGGCAGTCGCTGTCGATCTGGCTGGCCGGGCTGCACTGGCGCAACTGGGCCATGCGCAGCCAGTGTGTGGTGGCGTGCACGCCGTCCAGCAGGCCGGCATGGGCCAGCACCAGCGCACCGGAGCAGACCGAGCCCAGGCGCTGCACCTGCGTGGCGGCATGGCACAGCCAGTCGCGCAGCGCACGGTCGGCAGCGGCCGCGTCGGCACCATCCCCGCCCGGGACCAGCACGGTGGTGGCAGGGTGCAGCGGCACATCGCGCCAGCCGCAGTCGGCATGCAGCCGCAGCCCGGACGTGGTGGCCACCGGGCCCGCAGCCTGGGCCGCAAACACCAATCGGTAGTACGGCGGCAGGCCATGCCGGGCGCGTTCGTCGTTGGCCGTGGCAAACACCTGCATGGGGCCGGTCACATCCAGGCTCATCACGCCCGGGTAGAGCAGGCACAGCACCTGGTGGCTGTCGGTGGCGGGCAGGGCCGGGGCGTTGGTGTGGGCAGGCATGGCGGCAGTGTGCGGTGCCTGGCAGGTGGCTGCAAGGACATGCTTCCCACCTTTTCTGCCAATCTGTGCCAACCGCTGTCTTTTTTCCCATCGGGCCATTGCTGCGGCTGGGCAGTGCGGGATGTGGCCCATGGGGTTACAGCGCTGCGGCACAATGGCCGCCATGCTGATGTATCCCCAGATCAATCCCGTGGCCCTGCAACTGGGGCCGCTGGCCATCCACTGGTATGGCCTGACCTACCTGGCTGCCTTCGGGCTGTTCTTTTGGCTGGGCACGCGCCGCCTGCGCCACCCGCCGTTCAACCGCATGCAGAGCGAGACCGCCTGGTCGCGCAAGGATGTGGAAGACATCCTGTTCCTGGGTGTTCTGGGGGTGATCGTGGGCGGGCGTCTGGGCTACTGCCTGTTCTACAAGCCCGGCTTCTACCTGGCCAACCCGCTGCAGGTGTTTGCGGTGTGGGAAGGCGGGATGAGCTTCCACGGCGGTCTGCTCGGGGTGGTGGGGGCCATGCTGTGGTTTGCCCATTCGCGCAAGCGCCACTGGCTGCAGGTGGCCGACTTTGTGGCGCCCTGCGTGCCCACAGGGCTGGCGGCCGGGCGCCTGGGCAATTTCATCAATGGCGAGCTGTGGGGTCGCTTTGCCAGCCCGGATCTGGCCTGGGCCATGGTGTTCCCGCAAAGCGGTTCCATGCAGCCGCGCCACCCTTCGCAGATTTACCAGTTCCTGCTGGAAGGGCTGCTGCTGTTTGTGCTGCTGTGGCTGTATGCACGCAAGGAGCGCCGCCAGGGGCAGGTGGCTGCGGTGTTCCTGCTGGGCTATGGCGCTTTCCGCTTCATTGCCGAGTACTTCCGCGAGCCCGACGATTACCTGGGTCTGCTGTCGCTGGGCATGAGCATGGGCCAGTGGCTGTGCGTGCCGATGATCGTGGCTGGCGTGGCGCTGTGGCTCTGGTCGGAGCGCACCCAGCCGCTGCCGCAGAAGCTGTGACCGCTTGGCGACAATTTGTTGCCTAATTTGTTTCTGGGGCGCTCTGTTCCTGCGTAAGATGCTATGGTTGTGGTAGTGATGACGGCGTAGGTAGTGTTGCGGACTTGCCTCCGAAGTGACCGCTACGCTGCCGATCTGCCACCCATAATGGATACGCGCATTGCCCCGCATGCAAAAGCGGTGGTGGTGCGCTACAGCCAATGCCTCGCAGGATCGCCTCCATGAACGTTGCTTCCGAATGGTTCTCGCGCAGCATGTCCTTGCTGCGCAAATCTCCCCCGGCTACCGAAGCAGGTGCCGACACCGTCCGCCCGCTGGCGCAGCGCCTCAAAGCCACGCTGCGCCGTGGTGCCGAAGCCAATCCTCCCCATGTGTTGCGCAAGTTGCTGGAAGATCTGCGTGCTGCGGCCGATGAGCAGGTCAGCGAGGTCGAAGGCGCGCGCCACGCCAAAGAGGTGATGGCCTGGTACGCACAGGCCACCGCCGCGCAGCGCCAGGACCTGTGGCTGCTGCTGTGTGAACTGTTTGGCCCGGATGCCCAGCGCATCGAAGCGGCCCGCGCCCAGTACGAGAAAGCCAAGACCCCCACCGAGCAAGGCCAGGCCGAGATTGCCCTGCGCAAGGCGCTGGTGTCGGCGCGCACGCGGGTGCTGCAGCGCTTTTCCGTGCCCGAAGGCGGCATGCGCTTTCTGGTGGACCTGCGTGCCGAGCTGCTGGCCTTGCCCAAGAGCGACAAGCGCTTTGCCGCCCTGGATGCCGAACTGGAATACCTGTTCTCCACCTGGTTCGATGTGGCGTTTTTGGAGCTGCGCCGCCTGAGCTGGGATTCGCCCGCCTCGCTGCTGGAAAAGCTGATCCAGTACGAGGCGGTGCACGATATCCGCAGCTGGGCTGATCTGAAGAACCGCCTGGACAGCGACCGCCGCTGCTACGGTTTCTTTCACCCGCGCCTGCCCAACGAGCCGCTGATCTTTGTGGAGGTGGCGCTGCTGGACCACATGGCCGCCAGCATCACGCCCCTGCTCGACGAAACGGCCGCGCCGGTGGATCTGACCAAGGCCACCACGGCCATCTTCTATTCCATCAGCAACACCCAGACCGGTCTGCGTGGCGTGAGCTTCGGCAATTCGCTGATCAAGCATGTGGTCGAGACGCTGCTGGCGGAGTTCCCCAAGCTCAAGCATTTCGCCACGCTCTCGCCCATTCCCGGCCTGCGTGGCTGGCTGTCCAAGCAGGGCGATGCGCTGCTGGCGCAGTGGGACGACAAGCGCCACCAGGAAGTGGCCAAGGCGCTGAAGACGCAGGCCCCTGTCAAGGTGGCCGACCTGATTGCTGCCGCCGACGGTGCGCTGGAGTGGAAGGAAGATGCCGTGCTGCGCAAGGCACTGGCCTGGTGCGCGGCGCAGTACCTGGCCAAGGAGGTCAAGGACAGCCGTCCGCTGGACCCGGTGGCACGCTTTCACCTGGGCAACGGCGCCCGGGTGGAGCGCTTGAACTGGGGTGGCGATCCATCGACCAAGGGTATGAAGCAGGCGTTCGGCTTGATGGTCAACTACCTGTACGACCTCAAGCGCCTGGACAAGCACCGCGCCCTGCTGGCGCAGGGCAAACTGCCGGTGTCGGCCGAGATGGAATCTCTGTGCAAGGGTAAATGACCATGGGGTGGATGCATGCCTGAGCTAGATCGCCTGCGTCGACAGCTGCTGGGAGCACTGGGCGCCGCAGGCATCGGTACCGTCGCCCCGGCGTGGGCGCAAAAAACCGCGCCGCTGCCGCCTGCTGTGGGCCGCTGGCCGCAGCAGGAGGTGGAGCTGACCGTGCCGTTTCCGGCCGGCGGCAATTCCTCTTTGCTGGGCAAGACCATGGCGCGCCAGTTCGCCCGGGAGACCGGTCAGCCCATGCGCCTGGAATACCGCGGCGGTGGCGGCGGCACGGCCGGCGCCACCTACGTGGCCAAAGCCCCGGCCGATGGTTCGCACCTGTTGATGGGCGGCGTCAGCATGCTGGCCTCCCGCGCGGTGCAGCTGCAGCTGGACGTGGACCTGTACGAGGATTTCGCGCCGCTGGCGCTGGTGGCGCAGATGCCGCTGGTGCTGCTGGTCAGCCCGCGCCGACTCAATGTGCGCACCTGGCCCGAGCTGCTGGCCGAGCTGCGGCGCAAGCCCCAGCGCTACCGCTATGCGTCCGCGGGCATTGGTACCTCCAACCATGTGGCCGGTGAATGGTTCAAGCTCGAGACTGGCGCCTTGCTCGAGCATGTGCCCTACAAGGGCTCGGGGCCTGCCATGCTGGATGTGGCGCAAGGCAATGTGGAGCTGATGCTGGACGGGCTGGCGTCGGCTCTGCCGCACCTGCAGGCGGACCGGCTGCGGGCGGTGTTCGTCACCGGCCCGCAGCGTTCGCCGCTGCTGCCCGATGTGCCCACGGCGCACGAGCTGGGCCTGGACGATTTCCAGTCCATGCCCTGGTATGGCATTTTTGCCCCCAGAGCCACTCCTGCTTCCGTGCAGGCGCGGGCCATCGAGGTGTTCCGCAGCATGGCGGGGGCGCCCGCAGTGCAGAAGGAGTGGCGGGCCATGGGGGCCACCTGGCCGGGGCTGTACGGCCCGGAATTCAAGCAGTTTCTCCAGGACGAGATGAAGCATTGGGCGCGCATTGTGCGGGAGACCGGCGCAGCGGCGCGGCCCTGAGATACCGAAAGCACCACCATGACAGGACAGATCACGCTGCGCCCCTGGAGCGCGCAGCCGCAGCATGCCGGCATCTGGCGTGTGGGCATCGACCACCCGGGCAAGCTCAATGCCATGTCGCGCGCCATGTGGGTGGCGCTGCGCGAGACCCTGCAGGCCGTGAATGCCCGCAGCGATGTGCGCTGCCTGGTGGTGCAAGGGGAGGGCGCGGCTTTTTGCGCCGGTGGCGATATCGCCGAGTACCCGGGCTTTCGCTTTGACGAGGCGCAGCTGACGCATTTCCACGAAAGCGAAGTCTGGGGCGGCTTGCAGGCCTTGCTGGACTGCCCGGTGCCGGTGGTGGCCGCGATCCGCGGTGCTTGCATGGGGGCCGGGGTGGAAATCTCCAGCTGCTGCGATCTGCGCGTGGCGACCGAGGACGCCAAATTCGGCGCACCGATTGCCAGGCTGGGCTTTCCGATGGCGCCCCGCGAACTGGAGCTGGTCGGGCGGGAAGTGGGCAGCATGGTGGCGCGCCGCATGCTGCTGGAAGCGGCCGTGTTTTCTGCCGCCGAGATGGCGCAGCACGGTTTTCTGGGACCGGTGGTGGCTGCGGAGCAGCTGGACGCCGTGGTGCAGGCCACGGCCGAGAAGGTGGCGGCCTTGTCGCCACTGGCGGCGCGCCTGAACAAACAGGCGATGCGCAGCCTGGCCCAGGGCGGGGTGCCGGCGGTGGTGCAGCCCTATGCCTATGCCGATGATGCGGAACACCGCGAAGGTATCCACGCTTTTCTGGAAAAGCGCAAACCGCAGTTCTGACCGGGTGTGGTGCACGGGGTGCAGGGTGTGTGGCGGCATCGCCGCAGCCTGCTGCTGCTGCTACTGCCGCAAAGCAAGCACCGAACAACCTGCACGAAGCAAGCAATAAACAAGCAATAAACAAGCACCAAAGGGGCCGCATGCGGCCCCTTTGTCACATTAAGGCCGCATTAGCGACCCAGCAGGGGTCTGCGCCTTAGCGCAGCACCAGCACGGGAATCTGCGAGTGCGTGAGAACATGCTGCGTCTCGCTGCCCAGCAGCAGGCGCTTGAGGCCCTTGCGGCCGTGCGAGGCCATCACGATCAGGTCGGCTTTTTGCTTGGTGGCTGCCGACATGATGGCTTCGGCCACGAGGTCGGACTTGGCAATGCTGGTCTTGACCGTCACGCCCACGGCTTTGCCTTCGGCCTTGACCTTGTCCAGCATGGCTTGCGCCTGTTCGGCCCACTGCGCCTCGATGCGCTTGATTTCGGCGTTGTCCACGGTGACACCACCTTCCAGATAGCTGCGCGGATAGCGGGGAACCACTTTCAAGGCCACCAGCGAGGCACCACAGAGCTTGGCCAGCGACAGGGCGTTGGCGACAGCTTTGTCGGAAAGGGGGGAGCCGTCGGTGGCCACCAAAATGCGTTCGTACATGAGTTATCTCCTTAATGGCAAGTGGACAGGTCAAAGCTTAGAGCGATCGCCAAGGGTGGTCTTGATGCACATCAATACGCTTATCATCGCGCCCATTACGCTTGAACCATGTCCCACGAAACCCTGAATCCATCGCAGGCAATGGAGCGGACCGTGCTTGATTCAGGCCGCCTGGAGGTCCCCGGCAACATCGCCCTGCTCGATGATCCGCTGGAGTGGGGCTCGTTCGGGCGCCCTGCAGGTGCGCCCGCTGCGCAGGCCGACGTCGCCGATCCGCTGCAGGTTCCCCTCTGGGAATCGAACGTGGTGCTGGGCGGCATGCACTGCGCCACCTGCGCGCTGACCATCGAGGAAGCCTTGCGCACCGTGCCCGGCGTGCAACGGGCCGATGTCAGCGGCTCCACCCACCGCGCCAAGGTGCAGTGGAACCCCTCTCTGGTACGCCCCTCGCAATGGATGGCGGCCATCCAGAAGGCGGGCTACGGGGTGTTGCCTGCGCGCGACGCCCATGCGCGCGAACTGCGCCAAGCCGAAAACCGCCGTGCACTGTGGCGCTGGCTGGTGGCCGGCTTTTGCATGATGCAGGTGATGATGTACGCATGGCCGGCCTATGACGCCAAGCCGGGCGATCTGACCTTGGAGATGGAAACCCTGCTGCGCTGGGCTTCGTGGGTGATCTCCATCCCCGTGGTGCTGTTTGCCTGCGGCCCTTTCTTTCGCAGTGCGTGGCGCGATCTGCGCACGCGCAGCATCAGCATGGACCTGCCGGTGGCGCTGGGCATGCTGATCACCTTTGTCGTCAGCTCCATGGGCACCTTCGATCCGGCGGGCCCGTTCGGCAAAGAGGTCTATTACGACTCGCTGACCATGTTCGTGTTCTTCCTGCTGTCCGGCCGCTGGCTGGAGTTGCGCCTGCGCGACAAGACGGCCGGTGCACTGGAGGCGGTGATGAACCGCCTGCCCGACAGCGTGGAGCGCCGCCTGCCCGATGGCGGCTGGGAACGGGTGACGGTGCGCCGGCTGCAGGCCGGCGATGTGGTGCGGGTGCTGGCGGGAGAGGCGTTTCCCGCCGATGGACAGTTGGTGCACGGCCAGACCCACGCCGATGAAGCGCTGCTGACCGGGGAGTCCACGGCCGTGCGCAAGGTGGTGGGCGATACGGTGACGGCCGGCAGTTTCAACCTGGGTGGCCCGGTCGAAGTGGCCGTCGACATGGTAGGCGCGCAGACTCGCTTTGCCCAGATCGTGGAGTTGATGGAAAGCGCGGCTTCGCAAAAGCCGCGCCTGGCGCAGCTGGCGGACCGTGTGGCCAAGCCCTTCCTGGTGGTGGTGATGCTGGCGGCACTGGCCGCCGGCGTGTACTGGTGGCCCAGCGACCCGGGCCACGCCATGATGGTGGCGGTGGCCATTCTGATCGTGACCTGCCCCTGCGCGCTGTCCCTGGCGACGCCGGTGGCCATGCTGTCGGCGGCGGGCAGCCTGGCGCGCCACGGGGTGCTGGTGCGCAATCTGCAGGCCCTGGAAACCCTGGCCGAGGCCGATACCCTGGTCTTCGACAAGACCGGCACCCTGACGCAGGACGGCATGCGCGTGCTGCAGGTCCAGCCTGCTGCCGGGCAGACAGCTGCACCGGTGCTGGCGCTGGCGGCCCTGGTGGGTGCGCAGTCGGTGCACCCGGTGTCGCGGGCCGTGGTGCAGGCGGCGCGTGAACAGGCGGCGGATGCGCCGGGCTGGACATTGCTGGAGGCGCAGGAAGTGGCCGGTGCCGGCATGCGTGCGCGGGTGCAGGACCCGCAGGGCGTGGTGCATGCGCTGCGCCTGGGGTCCTGGACGTTTGCAGGTCAGGGCCAGCCCCAGGATGGCCGCCAGTGCGTGTATCTGGCGGCCGAGCAGGGCAATGCGGCCGTGCAGCCCTGGGGCTTTCTCGAGTTGAGTGAAGGTCTGCGCCCCGAAGCGCAGGCTACCGTGGCCGCGCTGGCGCAGGCTGGCATGGAGATCCACCTGCTTTCCGGCGACCGCGACGCGGCCGTGCAACAGATGGCGCGCGCCTCCGGCATTGCCCATGTGCAAGGCGAGTGCTCGCCGGAAGACAAGCTGGATGCCCTGCGGGCGCTGCAGGCCCAGGGCCGGCATGTGGCCATGGTGGGGGATGGCCTGAACGATGGCCCGGTGCTGGCAGGCGCCCATGTGTCCTTTGCCTTTGGCCGCTCCGTGCCGCTGGCGCAGTCCCGTTCGGATTTTGTGGTGCTGGGCGATGACCTGAGGCTGATTGCCCAGACCACCTTGCTGGCGCGCAAGACGCTGCGCATCGTGCGCCAGAACCTGCTGTGGGCCGCCGGCTACAACGCGCTGAGTATTCCCCTGGCGGTGATGGGCTGGATGCCAGCCTGGCTGGCCGGGCTGGGCATGGCGCTGAGCTCGCTGCTGGTGGTGCTCAATGCGGCGCGCCTGACCCGGCAATTACCTGTTTTGCATACCTCGGATGCAGTGGCTGAAAGTGCACAGCGTGCTGTGACTGCGCCGGCTGCGCCCCCGCTTTTTGGAGTCCGTTGATGGACATTCTGTATTTACTCGTTCCTCTCTCAGTGGCACTGGTGCTGGCGATTCTGGCGGCCCTGTGGTGGGCGGTGTACCGCGGTCAGTTTGAGAGCGTGGAGCAAGAAGGGGAGCGCATTCTTCGTGACGATTGATGATCGTCAACACACCAAAACACGAAACGGTGAACACTTCCAGTGCTAATTAAGAGGTACCCGATGGATTCTCTAAAAACTAATGCTGTCCATTACGACGATACAGTTGTTCGGCAGTTTTCAATCATGGCCGTGGTATGGGGGGTGGTTGGTATGGCAGTGGGCGTGCTTGTCGCGTCCCAGCTGGCCTGGCCCGAACTCAACTTCGGTATTCCCTGGCTGAGTTTCGGCCGTTTGCGACCACTGCATACCAATGCAGTGATTTTTGCGTTTGGTGGCTGTGCGCTGTTCGCGACCAGCTACTACGTGGTGCAGCGAACCTGCCACACGAAGCTTTTCTTGCCCAAACTGGCAGCCTTCACCTTCTGGGGTTGGCAACTGGTGATTCTGCTGGCCGCCATCACGCTGCCGCTGGGCTACACCTCCGGCAAGGAATATGCCGAGCTGGAGTGGCCCATCGACATCCTGATCGCAGTAGTGTGGGTGGCCTACGCCGTGGTGTTCTTTGGCACCATCGGCATCCGCAAGGTCAAGCACATCTATGTGGCCAACTGGTTCTTCGGCGCCTTCATCATCGCCGTGGCCCTGCTGCACATCGTGAACAGCGCCGCCATCCCGGCCGGCCTGCTCAAGAGCTACTCGGCTTACGCCGGTGTGCAAGACGCCATGGTGCAATGGTGGTACGGCCACAATGCCGTGGGCTTCTTCCTGACCGCAGGTTTCCTGGGCATGATGTACTACTTCGTGCCCAAGCAGGCAGGTCGTCCCGTGTACTCGTATCGCCTGTCGATCGTGCACTTCTGGGCCCTGATCTTCACCTACATGTGGGCGGGTCCTCACCATCTGCACTACACCGCGCTGCCGGACTGGACCCAGTCCGTGGGCATGCTGTTCTCGCTGATCCTGCTGGCTCCCAGCTGGGGCGGCATGATCAACGGTGTGATGACCCTGTCGGGCGCCTGGCACAAGCTGCGTGACGACCCCATCCTGCGCTTCCTGATCGTGTCCCTGTCGTTCTACGGCATGTCCACCTTCGAAGGCCCGATGATGGCCATCAAGACCGTGAATGCCCTGTCGCATTACACCGACTGGACCGTGGGCCACGTGCACTCCGGTGCCCTGGGCTGGGTGGGTCTGATCACCATGGGCTCGCTGTACTACCTGGTGCCGCGCCTGTTCGGCCGCGAGAAGATGCACTCCGTGCCTGCCATCGAGCTGCACTTCTGGATGGCCACCATCGGCATCGTGCTGTACATCGCTGCGATGTGGATTGCCGGTGTGATGCAAGGTCTGATGTGGCGCGCTGTCAATCCCGACGGCACCCTGACCTACACCTTCGTGGAAAGCGTGAAGGCGACCTATCCCTTCTACGTGATCCGTGTGGTGGGTGGTCTGCTGTACCTGGCCGGCATGCTGGTGATGGCATGGAACGTCTGGATGACTGCGATCTCGGGCCGTGCCGTCAAGGTGCCCGTGGTGGCCGTGAACCCCGCACACGCCTGATCTTGAGGAGCCAATATGTCTGCATCTAATAACAAGGGCTTTTCCCACGAGAAGGTGGAAACCAGCAACTTCCTCATGATCGTTCTGATCCTGCTGGTGGTGGCGGTGGGTGGCCTGGTGGAAATCGTGCCGCTGTTCTTCCAGAAGTCCACGACGGAAGCCGTGCAAGGCGTCAAGCCTTATGCGCCGCTGCAGCTGATGGGCCGCGACGTCTATCTGCGCGAAGGTTGCTACAACTGCCACTCGCAGATGATCCGCCCCTTCCGCGCTGAAACCATGCGCTACGGCCACTACTCGGTGGCAGGCGAGTTCGTGTACGACCACCCCTTCCAGTGGGGCTCCAAGCGTACCGGTCCCGACCTGCACCGCGTGGGCGGCAAGTACAGCGATGAATGGCATCGCATCCACCTGAACAACCCGCGTGACGTGGTGCCCGAGTCCAACATGCCTGCGTACTCGTGGCTGGCCACGAGCGCGGTGGACCATGCCGTGGTGGCACAGCGCATGAGTGCACTGCGCAAGGTGGGCGTGCCTTACACCGACGAGGAAATCGCTGGTGCCGAGGAACAAGTCAAGGGCAAGACCGAGATGGAGGCCGTGATCGCCTACCTGCAAGGTCTGGGCACCGCACTGAAGTAAGGGGAGAGGGTCATGGATATCACCACCATGCGCATCGTGGCCACGCTGGCGTCGCTGGCGTGTTTCGTGGGCATCTGGTGGTGGGCTTATGCCCGCCGCAACCAGACCCGATTCGAAGAGGCGGCCATGCTGCCATTTGATCAAGACTGATTTCTCCACCAGAACGAGAACATCCCATGAGCGATTTCGTAAACAATTTCTGGTCGGTCTACGTCTCAGGCATCACCATGGTGGGCATCCTGGCCTGCCTGATCCTGCTGTTTGTCACGGCCCGTAAGAAGGTGGTGTCGGACGAAGACAACACCACCGGCCACGTTTGGGACGAAGACCTGCGTGAGCTGAACAACCCCATGCCCCGTTGGTGGATGTGGCTGTTCATCATCACCGTGGTCTTCAGCCTGATGTATCTGGCGATGTACCCTGGCCTGGGTTCGTACACCGGCAAGCTGCAATGGAGCCAGACCGGCGCCTACGACAAGGAAGTCGAGAAGGCCAAGGCCGACCTGGAGCCGCTGTATGCACGCTTCACGGCCATGTCGACCGAAGACATCGCCAAGGACAGCCAGGCCATGGCCATCGGCGAGCGCCTGTTCATGAACAACTGCGCACAGTGCCACGGCTCTGACGCACGCGGCGGCAAGTCCTTCCCCAACCTCACCGATGGCGACTGGCTGCACGGCGGTACCCCCGACCGCATCCACGAAACCATTGCCAAGGGCCGTATTGGCATGATGCCGCCCCAGGCCGAGGCTGTGGGTTCGCCGGAAGACGTGCGCAACCTGGCCCACTATGTGCTGAGCCTGTCGGGCAGCCCCCACGATTCCGTGAAGGCTTCGCTGGGCAAGTCCAAGTTCACCACCTGCGCAGCCTGCCACGGCATGGACGGCAAGGGCAACACCATGCTGGGTGCGCCCAACCTGACCGACGATGTCTGGTTGCACGGCTGGGGTGAACAGGCCATTGTGGACATGGTCACCAACGGCAAGATGAACCAGATGCCTGCCCAGGAAGGCAAGCTGACACCGGCCCAGATCAATGTGTTGACAGCCTATGTGTGGAATTTCTCGCACAAACAGGGATCGGCAAACTGATCCTCGATGAACGAGGCGGCACGCGAGTGCCGCCTTTTTTCATTGGCGAGTTGAGAATGAGAGTTGCCCCATGACTTCGATCAAAGAGGATAAGGCCCCCAAGAAGGTCATCCCCATCCAGGCTGCCGAGCAGCCACGCAGCTTCTATGAAGCGCACAAACGTGTCTATCCACGCTCCATCAGCGGCCTCTTCATGCGCTGGCGCTGGGCTCTGGTGCTTCTCACGCAGATCATTTTCTACGGCTTGCCATGGCTGGAGTGGGGACAGCGCCAGATGGTGTTGTTCGATCTGGGGGCACGGCGCTTCTATCTGTTCGGCCTGGTGCTGTACCCGCAGGATTTCATCTACCTGGCGGGTCTGTTGATCATCTGCGCCCTGGCGCTGTTCCTGTTCACGGCCGTTGCAGGGCGACTGTGGTGCGGCTTCAGCTGCCCGCAAACCGTGTACACCGAAATCTTCATGTGGATCGAGCAGAAGGTCGAAGGCGAGCGCAGCGCGCGCATCCGCCTGGACCAGGGGGGCTGGACGTTCGAGAAGATCTGGAAGAAATCCACCAAGCAGCTGCTGTGGATCGTCCTGTCCGTGTGGACGGGCTTCACCTTTGTGGGCTACTTCGTACCCATCCGCGAGCTGGGCGTGGAACTGCTGGCGCTGCAAGGCGGCTGGCAGATCTTCTGGGTGCTGTTCTATGGCTTTGCCACCTATGGCAACGCCGGTTATATGCGCGAGCAGGTGTGCAAGTACATGTGCCCCTATGCGCGTTTCCAGAGCGCCATGTTCGACAAAGACACGCTGATCGTCAGCTACGACCCGGTGCGCGGCGAGAACCGTGGCCCGCGCAAGAAGAATGTGGACTACAAGGCCCAGGGCCTGGGCGACTGCATCGACTGCAAGCTCTGCGTGCAGGTGTGCCCGGTGGGTATCGACATCCGTGACGGCCTGCAGTATGAATGCATAGGCTGCGGCTTGTGCATCGATGCGTGCAACAGCATCATGGACAACATGCACTACCCGCGCGGTCTGATCCGCCTGACCACGCAAAATGGCGTGGCCCAGGGCTGGAAGCATGCGCAGATCCTGCGCCGCGTGCTGCGCCCACGTGTGCTGATCTACTCCAGCATCCTGCTGGCGCTGGCCGTGGCCATGGTGGTCAGCCTGTCGCTGCGCGAGCCCCTGAAGGTGGACGTGATCCGCGATCGCGCCTCGCTGGCGCGCATTGCCGCCGGCGGCAAGCTGGAGAACGTGTTCCGTCTGCAGGTGATGAACGCGACCGAGACCGAGCAGACCTACCGGGTACGCGTCCATGGCCTGGAAGGTATCGCGGTAGCATCGGAAACCGAGGTCGTGGTGCTGCCCGCCGAAACGCGTGGCGTGGCGGTGCGGGTGCAGATTCCGTATGGCTCGGCGCCAGCGGGCTCGCATCCGGTGTATTTCGATATCGATGCCGTGAGCGGCCAGGGCAAGGTGAGCGAGAAATCGGTGTTCATCGTGCCCCGCTGAACCGTGCAGGTGCCCGCGGCCAAGGGCCCGGGCACCGCAGAGAAGTTTGACCCAGGCGTTCCATGGCGCCAGAAAGATGTTCTATGACGACGACAACGCAACAAGCAGTCAGCCCTGAAAAATCCGCCGCGCCGTGGTGGAAGTTTGGCCATGTGTGGCTGGTACTGGCCGGCCCGATCATCGTGGTGATTGCCGGCCTGACCACGTTCTGGATTGCGGTGCACAGCCCCGATCCGGTGATCGAGGAGGACTACTACCGCAAGGGCATCGAGATCAACCAGACGCTGCAGAACCCGGAAAAGAGTTTTGCCCCGGCGCTCCAGAGCCGCAACCATGCCGCCACGCCCGAGGAGGCACAGCCCAGCATGAAGCCCTGATTCCGGGAACGTACGCTGCAAAAAAGCCAACCGGTCGGTTGGCTTTTTTGTACCTCTCAGGTCGGCAGGCGGCCCAGGGCTGCAAGGTGTGCAACTATGAACGGGCGGTGGTGCTCCCGCAGCGTCAGGCCGAGCGCCTCCGCTCGCCGCCCACAGGGGCGGCCGGCCAGCATCAGCGCGGTGCCAGGCGGATCGCGCCGTCCAGGCGGATCACTTCGCCGTTGAGCATGTCGTTTTCCAGGATGTGGCAGGCCAGCTTGGCGTAGTCCTGGGGCGTGCCCAGGCGGCTGGGGAAGGGCACGCCGGCAGCCAGCGCGTCCTGCACTTCCTGGGGCATGCCGAACAGCATGGGCGTGCCAAAGATGCCGGGGGCAATCGTCATGTTGCGGATGCCGTTGCGTGCGAGATCACGGGCAATGGGCAGTGTCATGCCGACCACGCCGCCCTTGGACGCGGCATAGGCCGCCTGGCCGATCTGGCCGTCGTAGGCCGCCACGCTGGCAGTGGAGATCAGCACGCCGCGCTCGCCGGTGCTTTCCGGCTCGTTCTTGCTCATGGCATCGGCGGCCAGGCGGATCATGTTGAAGCTGCCGATCAGGTTCACGGTGATGACCTTTTGGTACAGCGCCAGGCTGTGGGGGCCGTTCTTGCCCACGGTCTTTTCGGCCGGGGCAATGCCCGCGCAGTTGACCAGGCCCATCAGCTTGCCCAGCGACACGGCCTTGGCCACCACGGCCTGGCCGTCGGTTTCGTTGCTGACATCGCAGCGCACAAAGGCGCCGCCAATGTCGGCAGCCACAGCTTCGCCTTTTTCTTGTTGCATGTCGGCGATGACAACGGTGCCGCCCTTGGCAGCCAGCATGCGGGCCGTGCCTTCACCCAGGCCTGAAGCGCCGCCGGTGACGATGAAAACCTTGCCTTGAATGTCCATGGTGTCTCCTGTTGGTATATGACGTATACGTCAATTATGCGGGGTGATGGGGCGAAGCCCTGTCCCGCGGGTGCAACAAAAAACCCGGCCAGGGCCGGGTTGATTGCACAGGGTGGAGCGGTTTACTGGAAGCCGACGCGGTCCAGCATCTGCTGCACCTTGACCATGTTGGCGCCCACGGCCGAGATCGGGATGGTCTCGCTCTTGAAGGGCTTGCCCTGGGTCATGGTCTTGAGTGCGGGGTTGTCCACGGTCACGCCCTTGGCGGTGGGCCATTCGTTGTTGCCGTTGGCAAAGTAGTTCTGGGCGGCCGGGCTGGCCAGGTATTCCAGGAACTTGACGGCGTTGTCCTTGTGCTTGGCGTGCTTGGCCACTGCACCGCCGGCAATGTTCATGTGGGTACCGTAGCTGTCCTGGTTGGGGAACACCACACCGACCTTTTCGGTCACTTGCACGTCGGCCGGGTTGGCCGAGCGCATCAGGCGTGCCAGGTAGTAGCTGTTGGTCACGGCGATATCGCATTCACCGGCGGCCACGGCCTTGATCTGGTCGGTGTCACCACCCTTGGGGGCGCGGGCCAGGTTGTCCTTGATGCCCTTGAGCCAGGCTTCGGCCTTGGCCTCACCCATGTGCTCGGTCACGGCGCCGAACATGCTCAGGTTGTAGGGGTGGGAGCCGGAGCGGATGCAGATCTTGCCCTTGTTCTTGGGGTCGGACAGGGCTTCGTAGGTGGCCACGTCGGCGGGTTGCACCTTGGCCTTGTTGTAGACCACCACCCGGGCACGGGTGGAGAAACCGAACCAGCTGATGCCGCCATCGGCGTCGGGCTTGCTGCGCAGGTTGGCGGGGATGGCGTTGTTCAGCGCTGCCGAGTGGATGGGCTGGAACAGGCCGTCCTTCTCGCCACGGTACAGGCGCGCGGCGTCGACCATCAGGATCACGTCGGCGGGGGAGGCAGCGCCTTCGGCCTTCAGGCGCGCAATGATGCCTGCATCGTCGGAATCCACGCGGTTGACCTTGATGCCCGTGGCCTTGGTGAAGCCGGTGTACAGCTCTTCGTCGGTGTTGTAGTGGCGGGCCGAGTACAGGTTCACCACCTGCTCCTGGGCCAGCGCATGGCCGGCAACGACCAGGGCACAAGCGGAAACAAGGACTTTCAAAGCGTGCTGCATGGATGGACTTTCAGTGCAAAACAAAAGAAGGAAATTGAGGGCGCATGATAGTCTGAACGCGAATCTTTCTTAAACACAAGCCCGCAGTTGTTGTGGGCGATCAAGCAGTGCGACCGGAAAGCCTGTGCCGAGGCAAAAAAAAACCCGGTCAAAGACCGGGTTTGAAAGGATCCAAGAAACGGGGGTTTCGAGAGGATCCAAGGAGACAACTGGTGCCGTGAAGCAGAGGATGCTCCAGGCGATGGCGTGATTATAGGGTAATCCCTAGATTATTGTCAAAGGCCATCGCGCGGCGGGTCCAGGGCTTAGCGCTTGCGGCTGGTGGCCGTAGCGGCTTGGGTGGCGGTGGAGGCCACGGCATTGATGTTGGCTTCGGTCATGTCGGAAGCCTGCTTCACGGCCTTTTGCATGCTTTCGAAGGCATTGGTGGCAGCCGACACGGCACTCTTCATCACGGCCACGGCGGTTTCGGAACCGGCGGGAGCGTTCTTGGCGGTGCTGTCCACCAGGCTGGAGAAGCTCTTTTGCAGCTCGGCAGCCTTTTCTTCAAAGGTCTTGGAGAACTCGCCGCTGGTGGCCGAAGCGATGTTGTACAGGTGGCGGTTGTAGGCTGCGGTCTTTTCGGCCAGGGGCTGGAACAGGTTGGCTTGCAGTTGCAGCAGCTCTTGCGCGTCTTTCACGCTCAGCAGGGACTGGGTGTGGCTGGCGGCCTCGGTCAGGGCGGCGCGGGTGGCCGTCACATTCAGTTCCACCAGCTTTTCCACGCCTTCGAAGGCTTTGGAAGTCAGGCCAAACAGGGTTTCCAGGTTGGCTTTTTGTGCGCTCAGGATTTGGTCAGCGGTCAGGGACATTGTGGTTCTCCAGGTTGGGTGGCCATACGCTGGCCAGTTGCGTCACAACTGCGGGCTTCAAGAATTTATGTTGCGCTGCAGCATGACTGAATTTTATGCAGTGTCGGATTTCGCGCAAGTGTTTTTGCTGCGCTGCATCAAATATTTACCCAAATGCGGTTTTCTATACACAGAAAGCCGGATGGGCGGCCGGTGCCCACGGTGTTGCGCCACCACAAAACCACGTTTTGCCCGATAGGCGGCTTACGAGTGGGCCCACACAATGTCCGCCATGACCGACAAGCCTGTTTCCTCTTCTCAACCTTCTGCCGCTTCTTCTGCGGCCGCTGCGGCTACCGCACGGCCCAGTGCCCAGCCGCGCTCCAGCTACCCGGTGTTTCTGCCCATCACCACGCGCTGGTCGGACAACGATGTCTACGGCCATGTGAACAACGTCGTCTACTACAGCTGGTTCGACACGGCCGTGAACGCCCACCTGATTGAACAGGGCGTGCTGGACTTCCATGGTGGTGACACCATCGGCCTGGTGGTGGAGACGCAGTGCAACTACTTTGCCTCCCTGGCCTATCCGCAGAAGGTGGAGGCCGGCATCCGCGTGGCCCGGCTGGGCGGCAGCAGCGTGCGCTATGAGGTGGGTATTTTTGCTGCGGGCAGCGAGGAATCGGCTGCGGCCGGCCACTTTGTGCATGTGTATGTGGACGCCGCCACGCGCCGTCCCAAGCCGCTGCCCGAGGCGCTGCGGCGAGTGCTGCAGGCCTTGCAGCCTGCCGCTGCAGCGGCCGCAGTCTGACGCGCCAGGTCAGATCTGGTGCATGTCTGGTGCATGTCCTAGACATGCCGGGGCGGTGCCCGGCCCGCAGCTGCAATGAATTTGATAGCTGCCCAGGATCACCGCGGTTGCATCAGCGGTGATTTGGATGCCCATGCGTGCGCCGCGCGGTTTTGCCCGGGCCCGTGCCCGCTTGGCCTACACTGTGCCCTCTGTTCCGATCGCGCCGCCATGCGGGCGCACTTTCCATGATCATCCACAGTCTGCTCGACACCGACCTGTACAAGTTCACCATGATGCAGGTGGTGTTGCACCAGTTCCCCGGTGCTGCCGTGGAATACAAGTTCAAGTGCCGCAACCCGGGCGTGCAACTGGCCCCCCTGGTGCAGGAGATTCGGGACGAGATCCGCCAGCTGTGCAGCCTCAGCTTCACGACCGATGAGCTGGACTACCTGCGTTCGCTGCGCTTCATCAAGAGTGATTTTGTGGATTTTCTGGGGCTGTTCCGCCTCAATGAAAAGTACATCCAGGTCACGCCGCTGCCCACGGGCGAGATCGACATCACCATCCAGGGCCCCTGGCTGCACACCATCCTGTTTGAGATCCCGGTGCTGGCCATCGTCAACGAGGTGTATTTCCGCAATACCCAGCCCCGTCCGGACTGGGACGAAGGCCGCGCACGGCTGCAGGCCAAGATTGCCCAGATGCGCGGCGAAGGGCTGGAACACCTGAAGATTGCGGATTACGGCACGCGCCGGCGCTTTGCGCGCAGCTGGCACGAAGAGGTGCTGCGCACGCTGTGCCGCGATCTGGGCGCGGGCGAACAGCGTCCCGCACCGGGCCATGGACCGGGGCAGTTTGCCGGCACCAGCAATGTGCTGTTTGCCAAGGAGCTGGGCATCTTGCCGCTGGGCACCATGGCGCATGAATACCTGCAGGCCTGCCAGGCGCTGGGCCCGCGCCTGCGCGACAGCCAGATCTACGGCTTTGAATCCTGGGCGCGGGAGTACCGTGGGGATCTGGGCATTGCGCTGTCAGATGTGTACGGCATGAACGCCTTTCTGCGCGACTTCGATCTGTATTTCTGCAAGCTGTTCGATGGCGCGCGCCATGACAGCGGCGATCCGTTTGCCTGGGGGGAGCGTCTGCTGGCGCATTACCGCGACAACCGGGTCGATCCGCTGACCAAGACTCTGATCTTCAGTGATGCGCTGACCATACCGCGCACCATCGAGCTGTACCGGCGTTTCCATGGCCGCTGTCTGCTGGCCTTTGGCATCGGCACCAATCTGACCAACGACCTGGGCTATGAGCCGCTGCAGATCGTCATCAAGATGACGCGCTGCAACGAACAGCCGGTGGCCAAGCTGTCGGACACGCCGGGAAAAAGCATGTGCGACGACCAGAAGTACCTGGCTTACCTGCGTCAGGTATTTGACATCGCTCCCACTGCATGATCGGGCACGCAGGACGGCCTCGCGCACAGAGGGCACGCCTGCGGTCCACAACTACAAAGAGACAGAAGAAGGAGTACCCCTATGAAGCATCTGCGCAGCGCGGGCCTGGGCCTGCTGGGACTGGCGGGCCTGTTGCCCGGCGCCGCCATGGCGGCGGAAATCGACGGCGCTGCGCTGTCCGTGCTCTGGGGTGTGCCTTTTGCCTGCGTGCTGCTGTCGATTGCGCTGATGCCGTTGTTGGCACCCACGGTGTGGCACCACCATTTCGGCAAGATCACCGCCGCCTGGGCGCTGGCCTTTTTGCTGCCGTTTGCGCTGGCATTCGGGGCCGGCACGGCCAGCGTGCACCTGGTGCATGCGCTGGTGGCGGAGTATGTGCCGTTCGTGATCCTGCTGACGGCGCTGTACACGGTGGCGGGCGGCATCTACATCCGCGGCAATCTGCGTGGCACGCCGATGCTGAACACCGGCATCCTGGCTATCGGTGCGGTGCTGGCCAGCTTCATGGGGACGACGGGGGCGTCCATGCTGCTGATCCGCCCGCTGATCCGCGCCAACGACAACCGCAAGCATGTGGCCCATGTGGTGGTGTTCTTCATCTTCATCGTCTCCAATGCGGGCGGCTCGCTCACCCCGCTGGGCGATCCCCCGCTGTTCCTGGGCTTTCTGAAGGGCGTGGATTTCAGCTGGACGCTGCGCCAGATCTTCCCCGAAACGCTGTTTCTGGTCGGTGTGTTGCTGGTGATCTTCTATCTGCTGGACAGCTGGTATGCCGGCCGCAATGGCGAGCGCAAGGCAGTCGACCCCACGCCGGACAACGCCACGCCCACCCAGCTGGGTTTTGATGGCAAGTTCAACTTCGTGCTGCTGGGTGTTGTCGTGTTTCTGGTGCTGATGAGCGGGCTGTGGAAGTCGGCGGTGGTGTTCGATGTGATGGGCACCGAGGTGGGCTTGCCCGGTCTGGTGCGCGATGTGGGCCTGATCGGGGTGGCGCTGCTGTCGCTGTGGATGACGCCGGCCGTGGTGCACGAGCGCAACCAGTTCGGCTGGGGGCCGATGCAGGAAGTGGCCAAGCTGTTTGCCGGCATCTTTCTGACCATCATCCCGGTGATCGCCATGCTCAAGGCTGGGGTGGACGGCCCGTTCGGCGCCATTGTGCGCGCCGTCACCAACCCGGACGGCACGCCCAACCCGGCCATGTACTTCTGGGCCACGGGCGCGCTGTCGTCCTTTCTGGACAATGCGCCCACCTACCTGGTGTTCTTCAATACCGCTGGCGGCGACGCGCAGGTGCTGATGACCAGCATGGCGGCCACGCTGTCGGCCATCTCGGCCGGTGCCGTGTTCATGGGGGCCAACACCTACATCGGCAATGCGCCCAACATGATGGTCAAGGCCATCGCCGAAGACCGGGGTGTGCGCATGCCCAGCTTCTTCGGCTACATGGCCTGGTCGTTCGGCATTCTGGTGCCGTTGTTTGTGGTGATGACCTTCATCTGGTACCGCTGATGGCGGTGCGCGGGGCGGTGGATGGGGCGCGGACCTGATCCGGCCATGGCCTCTTTTCCACTACCATCGTTTCTATGATCCAGCCGGAGAGCTTTTCATGAGCAGCGCACGTGACGACGCCACCTTGGCCACCGCCATTGCGGCGCTGCACAACAACGTCCACTATCTGGGCGCCATTGCCCAGATGGCAGGCCAGCGGCAGGTGGTGGTGACGCAGACCGTGGTGTCGGACAGCGGAGCGCCCTTGCTGGAAAAGGGCACGGTGCTGGGAGGGGATCTGCTGGCGCTGCTGGCCGGACACCGCTTGCCGGCACCGCTGGATGCGCAGCTGGAAGTGAGCGAGCCGGTCGACATCGGCCTGCTGCATGTGGAGGTGACGCGCCTGCTGTCCGAGCACCCGCTGGGCCGTCTGCTGGCGGCTGACCTGGGGGCCGAAGGGGCCATACTGGGCCGCGCGTTGCGGCTGATGCCCTGGCCGCACGCCGCGCGCTTCAAGATGACGGTGGTGCAGGTCCAGCTGCCCCTGCTGTTCGAGCACAGCGTGCTGATGGCCATGGTGTCCGTGTTCCTGGCCATCCGTGCGGGCTGGGACGAGGCGCAGTGCGCCAGGCTGGCGGCTGCGGCCCTGCTGCACGATGTGGGCATGCTCTATATGTCCACCGCCTGGGCCGACGCCGGGTACCGGCTTTCCGAGCGCGAGCGTGTCCAGCTGGCCGCGCACTCCATCACCGGCTCCATGGTCGTGCAGAGCATGGGCGCCTACCCCTTCAGCGTGGAAGACGCGGTGCTGGAACACCATGAATGCATGGATGGCAGCGGCTACCCGCGCCACCTGATGGGCGAGGCGATCTCGCCCATGGGGCGCATCCTGGTGGTGGCCGAAGTGGTATCGGCTTTCTTTGGCAAATACAAGGCCATGGCGGGCGAGCGCCTGTCACTGGCATTGCGCCTGAATTCCCGGCGCTATCCGGCCGAGCAGGTGGCGCCGGTGCTGGCGCTGCTGCAGCGCGATGCCGCCGCCGCCGCGCCGCTGGCCGTGGAGGTGGTGCTGCGGGATTGCCTAGCCGTGGCCACGGTGTTGCAGTACTGGGCCTCCTGCAAGCGTGTGCTGCCCGAGCAGTGGCAGGCGCAGTCCGGCAGCCGGGCGCTGATGTGGGTGGATGCCCGCATGCGCGCCATCGAATTGTCCCTGACCGAATCCGGTGCCCACCCGCGTTCGCAGGACGACTGGCGCGCCATCTTTGCGCAGATGCCCGAGAGCGTGGCCGAGCTGGGCCTGATCCACCGCGAAGTGCTGTGGCAGATGGACAGTTGCATGGACACCTGCCAGCGCCGCTGGCCGCCCACGCAGCCCGCGCAGTCCACCGCGGAGCGCGCCTTGTGGACCTGGATCAATAGCAGCCGCAAAGTCCTGGGCCAGGGCACAGCGGCCACGGAACCCGATGCGCCGCAGCCACAGTGACTGTGTGCTGCGGATGTGATTTTTCAACAGAGAACCGACCTGGAGACTCCCCTCGCCATGCCCCGACAAAGCATTCTGATCGCCCGTGCCATCTCGCCCGAAGTGGTGGATTTCTTGCGCCAGCACTTTGATGTGCACACCAACCAGGACGATGTGGTCTGGAGCCCCGAAGAGCTGGCCCAGCAGTTGCAGGGCAAGGATGGCGTGCTGACCACGGGCTCGCAGACCATCAATGCCGCCCTGCTGGCCGCTTGCCCGCAGCTCAAGGTGGTGTCCAACATGGCCGTGGGCTATAACAACTTTGACGTGCCGGCCATGACCGCTGCCGGTGTGCAGGGCACCAATGCCCCCGATGTGCTGACCGAAACCACGGCCGACTTCGGCTTTGCATTGCTGATGGCCACGGCCCGCCGCGTGACCGAGAGCGAGCATTACCTGCGTGCCGGTCTGTGGAAGGAATGGCGCTACGACCTGTTTGCCGGCAGCGAGGTGCACGGCAGCACGCTGGGCATCATCGGCATGGGCCGCATCGGCCAGGGCATTGCCAAGCGTGGTGCACACGGCTTTGGCATGAAGGTGGTGTACCACAACCGTTCGCGCCTGACGCCGGAGCTGGAAGCCGAATGCAAGGCCAGCTACGTCAGCAAGGAAGAGCTGCTGAAGACCGCCGACCATGTGGTGCTGGTGCTGCCTTTCACCCCCGAGAACCGCCACACCATCGGTGCGGCCGAGCTGGCCCAGATGAAGTCCACGGCCACGCTGATCAATATTGCGCGTGGCGGTATCGTGGACGACGCGGCCCTGGCCCAGGCGCTGCGTGCCAAGACCATTGCGGCCGCGGGCCTGGATGTGTTTGAAGGCGAGCCTGCCGTGCACCCCGATCTGCTGACGGTACCGAATGTGGTGCTGACCCCGCACATCGCCAGTGCCACCATGACCACCCGCCGTGCCATGGCGCAGCTGGCGGCGGACAACCTGGTGGCTGTGCTGGGCGGCCAGGCACCGCGTACGCCGGTGAACCAGCCGGACGCCGCGGCGCGTGCGCTGCGTTGGGCATGACATCCCACCGCTTTGAGCGGTTGCCCGGCTGAATGCTTTTCTCGCTCCGGCTGTGCCGGAGCAGGATGGCAGGCGCACGGCGGGGTCTCATGTGCAGCGTCCTGGTGTGACGGCCATGCGTTCCTGGCGGTGTGCCGCAGCAGGCCTCTTGAAAAAGTGGGCTTCGAGCCCCGCTTTGGAGCTGCTTTTGGCGCTGTGCCATGCCGAAATTGACGACAATCTTCTGCGGAAAGTTGGCAATTTTTTAGAGCAAGGAGCAGGCAGTGGTGCACGCGTGGATGGTCTGGCTGGTACTGGGGGTGCTCCTGGCCGTGTTGTTGTTGCAGCTGTGGCTGGCATTGCGCCCGCGCGCCGGCGGCGATGCGGCACTGGCCCCACAGCTGCTGGCGTTGCAGCAGGCGGCGCAGCAGACGCAGCTGGCACTGGCCAGGAACGACGGCGCCATGGAGCACATGGCCCAGCAGTTGCTGGGTTTGAGCCACCAGCTGAGCCAGCACCAGCAAGCCGCCAGCGACAGCCTGCGCAAGCTGGTGGACGGTCGCATGGCGCAAAGCCTGGCCGAGGCGCGTGCCAGCCGCCAGGAACTGCAGCAGCATTTCCAGCAACTGCAGGAAGCCATGGCCCAGCAGCTGCACCGGCTGCAACAAGGCACGCTGCACAATGCCGAACAGCTGCGGACCACGCTCAATGAGCGGCTGTCCGCCATCCAGACCGACAATGCCGACAAGCTGGAGGCCATGCGCCGCACGGTGGACGAAAAGCTGCACGAAACACTGGAGCAGCGCCTGGGCGAATCGTTCAAGCTGGTCAGCGACCGGCTGGAGCAGGTCCACAAAGGCCTGGGCGAGATGCAGTCGCTGGCCGGCAGCGTGGGCGATCTGAAGCGCGTGATGACCAATGTGAAAACGCGGGGCACCTGGGGTGAGGTGCAGCTGGGCGCCATTATCGACAACGTGCTCACACCGGCGCAGTACGCCAGGAACGTCAAGACCGTGCCGGGCAGTGACGAGCTGGTGGAGTTCGCCATCCGCCTGCCGGGGCAGGGCGGGATGGACGATGTGCCGGTGTGGCTACCCATCGACGCCAAATACCCGGTGGAGCATTACCAGCGTCTGCAGGATGCGCTGGATGCCGCCGAGCGCGGGGCGATCATGGCTGCCGGCAATGCGTTTGAAACCTCCATCCGCGCCGAGGCCAGGAAGATTGCCGCCAAATACCTGGCGCCGCCCCACACCACGGACTTTGCCGTGATGTACCTGCCCACCGAAAGCCTGTTTGCCGAAGTGCTGCGGCGGCCGGGCCTGGTGGAGAGCCTGCAAAATGACTGCAGGGTGGTGGTGACTGGGCCCGCCAATCTGGCGGCCATGCTCAACAGCCTGCAGATGGGGTTCAAGACGCTGGCCATCGAGCAGCGCTCTTCCGAAGTCTGGGCCGTGCTGGGCCAGGTCAAGACCGAATTCGCCAAGTTTGGCGAGGTGGTGGAGGCCACGCGCAAATCCATTGACGCTGCGGCGCGCCGCTTCGAACAGGTGGACGTGCGCACCCGGGCCATCCAGCGCCGCCTGCGTGGCGTGCAGGAACTGCCCAGTCCCGGAGCGGCCGATCCCGTCGATGCCACGGACCTGTTTGCACCCGCAGCCGCCATGGCGTCCGCATCCACACTGCCTTCCGCCAGTGCTGCCGCAGCGTCAGGGAAGACTGTGCAGATCCCCGAGGACGACGCCGCGTGAGCGCGGCCTTGCTGCGCCTGATCCTGGCGCAAATCTCCATCCATGCCTGCATGACGGGCATGCGCATGGCCACCCCTTTGCTGGCCTTGCGTGAAGGTTTTTCGGCGGCATCGGTCGGTTTTCTGCTGGCGCTGTTTGCCCTGACCCAGGTGTTTCTGTCGTTGCCAGCCGGCCGCTACGCCGACCGCCACGGCCTGCGCCGTCCGTTGGCGCTGAGCGTGGCCATTGCCGTGCTGGGGGCCGGCGCCGCTGCAGCGTTTCCGGTCTATCCGGTGCTGTGTCTGGCGGCACTGCTCACCGGAGGCGCTTCCGGCACTGCCATCATTGCCCTGCAGCGCCATGTGGGGCGCAGTGCGCACGACAAGGCCCAGTTGCGCAAGGTGTTCAGCTGGCTGGCCATTGGCCCGGCCATCTCCAATTTTCTCGGCCCGTTCTGTGCCGGTCTGCTGATTGACTATGCGGGTGGTGAGGCCGCCAGCACCACCGGGTTTCGCGCCGCGTTCCTGCTGCTGGCGCTGCTGCCGCTGAGTGCCTGGTTTCTGTCGCGCAGCGTGCAGGAGCTGCCGCCGGTGCAGGCGCCTGCCGCTGCAGCCAGGCCGGCCACGGCCTGGGACCTGTTCCAGAACCAGGGCTTTCGCCGTCTGCTGCTGATGAACTGGGCGCTGTCGTCCTGCTGGGATGTGCACACCTTTGTGGTGCCCATCCTGGGACATGAGCGCGGGCTGTCGGCCTCGGTGATCGGGACCATTCTGGGATCGTTTGCCATGGCCGCCGCGGCCATCCGCCTGCTGGTGCCGCTGCTGCCCGAACGCATCAGCGAATGGCAGGTGGTGTTCACGGCCATGGTGCTGGCATCGGTGCTGTTTCTGCTGTACCCGCTGATGCCCGGCGCCTGGAGCATGGGGGCATGCTCCATTTTGCTGGGGCTGGTGCTGGGGTCGGTGCAGCCCATGGTGATGAGCATGATCCACCAGATCACCCCGCCGCACCGCCATGGCGAAGCATTGGGCCTGCGCATGATGGCCATCAACGGCTCCAGCGTGCTCATGCCCCTGATCTTCGGTTCGCTGGGCGCGGTGGTCGGGGTGTCGGCCCTGTTCTGGGCCGTGGGGGCGCTGGTGGGCAGCTGCGCACGCCTGCCGTGGTTGATCGGGCGGGATGATTTGCCCGGCCACCCCACGCCGATGCCGCCACCGCGCTGAGTGGTCTGCCTCCTGCACATCGCATTGGGGGCATGAAAAAAGCCCGTGGCGCTTTGCAGCGCACGGGCTTTTGCCGGGGATGGCGAGCTCAGTCCTGCAGGTTGTAGAACTTCTTGATGATGCTCCAGGCACTGGCAGGATCGTCCACGTAGTGGAACAGCTCCAGATCCTTGGCGGAGATCATGCCTTCTTCCACCAGCATGTCGAAGTTGTAGAGCTTCTTCCAGAAGGCCGAGTCGAACAGGATGATGGGCACAGGCTTGACCTTGGTAGTCTGCACCAGCGTCAGCACTTCGAACAGCTCGTCCATGGTCCCAAAGCCGCCGGGGAAGGCCAGCAGGGCCTTGGCGCGCATCATGAAGTGCATCTTGCGCAGCGCAAAGTAATGGAACTTGAAGCTCAGGCCCGGCGTGATGTAGCGGTTGCCCGACTGTTCGTGCGGCAGCAGGATGTTCAGGCCCACATTGGGCGCACCCGCTTCGTAGGCGCCGCGGTTGGCCGCTTCCATGATGCCCGGGCCACCCCCGGTGCAGATGTAGATGCGCTGGTCCTTGGGCTGGCGCAGGCTGTGCTCCGCCACCAGACGCGCAAATTCGCGGGCCTGGTCATAGCGGCGGGCATTGCGCACGCCTTGTTCGGCCGTCTTGATGCGCTGGGCATCGCCGCTGGATTTGGCCTCCAGCAGGCGCTGGGCCGCGACATCGGGGGCCACGAAGCGGGCGCTGCCATACACCACAACGGTGTGGTCAATCCCGAACTCGGCCTGGCCGATATCGGGCTTGAGCATTTCCAGCTGAAAGCGGATGCCCCGGGTCTCACGGCGGGCCATGAATTCCGGATCGGCAAATGCCAAGCGATAGGAGTCAGGCTGGGTCAGGTCAATTTGCTCTGCGGCCTGGGTGGATGCTTCCAGATCCACCAGCGATTCGGCGAGCGAGCGGTCGTGCAGGGAAAGCGTTGCGTCCATAGGGCTCCAGAAAACTCCGTGTATCGAGGAATCCATCTTCGCAGAAGCCAGGACCCTGCGCAGGCTTCTGCGCGGATTTCTTTGACTGGACGGCATGGACATCTGCCGTCCGCAAGCGCACAAAGCACAATGGCGTGCGGTGCCGTGCCGCAGTTCAGGCAGGGCGCAGGCCGGAGAGGGTGGCGATGCCTGCCATGGTCAGCAGCAGCGACGCCAGCAGGTGCGAAGCCGCCCAGGCAGTGGCCATGCCCCAGCGGCCTTGCTGCAGCAGCTCCACCACCTCGGCGGAGAAGCTGGAGAATGTAGTGAGGGCACCAAGAAAACCGGTGACCAGCGCGAGGCGCCAGACGGGATCCAGCCCGGGGTGGCCCTGGAAAAAAGCCACGCACAGACCGATCAGATAGCCGCCAATGGCGTTGGCCGCCAAAGTGCCCCAGGGCAGAGATCCCGGGCTGCTGAGCCACAGGCCCAGCTTCCAGCGGGCCAGGGCGCCCAGGCAGGCACCCGCACAAATTGCCAAAGCGTGTTGCATGGCCGCAGTGTATGCGTCTGCGCGGCTGCCGGGCTCAGCCCTTGCTGTCCTGGGCGGCTTCTTCTTCGGTCAGTGGCTCGTTGAGCACGATGCCGCTGACACTGGGAGGCACATTGCGTCCTGCGCGGCGCGCCCGGAACAGTGCGGCACGCATCAGGAAAATGGTGGTGATGGGAACGGTGACGGCAATGAACACGGCAATCAGCAGCGGGTGCGCGGCAAAGCCATGACCGGATACCGAAAAGAAGATCACCAGGGCCCACATGATGAGCCAGCAGCCCAGGGTGGCGATGATGGAGGGAGCATGCACGCGCTCGAAATAGGATTTCAGGCGCATCAGGCCCAGCGAGCCGAGCAGGGCAATCAAGGACCCGGCCAGCACCAGCACGGCAATGGCCACCTCGGCCCACAGCGGCAGAATGATCTCGTTCATTCGATCACCTCGCCGCGCAGCAGGAACTTGGCCATGGCGGTGGAGCTGACGCAGCCGAACAGGGCAATCAGCAGGGCCGCCTCGAAGTACATGCTGGAGCTGTAGGTGATGCCCAGCACCAGCATCAGCAGCATGCCGTTGATGTACATGCAGTCCAGGGCCAGGACGCGGTCCTGGGCCGTGGGGCCCTTGAGCAGGCGCACCAGGCAGCAGGCCATGGCGGCCGTCAGCAGGAACAGGGCCAGGGTCAGGGTGTAGGTGAACCACAGGCTCATTCGAAAATCTCCATCAGAGGGCGCTCATAGCTGCGCTTGATGTGGGCCACGATGGCATCGGCGTCATCGACCTCCAGCACATGCAGCAGCAACATGGAACGGTCGCGCGACAGCTCGGCCCAGGCCGTGCCGGGGGTGATGCAGACGATCATGGCCAGCACCGCCAGTGCGTTGGGGTCGCGCACATCCAGCGGGATGTAGACAAAGCCCGATGCATGCCTGCGCAGGCGCGGAAACAACAGAAAGCGCAGCACGGCCAGGTTGGAGGCGGTGGTGTCCTTGACCACGGTGGCGGCCAAGGTGATGGCCGTCCAGGGATGGCGGATACGCACCGGCAGCGGTCGCAGGCCGCGCAGCACGATGGGGATCAGCAGGCCCAGAATGGCGCCCAGCACCATATGGCCTGCGCTCAGGGAATGGTTCAGCAGCAGCCACGCGCCAAACAGAAAGACGGACAGCAGCGGGGCGGGCAGGATGTGCTTCATGGTGCTGCTTTCTCCGTGGTTGGCAAGGGTGCAGCCGGCGGTTCGGGGACTGTTGCAGGAGCTTCTGTCTGGGCCGGTGCCGCGGTGTCGGGCTTGGGCTCTTTGGGCGGATTGGGCACCGGATCCTGCTGCATCACGGCCAGGATGTAGGTCGAGGGGGTATGCAGCGCGTTGGCGGCGTTCTGCGTGAATTCCATCACGGCATGGGCATGCATGGTCAGGGCCACGCACAGCGCCATCAGGCCGGCAATGGGCGCACCTTCCAGCACGCGCAGCTCGGGCTTGGCACGGTCGTGCGTGGCCCAGAAATGGCGGATGCCGGCGCGTGTCAGTGCAATCAGCGCAAACAAACCGGTGGTGATCAGCAGGGCGACCAGCACCCAGCCCAGATTGCCGGCCTGGTAACCGGCGGATTGGCCCAGCCCCACCGGATTGACCAGGTTGGTGAGCATGGCGAATTTGCCGATGAAGCCCGACAGCGGGGGCAGTCCGGTGACCACCAGGGTGCACATGATGAAGACAATGCCCAGGAACGCGGCGGCGGCAGGGATCACGCGGCCGATCAGGACTTCTTCGTGTTCGTCCAGGTTCAGCGACTTGGTGGGCACCAGCTCGGGGTTGAGGAAGGGGGCGTCCTCGTCGTCGAAGTCATTGGCGCTGGAGCCATCGTTGCGCCAGCGGTCCATGATGTCGGCCAGCATGAACAGAATGGCCACGGCCAGCGTGGAGCTGGGCAGGTAGTACAGCAGGCCGGCGGTCAGCATGTTCTGACCAAAGCCGGTGGCCGCCAGCAGCGTGCCGGAGGACAGGATGGCTGCATAGCCCGCCAGGTAGGTCAGGCGCTGTGCGCCCAGCATGCCGAAGGCGCCATAGGCCATGGTCACCATGCCCATTACGGTGAGCCACTGGCCGCCGAACAGGGCCGAATCGCCGGCTTCGCTGGAGAACAGCAGGGTCCACAGCCGCAGGATGGTGTAGACGCCCACCTTGGTCATCAGCGCGAACAGGGCGCCCACGGGAGCGCTGGCCGCGCTGTAGGCCGGCACCAGCCAGAAGTTCAGCGGCCAGATGGCCGCCTTGATCAGGAAGGCGATGGCCAGGATGGCGGCGGCCGTGTGCAGCAGGCCCCGGTCGGCGGGGCTGACATGGGGAATGGCCTGTGCCAGATCCGCCATATTGAGCGTGCCGGTGATGCCGTACAGCATGGACACGCCGACCAGAAACAGCGAGGACGCGGCCAGGTTGATGGCGATGTAATGCAGACCGGACTGCACGCGCAGGCGCCCGGACCCATGCAGCAGCAGTCCATAGGAGGCGGCCAGCATGATCTCGAAGAACACGAACAGATTGAACAGGTCGGCCGTCAGAAAGGCGCCCGACAGGCCCATCAGCTGGAACTGGAACAGCGGGTGGAAGTGCACCCCTGCCTTGTGCCAGCGGGCAATCGAGAACATGCCGGCGGCCAGGGCCACGCAGTAGGTCAGCACCAGCATCATGGCCGACAGCCGGTCCAGTGCGAGCACGATGCCGAACGGCGCTTTCCAGTTGGCAGCCAGGTACACGCCCATGGCGCTGGGCCCGGCTTGGTCGTCGCTCCACTGCAGCAGCGCCACCGCAATGCACAGGCCGATGGCAGTGGACGCAATGTTCAACACCACCTTGAGGCGCAGGTGCTCTTCCCGCAGCAGCAGCATCACGGCGGCCGTGAACATGGGCAGCAGGATGGGCGCCAGAATCAGGTGCGGCATCAAAGAAGTAGTCAGCCAGTCCAGCATCACGGCATCTCCTGCTCGTCACGCGAATGGCTGCCATCCACATGGTCGGTGCCGGACATGCCGCGCGAGGCCAGCAGCACCACCAGGAACAGCGCCGTCATGGCAAAGCCGATCACGATGGCGGTCAGCACCAGGGCCTGGGGCATGGGGTCGGCGTAGTTGGCCAGGGTCTCGGCCAGACCGGCCTGCATCACCGGCTCCTTGTCGATGGCCAGGCCCTCGCGGCTCATGCTGAAGATGAACAGGTTGACGGCATACGACAGCAGGGACAGGCCGATGATGACCTGGAAGGTCCGGGGGCGCAGCAGCAGCCACACGCCAGATCCGGTGAGTACGCCAATGGTGATGGCAAGCACGATTTCCATCAGCGGACCCCTTCCTGCAAAGCGGCGATCGTGGCCTCGGTTTCTGCCTGTTCTTTTTCTTCCATCAAGCGTGCGTGGTAACGGTGGCCGCGCACCGATTGGTGGGCAATGGCCGTGAGGATGAGCAATACGGAGCCTACGACCAGGGCAAAGACGCCGACGTCAAAGAAGGTGGCGCTGGCCAGGTGCATCTCGCCCACCAGAGGGAGGGTGAAGTGGAAGGTGTGGCTGGTCAGGAAGGGGTAGCCGGCATACACCGCACCCAGGCCGGTGCCCAGGGCACACAGCAGGCCCACGGCAATCCAGCGGCGCGGGAACAGCGGCATGTGCGCTTCCACCCACTGGGTGCCGGAGATGATGTACTGCAGCAGCAGGGCCACGGAGAACACCAGGCCGGCCACAAAGCCGCCGCCGGGCTCGTTGTGGCCGCGCACAAAGATGTACACCGCCACCAGCGTGGCGAAAGGCAGCAGCAGGCGCACCAGCACAGCGGGCACCATCAGATAGCCCACGGCGGTATCGCTGGCATTGCGCGGGTTCAGCAGATCGGTCTGCAGGTCCCCCGGCAGGAAGCGCTGTTGCTCGGGCAGGTCCATGGTTTCGCGCGCCGGTCGGAAGCGCCGCAGCAGCGCATACACGGTCAGTGCCACCACGCCCAGCACCACGATTTCGCCAAAGGTGTCGAAGCCGCGGAAGTCCACCAGCATCACGTTCACCACATTGCTGCCGCCGCCTTCCGGCACGGCGCGCTCCAGGAAGAAGGTGGAGGTGCTCTGCGAGAACGGGCGACTCATCATGGCAAACGCCAGCCAGGCCATGCCGCCGCCAGCGGCCAGGGCCAGCAGCAGATCGCGCAGGCGCCGGCTGCGGGCCAGCAATTCGGTGGACAGGGCGGGGATACGCAGGTTCTTGTCGCGCTTGGGCAGCCAGCGCAGGCCCAGCAGGATCAGGATGGTGGTCACCACCTCCACCACCAGCTGGGTCAGTGCCAGATCGGGGGCGGAGAACCACAGGAAGGTCAGCACCACACACAGGCCGGCACCGCCGAGCATGATCAGCGATGCCATCCGGTGGTACTTGGCCTTCCAGGCCGCGCCCAGTGCGCACAGGCAGCCGATCACCCACAACACCAGGAAGGCGGGCGACAGCGGCAGGGGCGGGCGATTGCCCAGGTCCAGGCCGCGGATCCACAGCGGCATGAAGCCGCTCAGCAAGGCGATGGAGACCAGCCACAGCATCTGCCACTGCAGGCGGTGGGTGGTCAGTGCGCGGCGCAGATGCTTGGCCAGCAGGCTGATGCGGGCTAGCACATTGTCGAAGATGCGCTTGCCGTTGATGTGCTGCAGCACGGGAACGGCGTCGTCGATGCTGCCGTTGTTGCGCAGCAGGCGCAGTGCCGTGTACAGCGCAATGCCGCCCACCAGCGCCACGAAGCTCATGATGAGCGGCGTATTCACGCCATGCCACACGGCCAGGCTGAATTCGGGCAGGGTGCCGCCCACCACGGGAGTCGCGGCTGCATTCAGGAACGGACCTACCGACCAGGCGGGCAGCACGCCCACCACCAGACAGGCCAGGACCAGCAGCTCCACCGGCACGCGCATCCAGTGCGGTGGCTCGTGGGGCTTGTGGGGCAGGTCGGTGGCCTTGGGGCCGAAGAAGACATCGACGGTGAAGCGCAGCGAATAGGCCACGCTGAAGATGCCGGCCAAGGTGGCGACCACGGGCAGCACGATGCGCACCCAGTGGGCGGCGTCGACGAACACGGTTTCTGCAAAGAACATTTCCTTGGACAGAAAACCGTTGAGCAGCGGCACCCCGGCCATGGCCGCACTGGCCACGCAGGCCAGCGTGGCGGTGATGGGCATCATCTTGCGCAGGCCGGACAGGCGACGGATGTCGCGCGTGCCGCTTTCATGGTCCACAATGCCGGCCGCCATGAACAGCGAGGCCTTGAAGGTGGCGTGGTTCATGATGTGGAAGACGGCGGCCACGGCGGCCAGCGGGCTGTTCATGCCCAGCAGCAGGGTGATCAGGCCCAGGTGCGAAATGGTGGAGTAGGCCAGCAGTCCCTTGAGGTCGTGCTGGAACATGGCCAGATAGCCGCCCAGCAGCAAGGTGGCAGCACCCGCGCCGCCAACAATCCAGAACCATTCGTCCGTGCCGCTGAGCACCGGCCACAGCCGCGCCAGCAAAAACACGCCGGCTTTCACCATGGTGGCCGAGTGCAGATAGGCCGACACCGGGGTGGGGGCCGCCATGGCATGGGGCAGCCAGAAGTGGAACGGGAACTGCGCGCTCTTGGTGAAGGCGCCCAGCAGGATCAGCAGCAGCGTCGGCACATAGAGCGCATGGTCGCGCACCTGCTGGGCCGCCGCCAGGATGTTGTCCAGGTCGTAGCTGCCGACGATGTGCCCCAGCAGGATCATCCCCGCCAGCATGCACAGGCCGCCGGTGCCCGTGACGGTGAGTGCCATGCGTGCACCGCGGCGCGCATCCTGGCGGTGGTGCCAGTAGCCGATCAGCAGGAAGGAGAACAGGCTGGTCAGTTCCCAGAAGAACACCAGCTGGATCACATTGCCCGACAGCACGACGCCGGTCATGGCGCCCATGAAGGCCAGGAAGAACGAGAAGAAGCGCGGCACCGGATCGGCGGGCGACATGTAGTAGCGTGCATACAGCACGACCAGCGCGCCGATGCCCAGCACCAGCATGCAGAACATCCAGGCAAAGCCGTCCATGCGCACCACGATGTTCAGTCCCAGCGCAGGCAGCCACGGAATCTCCTGGCGCAGCACGCCGCCGTGGGCTATTTCGGGAAAGAACAAAGCGGCCTGTACCAGACAGACCAGGGCGATCAGACCAGCCAGCGTGGATTCGGTGTTGCGTGCGTTGGCAGGCAGCACCGCGGCCATCAGGCTGCCGATGAAGGGCAGGAGGATGAGTGCGATCAGGGGCATGGGCTTTTTTATTCTACGGGCAAGCGGGAAGGAGGCCGCTATGAAAACCTGAGCGTGTTGAGGCCATTGGTCATGCATTAGGCATGAAAAACCCGCCAAAGGCGGGTGCGGGGCAGGAGCGTGGTGTGTCAGGCCGCCGGCTTGGTGGGCTTGGCTGCGGGTGCCGGGGGCGTGTTGGCGGGCTTGGCTGCAGTGGCTGGCGCCGCCGGCTTGGCTTTGTAGCTCTGGCCGTTGACGGTCAGGCCTTCGCCGGACATCTTGGCGGCATTGCCCGGGCCTATGCCCTGGACGCGCCCGATGAAGTCTTCCCAGTTCTTGAATGGGGCCGTTTTGCGCTGCTCCACAATGCGGGCCGCAGTGGCGGGGCCTATGCCCTTGATCTGGTCCAGTTCGGCCGGGGTGGCCTTGTTGGCGTCGACGGTGGCAGCGTGCGCCAGGCCGAATACGCACAGGGCGGCGGCGGCGATCCATTGCTTGAGCATGCGGTCTCTCCACAAAAGAAAAGGGACGACGGCAAGAGCGCCGCCTTGCACATGCTGCAGGGGGAATGGCACCCGTGGGGGCGGGTTAACCCCAGAGCCCTGTGCCGGTGGGCGGCGCAGGGCGATGAGCCGATCAGCGGCGGTCTGTGTCTGTTGCGCCTGGTCGGCGCGCATAGCGGCCGGCAATCACCGCCGACACCATCAGCTGCATGGGGTGGAACAGCATCAGCGGCAGCACAATGCTGCCGACCATGCTGGCCGGGAACAGCACCTTGGCCATGGGAACGCCGCTGACCAGGCTTTTTTGTGCGCCGCAGAACAGGATGGCAATTTCGTCTTCGGTGCTGAAGCCCAGGCGGCGGCTGGCGAACACGCACAGGGTCATGGAGCAGGCCAGCAGCAGTGCGCACAGCACAAACAGGCCTGCCATGGCGGGCAGCGGCATTTGCGACCACAGGCCGGCCACCACGGCGCCGCTGAAAGCCGAATACACCACCAGCAGGATGGAGCCCTGGTCCACCACCTTGATGGATGTGCCCATCCACTGGACGATGGGGGCCACCCAGGGGCGCATCAGGTGGCCGACGATGAACGGTACCAACAACTGTAGCGCAATCTTGCCGATGGCGGCCAGCGGATCGGCCGATGAGGCGCTGACATGCAGCAGCATACCCACCAGCAGCGGGGTGAACAGAATGCCCAGCAAGGTGGAGCCCGATGCGCTGCAGATGGCCGCCGGCATGTTGCCGCGCGCCAGCGCCGTCAGTGCAATGGCGGACTGCACGGTGGCGGGCACGGTGCACAGGAACAGAATGCCCAGATACAGGTCGGGCGTGACCAGGGGCTCCAGCAGCGGGCGCAGCGACCAGCCCAGAATGGGGAAGGCCACAAAGGTGATGGCCGTGATCACCAGGTGCAGGCGCCAGTGGCCGATGCCGGCCAGAATGGCCGGGCGTGACAGCTTGGCTCCATGCAGAAAGAAGAGCAGCACGATCACCACGGTGGTGGCGGCGTTCAGCCACTGTGCGGGAACGCCCGAGGCGGGGAAAAAGCTGGCGAGGGCCACCGTGGCCATCAGCATCAGGGTGAAGTTGTCAGGAAGAAAACGCGGGCGGGACATGGACAGGCGGTAGAGACGGGGGCGGACTGCGGATTGTCGGGGAATAATCCGCAAGTCGCAGTCTGCAGCCGGTGCACCAAAAAAATGGATGCAGCCCTAAACTTTGCTGCACAGTTGTCGATGAGGACACATCACAGCTGAAAAAAGGAATGCCATGTTGGTCATCAATCCAGGTCAAGCCGAAGGCCAGCAGGCCCCCTATACCCGTGGTCACACCTTCCAGATGCCGGTGTTCAAGCCGGGTGTGCGTGTCATGCACGCAGGCCGCTCCGAGACCGTGAGCCATGTGGTGCTGCGCCGTCGCGAAATGATGGTGCATCTGGTGGGGCGCGACGAACCGGTCAAGCCCGAGCGCCTCACGCTGACGCCCACGATGTTCACCACCGAGCGCCGTCCCGAAGTGCTGAGCTGGTTTCTGTAAGCCCGTCTCTGGCGCCAGTGGCGCACCAAACACAACAGGCTGCCTATGGCAGCCTGTTGTGTTTGGCGAAGGGCCTGAGAAGGGCAGGCGCGCGGGCCTGCAAGGCTTTAGTCGGCCATGGGTTCGCCCAGGCGCACCGCCGTGGCAGCATCCCAGCCGGTGTTGAAGGTATTCAAGGTGCCTGCCGGCATCAGCATGACCACGGTGGAGCCCAGCAGAAAGCGCCCCATTTCCTCGCCTTTGTGCAGCGTGATCTGCTGGTCTTCGTAGCGCCAGTCGCGGATGTCGCGAGTGCGCGGCGGGTTCACCACGCCGTGCCAGACGGTGGCCATGCTGCCCACGATGGTGGCACCCACCAGCACCAGGGCAAACGGGCCTTGCGCGCCTTCAAAGATGCACACCACCCGCTCGTTGCGGGCAAACAGGCCGGGCACGCCACGTGCCGTGGTGGGGTTGACCGAGAACAGATCGCCCGGGACATAGATCATGCGCAGCAGCCGTCCGGTCTGCGGCATGTGGATGCGGTGGTAGTCGCGCGGGCTCAGGTAGATGGTGGCGAAATGCCCGTTGTCGAACTGGCTCGCCAGCGCCGCGTCGCCGCCCAGCAGTGCCTGGCTGGAATAGTGGTGGCCCTTGGCCTGGAAGATCTGGTCGCCCGCAATGGGGCCGATCTGGCTGACTGCGCCGTCCACCGGGCAGATCCAGCGGCTGTCGCTCAGCGGGCGTGCACCTTCGCGCAGCGGGCGCGTGAAGAATTCATTGAAGGTGGCGTAGGCCGCGGGGTCCGGGTTGGCCGCTTCCTGCATATTGACCTGGTAGCGCTGAATGAACCAGCGGATCACCGATGTGGTGAGCGAGCCCGCCTGCTTGCCGGCCAGGTGGCCCATGAGCATGGTGAGGGCCTGTTTGGGGATCAGGTATTGCGGGAGTACGGCAAGGCGGTCGGACACAGGCAGAGGGCTCCGGAAGAGGGCAGTTGGCAACAAGTGGCGTAAGTGTGGGCGCGATTCTATCGGTGCTGTGCGCAGGGCTAACCCGTGGTTGCTATGATTTTGAGCATGTTTCCAGTGAAAAAAACTGCGGAGAGCGGAGCATCCCATGTCTGAAACCGACCAGCGGCCGCGTGCTGCGGCCTCCGGCTCCGGGCCGAGCCCGGCGGCGCCAGTGGTCCCGGAGTCCGCGCAGATGCCCACGCCGCTGGGCTCCCAGCATGCCCAGCTGACGCGTTGGGCGCTGTGGCTGCGCAATTTCTGGCCCGGCCCGGTGCGCATTGATCTGCAGGAGCTGCTGCGCATGGCCTTCGGCGTGGCACTGGGGCTGCTGGTGACAGGCATGTTGTCGCGCTGGTGGACGGATGTGCCGACCAGCACCTGGATGGTGTCGTCGCTGGGGGCCAGTGCGGTGCTGCTCTTCGGTATGCCGGCCAGCCCGCTGGCGCAGCCCTGGCCGGTGCTGGGGGGGACCGTGGTGTCGGCCCTGGTGGGCGCGCTCTGCCAGCGCCTGGTGCCGGATCTGGCGGTGGCGGCTGCCCTGTCGGTGGGGCTGAGCATCTTGCTGATGGTGCCGCTGCGCTGCATGCACCCGCCAGGGGCCGGTTTTGCCGCTTTCGTGGTGCTGGAGCATGCCGATGGCGTGGCGCTGGTGGCCTTCCCCATTCTGTTCAATGTGGCGGTGCTGGTGCTGTGCGCCGTGGTCTACAACACCTTGACCGGCAAGCGTTATCCGCATCCGCAGCACAGCTACAAGGGCGCCGGGTCGGCGCGCTTTGTCTCGGCCGACCTGGATGCCGCGCTGTCCCATTACAACCAGGTGCTGGACATCAGTCGGGCCGATCTGGAAGGCCTGCTGCACATGGCGGGCAAAGCGGCTTTTCAGCGCACCCTGGGCGATCTGCGCTGTGCAGACATCATGTCCCGGCCGGTGTTTGCGGTGGAGCCACAGGTGGCACTGAAAGAGGCCTGGGCGCTGATGCGGCAGGAGCAGGTCAAGGCGCTGCCCGTGGTGGATGCGCAACACCAAGTGCTGGGCATTGTGTCGGTGACCGACTTCATGCGGCTGGCCCACCTCGATGTGCGCGACGGCCTGGGTCAGCGGCTCAAGCACCTGGTGTCCTGGCGCAGCAACAGCCAGGGAACGGTGGGCGACATCATGTCCCAGGATGTACAGGTGGCCGGTGACGACGGGCTGGTGACGACGCTGATCCCCTTGTTTTCGGAAGCCGGTCACCACCACCATATTCCCATCGTGGATGCGCAGCGCCGGCTGGTGGGCATCGTCACCCAGACCGATCTGGTCCGCACTCTCAGCAAAACCATCGGCTCGGGTGACTGAGCGGCGCCGACACGCAGCAGCGGTCGTGCCATATTTTTGTCATCGTGCGGGCGTTTTCTGGCGTGGGCGCGAAAAAAGGGAGCGGTCAAAAAAAGACAGTGCCTGTTGCAGCAGGTACAATTGAAGGATTTTCCTCGAGCAGTGCCAAGCTTTGCCCGGGAAGCGTGTGGAAGGCCGGATGCATGGCCTGGAGCGCCTTTCCGTCTGATCTGCGCCGTGGCTGGCGCAGTGCACCCGCTGTCTGTCTGAAGGAAAGGGCCGTCGCTTGTGGCCCGGCAGGTGGTTGTGGCCCACCTTGCGCTGGCACCGCTGACACAGATTGAACTGAAAGAATTGAAATGGCTAAAGAAGAACTGATTGAAATGCAAGGCTCGGTCACCGAAGTGCTGCCCGACTCGCGTTTCCGCGTGACCCTGGAAAACGGTCACCAGCTGATTGCCTACACTGGCGGCAAGATGCGCAAGCACCACATCCGCATTCTGGCCGGCGACAAGGTGTCGCTGGAAATGTCGCCCTACGATCTGACCAAGGGTCGCATCACTTTCCGTCACCTGGCAGGTCGCGGTCCAGGCCCCAACTCTTCGCGCTAAAGCGTTGGCGCCGCACAAAATGTGCATTTCGCGCCAACCAAGCCAAAAACCGTGTTGTGAGCACGTATAATCACATCTTTGTCGGAGCGTAGCGCAGCCTGGTAGCGCATCTGCTTTGGGAGCAGAGGGTCGCGAGTTCGAATCCCGCCGCTCCGACCATTGATTCAAGGGGTTAGCTCAATTGGGCTAACCCCTTTGTCTTTTCTGGCTGCGCAGCAAGGTGCGTGGCTGCAGTCCCCTCCTGTCCGTTGTGTTCCAGCTCCGGCGCCGCCTTCGTGTGGCCTGGCGGCTTTGGGGTCGCGGTTTTCGCTGCTTCCTGGCTTCGGTCTGAGATGGCTTTGTTACGATCCATTCCAACAATAGGAGGGGGTATGTTCATAGCCATTGTCTGGGTGGTGCTGGCGTTCGCGTGCGGATGGCTGGCAGCAAAGCGGGGGCGATCGGGAGTGGGCTGGTGCGTGGCTGCCTTGCTGGCGAGTCCTTTCATTGCAGGCATGCTGGTGCTGCTGCTGCCTGTGCAGGCCAGTGTCGAAATGCGCCGCCAGCAAAAGCGCTGCAAACAGTGTGACCCCAAGGGGCGGCGCAGCGCCGGAGAGTGCACGCAGTGCCTGGCGTCGGCGCCTTTCAATCTCTGAATCCGGCAGGTCTTCCACAGGTCTTGCAGACGCAGTACATAGCCCGCAGCCGCGGGCTTTTTTGCGCAGGCAATGGCCTTGCGCAGTGGCTGTCTGCGGAGAGGCTGTGTCTGACAGAATTTCACAAAGCGTGCGATCTGCCGCACATCTCTACCAAAATGATGCGGATTCGCTTCTATAGAAATTTCTGAATCGATAGCATTTCTCTGAAATACGGAAGGCTATCGTGATCGAGCAGTTGTGGGATGAGGTCTTTGAAGCGGCGCTGAAGCTTCACAAGCGCCTGGATGTGGAACAGTTGGATGGCATCCCTGCAGAATTTTTGCAGCAACTGAACGCGGCACAAAGCCAATGCTGTGCGTTTGCCGAAGAGCTGATGCAGCAGACGCCCGGCCGCTTGGTCGCGATGGCTGCCGATCCGGAAGTGAACCACCGCGGGCTCCAGCTTGCGCATGCCTATGCCAGCCTGGTGCTGGAGGCTGCCCGGTTGCGTCGCACCCTGCCGCAAGCAGGGCGCGACTGAAACAGTGCATCCATCGGGTCGATGGGTGGCGTAAATCGGGTATACTTCTCGCTGTCCGGAGCGTAGCGCAGCCTGGTAGCGCATCTGCTTTGGGAGCAGAGGGTCGCGAGTTCGAATCCCGCCGCTCCGACCAAGATCAACCCCATCGAGTGAAAGCTCGGTGGGGTTTTTTCATGCCCATTTAATCCTGGTCAGTCCGCAAACCGGCAGAAAGCTGACAGTGGTGTCAGTTTGTACTGGCGATTTGTACTGCTATGGTCATAATTGGATTCATATATAAATTCAATGTGACTGCGGTGTTAGCTTGTCGCGCACCGCAGCAGACCCCTCACTGATACCCATGCCCATTCCACATGCGCGATACGCCCGCCAATGGGCCGGCCTGTTGGACGCCGTCACCCCTGCCGTGCGCGAGGCCGTGCGCTCCGTGGCACAGGCCCATGCCGAGGAGCTGGCGCGGCGTTTTTACCAGGACATGTCGCAGGAAGAAGGGGCTGTGCTCTTTCTGTCGAACATCCCTTTGCGACAGCGGCTGGAGCAGTCGCTGCAGCGCTGGATGCGCAGCGTGTTTGACGGCTCCAGCCTGCAACTGGAGCAGAAGGTGGCGCAGCAGGTGCATGTGGGCGAGGTGCATGCCCGCATCGATGTGCCGGTGCACCTGGTGCTGCAGGGCGCGCGCGGGCTGAAGGTGCATCTGCACCAGTTGCTGTTGCAGGCCGACGGCGCAGCCCAGCATGCGGCCGTGCTGGTGGACCTGTGCATGGAGATCATGAGCCAGGCCTATGCCCGTTCGATGGAGCGCACGGCCCGCACCAAGGACGCCTACCGCCTGCACGCCATCACCCACAACCTGGGCACCGAGCGCGAACGCCAGCGTGCGGCGCTGCTGGAATGGGAAAACCAGTTGCTGTGCGAGCTGGCCATGGAGCGCACCAGTGCACAGCTGCCGCGCATGGCCGTGTCTGACTTTGGCCTGTGGTTTCACCACAAGGGCGAGTTCGTGTTCCGTGGGGCGCAGGAGACGCGCCGCATTGAATCGGCGATGCAGGACGTGGATGCGGTATGGCTGCCCGCGTTGGAAGCGCTGGAGCCGGGGGCTCCGCGCATGCAGCAGCTGCGCCAGCTGCGGGACGAGGTGCGCCGCATCAACTACCACCTGGCTGCACTGTTCGAGCAGCACCAGGAGCTGGATGCCGGGCGCGATGTGCTCACCCGGCTGCTGAACCGCAAGTTTCTGCCTGTGGTGCTGGGCAAGGAAATGGGGCATGCCCAGCAGCACAGCGAATCCTTTGCCGTGCTGGTGGTGGATGTGGACCATTTCAAGCAGATCAACGACCAGCATGGCCACGACGGCGGTGACCGTGTGCTGCAGCAGGTGGCGGATGTGCTGCAGTCTGCCTGCCGTGGTGGCGACTATGTGTTCCGCCTGGGCGGTGAGGAATTTCTGCTGCTGCTGGTGGATGTGGGCCAGGCCCAGGCGGTGGCGCTGGCCGAGCGCTTGCGCCAGCGCATGCAGCATGAGCCCATGCGCCTGCCGCAGGATCGCAGTACCCAGGTGACGGTGAGCATTGGCGTGGCCCTGTATGACGGCCACCCGGACTATCAGCGCATGCTCCAGCGTGCCGATGCGGCGCTGTACCAGGCCAAGGAGAAGGGGCGCAACCGGGTGGAGTTGGCGTAGCAGGCTGCCTTGGGTGCGCGGGCGATCAGGCGATTATGGGAAAGGTGGGTGACCTGCTGCCAGCGCGTGGTGCGCACCAGATGGGTCGGTCCGGTCAGAGCGGCGCAAGCAAGGCGCACTCTGGCGCCAGGCGGGGCAGGGTTCAGTCTGCGCTGTGTACGCCCAGCAGGGCATGCAGATGGCTGCTGCTGGTGGTGTATTGCAGCAGCGGGGCCTGGCCGCTGAGCTGCTCGGCCACGGCAAAGGCGGCCAGCGTGGCTTCGTGGAAGCCGCACAGAATCAGCTTGCGTTTGCCGGGATAGGTGTTGATATCGCCCACCGCATAGATGCCGGGCTCGGCCGTGGCAAAACGGGCCGTGTCCACGGGCAGCTGCTTGCGTTCCAGCTCCAGCCCCCACTCGGCGATCGGGCCCAGCTTGGGTGAAATGCCCAGGTAGGCCAGCAGCAGATCGGCGCGCAAAGCCTGGGTGCTGCCGTCGGGCCGCGCCACTTCCAGCGCCTGCAGGCGGCCATCGGCGGCCTGCTGCAGTGCGCCGGGCTGACCGGCCACCACCTGGATACGGCCCTGGGTGCGCAGGTCGGCCAGCTGGGCCAGCAAGGCGTCGGGGCCGGTGAACACATCGCGGCGGTGCAGCAGCGTGGTGCTGGCGGCATCCTGTGCGGTGGCGCAGGCCACGGCAGCGGCCACGGCGGTTTCGTCACCGCCCAGTACCACCACGTCGCGGCTGCGGGCGTGGTCCAGCTGGTGCGGGTGGTAGAAGAGCTGGCTGCCCACCAGGGCGTCCGCCCCCTCTACTTTGAGTGCACGGGGCACAAAAGCGCCCACACCGGCGGCCAGGATCAGGCTGCGGGTGGCAAAGCGGGTGCCGGTGTGGGTGGTCAGCAGCAGGCGGCCATCGGCCAGACGCTGCAGCTGTTCCACCTGCTGGCCCAGGTGGTAGACCGGGGAAAAAGGTGCGGCCTGCTGCTGCAGGCGCTCCGACAGCTCCCGGCCGGTGCAGGCGCGGATGCCGGGGATGTCGTAAATCGGTTTGTCGGGATAGAGCTCGGCGCATTGGCCGCCGGCATGGGGCAGGGCGTCCACCACGTGGGCCTGCAGGCCCAGCAGCCCCAGCTCGAACACCTGGAACAGTCCCACCGGGCCGGCACCCAAGACCACCACGTCGGTGGTGATTGGTGCGGCAGTGTCGGCGGGCTGCGGCGCAGCGGCTTGCAGGGGCATGGCGGCGTGGCGCTCAGCGGATCAGGTCGTTGATCTTGCCGGGCGTGCCGTTGAAGCTGTCGGCGTCGGGCAGCGAAGCCTTGCGCTTGGTGATGCTCTTCCAGCCCTTGGCCAGCGACAGCTCGGCGTTCAGCTTGATGAAGGCCAGTTGGTCGGCAGGCACATCTTCTTCGGCAAAGATGGCGTTGGCCGGGCATTCGGGAATGCACACGGCGCAGTCGATGCACTCATCGGGATCGATGACCAGGAAGTTCGGGCCTTCGCGGAAGCAATCCACAGGGCACACATCCACGCAATCGGTGTATTTGCACTTGATGCAGTTTTCGGTGACGACGTGAGTCATGGTTGTTCTTATGGGGTTCGGTGAAACCCCAGGATTTTAGGTGTTTTCCCAAGTCCCTCCAGCAGACGGGGCGGAACAGGGGTTAAAGAGACCCGCCAGACCGGTGCCGGGCAGGGTCCGGGCTGTTGCTCAACGCACCAGGGCCGCGCCGGCGGTGGCATTGCTGGCAGTGTCCACCAGAATCAGCGAACCCAGCTGGCGTGCACGGGTGAAAGGGGCTGCAGGAATGGCTTCCTGCAGCTGCAGTTCGACCTGGCCGATGGCGTTGGCTTCCAGCTGCTGGGCCTCTTCCTGGTCCAGGGTGTTGATGTTCAGCCGGTAGGCCACGCGGCGTGCCTTGGCCTTGACCCAGCGGTGGCCATGCAGCGCCCAGTACACGCGGCCGGGCACCAGAGGCTCGTTGTCCATCCAGGCCACGGTGGCGGTGATGTCGCGGCTGGCCGGCCAGGGGCTGACGGCGGCGGGGGTATCAAAGTCGTCTTCCGCCACGGCGGACTGCACGGGGGCGGCCACGATCCAGTCGCCACGCGAGACATCGACCTCGCGGTCCAGCGTGATGCCGGCGGACAGGCCGGCTTCCACGCCCTTGGGTGCGCGGGCATGGTCGATCACCTGGGCGATGGTGGCCAACTGGCCGCTGGGCAGGATCTGCACCTGTGCCCCCACCTGGGCGCTGCCGGCAGCCACACGGCCCCAGAACACGCGGCGGCCCTGGGTGGTGACGGCGCTGTCGTGGAATTTCTCCACCCACTGCACCGGGAAGGCCAGCGGCAGCTGTACATCGGCCGGGGTGTTGGGCAGCTCTTCCAGCAGTTGCAGCAGGCTGGGGCCTTGGTAACCGGCCCAGCCGGCTTCGCGGTTCACCACGTTGAAGCCCTTCAGGGCCGAGACGGGAATGGTGGCGGCTACGGCGATACCGGCGTCCTGGGCAAATTGCGCCAGTGCGCCGCGGATGTGGGCAAAGGCCAGTGCCGGGTCGGCCACGGCGTCGAGCTTGTTGACGGCAAACACCAGCGAATGCACGCGTAGCAGATGGGCCAGCAGGCTGTGGCGGCGGGTCTGGGGCAGCAGCTGCAGGCTGGGGTTCTGCCAGTCGAGCTTGGTGGCGTCCACCAGCACCACGGCGGCATCGGCGCTGGACGCCGCGGTGACCATGTTGCGGGTGTACTGCTCGTGGCCGGGAGCGTCGCCGATGATGAACTTGCGGCTTTCGGTAGCGAAGTAGCGGTAGGCCACATCGATGGTGATGCCCTGTTCACGCTCGGCAGACAGGCCGTCGGTCAGCAGTGCCAGGTCGGTTTCACCGCTCTTGGTTACGCCGGCCAGCTGGTCCTGCAGCACGGCGCGGGTGTCCACCAGCAGGCGGCCGATCAGCGTGGATTTGCCGTCGTCCACCGAGCCGCAGGTGATGAAGCGCAGCGCGGATACATGGTCATTCAGTGCTGCTGTGCCATCGGCACCGGCCTGGGCCGCTGTGGAGTTGATCGTTTCAGTCATCGCATTCTTTCAATGTTCAAACACGTCCCGGGTCGGGACCGCCGCGCTGGTGGTGTCGCCCTTCCGGCAAGTACGCCCTGCCTGGGAAGGGGCAGGCGCGCAGCGCCTCAGGGCGGTGTCAGAAGTACCCATCCTTTTTGCGCTTTTCCATCGATGCCTCGCTGGTCTTGTCGTCCATGCGGGTGGCACCGCGCTCGCTCACATCGGCGGCCAGGGTTTCGACCACGATGTCGGCGGCCGTGGCGGCCGTGCTCTCCACGGGGCAGGTGCAGGTGATGTCCCCCACGGTGCGAAAGCGCACATCGCGCTGCACCACCTGCTCGCCGTCCTTGGGCGGCGTCAGCGGCGTGACGGGCACCAGCAGACCCTTGCGTTCCACCACATCGCGCTGGTGCGTGTAGTAGAGGCTGGGCAGAGCGATCTGTTCGCGGTCGATGTACTGCCACACATCCAGCTCGGTCCAGTTGCTGATGGGGAAGACGCGGAAATGCTCTCCCTGTGCAATGCGGGTGTTGAACAGCGTCCACAGCTCGGGGCGCTGGGCCTTGGGCTGCCATTGGCCAAAGCTGTCGCGGTGGCTGAAGATGCGTTCCTTGGCGCGGGCTTTTTCCTCGTCGCGGCGGGCACCGCCAATCAGCGCGTCAAAGCGGAATTCCTCGATCGCTTCGAGCAGGGTGACCGACTGGTGCACGTTGCGCGATTCGCCGGGGTGGGCCAGGCGCACCGTGCCGCGGGCCATGGAGTCTTCCACGCTGCGCACGATCAGCTCGGCGCCCAGTTCCTGGGCACGGAAATCGCGGAAATCGGTCACTTCCGGGAAGTTGTGGCCGGTGTCGATCATCAGCAGCGGATAGGGGATGCGGCCGGCACCAAAGGCCTTTTCCGCGCAGCGCAGCATGACCAGCGAATCCTTGCCGCCCGAAAACAGCAGGGCGGGGCGTTCAAAAGCGGCGGCCACTTCACGCAGGATGAAGATGGTTTCCTCTTCCAGCGCATCCAGGTGGCGGTTGCTGAGGTGGCTCAGCACGGAAGTATCCACACGGGCGTTCATAAATACACTTTCAAGCGAAACAGGTCTCTGGCGCTGACGCAGCAAGCGCCAGAAGCCAATGTTTTTCAGTGGGCGATGTGCAGACCGCACTCGCGGTTGTCTTCGCCCTTGGTGGGGTCCACGTAGTCGAAGTTGTTGGGCAGGCCATGCTGTTCGCAGTATTCGTACAGGTCCTTGGACGACCAGTGCAGCAGCGGCGCCACCTTGATCAACCCGTCGGGGTTGATGCTCACGGGATCCATCTGGGCCCGCACGGCGGTGTCGGTGGCCCGCAGCGCGGTGAACCAGACCTTGGGCACGGTCTCGCGCAGGGCACGGGCAAAGGGCTCCAGCTTCACTTCTTCGGTGAAGGCCGCATGGCGGGGGTTATCCAGTGCAGGTGTGGCGCCTTCCACGGCTTCGCGGTGGGCGCGGGAGCGGCGCGGCAGGTAGATCTTCAGGTTCAGATTCAGCTGCTTGGTGACCGCATCGGCGAACTGGTAGGTGGCTTCGGTGTTGTAGCCGTTGTCCATCCACACCACGGGGACGCCGGGCTGGGCCTGGGCGACCAGGTGCAGGATCACAGCCTCGAACGGGCGGAAGTTGGTGGTGACGATGGTGGGTTGGTTCAGGCCCACGGCCCAGCGCACCAGGGCCTGGGCGTCACGGCCCAGCTCGGTGTTGATGCGGGCCAGATCCAGAGCGGGGGCGAGCTGGCTCATGCTTGCTCCTCGGCGAAATGGGGCTTGGTGTGCACGGCATCGGCCTGGTAGTAGCCGCCAAAGCGCTCGAACTGGCGCTGGGCATCGGCCGCATCCACGTCTGCGCGCAGTACGGCAGAGCTGAAGCCGGTGCGTTCCATCTGCACCAGCTGGTCGATCAGCACGTCGCCGGTGGCGCGGATGTCGCCGGAAAAGCCACGGCGGCGGCGCAGCAGATAGGCCTGGCTGAAGGCGCGGCCATCGGTGAAGTTGGGGAAATGCAGGTCAACCTGGGTGATGCCGTCCAGATTGGCGTCCAGTGCATTCACATCATTGGCCAGCACCAGCACGCTGGTGTCGCCTTCGGCGGGGCCGGCATAGGCGGAGTGGGGCAGGATTTGCATAGGGGTTCCTTGTTCTTGTTCTGGCGCTCAGGCTGCCGCTTCTTCCTCTTCGGCGGCCGGGTGGCGCGCGCCCTTGCCGGCTTCCTTGAACGGGTCCAGGCCAATGCGGCGCACGGCGTCGATGAAGTGTTCGCCGGGCTGGCGCAGGTTGCGGTAGGTGGTCAGCACGGCTTCCAGCACGTCGGGCACTTCGGCGGCACTGAACGAGGGGCCGATCACCTTGCCGGCCACGGCTTCGCCCGACAGGCTGGAGCCGTCCGATCCGCCCAGCGTGACCTGGTACCACTCCTTGCCATCCTTGTCCACGCCCAGAATGCCGATGTGGCCGCTGTGGTGGTGGCCGCAGCTGTTGATGCAGCCGCTGATGTGCAGGTCGATCTCGCCGATGTCGTCCAGCTCGTCCAAGTCCTGGTAGCGCTGGGTGATGGCTTCGGCAATCGGCAGGCTGCGGGCATTGGCCAGGGCGCAGAAGTCGCCGCCGGGGCAGGCGATCATGTCGGTCAGCAGTGCCACATTGGTGCTGGCCAGACCCAGGGACCGGGCGGCCTGCCACAGCGCGTGCAGCTGGCTGACCTGCACCCAGGGCAGCATCACGTTCTGGTCGTGGGTCACGCGGGCTTCGCCGGCAGAGAAGCGGTCCACCAGCTGGGCCAGGGCATCCAGCTGGTCACCGGTGGCATCGCCGGGAGCCTGGCCGGTGCGCTTGAAGGACAGCGTCACGGCGCGCAGGCCGGGCAGCTTGTGGGCATGGACGTTGCGGCTGATCCAGCGCGCAAAAGCGGGCTCTTGCGCCGCCTGGGCAATCAGGGCCTGTTCATCGGCCGCCGCGTCGGCCACGGCGGGCAGTGCGGGCGTAGTGAACATGGCGGCCACGCGGTCGAACTCGGTCTGGGGCACGGTGTGGGGGCCGCCGTCGACTTCCACGATCTGGCGGAATTCCTCTTCCACCGCATCGATGTAGGCCTGGCCTTCGGCCTTGACCAGAATCTTGATGCGGGCCTTGTACTTGTTGTCGCGGCGTCCCAGCTCGTTGTAGACGCGTACGATGGCCTCGATGTAGTTCATGATCTGGTTCCAGGGCAGGAACTCACGGATCACCGTGCCGATCACCGGCGTACGGCCCATGCCGCCACCGACAAAGACCCGGAAGCCCACTTCGCCGGCCGCGTTCTTGAGCACATGCAGGCCCACGTCGTGCCAGCCGGTGGCCGCGCGGTCTTCTGCAGCACCGGTGATGGCGATCTTGAACTTGCGCGGCAGGAAGGCGAATTCCGGATGCAGCGTGGTCCACTGGCGCAGAATTTCTGCGTAGGGGCGGGGGTCGACCGCCTCGTCGGGCGCAATGCCGGCCAGCGCATCGGTGGTGGTGTTGCGGATGCAGTTGCCGCTTGTCTGGATGCCGTGCAGGTTCACGGAAGCCAGCAGGTCCATCACATCGGCGGCCTTGGACAGCGGGATCCAGTTGAACTGCACATTGGTGCGCGTGGTGAAGTGGGCGCAGTGCGTGGGCAGGAAGGTCGTACCCAGCTTGCCCTGGCCTTCCATGGCGGCCTTGAACACGGCGGCTTCGGGTTCGTCGTACTCGCGGGCAACGCGGGCCAGCACGCGGATCTGGTCGGAATTGATTTCCCCGTAGGGCACGGCCACACGCAGCATGGGGGCGTAGCGCTGCACGTACCAGCCATTTTGCAGGCGCAGCGGGCGGAAGTCGTCTTCCGGGAGCTTGCCGCTTTGCCAGCGCTCCAGCTGGTCTCGGAACTGGTCAGCGCGCTGCTGGACGAAGGCTTTGTCGAAGTCGGTGTATTGGTACATGGCTACGGTGCTTGCGTGGGGGGCACGGGCCGTGCATGCAATGCCGGCCTGGCTCTATGGGGCCGCACTGTAGAGAAAGCTTATATAGAAACAAACTATTGTTTTCTCCTTCATGTATATCTTTTTGTGTATATAGAACTGTCGTGCACGCCAACTGGCGCTGACAAGCGGTGCAAAAAAGCCCGCGCACGGCGGGCTGGATGGACCAAGTAGGGCTTCAGTCGGCCAGCATGTGCAGGTCAACTGGATGCGGACGGTCAAGACGACCGGACAAGGCCCGGCATGCCGATCGGTGCCGGCCGGCGCTCAGAACGGTTTGGCGCCCATGATGGCAGCCGTGGCCAGCAGAAACACCAGTTGCAGCACCAGCACCAGGCGGCGGGTGCTGGGGTTGGGCGCCGTCAGCAGCCGCTTGGCAATGCCGCAGCACACGCCGTGCACCACGTACAGAATCAGGCCGATGTAGGGATACATCATCTGCTGCCAGGGGCCGACAAAGGTGACGGCCAAGCCGGTGAGCGCAGCCAGGCCGCCAAAGACCCGGGTGAAGACATAGCTGAGCGTGGCCTTGCGTGCGGGCAGCGGCTTCCAGGCCAGTGCAGTGAACAGCAGGGCGGACAGCAGGGTCAGCACGGCCAGCAGCATGTGGGAATGTTTGAGAGCGATGTACATGGGGTGATACGGTGTGGAAGTTCTTATGAAAACAGGAGCTTGCTGTGCACTGTTGGTCTGGTTCTGCAGACTATTTTGCGTGGAAAAAATGGTTGCAGCTGCCAGTCAGCTATCTGTGGGCGGTACTGCGGCTGCGCTGGCCGTGGTGCGCAGCGTCTCCAGGTGGATGCTGGTTTCGGAGTGGCTGATGCCCTTGATCAGGCGGATGCGTTCCAGCGCCCGCGCCAGTTCGGGCAAGGTGGCCACCTGCAGTTCGGCCAGCAGGTCCCACTGGCCGTTGGTGGCGTGCAGGGCCTGCACGGCAGGTTCGCCCAGCAACGAGGCGGTCACCCTGCGGGCGTCATTGCCTTCGATGGCAATGCTCATCCAGGCCTGCAGTCCGCCGGTCTCGGCTTCGGGTTTGAGGCGCAGCGTATAGCCCACGATCACGCCCTCGTCTTCCAGGCGGCGCAGACGGTTGGTCACGGTGCCACGCGACACCTGCAGCCGCGCGGCCAAGGTGGCCACGCTTTCACGGGCGTTGTGGCGCAGCAGGGCAATCAGGCGCTGGTCGATCTGATCCAGATTGGACATAGTGGCAACGATAGCTATCGATATGGCAGATTTTTGCCGATTTTGAACAGTTTTTGGCGATATGAATTGCCGCTGGCCTGTGTCACGCTCATGCCATCTCTTCCGCGCACCCTGGGTGCTGCTTTGCCGGAGGCCATTTCCATGACTGCACTGACCGCTGTACACCGCCTGCCGAGCGCCCAGGTGCACACCGACTTCCTGAGCGCCACCGATGCCGCCCGCCTGGTGGCGCGCGTGGGCGTGGTCGAATGCGTGCGCCGCATCACCCAGGCGCTGGAGGCCGACTTCGGCCGCTGGAATGACTTTGACAAGACCGCACGCACGGCAGCCCATTCCGCGCAGGGTGTGATCGAACTCATGCCCGTGGCCGATGCGCACGATTACGCCTTCAAATACGTCAACGGCCACCCCGTCAACACCCAGCATGGCCTGCCCACAGTGATGGCTTTTGGCGCGCTGGCCGATGTGGCCACCGGCATGCCGCGCTTTGTCAGCGAACTGACGCTGACCACGGCCCTGCGCACCGCCGCCACCTCGGTCATGGTGGCGCGCAAGCTTGCGCGGCCCGGCAGCCGGCGCATGGCATTGATCGGCAACGGCGCCCAAAGCGAGTTCCAGGCCCTGGCCTTTATCGATCAATTGGGAGTACGCGAACTGCGGCTGTTCGATGTGGACCGTGCCGCCAGCGCCAAGCTGCAGCGCAACCTGGCACCGTTTGCGGCCCGGTACGGGGTCGATGTGCAGGTGGTGGACAGCGTGCATGCGGCCGTGCAGGGCGCCGATGTGGTCACCACCGTCACTGCCGACAAGCGCAATGCCGTGGTGCTGGACGCTGGCGCTCTGGCGCCGGGCATGCACATCAACGCCGTGGGCGGGGACTGTCCCGGCAAGACCGAGCTGGATGCCGAGGTGCTGGCACGCAGCAGCGTATTTGTGGAATACGAACCTCAGACCCGGCAGGAAGGGGAGTTGCAGCAGATGCCGGCCGACTTTGCCGTCACCGAGTTCTGGCGGGTGCTGAGCGGCGCGGCGCCCGGCCGGGTGTCGGAGGCCCAGATCACCCTGTTTGATTCCGTGGGCTTTGCGCTGGAAGATTATTCCGCCCTGCGCACCATGCAGGCGATGGGCCGGGAGGCGGGGCTGCTGTCGCGCATCGAGCTGGTGCCCACGCTGGCGGACCCCAAGGATTTGTTCGCCCTGCTGCGCCAGGGTGAGGATATGCACCAGGCAACGCCGCCCTCCGTGGAGCGCGCGGCCTGGCACAAAGTGGCGTGAGGATGGAAATGCTTCAGAAAGACGAGTTGGCCGTGCAGGTGCACCAGGCCGTGACGCTGATTGGCGTGCCCACGGATGTGGGCGCGGGGCGCCTGGGTGCTGCCATGGGGCCGGATGCTCTGCGCGTGGCCCAGCTGGGCCCGGCCTTGGCGCATTTTGGCGTGGATGTGCAGGACATCGGCAATCTGGCCGGTCCACCCAATCCGCGCGGTGCACGCGATGCGCAAGGCCTGCGCAACTACGCCGAATGCCTGGCCTGGAACCAGGCCACGCACGACGCCGTGCTGGCGCAGCTGCAGGCCGGGCGCATGCCCATCATGCTGGGCGGCGACCACACGCTGGCCACCGGGTCCATCAGCGCTGTGGCGCGCCACTGCCGTATGGCGGGCAAGCGCCTGCGCGTGCTGTGGCTGGATGCCCATGCCGACTGCAACCTGCCCGACATCAGCCCCACCGGCAATCTGCACGGCATGCCCGTGGCCAGCCTGTGCGGTCACGGCCCGGCACCGCTGGCCGGCATGGCCGGGTTCACACCTGCGCTGCAGGGGCCAGACATCTGCCAGATCGGCCTGCGCAGCGTGGACGAAGTGGAAAAACGGATGATCCAGCGCCTGGGTCTGGAAGTGTTCGACATGCGTGCCATCGACGAGCAGGGTATGCGCGCCGTGATGCAGCAGGCCCTGGCCGGGCTGGAGGGCCCTGAAGGCGACGATGTGCACCTGCACCTGAGCTTTGATGTGGACTTTCTGGACCCCGACATCGCCCCCGGCACCGGCACCACCGTGCGCGGCGGGCCGAACTACCGCGAAGCCCAGCTGTGCATGGAAATGATTGCCGACACCGGCCGCCTGGCATCGCTGGACATTGTGGAGCTGAACCCGGCGCTGGACATTCGCAACCAGACGGCCGAACTGGTGGTGGATCTGGTGGAAAGCCTGTTCGGCAAGAGCACGCTGGTGCGCTAGTGCAAAGCGGCCCGGGCTAACGTGGTTCCGCTCCGTCGCCATCCCGTCTCACCATCCGCGTTCCGGCATTTCCGGAGCGCTGCCACAGGACGCCGTAGCGGCGTCCTGGGATGTGTGCGGCTCAGCCGCGCCGCTGCAGCCGTTCCGTTCCCAGGTGCAGTGCCAGCTTGGCGTCCAGCGGCAGTGGTTCGCCGTGCAGGCGCGCAGCCAGCAGCTCGCCGCAAAGGATGGACAGCGTCAGCCCGCGTGCGCCCAGGGCGGTAAGCGCCCACAGGCCCGCCAGGTTCTGCCCGGCGGCGTCTGAGTCTGCGCCCGGGGCGGCAGAGCCCGCTGCGTGCGCAGTTCCTACCGGCCCCACTGGTCCCACAATCGGCAGCCGGTCGTGGCTGGCCACCCGCACCCGGCCCCAGGTGGGGCGGCTGCGCGCATCTTGCGGGTCAAACCAGGGGGCCATGGCCGCGCCAGTGGCCGGCAGCAGTGTGGACAGCTTGCCGTGGTTCACCACGTGGGCGGCCGCCTGGTCGGCAGCGGAGATGGGCATGACGGTCACATCGCGCTCGAAGGTGGAGCCCATGACCCAGGTTTCCCCGTGCTGCGGATCGTGCGGCTGCGGAATGTGGGTGACCAGATTGCCATTACCGTTGACCGGGAAGGGCGGCAGGGCGCCGGCGTTGTCTGCGGTGTGTGGCCCCCAGCTGATCTGCCCGCGGATGGGCTGCAGCGCCCACGGTTGCCGGGGTGGCAGCAGCCCTGCCGTGGCGGGGCCGCAGGCCAGTACCGCCAGGTCGGCCTCGGCCAGGATGCGGCCGTCGGCGTCCAGCGCCTGCCAGCGTCCGTCGGCGCTGCGCTGCAGGCGGGCCACCACGGCATGCGCCTGTACACGGATCTGCGGGTGACGCAACTGTGCCTGTACCAGCTGGGCCGGGCGCACCCAGCCGGCTTGCTGGTGCCAGCAGGCCACCGTGTCCCGCGGCAGGCCGGCCTGGGACAGCTGGGTGGCACTGGCGGCGTGGCTCCAGTCGTCACCGGGGCCGCCAGCCCAGCTGGGAGGCAGGCCGGTGCCGCCGTCGGTGCAATGCTCCAGCACGCCGCTGTGGCACCAGTCCGTGCCTTCCTGGCACAGGTCGCGCAGGCGCTGCAGCGTCTGGCGCACCCCATTGCGTGACAGGCGCGAGAGCACGCTGTCGTCGGGCGATACATGGGGGCAGAACAGACCGGCAGGCAGGCCGGAGGCGCCGTCCGCCGGGCCGTCACCGGCCACCAGCACCTGCACCTGCCAGCCGCGCAGCGCCAGGCTGTGGGCGGCGGCACTGCCGGCCAGGCCGGCACCCACCACCAGGGCGGTGCCGGCTTGGGCCACCGGGGATGGGCCGGCCTGGGCGCGCACGCGCGGTTCCCAGGCCGGGTTGAAGCAGGCCTGCAGGTTGTCGCGCTTGGGGGGCACGCCAGGCACCTTGCGCACTTCAAAGCCGCATTGCGCCAACTGGTCGCGCACCGCGCGCGCAATGGTCCAGGTGGCCAGCTGCGTGCCGCGTCGGCAGTGGCGGGCCAGGGCCTTGAGGGTGTGGGCATCCCAGATGCCGGGGTTGGCGCTGGGGCTGAACCCGTCCAGGTAGATGCTGTCGGCCACCGTGGTCTGCTGGCGCAGCATGGCCTGGGCATCGCCAATCCACAGCGTCAGCTGCACGCGGCCGTCTTCAAAGCCCAGGCGGTGCACACCGGGCAGCAGGCCGTGAAAGCGCGCGGCCAGCTGTTCGGCCAGCGGGCGCAGCAGGGGATCGGTGGGGGCAGCGCGCAGCAGGTCGGCGGCGCTGACCGGGTAGGCCTCGACCGAGGTGAAATGCAGCATGCGCGGGCGCTGCGGATCGGCCTTCCAGGCAGCCCAGGTCACCAGAAAGTTCAGGCCCATGCCAAAGCCGGTCTCCAGCACGCGCCACTGTGCCTGGTCGGCCCAGGCCGCTGGCAGGCCACAGCCTGCCAGAAACACCTGGCGCGCCTGGTTCAGTCCCCCGAGTTCGCTGTGGTAGCGGTCCTCAAAACGGGGGCTGTAAGGAGTGCCATCGGGCAGCCAGGCAATCGGTTCGGACATGGGGCAGGACAAGGTTCAGAGGAGTGGGACGAGGGCGCGCCCGGGCCGATACGGCCCAGGGCCTGCCGGGCAGGGCGGCCGCCGTGCCACAGGGATCCGCTCAGTCCCAGCGTTGCTGGTAGGAAAACGTGGGCAGCCGCCAGTGAAAGCGGATGGCCGCCAGTCGGAACAGCAGCCCGCCTGCAAAGCACACCAGGGTGCTGATGTTGGGGCCGACATCCAGCGCGCGCAGGCCCAGGAACAGCAGGCAGACGGCCAGGGACACGCTGGCATACAGCTCGCGGCGGAAGACCACCGGCACCTGGTTGCACAGCACGTCGCGCAGAATGCCGCCGCTGATGCCGGTGATCATACCGGCCATCACCACCACCACGCCGGGGTAGCCCAGCTCCAGCGCCACATTGCAGCCGATCAGCGAGAAGGCGATCAGGCCCATGGCGTCCAGCAGCAGGAACACCTGCTTGAGGTGGATCATGTAGCGTGCCACCACCGTGGTCAGCAGGCCGGCGGAAATCACCAGGTACACGTATTCGGGGTGCTGCGTCCAGCCAATGGGGTAGTGGCCCAGCACCATGTCGCGGATGGTGCCGCCACCCAGTGCCGTGACGAAGGCGATCACCACCACACCAAAGATGTCCATGTTGCGGCGGCCTGCCGCCAGTGCGCCGGACATGGCTTCGGCCGTGATGGCGATCAGGTAGATCACCAGCATGACGGTGAGGTTGGACAGCTGGAACGATTCCAGCAGGGAAACAGATGGAAGCATGGCGGACCCATACGTGAAAAAACCAGGCATGGATGCTGTCCATGGCCTGGTGCGCCTCTCCCGCTGTCCTTTGTACCTGAGAGTTGCGTGCGCGCAGCCCGGTGCGGCGGCACTTGCCCCTTCGGTGAGCCGGGCCGGGTGGCACGGGCTGCTCTCCAGTTGGCGAATCTTTGCTGCGGTACGTCGGCCTGAGCGATTATGGGAGTTTGCGCCTTCGGCGGAGGCCGGCTGTACAGCTGCCTCGCTCTCCCGCAGAAAGCGGCGATTCTAGGCGCTTTTGCGCAGCGCAGGGGCTGCAAGGGCGTTGGTGCGGGGGAGGCAGCTTGCGGGCTGCGGGCAAAAGAAAGCCCCAGGGACTGGCGCGCTGGGGCGGGTCTTCACGCAGTGCCCACAGCACTGCGTGGGTACGCTGCAATTACTGCGCGCTGGGGGGCGGCACAAAGCCGGCTGCGGCATCGGCGCCGGCACCGAAGAAGTGGTTTTCCATCTGGCGGGCCAGGTATTGGCGGGCGCGGGCATCGGCCAGGTTCAGGCGGTTTTCGTTGACCAGCATGGTCTGGTGCTTGAGCCAGTCGGCCCAGGCTTGCTTGCTCACGCTTTCGAAAATGCGCTTGCCCAGCTCGCCGGGGTAGGGCGGAAAGTCCAGGCCTTCAGCGTCTTGGCCGAGCTTGATGCAGTGAACGGTACGTGCCATGGGGGAAATCCTGTCTACGGATGTTTTGGTAATAACAAACTGAAATCTTATTGGTTTCAGTTTTGAGGGTGGCATTCCAGAATGCACAGCAACGGAGCGAGAAGCCGTTTGACAACGCAACCAGAATCACCGAGACCCTCAATGACAAATCGCCGCCACTTTATCAAGTTTCCCCTGCTTGCCAGCCTTTTGACCGGCTTGACCCTCGGCGCTCTGCCGGCTCTCCCCGCACTGGCCCAGCAGCAGGTGACGCTGCTGAATGTCTCCTACGACCCGACGCGCGAGCTGTATGTGCAATACAACCAGGCCTTCGCCAAGTACTGGAAGGCCAAGGCCGGTCAGGATGTGACGATCAAGCAGTCGCACGGCGGATCGGGCAAGCAGGCCCGCTCGGTGATCGACGGCCTGGATGCCGACGTGGTGACCCTGGGCCTGGCGCCGGACGTGGATGCCCTGGTCAAGCACGGCGGCCTGGTGGCGGCCGACTGGCAAAAGCGCCTGCCGCACAACTCGGCGCCTTACACCTCGACCATCATCTTCCTGGTCAAGAAGGGCAACCCCAAGGGCATCAAGGACTGGGATGACCTGATCAAGCCCGGCGTGTCGGTGATCACCCCCAACCCCAAGACGTCGGCGGGCGCCCAGTGGAACTACCTGGCCGCCTGGGAATACGGCAAGCGCAAGTTCGGCGGCGAAGCCGGCGCCAAGGACTATGTGAAGAAGGTCTACGGCAATGTGCCCGTGCTGGACACCGGCGCGCGTGGCTCCACCATCACCTTTGCCCAGCGCAATGTGGGCGATGTGCTGCTGGCCTGGGAAAACGAAGCTTTCCTGGTGCTCAAGGAGTTCGGTGCAGAGAAGTTCCAGATCGTGGTGCCTTCCGTCAGCATCGTGGCTGAACCCACCGTCTCCGTGGTGGACAAGAACGCCGACAAGAAGGGCACCCGCGCCGTGGCCGAGGAGTACCTGAAGTACCTGTACTCGGACGAAGGCCAGGACATCGCCGGCAAGAACTACTACCGTCCCACCTCGGAAAAGGCGCGGGCCAAATACGCCGCCCAGTTCCCGAAGCTGGATCTGTTCACCATCGACCAGGCCTTTGGCGGCTGGTCCAATGCCGGCAAGCACTTTGTGGATGGCGGCAGCTTCGATCAGATCTACACCAAGAAGTAAGCACCACGCGGCGGGGCGGCGCACGTCACCCTGCTGCACTCAACCAAGGAGCCTGCCATGCAAGCACAGCCTGCCTACCAGCCATATTTGAAGAGCAATCTCGCCCCGCGCGGCAAGGCGCCGCAGGAGCAGGTGCGCCAGCTGTTGCTGGTCACCGCCCGGCAATGGGGGGTGCGGGCCATGGCACAGCAGGCGGCAGCAGTGGCACGGCCCTGCTGGCAGGCAGGTTGAGCCTGCCCGCTCCCACATCGCGTTCGTAGGGGTTGATGCCTTGTTCTTCCGAAAGGAAGGCAAGGCTTTTTTGCATGGGGCCTGCAGACAGGCGGTTGCGCAGGCATTTTGCGTGCGCCTTCTATTGCACTGCAGCAGATTTTGGTGGCGCAGAAAGTGTGCAGGACTGGAAACACCTTGCACTTCACCGTTCTGTAAACGAAAAAATACGAACCGGAGCGCGGCAGATGCGTGAAAGCGGCGTGCCAAAAAATAAAGCCTGCAGCGCAAACTGCAGGCTTTTAAAAAAGAAACTGATTGAAGTTGAACTCGCTTTGAATAAGCTTGGTGATGGCCATCCAAGCTCGTTCTCGCATAGGTTCCAAACCGCAGGGCCTGCACGGTCTACCAATCGGACTCTCCCCCCTCTCGGAATCCCATGAATATTGCACACTGCGATTTGGAGCCTGAATATTAACCGATTTCTTCCCATAGAATTTCTATATGTCAGGGTAATGAAAAATCTCTGATGAAAAGCAACAAACCGTGCTGAGTTAAGCAAACCGTCAGTTTGGCGTGAGCGCGGTGTGCAATATGCGCTGCGCCAATGCAGGGGGCGTGAAACTGCCGGCGCATTATCGGTGCGGCCTGGGCGGGCAGCGCCTGCGGCCACCCAGGAGCCGCCCTGTGGCACCGGGGCGCGTCCGGGCCGTATAGGGGGCTTGGCCCCTCGCGCTGTGCACCTTGGAAGGCGCCCGAGCGCAAAGGGGCGGGGAATGCCGGTTACGCCATGGTCATCAGGCTGGCATTGCCGCCGGCGGCGGCGGTGTTCACGCTGACAGCGCGCTCCAGTAGCAGGCGTTCCAGCGGTACCGGCGCCGTGGCGTCGGCCAGGTGGCAGCAGCCCACCAGCGGTCCGCTGCGCTGGGCCAGGCCCTGCAGCAGGCTTTGCAGGCTGGCGCTGCTGCCTTGGTGCAAGACCACATCCACTTCGGTCTGGGCCAGGGCGCTGTCGTCCACCAGTTGCACGCGGGTCTGCACGGCTTCTGGCAGGCGGCTGTGCAGCAGCGCATGCTGGCTGCTCCACAGTGCCTGGCTGTCCACTGCCAGCACCGCGGCCAGCTGGCGCAGCAGGGCGATGTCGCTGTCGGCCTGGCAGAGCACCTGGGCACGCGGCAGCAGCTGGTAGGTGTTGCGTTCACCGGTGGAGCCGGGCAGGGCATAGCGCAGGCCTGCTGGCGATTGCGCGGGCAGTTCCTGGCCGTAGGCGTGCACGGCTTCCAATGCCGGCTGCAAGGCCGACCAGCGGGACAGGGCATGCAGGGCTTCGGGCTGCTGGACGCTGTCGATGGCCGGGCTGCAGGCGCGCTCCAGCAGGGGGCGCAGACGGCCGGGGTGGCGGGCCAGCAGGCGCAGCAGGTACAGCGGGCCACCGGCCTTGGGGCCCGTGCCCGACAGGCCTTCGCCGCCAAAGGGCTGCACGCCCACCACGGCACCCACCATATTGCGGTTCACATACAGATTGCCGGCATGGGCGCGCGCCAGCACAGCCTCCACGGTTTCGTCGATGCGGGTGTGCAGGCCCTGGGTCAGGCCATAGCCGGTGGCGGCTATCTGGTCCAGCAACTGGGGCAGCCGGTCACGGCGGTAGCGCAGTACATGCAGCACGGGACCGAAGACTTCGCGCTGCAGCTCGCTGATGGCGTCAATCTCGATCAGCGTGGGTGCCACGAACGTGCCGTTGTCATCCACCGCCGGCGACAGCGGTGCCTGCGTGGTGCGGTGGCCCTTGGCCTGCATGGCGGCAATATGCTGGCGGATGCCGGCCTGCGCTTCGGCGTCGATCACCGGGCCCACATCGGTGCACAGCGCGGCGGGGTTGCCGCTGGCCAGCTCCTGCATGGCACCGCGCAGCATTTCCAGCACGCGGGGGGCAGCGTCTTCCTGGACGCACAGCACGCGCAGGGCCGAGCAGCGCTGGCCGGCACTGTCAAAGGCGCTGCTCAGCACATCCCCCACCACCTGCTCGACCAGCGCGGAGGAGTCTACGATCATGGCGTTCTGGCCGCCGGTTTCGGCAATCAGCACCACCGGTTGGCCGTCCGTGCGCAGGCGCCGGGCCACGCTGCGCTGCAGCAGGCGCGCCACCTCGGTGGAGCCGGTGAACAGCACGCCTTGCACGCGGGCATCCGCCACCAGGGTGGCGCCCACGCTCTCGCCGGCGCCGGGCAGCAGTTGCAGCGCTGGCGCAGGGATGCCGGATTGCAGCATCAGCTGCGTGGCCAGGTGGGCGACCAGCGGGGTCTGTTCGGCCGGTTTGGCCAGCACGGTGTTGCCTGCGGCCAGGGCTGCTGCAATCTGGCCGGTGAAGATGGCCAGCGGAAAGTTCCAGGGGCTGATGCACACCACCGGGCCCAGCGGAATGTGGGTGGCGTTGGAGAAATCACGCTGGACCTGGGCGGCGTAGTAGCGCAGAAAGTCCACGGCCTCGCGTACCTCGGCCACGGCATTGGCCGAGGTCTTGCCGGCCTCGCGCTGCAGCAGGGCGATGAACTGGGGCAGCTGTGCCTCATAGGCGTCGGCGCAGGCCTGCAGCAGGCGGGCGCGCTCGGTGGTGGCGGTGCGGGCCCAGTCGGCGGCGCCGGCATGGGCGGCCTGCAGTGCCTGCTCCACGTCCGGCAACGTGGCATCACGCACCGTACCCAGCGGGTCGCCGTGGTCGGCCGGGTTGCGCACGGCCACGGGCAGGGGCGCGGCGTCGGCCCCTTGGGAGGCGGACGGCGCCGTATCGGCAGGCGGGGCCAGCAGCGGCTGGGCATGCCAGCTGGCGCCCAGTGCCTGCTCCATGGCGGCTTGCAGTTCGGGCAGCACGGTGTCGCTGCTCAGATCCAGGCCCCGCGAATTGGCGCGTTGCGGGCCGTAGAGCTGGCCGGGCAGGGGAATGCGCGGGTGGTGTGCGCCCACGCTGCCTTCGTGGATGGCGGATTGGTCCACGACGGTGACGGGGGAAACCGCCAGTTCGTGCAGCGACAGCAGGGGGTCGGCAATGCGGTGTACGAACGAGCTGTTGGCGCCGTTTTCCAGCAGGCGGCGCACCAGGTAGGCCAGCAGCGTTTCGTGTGTGCCGACCGGGGCGTAGATGCGGCAGGGGCGACCCAGCGGGCCCACCACCTGTTCGTACAGCGATTCGCCCATGCCGTGCAGGCACTGGAATTCATACTGACCGCGCTGGTAGCTGGCGGGTTCGGCCATCTGGTAGATGCTGGCCAGGGTCTGCGCGTTGTGGGTGGCGAACTGGGGGTAGACCGCGTCCGGTGCCGCCAGCAGCTTGCGTGCGCATGCCAGGTAGGACACATCGGTGTGCACCTTGCGGGTGTAGACCGGGTAGTCGGTCAGGCCGTCGATCTGGGCGCGCTTGATCTCGCTGTCCCAGTAGGCGCCCTTGACCAGGCGGACCATCAGCCGGTGGCCGGTGCGGCGTGCCAGGTCAACCACATGGTCGATCACGAACGGGCAGCGCTTCTGGTAGGCCTGAATGACAAAGCCCAGGCCGTTCCAGCCTGCCAGCGACGGGGCCAGGCACAGGGCCTCCAGCAGGTCGAGGGAAATCTCCAGGCGGTCGGCCTCTTCCGCATCGATGTTCATGCCGATGTCGTACTGGCGGGCCAGTTCGGCCAGCTGCAGCACGCGTGGCAGCAGCTCGGCCATCACACGGGCGTACTGTGCGCGGCTGTAGCGCGGATGCAGGGCGCTGAGCTTGATGGAGATGCCCGGCCCTTCATAGATGCCGCGCCCGGCCGATGCCTTGCCGATGGCGTGGATGGCATCCACGTAGGACTGCATATAGCGCGCTGCATCGTCCTCGGTCAGTGCGGCTTCGCCCAGCATGTCATAGGAATAGCGAAAGCCCTGCGCTTCCAGGCGGCGGGCGTTGTTCAGTGCCTCGCCAATGGTCTCGCCGGTCACAAACTGCTCGCCCATCATGCGCATGGCCATGTCCACGCCTTTGCGCACCAGGGGCTCGCCGCCCTTGGAGGTGAGCTTGGCCAGTGCCGTGCCCAGGCTGCCTTCGCTGTGCGTGGCGACCAGCTTGCCCGTCAACAGCAGGCCCCAGGCCGCGGCATTGACGAACAGCGAGGGGCTTTTGCCCAGGTGGCTTTGCCAGTCGCCGTCGCGGATCTTGTCGCGGATCAGGGCATCGCGGGTGGCGCTGTCGGGAATGCGCAGCAGCGCTTCGGCCAGGCACATCAGTGCAATGCCTTCCTGGCTGGAGAGGGAGAATTCCTGCAGCAAACCCTGCACCAGCCCGCTTTTGCCGCTGCCGGCCTTGCGTGCGCGCAGCTGCTGGGCCAGCTGTAGCGCCATGTCCTGCACCGCCTGGGCGGTGGCGGCGGGCAGACGGGCCTGCTCCAGCAGCGGGGCCACGGCCTGGGGCTCGGGAATGCGGCAGGCGGCAGTGATGGCAGCACGCAAAGGCGTGGCAGGGGCCGGACCGGTCGCAAAATGGCGAACCGCATCGACGGTGGTCATGGCAGAAACAGCGCCGGCAGGCAGGGGGCTGGACATGGAAGGCTCCCAGAGAACTGGATGGTTAATGAATTGCGCGATGATTTCCGAAAATGTGACGAATAAAATTCTGAAAAATGACAGACGCAACGAACAATTCACCAAGCGATGCCGATGAAGGCCTGCAGCAGGACAGCGGCCTGGACCGCATCGACCGGCGCATTCTTGCCATCCTGCAGGACGATGGCCGCATCTCCAACCTGAAATTGGCCGAACGCGTGGCCCTGTCGCCCACTGCCGTGCTGGCCCGTGTGCAGCGCCTGACGCGCGAGAAGTTCATCCTGGGCTACGAAGCCCGGCTGAACCCCCAGAAGCTGGGCGTGGGCATGCTGGTGTTTGTGGAAGTGCTGCTGGACCGCACCACACCCAATGTCTTCGATGAATTCAAAGCCGCCGTGCAGGTGCATCCCGAGGTGATGGAATGCCATATGGTGGCCGGCGGCTTTGACTACCTGCTCAAGACCCGCATGGCCGACATGCACGCCTACCGCGCATTTGCAGGCCGCGTGCTGTGGCAGCTGCCCGGCGTGCGCGAGACGCGGACCTATGCGGTGATGGAAGAGGTCAAGGACGAGGCACGGCTGCCGATGCGCTGAGCGGTGGCAGACCGTGGTCCTGCTACGGGTTGGACAGGCATGCAAAGGCATGCATGAGGCGGGGGGGGGCTGGTGGGGCCGGCCTCTCCTGTTTCTCTTGCGTCCACTGCCCCTCGCAACCTCAGCCCCACAACCCGGGCTTGTTCACCATCAGGTAGTAGGTTCCGGCCATGGCGATAAAAGCCGGGTAGCCCAGTGCTTCCCAGCGGCGCTGGTACTGGTGGTACAGCGGCGGCAGTGCACGGGCCTGTGCATCGGCCTGTACGGTCAGCCGGGCAAGGGCTGCCATGCGGATCTGCAGCCACACCACAGGCAGCCAGCAGATACCGGCCAGCACATACAGGCCCAGCGACATTGCCAGCCAGGGCGTGCTCAGCGGCCAGCCGGCCATCTGCGCCATGGCGATGCCGGTGGCAGGCTGGATGAAGATGCAGGGCGTGGTGAACCACCAGTCCGCGCGCACCACCAGCCGGCTGACCACGGCCTGGGCCGCCACCGAGCCGCTGCGGTTGGCAAAGAACATATAGAAGGCCGAGCCCAGGCCGGTGCCCACCAGCAGCACGCTGGAGAGGATGTGCAGGGTCTTGAGCAGCAGATAGGTGTTCACAGGCAATCCTGGGTGTGGGTTGGTGCAGCGTGGGAAGGCTGGACACGGCGGCAAGTGGGTGAGGGCGCGGATGCCGTGGCCGGGATGGCTGCTGCCGGTGCATGGGCCGACCACAGCACCCACAGCGCGGCAACAATGGGCAGATTCTTGAGCAACGGACCCAGCGGGTGCAGCCACAGCGCGGGTTGCAGCACGGTGCCGACCACGGTCATGGCGGCCATCAGGGCCAGCGCGGCGGCGTAGGCGGCGCGGCCAGGGTGCCACAGGCCGCGCAGCAGCCACAGGCCTACGGCCAGGTCGGCCAGCAGACCGCTCCAGATCACACCGGTTTGCCAGGCCGGGCTGGTGATGCCGGCGTCCTGCAGCAGGCGGGCACCGGCATGCTGCAGGCCTGACCAGCCGGCATCGTCCAGTGCGCTGGCGATGGCCGTGCCCAGCCAGACCAGCACCAGGCTGGCGTGCAGGGCGCGCAATGCCGGCAGCAAGGGGGAGGTCGCAGCAGAAGCCATGTCGGGGCGGTTCATGCGTGCCGCTTGCCGGGTTGCGGCAGCGTGGCGTACAGGGCGTCGGGGGCCACCGGGGGGCGGCCCAGCAGCGCGGGCAGGGTGGCCGGGTCACAGACATTGGGCGTCTGCAGCATGGCCAGTGTGTCGCTGCACCAGGGCATGCTGGGAATGTGGTCACCTACGCGGGCGCCCGCCACGGCCAGCCATTGGGGCAGGCGGCCCACGGCGGCGGGGGACAGTCCCATCTGTGCGCGCAGGCCGGCCACCAGAGCGCCCAGGGCCAGCGGCTGCGGGCCGCCGATTTCGACCAGGCCTGTGGGTGTGTCCTGCGTAGCCAGCCGGGCCAGCACGGCGGCCAGGTCGCGCACAGCCACGGGCTGGATGGTGCTGTCCTGCACGGCTGGCGGCAGCAGCAGGGCGGGCATGCGAGCGAGGTTCAGAAACAGCGCGGAGCTGGCGCCACCGGCGCCAAAGATGATGCTGGGGCGTACCACCACACCGTGCAGTGCGCCCTGGCTGGTCAGGGCCAGCAGATGTTCGTCCGCCCTGCGTTTGGTGGTGGCGTAGGGGGTGTCGCTGGCGGCCACACCCAAGGCCGAAACCTGCACCACCCGTCGCACTCCGGCCTGCACGCAGGCGTCGAACAGGGCGATGGGGGCATCGGCATGCAAGGCCTGCAGCGGCTGGCCGGGCATGTCGCGCAGCGCCCCCACGGCGTTGACCACGGCATCCATGCCCTGCAGGTGGGCCAGCCAGTCTGCCGCCGTGGTGGTGTGGACAAAGTTCAGCGCCGGATCGGAATGGCGGCTGCGGACCACCGGATCGTGGCCTGCATCGGCCAGCGCGCTGACGATATGGCGGCCCAGAAAGCCATTGCCGCCGCAGACGAGGATGCGCATACCGACTCCTTTCGTGGTGTGAAGATTGATTTCCGTTTTGACAGAAATTTCAAATGAGTTGCCTGGTGTCTCTGTGGTCTGTGGTCCCTGGCGCTGGCGCAGCCTGTGGCGCCATCGTGCAGCGGTGCAGGGGCGGTGCCATCTCAGCCCCTGACAAAGCGTTGGACGCTGGCGCCCAGCCGCAAGATCTTGTCCAGCGTGGCCGGGGACAGGCGCAGCATTTCGTCCGTCCACACGCCCATGGACTCCATCAGCCGCAGTGTTTCGTGCACGCGGTCCTGCGCGTCGGGCGATTCCTGTTCAAAGCCGGGCGCGGCGATCAGCTCGCGCAGCATCTGGCTGGTGGGGTCGAACTCGCGCTGCTTGCGCTCGCGCACGATGGTGCGCAGCAGCTCCCACACATCGGCCGAGGTTTCAAAGTATTCGCGCCGGTCGCCGGTGCGGCGACTGGTGCGCACCAAGTTCCAGGCCAGCAGCTCTTTGAGGCTGTTGCTGACGTTGGAGCGCGCGGCGCCCAGGGTGTCGCACAGCTCGTCGGCGTTCAGCGGGCGACCATGGAAGAACAGCAGGGCATGGATCTGGGCCACGGTGCGGTTCACGCCCCAGGCGGCCCCCATATCACCCCAGTGGCGGACAAAGCGTTCGGCGATGGGACTCAGTTGCATGGAGGCAGTGTGGTGTTGGTTGAAATTTCTGTCAATAGAGAAATTTCATTTTTTGATGTCTGGCGTAACCGCATGTACAGGCAGCCCATGTGCCGATGTCCTGTGTATGGAGCGGCGCGGAAGGAAATTTCTTTCTCTTGTGAAATCAGGTGTGCCGGCATGGGCTGTCGCCGAACGCCCATCGCAGCGGCCAGATGCGCAGGGGACGGATGCGGGTTCGCAACGCACGGCATCGGTGGCGGCGGTCCTGCGCCGCTGCTGTGGTATCGCTGTGGTGTTGCTGATGCAGGCGTTTCCCGCGCCAGCGCAAGGTACTCGGAGCCTGAGACAATCGGGCCACCATGAGTGACCAGAACGACAAGATTTCCCCCGATACCGAGTACGCCGCCATGCCCGCCGCCGACCCCAACCTGCCCGAGGGCTGGCTGGAAGTGGTGTCCATGGACATGGAGGCCAAGGGCGTGGCCCGCAAGCCCGACGGCAAGGTGGTGTTCATTGACGGCGCCCTGCCGACCGAGCTGGTCACGGCCAATGTGCATCGCAAAAAGAATAACTGGGAAGCCGCCAGCCTGCGCGAGATCCACCGCGAATCCGCACAGCGCGTGAAGCCCGGCTGCCCCAATGCCGGCCTGCACGAAGGTGCCTGCGGCGGCTGCAAGATGCAGCACATGCATGTGGCTGCCCAGGTGGCCGTCAAGCAGCGCGTGCTGGAAGACAATCTGTGGCATCTGGGCAAGGTGAAGCCTGAAACCCTGTTGCGCCCCATCGAAGGCCCGACCTGGGGCTACCGTTACCGCGCCCGCCTGTCGGTGCGCTATGTGATCAAGAAGGGCAAGGTGCTGGTGGGCTTCCACGAGCGCAAGAGCCGCTACATCGCCGACATGGAAACCTGCAAGGTGCTGCCGCCCCATGTGGATGCCATGCTGATGCCCATGCGGGCACTGATTGCCAGTCTGGATGCGCGCGAGACCTGCCCGCAGATCGAAGTGGCCTGCGGCGATGCCGTGACGGCCCTGGTGCTGCGCCACCTGGAGCCCTTGAGCGACGCCGACCTGCAGCGTCTGCGTGACTTCGGCACGCAGTACGACGTGCAGTGGTGGCTGCAGCCCAAGGGTCCGGACACCGTGCACCTGATGGAGCAGGGCGGCACCCAGCTGGCGTATTCCCTGCCGGACTTCGGCATCACCATGCCGTTCAAGCCAACCGACTTCACCCAGGTGAATCCGCACATCAACCGTGTGCTGGTGACGCGTTCGCTGCGCCTGTTGGCGGCGCAGAAGACCGATCGCGTGATTGACTGGTTCTGCGGTCTGGGCAATTTCACATTGCCGCTGGCGACGATGGCGGGCGAGGTGCTGGGCATTGAAGGCTCGGACGCGCTGGTGCAGCGTTCGCATGAAAACCTGGCGGCCAACAATGCGGCCCGCGCCGACGGCGACAAGCTGGCGCCCACCACGTTTGTGGGCCGCAACCTGTTCAATATGACGCCTGCCATCCTGATGGCCGACGGCAATGCCGACAAGTGGCTGGTGGACCCGCCTCGCGAAGGTGCGTTTGCGCTGGCCAAGGCGCTGGCCGACATCCACCAGATCCGCATTGGAGCCAAGCAGACCGGTGTGGCCACCGAGGAGCAGCCCGATCTGCTGCCCCCGCTGCCCGAAGGCCATGAGAACTGGACCTTCCCCGAGCGCATCGTGTATGTGAGCTGCAGCCCCGCCACGCTGGCGCGCGATGCCGGCCTGCTGGTGCACCAGGCGGGTTACCGCTGCGTGACGGCGGGCGTGGTCAATATGTTCCCGCACACGGCCCACGTGGAATCGATGGCGGTGTTCGAGCGCGCTTGAACTTGAGACCGGGCGGGTGCCGGATGGTACTCTCCGGCACAGGACGGCGTCAGCCACAAAAAAAGCCCCGGTAACGGGGCTTTTTTGCGTCTGCGGCAGTGCGGCAGGCCATGGGTGACGCCGACAGGATCCCGGCAGGCCGCACGGCGGAAGGTGTCCGCCAGCGTCCGCGGGCTTCAGCTGCGGTCGCGGCTTTCGGTTTCGACGGCGTCGTTGTCCGAGCGGTTGCGGCGTTGCACGGGTTTCTGCGTGAAGACCGAAGGAGTGCCTTCGATCTTGAATTCGCGCATGTAGCTGTCCATGTCCTTCCAGCCTTCAAACACCAGACCCTTGGGGGACTTGGGGTTCAGGGCGTAGCAGTCTTCCAGTCCGCGCATGGCGTGGCGGCATGCACCGCCAATGGCGCGGGCTTCGCTTTCCTTGGCGACGGTGCGCGGATCCGGGCCGAGGCCGGGGATTTCATTGCAACCGGCCAGCAGCGCGCTGAACGCGCACATTGCCAGCAGGGTCGGGCGAAAGGAGTGGTGGATTTGGGGCATCTTGTCCCCATTATCGGCAGCTGCACCGGAATATTGAGTGCTTTTTACATGCTGCAGAGATGGCGCATCAGCAGCTGGGCTGAAGGCGATGGAGCATGCTGACACGGCGGTCAAAAAAGAGCCACCCGCCAAGCTGACCTGTGGGGATTGTGATCCGGGTGCAGGCCCTGGTGGGTGGCGCTCAGGCGGGGCGGCAGGGCAGGCTGCGTTCAACAGCCTGCCGCAGCAGGCCGGTTTACCAGCCCCACAGCAGGCTGCGTGCCACCCAGCCCTGGGTGCCGCTGGGACTGCGCACCTTGGCCCAGCCGGCACGCTTTTCCAGCGTGCGCACCACTTCATGCTGTTCCAGCTTGCCGATCACGCGGTGGTTGGCGCCCGGGCCGTTGCGCAGATTGGCGGTGCGGGCCTTGACCACATGGTGGGCCTGCGTGCTGGTGTTGGGGCGGTAGACCCAGCCCAGGGCGGATTCGTAGTCCCGCACTTTCAGCCAGTTGCCCTGGCGCGCAGTGACCTGCAGCGGGTAGCCCTTGGACAGCTCCCATTGGACCTGGGCACGCGCCTGGGGTTGGGCGCGCACATTGGCGCTGTTGCCCTTGACGCTGACAAACTCCGGTGCCCGAGCGGCACTGGGCAGGGCGGTCCAGCTGGCGGCCAGGGTGGCAGCCACCAGCAGGGCGTGGGGAAGTGATGAACGGATGGAACGGTGAACGCGGTGTAGGGCGGCGGTGAACACGCGGCAAAGACTCCTGTGCGGGTGGTGCGCGGTGCCGCTGTCTGCCCTCAAGCCAGCCAATCGGGCGCCGCGCTGTGGATGGATGCTGCACCCGCCGGGCCATGCCTGCCGGGGTGCATCTCTGGCTGGAGTGCCGCGCTGCGCCGAAAGTTCCCGGAAATTCAGGCGCTGTGGCGCTCTGCGGGGGCGGAGCCTGCTATGGAAGTTGTTGCGCGTGTGGTCCAGGCCAGTACAAAGCACAGCGCCAGCGTGGGCAGGGCGGCGCCGGTCTGTGGCAGCCAGTGGGCAATGGCGTGGTAGCAGGCAATGCCGGCCAGCCACAGGCCGATCGACACCGGGTGCAGCGGGCGGGCGCCGGCCATCCAGTGGGCGGCGGCCTGGGCGCGGTCGGCGGCAGACTGGAACGCCAGGCGGCCGAGAATGACGCCGAACATGGGCACAAAGATGGAGCTGAGCGTCAGCAGGAACGGCTCGATGCTGTGCATGGGCAACACCAGGGCCAGGGCGGTACACAGGGCGGTGAGCAGCAGACCCCAGCGGCGCACGCTCCAGGCCGGCAGCAGGCTGTGCAGCGCCAGGCTGCCGGAATAGGTGTCGCCATAGGCGTTGTCCACCTCGTCGATCAGGATCAGTGTCAGCGCAATCAGGCCGCCCTGGGCCAGCAGCAAGGCGGTGAGCAAGTCCTGCGACGGCAGGGTCAGCGCCACCAGCACGCCCAGGCCATAGCACCAGCAGTTGGCCACGGCAAAGCCCAGCCAGGTGCCGCGCAGCGCACTGCTGCCGCTTTTGCCATGGCGGGCGTAGTCGGCCACCAGTGGCAGCCAGGAGATGGGCATGGCAATCACCAGGTCCATGGCCGACAGCCAGGACATGCCGCCTTCGCCCCGGCGTTGCCACAGGCTGTCCCAGCCGATGGCGCTGGCGCGCTCGGCAAAATGCCAGCTCAGCCACAGCAGCGAGAGCACGACCAGGGGCAGTGCGATGCGTGCAATCAGTTTGCGCACCAGCTGGATCATGGAGCCGCTGATCATCAGCGCCACCACGGCACCCCATAGGGCCGTGGCGCCCAGCATCCAGCCCAGGCCGGACTGGCCGCTGATGGCCAGCGTGGCGTCGCGCATCACCACCAGCTCGAACGTGCCCCAGCCCATCAGCTGGACCAGGTTCAGCGCGATCGGCAGCTTGGCAAAGTGGCTGCCATAGACATGGTGCATCAGCGCCGCACTGCCCAGGCCGGTATCGCAGCCGATCTTGGCGACCCAGGCCAGCAGGCCGGCGCCGACGATGGAGCCCAGCACAATGGTCCACAGAGCTTCGCGCAGGCCCAGGGCCGGCACCAGATAGGCGCCCACCTGCATCACCAGCAGGCCCACCCCCAGGCTGAACCACAGGGAGGCGTGGTCGTGGGTGGCGAATACCCGTTCGCTGGCGGCCACCTGCGTGAGTGCCTGGTTGTGCGCCGGACTGTGCCCGGCAGCGTTGGAAGAGGGAGAAGAAGACATGGATGCTCCGTATCGATACGAAGCAGGGCGCGCGGCCAGCGTGGTGCGCGGGCGGGCTGCGCAGGGGAGTCCCTGGCGGCTGGCTGGCACCGAGATGGTTCGGCTTCCCTGCGCGAGGATGATCTCGATGCGCGCCATCGGTCCTCTCGGACCGGTGGTGCGCGAAACAGGTTCAAAGGGTGTGATCTCAGCCCATGCCCTGCGGCACGGACACCCCTAGCGGTTGCAGTCTGCCAAGACTGCGGCGGCGATTGTACGGGAGCGCCCGCGCCACCTATATATATGGCAACAGGCGCCGCAGGGGCAGGCCGGGCTCAGCAAGGGTGGGGAGGGCGGAAAGAGGCCGCGCAAGCGCATGAACGCAAAAAACAGCGCGCAATTGCAGCGCGAACCGATTCGGGTCGGAAAACTTGGCTACAATCACGGCTTCGCTTCTGAAGTGTTTCACCCAGTCCCTTGTGCCCTGGGACACCAGGAAAAGACTTCAAAAGCGGCTTCAAAAAAAGTTGCTGATTTTGTTTTTAGCACTCATTTTTGTAGCGTACAATCTAGTTTCTGTCGGAATGTAGCGCAGCCTGGTAGCGCACTTGCATGGGGTGCAAGGGGTCGCGAGTTCGAATCCCGCCATTCCGACCATTTATAAAAGCAAAAGGGCTAGCAACAATGTTGCTGGCCCTTTTGGCGTCTGAGACTTGATTTTTTTGTATTGACAACATGGCCAGCAACCGGCCCGTGCCGACCGCTACGCCAACACCCGACGGGTAGTGCATATTTATGATCGAAGGTTTGATTGCAGGTCGCCTGACGGGTACGCCCGAAGAGCGCACCGACCGTTTTGGCAAGCTGTTCATGGTGGCGCGCATGCGCGCCACAGCCAATGACGGCAGCAGTCTGTTTGTGAACGTGGTGGCGTTCGATCCCGTGCCGTGCAACCAGCTGCGTGAACTGGAAGAGGGCGACGCCGTGAGCCTGACCGGCCCCATGACCCCGAAGGTGTGGACCGACCGCCAGGGTGTGAACCACGCCGCGCTGGACGTGGTGGCCTACCGGGTGCTGGCCCTGCCGGTCAAGCAAGCGGTCCAGGACTACAACTGAACGCACTGCGCTGCGGCGGGCATGGTCCCGCCATGCCAGCGCCGGCATTTTTGCAGGGCATGCAGCACATGCATGCCGCCGAAAGGCCGTAGACCGCAGTCGGTTGGCGCAGCCGCAGCGGCCTGTACCGATGCCTGGGGTGTCCCGGCGCTTTATGCCTTTTATCGATATGCATCGGAGAAAGCATTCTGAGCTGCAGGCCTGGAAGCGGGGTACATTGCTGGTTTTTCCCAAGCTCTGAGAGATACCCGTGAACAAGCGCCATTTCTTCCGCAATGCCCTGGCCGTGGCCGCTGTCGCCACCCTGTCGCTGGTGGCCCAGGCCCAAGACAAAGTGATCAAGATCGGCGTCACCGCCGGCCCCCACGCCCAGCTGATGGAGCAGGTCAAGAAAGTGGCCGAGCGCGACGGTCTGAAGCTGCAGGTGGTGGAGTTCAGCGATTACGTGCAGCCCAATGCGGCCCTGGTCTCCGGTGATCTGGATGCCAACAGCTACCAGCACAAGCCATATCTGGATGCCCAGATCAAGGACCGTGGCTACAAGCTGGTGAGCGTGGCACCCACGGTCAACTTCCCGATCGGCCTGTATTCCAAGAAGGTCAAGCGCCTGGAAGACCTGAAGTCCGGCGCCAAGTTCGGCATTCCCAACGATCCCACCAACGGTGGCCGCGTGCTGCTGCTGCTGCAGGACAAGGGTCTGATCAAGCTCAAGCCCAACGTCGGCCTGAAGGCCACGCCGCTGGACGTGGTGGAAAATCCCAAGAAGCTGCGCTTTGTGGAGCTGGACGCGGCCCAGCTGGCGCGTTCGCTGGACGATCTGGATGCCTCGGCCATCAACACCAACTTCGCCATTGCCGCCGGCATGAGCCCGAAGAAGGATGCCATCACGCTGGAGCGCGCAGACAATCCCTATGTGAACATCATCGTGGTGCGTGAAGCCGACAAGGCCCAGCCCTGGGTGGCCAAACTGGTCAAGGCCTACCACTCGGACGAAATCCGCCAGTTCATCGACAAGGAGTTCAAGGGCTCCGTGGCTGCAGGCTTCTGATCGCGGCCAACGCCTTCGACCTTCCTCTACCCACTCCCACCCCCGTCCGCAGGCGGTCTGCGGCAGGGGAATGAAAAAGCTGCCAGGTGCATACCGGGCAGCTTTTTTTGTGTCTGCGCGCAGCAGCGTGCCTGTGCGTGCGTGCGTGAGTGGGTGGGTGCGTGCGTGCAGGTGGTCGGTGTCTACAGTTTGGTGCTCGTATCCGGCGCTGCCGGTGTGCTCAGGGGCTCAGCGCGCGCTGCGTTCCTGGGCGGTGTCGATGGCATCGACGATGGCTGCGCCGGTGGACTGCACGCCGGGGCGGTCAAAGCCGGGGCCGGGGGTCACGTTGGGATTGGCCAGCAGGCGGGCGCGCACCTCCTGGGCTTTTTGCATGTCGGCCGGCAGGGGCGGGCTGGTGGGGCGGGCCGCGGCCGGGGGGGCCGTGGCGCGGCGGTAGGCATCGAACTGTTGCTGCTGCTGGCGCTGTTCCTGCGCTTCCTGGCGCCAGTGGTTGCTGAGGAAATAGCCCAGCGCAAACATGCACAGCACGGCCACCAGGCTGATGGAGACCGCGGTCAGTACCCAGTTCTCATCACTGGCGCGGCGGGGTTTGTGGGCGATGTACTGCGGCATGGCGATCTCGGGAAAAGCAACTGGTGCGCAACGCGGACGTGGCACGCAACCTAATGTAATTCGAGTTGGAACTGGATTGAATGCCTGGGGTTTGTGCGACGGATGGGTTGAGGTGGGGTGAGATGGCGCTCGTCTGTGGAAAAAAGCCTGCCACAGGACTGGAAGCGCCGCCTTGATGCATGCCAAGTGGGGGCTTGTGGCATCGCGAACGGCGATGGGTGGGGTGGCCGCGCTGGCGTCGGTGACCCCGTGGAGATGGGGTGCAGGATCTCTGATGTGTGAGGGTTGCGCCTTCTGTGGCTTCTTTTGTGCGCAAAGATCTATTTCTGCACGCAAAAAGTGCGTGGGGTGGCGGTGTGGCGGCAGCAGGCGCGGGCGGAGCCGCTCTGCAGGATTTCCGACGGGCGGCATGAGGCCCGCGTCTGGGTGCGGGCCCCAGGGAAGACGCCATCGTGGATGCAGCGGGCGCTGTCTAGAATTTGCCGCTTCGTATCTGGAGACATACAAGGATTCCCCCCATGAGCATGTTCCGCCGTTCCTTTATCGCCACCTGCGCGGGTACCGCCCTCGCGCTGTCTGCCGGGGCCGTCATGGCCGCAGGCAAGGAAGTGAAGCTGGGTTACGCCCTGCCGCAAACCTCGCACTATGGCGCCGGCGCCAATGGCTGGTCGCAGGCCATCGAGAAGTCGCTGGGCGGCAAGTTCAGCTTCAAGCAGTTCCCCGCCAGTGCCCTGGGCGGTGAGCGCGAGCTGATCGAAGGCCTGCAACTGGGCACCGTGGAGGCGGCCATCGTCTCCACCGGTGCCTTGAGCAACTTCGTCAACGAAGTGGGCGTGGTGGACATTCCCTTCCTGTTCCGTGACACGGCCCATGCCCGTGCCGTGCTGGACGGCAAGTTCGGCCAGGACCTGCTGGCCAAGTTCCAGCAGCGCGGCCTGGTGGCGCTGGCCTGGGGTGAGCAGGGCTTCCGCCACCTGACCAACAACAAGCACGCCGTCAAGAGTGTGGCGGACATGAAGGGCCTGAAGATCCGCGTGACGGAGAACCCGGTGCACATCACCGCTTTCCGCACCCTGGGTGCATCGCCCACGCCCATGAGCTGGCCTGAGGTGATCAGCGCACTGCAGCAAGGCACCATCGACGGCCAGGAGAACCCGATCTCCGTGCTGGCCTCGACCAAGCTGTGGGAGGTGCAAAAGCACCTTACACTGACGGCTCACGTGTATGCGCCGGTCGTGTTCATCATGTCGCCCAGCTTCTGGGGTGGCCTGAGCGATGCGGAAAAAGCCGCCTTTACCCAAGGCGCGAAGTCCGGTGCTGCAGCCTCCCGCGCCTTTGTGGACGCTGTGGAGAAAAAGGGTGTGGAAGAGGCCAAGAGCCATGGCATGCAGGTCGTCGACAAGGTGGACCAGGCTGCTTTCCGCACCGCCCTGGAGCCTGCCTACCAGCAGTACGCCAAGAAGTTCGGTCAAAAGACGCTGGACACCATCGCGAACGTGAAGTAAGTAGCACGCGCAGTTTGCGACTGCACTGCAGGCCTGCGTCCTCTGGAAAGAGGGCCGCGGGCCGCATGCGTTGTGGGCTGTGTGTGCAGCGCCGCGGGGCAGGAATGGTCCTGGTCCGCCGGCAGTGTTGGACTCCTTACGGAACGATGGGACCAGGCGGGCAGCGCAGGCAGCTGGCCGGTTCGTCGTGACTGCATATGCTCGATCGCATCGAAAAAGGCCTGGTGGCAATCAACCGCTGGGTGCTGATTATTTTGTTGCTGGCCATGGCCATCATCATTTTCTCCAACGTGGTGCTGCGCTACACCACGGGTGACTCCATTGTCTGGGCCGAAGAAGTGGCCCGCCACATGATGATCTGGGTGGCCTTCCTGGGCGCAGGCCTGGCGCTGCGTTTTGGTGGCCATGTGGCCATCGACAATCTGCACCGCTCGGTCAGCACACGCACGGCACAGCTGCTGCGCGCGCTGGTGCTGCTCTGCCTGGCGCTGTTCTTCATCTTCATGACCATCTCGTCCAGCGACTATGTCTGGCGCACGCGCTTTCAGAGCACGGCCGCCACGGACATCCCGATCTCCTTTATCTACGCGGCCATGCCGGTGGGCTTTGTGCTGATGCTGGTGCATCTGCTGTTCATTGCACGCGGCTATATCGCCGACGGTTCCTACAAGGAATCCAACGAGATCGACGGCGAAGCCGCCGGCTCGCTGTAAACAGGGCTGAGAGAAAGAAAACACACCATGGCTTTGACCCTGTTTGTTTGTATCGTGCTGCTGATGGTGCTGGGCGTGCCCGTCGCCTTTGCACTGGCTATTTCTTCCGCGGTCGCCATCTTTGTGGGCGGCAAGTACCCCCAGCTGGTGGTGTTCAAGGAAATGTTCACCGGCATCGACAGCTTTCCGCTGATGGCGGTGCCGTTCTTCATCTTCGCGGCCGAGCTGATGTCCGGCGGTGCGCTCACCCATGTGCTGCTGCGCTTTGCTGCGCAGTTTGTCGGCCATCTGCGTGGCGGTCTGGGCTATGCCAATGTGGGCTCGTCCATGCTGTTCTCGGGCATCTCCGGCTCGGCCCTGGCCGATGCGGCCGGTCCTGGCGCGATGATGGTCAAGATGATGCAAAAGGCCGGCTACGACCGCCCTTATGCGGCAGCCTTGTCGGCCAACGCCGCCATCATGGGGCCCATCATCCCGCCGTCGATCAGCATGATCATTTACGCGCTGCAGGATGAGAACGTGTCGGTGGGCGGGCTGTTCATTGCCGGCTTCATTCCCGGCCTGCTGATCGCTGCCGCTCTGTGCGTGGTGAACTGGTATGTCAGCAAGAAGCGCGACTACCGCTCCACCGATGCACGCCCCTCGGGCCGCGAAATGCTGGTCAACACCATCAAGGCGCTGCCGGCGCTGGGCCTGGTGGTGCTGATCATCGTGGGCATTCGTTTTGGCATCTTCACCCCCACCGAAGCGTCGGTGGTGGCCGTGGTCTATGCCTTCGTCTGCGGCAAGTGGGTCTACCGCACGCTGCGCTGGGATGCGATTCCGGCGCTGACCTCGCGCTCGGCGCTGCTCACCGCTTCGGTGCTGCTGGTGATGGCGGCGTCCCAGCCATTCGCCTGGATTCTGACGGTGGAGGGCATTCCACAGTACCTGTCCGAGCTGATCATCAGCTGGGAGCTGTCGCCCATCATGTTCCTGATTGCGGTGAATGTGCTGCTGCTGCTGTTCGGCATCTTCATGGAGCCGCTGCCGGGCATCATGATTCTGGTGCCCATCCTGGCGCCCATTGCCAATGCCCTGGGCATTGATCCCATCCAGTTTGCGATGGTGGTGGTGGTCAATCTGACGCTGGGCATGATCACGCCACCGGTCGGTGGCCTGCTGTTCGTGACCTGTGTGGCCACCAAGACCACGCTGAGCGAGCTGAACAAGGAGCTGCCGCTGTTCCTGCTGGCGCAGTTTGTGGTGCTGATGCTGCTGACCTTCATTCCGGCACTGTCCACCTGGCTGCCGCACACGCTGGGCTTCTGAGCGCCGCCATCTGATAAAGCCCGCGATGTCGTTCGCGGGCTTTATTTATTTTGGGAATGAAAATTTTCTCTTTTATTTCCTGTGGTACTATACGTCTGTCGGGAACAGGTCAGCGCCACGAAGCAGGTGTTGATCCCCGACGCGAAATACCGCGAGGTGGAGCAGTCTGGTAGCTCGTCGGGCTCATAACCCGAAGGTCGTTGGTTCAAATCCAGCCTTCGCAACCAAAGACAAAGCCCTGGTCAGCAATGACCGGGGCTTTTGTTTTTCTGCACTGCATGGCAGCTCTGCCACGCAGTTGTCACACCGCAGTGGCAGGATGCATGGTGCTGGGAACCGGTGGAGCCGTTGGAACACTGCTTTGCCCCTGGCGCTAATTTCGAAGCTTGCGAAGCCCCGGCCTGCACCGCCGGGGCTTTTTTGTATGGAAAGTTAAACGAGCCCTTGCCTGACGGCAGCACGCTGGGGCAGACGATGGCCATTGCGTGGCATCCGCTGAAGACTGGAGGCAGCCAGGGCATTGGCGCCCTGGCACATGTTTCCAAGGAGAGGCAGATGAATACCAGCAAAGCAGACCATTTCGCACACACGCCGACCGACCCCGATCTGCGCGAGCAGGCGCAGCCCGGGCACGGCGTTCCTTCGCAAGACCCCGAGGACGCGGCCCAGGTGGGCCTGACGCCGGAGGAGGCCGCGCGGGAAACCAAATCCTCCTGGGTCGGCGGCGGGGTGATTGCCGGAGTGGCCGCAGGCGCGGCAACGGGCGCTGCCGTGGGTGGGCCGGTCGGGGTGGTGGTGGGCAGTGCCGTCGGTGCGGTGGCCGGGGCCCTGGGGGGATCGGCTGCGGGCGCGGCGGTCAAGCCCGATCAGGCTCAGGCAGGCACGGGCACAGAGTACCGCCAGGGCACGAAGTGATCCCTCTGCGGCGGGCTGATCACGGGGCATTCGGCCAGGACGGGCCGCAGACATCCGGCTCGCTGCAAACCGTGCAGCCAGGCAACCAGAGCGGTCCTAGAAAAGGGCTAGGGGTTACTTGGTGGGGATCTTGCTTCCCAGTGGCTTTCCGTCCGTACCGCGGGCGTCCGTATCCTTGAGGCCGCGCTTCAGATCCTGGTGTGCCTGCTTCATTTCCGGGGGCGCTTTGCCATCCGTCATGTCCACCGACTGGTCGCGCTCATGCGGCAGCTTGGCGGCGGCTCCCGGGTCGGAAGGCTGCTGCTTGCGTGTGGTGTTGATCGTGGGTTCCGCGGGGGTGCCCTGGGGGGCTTTGGGTTGAGGTGTCATGTGTCACTCCTGTATCGGATCAGTGTGGATGGACACCGCAGCAGGGTGTGTAGGCCAGTTGCCTGCTTCTGAATTGTGTGGAAATGCATGTGGGGGCTTGTCTCACAGACAGGGGGCGCTGGGCGGCCTATGTTGGGGAGGTCTCGCACACGGTGTGCAGACACCAGACACCTGCCCACAGCAGGTGCCCATAAAGGAACCCACGATGACGGAAGCAAAAACGACCAAGTTGGCCCTGGATCAAAAGCGCCTGGACGCTGCCAAGCGCAGCCTGGACAAAGGCGCGGTGGTGCCGGACTTCAGTCCCTACCGTGAAGACATCATCAAGCTGCTGAACGATGCGCTGGCCACGGAATGGGTGTGCATCCTGCGTTACAAGCGCCACCATTTCACGGCTTCGGGCCTGGAGTCTCCCGCCATAGCCGAGGAATTTCTGGTGCACGCCAATGAGGAGCAGGCCCACGCCGACCGCATTGCCACACGCATCGTGCAACTGGGTGGCGAGCCCAACCTGGACCCCGACACCCTGACCCAGCGCAGCCATGCCGACTACAACGCGGATCTGGATCTGCACGCCATGATCCGCGCCAATCTGGTGGCCGAGCGCGTGGCCATCGAGGCCTATACCCAGATGGTCGACTTGATCGGCGACAAGGACCACACCACACGCCGCATGATCGAACAGATTCTGGAACAGGAGCAGGAGCATGCCGACGAACTTTCGGACTGGATGAAAAAGGCCCGATAAGCCGCGCCAGGCGATCCGTCCACCGTGCTGCGCTGGCTCACCCGTCTGTGCCGACGGGCGCGGATTGGGTGATTTTTGTGCGCAAGGCCTTCAGAATCGCTCCAGGCTGCCGATAACAGGCAGAGAGGCCGCATGGTTGCAGCCTGTAGCAAGGAGCGAAACTGGCTGTGAGCACTATTTCTGCAATCCGAACCGGCGTGTTGGCAGGTGACGTCAACCAGGGTGTGACGGTTTCGCCCAGCACTGCGGCAGTGAAAAGCGTGGCCGTTAGCACCACACCGGCACGCTCTACGGTGGTGAGCGTGGATACGCGCGTCGCCTCGGACGTCACCTATGCCAAGTCGGCCTCCCTGTCCCAGAACCGGCAGGCATGGTCCAACCCGGTGCAGGACGATGTGAGTGCCATCATGGTCCGCAACAGTGCGCGCCGCCAGTCCGATGGCCTGGCAGCGCAGTGGCGCGGGCTCGGCAGTGCCGTGCTCAGCCAGTTTGCGGCCACCGGCACGGCCTACCGGCAGACGCTGGTGAACTACGACGCCGCGGGCATGGGCACCGGATCTGCGAAAGAGCTGGATCAGGCGGCGCTGGACAGTTTCAGCAGCACGGTGGCAAAGGCCAGCCTCACGGTCCAGACGCGCTCGGGCACGACGGTGGAGCTCACCCTGGCCGTGGACCGGGGCGGCGTTCTGGGCCGCAATGGTTTGCAGGTGGAGATCAAGGCTTCCGGTTCGCTGAGCAGTGCGGAAAAGCGGGCGCTGGCCCAGCTGGCGCAGGGTTTTGACAAGGTGCTGGAAGGCTTGGGGCAAGCCGACCAGCCCCGCATGGACATTGCGGACCTGGCCAATTTCGACCGGAACGTGCTCAAAAGCGTGGACCTTTCGGTCAAGAACCCGGGCGAGGGCGAGCTGCTTTCTTCCTTCGACCTGCACCTGGGCGCAGACCGCAATGCGATTGCCTATGCCGGCGCGCTGGGCAAGGTCGACGTGGATGTGGACGCACAGATGCCGCTGGGACGGACGGACGACAAGCAGCGGCAAGCGTCCATCACCGAACTGCTGCGCCAAGTGGATGCCGCAGCGCAGCGCAGCCATGCAGACAGCCGTCTGGTGACGCTGTTCAAGGACGCATTCAGCCAGTTGCACAGCGCAGCAGGCGCCACGGGCGCACGGATTGCGGCATTGTCTGGCAACCCGCTGTCGGGCCGTATCGATCCAATGCTCAGCGGCCTGGCGGACTTCAATGCCAGCTTCAGCGGCGCCTTCGAGCGCACGGGGCGCTTCGGGGCCGTGGTGGAAACGGGCACGGCCTCCTACCAGCTCAGCCAGGAGACGAACTTGGTGCCCAGTGCCCAGGCCGATACCTGGAAACTCGACCAAAAACAAAGCGAGAGCCTGGTGGCCCAGTACGTGAAGTCGCGCGGCGACGTCATGCTGGACATGAGCTCCGGCAACTACGATGTCTTTACCGTGAACGACAGCACGGAGAAGCGGACCACGGTCTCCGTGGTGGAGGGGCGGGTGAGCGATGCCCAGCGGACCACCGAGCAGAACCTGCTGCAGACCATGAAGAAGCTGGTCAACTTCAAGGTGGAAGAAGAGCAGGAAACCCCGGTGAACCGCAGCCAGCTGGAAATTCTGCAGCCCACCGCCTGAAGCTGCCGGGCGCAGCGTCAAAGGGAACTCGAAGAAGCCTGCCTGGCCATTGCCCGGTGGGCTTTTTGGCATCGTCTGGCGTGGCCTGGCAGGGCGTGGTGCCAGGGGGGGCCAGCCGTGTCGACCTGTCGCCCCTACGTTGGGCGCCAAAAGCTTGGCGCGTGAAGTCGCCCGCCACACAATTTCGCCATGACCTCCCTCGCTCTTGCGGCGTTCATCGCCCAGGCCACCAGCCGCAGCCGCCAGCAGCCGGATGCTGCCGACTGCGTGCTGGCCCTTGCACCGCTGATGCTGGACCTGATCGATCAGGCCGGCTCCTTTCTGGAGCCGCAGCACTACCGCAGCAATGCCGCGGGCTACACCCGCAACCTCATCTTTGACGCGCCGGATGCCAGCCTCTCGCTGTATGCCATTGTCTGGTTGCCAGGTCAGTGGACTCCGGTGCACGACCATGGCAGTTGGGGCGTGGTCGGCGTGGTCGAGGGCGTGCTGGAGGAGCGCAGCTATGTGCGGCTGTCACCGGATCGCGGGGCGAATGCCGGGATCGAGCTGGCACGCGGCGGCACGGTGCTGCTGCGGCATGGTGCGGTCACCAGCTTTGTGCCCAACCCCGACCATATCCATGTGACGGGCGTGCCCGCAGAGCGTTCCCGTGCCGTCAGCCTGCACCTGTACGGCAGGACCATGAGCAACTTCAACATCTACGATGTGGCCGCCCGCACCCGCCAGCGGATCGAGGTCGTGCACAACGAAAGCTGAGCGAGGCAGCCTGGGGCGGTTGCCGGCTGTCCGCAACCGCTGCAGAGCCCGCCCCCTGGCAGCTTGGTATCGGTCTGCATGCAGGCCATGCATGTCCCGTCAGGCCAGCAGCGCCGCCACCTTGCGGGCCGTTGCCTTGGCCGACTGCGGGTTCTGGCCCGTCACGATGCGACCGTCCACGACCACCTTGGGGATGAATGGCAACCAAGCCTTCTCGTAGTGGGCGCCCCGGCGTTTCATTTCGGCTTCGGCGTTGTAGGGTAGCTGCCTGGCCACCCCGGCCAACACTTCTTCGGCCCATGAAAAGCCGGTGATGTGCTTGCCCTGCACCAGCAACGTGCCGTCCGACAGGCGCGTGTTCAACAGGCCGCAGTATCCGTGGCATACCGATGCCACCACGCCGCCCACTTCATAGATGCCGCGGGTCAGGGCTTGCAGCTGCTCGTCGTCCGGGTAGTCCCACATCACCGCATGGCCTCCGGTGAAATAGATGGCATCAAAATCGGCGGGGTCGAGGTGGCCGGGCGACACGGTATGCGCCAGCAGGTTCATGGCGGCGGGATCGTTCAGCCAGCGTCGGGCCGATGTGTCGGCATGGGGCCATCGCAGCGATCTAGGCTCCAAAGGCGATGCGCCGCCCTGAGGACTCACAATGCTTTGTGCATGGCCTTGTGCAGCGAAGAGGTCGTAGGCATGGGTCAGCTCCGAAAGCCACAGTCCCGTGGGTGTGGCGGAATTCGCATAGCGGTCCACATTGCTCACCACGTGCACGATGCGACGGGTCATGGCTTGCCCCCTTCCGTCACTGTGCGCGGCCGCGGGATGCCGTATGGATCTGCGCCAGCCCCTGGCGGTAGCGGGTCACTTCAAACGCCGGAAAGCGCCGCTTGAACTTGGAGGAGTCGAACAGATTGTCCTGCCCGTAGCGGGGCAGCAGCTCACGCAGCTCACGCACCTGCCTGGAAACAAGACCGGCGGCGGCAAGCATCCATGGGTGGAGCACCTGGTGGGGCAGGGGGCGTTCCCAGACCTCGGATGCCAGTGCGATGAATTGCCGGTAGGTCAGGCGGTCATCATCGCAGGGCAGGTGCCAGGTCTGGCCGAATGCATCCGGCGTGTTGCCCAGGGCCGCCAGCGCGCGGCTGGCATCCGGTGTCCAGATGAGCGTGCGCAGGGTGTCGTCGCGCACCGGCACGCGCGGTTTCTGGTCGGCCAGAATGCGGTCGATGATCAGTGCATTGGTGATGCTCTGGGTCTTGCCGGGACCGTAAAACTCTGGAGCGCGGCCGATGAGGGCCGGGATGTCTCCGCGCGCCATTTCTTCCAGCACCATGCTGGCCATGGCCGCGCGCACCTGGCCTTTGCGGCCCACGGGGGCAAAAGGTGCTTCCTCGGTCAGCGGGCGGCTGTCCTGCGGGTACATATAGGTGTTGTCGAAGTAGACAAACCGTGCGCCTGCTGCCCGCGTGGCATCCAGCGCGTTGCGCAGCATCACTGGAAACTGCGCCTCCCACAGGGTGGTATCCGGCGGCAGGCCGGCCGTGAAGTACACCGTGTGGCTGCCGTGGATGGCCCGGGCCGTTTGCGCGGCATCCAGCAGGTTGGCGGCCACCAGGGTATCGCTGTCGTGGATCTTCCGCGGCTGGCGGCTCACCAGCCGCAGGTCGGTGGTATAGGTGCGGTGGAGTTCACGGGCCAGTTCCACGGCAATCTGGCCGGTGGCGCCCAAAATGGTGTGCATGAGACAGGTTCCTGCAGCGGTGGACAATGCATTCACTCTAACGTTAAAGTTAACTTCAATGTCAAGGTGAAAACTGGACCTCCCATGAAGATCGGCGAACTTGCTGCACGCACGGGCCTCACGGCTTCGCGCATCCGTTTTTACGAGAAAAGCGGTCTGCTTCCCCCCGCCGAACGGCAGGAAAACGGCTATCGCGCATACGGACCCCAGGCCCTGTGGATGCTGGAGATCATTGCCATGGCCCAAAACGCAGGTTTCACGCTGGATGAAATCCGCAGCCTGCTGCCGGATTCGCAGGCCGTCTGGCAGCACCAGGCCTTGCTGGAAAGCTTGCAGCGCAAGATGGCAGAGATTGAAAAACTGCAGCAGCGCCTGGCGCAGAACCGGTCGCAGTTGCTGGCAGCCATTGCCACCTTGCACAGCCGTCCTGAAGATCTGGCCTGTGCGCAGCGCCCGCAATGGGTGCTGGACCAGTTGCGTGACCCGCGGTCTTCGACCGCCTGCTGAACACGCGCAGCCGACGGCTCCCGGGGCCTTGTTTTCTTGGCCACGGCGGCCATGCCTGAACCGGGTAGAGCCGGGCAGAACCACGCCCATCGCGGCCCATGTGCAGACCTGGCAGCCCATTTCCACGCCAGAAAAACAAAGCCCGCGCGGCGTGGGCCGGGCGGGCAGAGCACAGGGGGTGGAATCTATTTGGGAATATGCTGGATATTCTTGGAATATCTGTCGAGGTGCTCCAGCAGGCGTTCGTACAACTCGTCGGTGGCCATGGAGTTCAGCAGCTCGGTTTTGGCTTCTTCTGCGTGGTGTTCGAACCGCTCCAGCAGGCCACTGCGTTGCATGGGCTCCAGCGTTTCGATGACGGAGAACAAAAGCGCTTCCTGCGCCAGGAGCTGGCTTTTCATTTTTCTCAGCTCAGTGGGCTGGTTTCCAAGGAAATCCATATGTCTCCGTTTTCTTTTCAGCGTGGATTATGAGCCTCCAAATACGCATGCATTGGCGTTCAGAGAAATAAATCAGCGCCCGGCAGCTCCCTTAGACTTACGTCATGGCCAACATCTACGATGCAATGGTCGCCGCGCTGCGCGAGCACTGGGATGCCCATGCAGGTGCATCGCCGCGACGGTTCGAACTGACTCAGAAAGCGTTCAATGCGTTGACGGATGCCCGCAAGGCGGTGATGTCCGTCGGAAGCTACTGTCCTCCTCCGGGGTGGGAGGAGGTTTTTCACGGCATTCCGGTATCGGTGGTGGAAGGTGCCGATTGCCATGTGGTGGACACCAATGGCCAGCGCGCCTCCCTGGGCATCGCGCCGCTGTACTGGGATGCGGATGGCCGGCAGGACCGCCGCCACACGCCCAAAAGCCAAGGCTCCTGAACCGGGCCTGACCAGGCTGGCGCCACGCGCTGCGGCGCGATTCTGCTTGTTTGATAGCACCAAACAATTGGAATCAAATCGTCAATAAAAATTTATCGTAGTGTCAATTACACTCTTTGACACTGCTGCAGCGGATCATTTCTTGCTCAGTGAAATCGCCCAGATCTTGCCCGGGTAGCACGTTCAGCCTGTCTGGTGGGCGCCCGGGTAACAAGTTGGTGGCCGGAGGTGCTGCATGAATGATGTTTCCGCATGGGGTCAGAGTGATGCTGTCTACAAAACACTGTTGGAATCTACCAAGGCCATTCCATGGAAGATTGACTGGGCGACCAAGAAATTTGCCTATATAGGCCCCAGATAGAGCCTTTGCTGGGCTGGCCCCAGGACAGCTGGCAGACGGTAGAGGACTGGGTCATGCGCATGCACCCGGATGACCGGGATTACGTGGTGAATTTCTGCGTGTCGCAATCCCAGGCCGGCATTGACCATGAGGCAGATTACCGGGCACTGACGGCCGAAAACGGCTATGTCTGGATACGGGATGTGGTGCATGTGATGCGCTTTCCGGACGGCAGCCCCGAGGCCCTGGTCGGGTTCATGTTCGATATCACCGAACGCAAGAAAACCGAAGAAAAGCTCCTGGTTCTGCAGCGCGAGCTGGAAGCGCTTTCGTTCAAGGACGGGCTGACCGGCATTGCCAACCGGCGCCGGTTTGATGCGTGCTTCGCCATGGAATGGGACCGGGCACTCAGCGACGGCGCACCGCTGTCCGTGCTCTTGTTCGACATCGACTGCTTCAAGCAGTACAACGACGAGTATGGGCATATCCAGGGGGATAAATGCTTGGTGGATATCGCCAGCACCCTGAGCCTGGCCGTCGACGGCCCCCATGACCTGGTGGCCCGCTATGGCGGAGAGGAGTTCGTCATCCTGCTGCCACGCACCGATGCCGCGACGGCACTGAAAGTGGCCAACCGCTGCCAGCGGCTGATCCAGAAGCGGTCGATTCCGCACGCACAGTCTCCGATCCGGGAGCATGTGACGGTCAGCATTGGTGCGGGCACCATCACGCCGGATGCAGACGCCGAGCCTTCGGCGTTTCTGGACGAGGTGGACAAGCAACTGTACGCCGCCAAGAAGAGCGGAAAAAACCGCATCGTGGCTATGCACAACGCCCCCAGTCTGGCCCCCAGTCCGCTGGACGCCAAATAGACGCCAAATAGCTGCCGTAGCGCGGGATCTTTGCGGCGGAGGTGCTTGCGGCAGCACCAGCCCTCCAGCCCTCCAGCCCACTGGCAGGGTTGGCCAGGGCAGAGCGCCGGCGCCGCTGCTAGCACCGCTTTCCATGCCGTGGCTTCGCCGGGCATACCCAGTGAGCCGTAGCCGTGTGTATGCAGCGTGCAGCAACGCCCCAGAGGTTCGGCGGGGTGGCGCATGCCGCACTCTGCGGGCTTACCCGCTCAGAAGGTGTTCACGCGGTAGCTGCAGCCCACCAGCACCTTGCCGGGGTGGGTGACCACGGTGGACACCTCATGGCTGATGACCGTGTTGATGGTGCTGCTGCCCACTTTTTCCTGGGTGTGGTGGGCCACGCGCATGGCCATGTATTTGAAGCTGTCATCGCGCAGCGCTTCTTCGATGCCGAGCTTGTGGGCCACTTCCTGCGGCTTCACGTTGTCCAATACCGCCATCAGCGCGCCGGAGGCCAGCGCCACGCGCTGCGTGCGGTAGCCCAGTACCTCTACCGGGGCGGCCAGGTCGTACTCGTGCATGAAGGGGTTGGATTCATCCGCAATCCGTGTCAGCCCCAGCGCGGCAGCCCCTTCGCCCTCAGCGCCCAGAGCCATGGCGTATTCGTTGTAGGTGGGCACGTCGTACCTGCAGGCCAGCATGGTGGCCACATCCACCTTCTGGGGATCGGACTGCCGCTGCTGGCGCTCTGCGGCGCCAGCCACCAGGGCAGCACCCGCTGCCATCACCACCATTGAACGCACCGCCGTCGAAAAGCCAAATCGCATCACTTCACTCTTTGCCAAAACGGTCATCCTACTTCAGCGGTGGGGCGCTTCTGGAGTCGCTTTTTGACGTGGATCACCGGGCCAGATGCCAGTGCAGGCCACCCAGGCCGAATGTTCTGGCCGCACAACGGAGTGGCTTTCTGGCCCCACTGGCATGGATAATGGGGATATCTCATGCAAGGCAGGCACAAAAAAAATCCCCAGCAATGCCGGGGGAAGTCCTCTCATTCACGTGTGAGAGGAGGGAGATTTGATGCTCTCATTATGGGAGCGGCTGCCTGCTATTGCCCCACGCCCTCGGATAAATGGCGTGCACGCTGGACAAAAGGCGCATACCCTTCACACAGGTAAAGCAATGCGGGTGGGAGCAGAAGCAGCCATGGGTTGCTGGATAAATACCAGCCACTTCATCCATCAGGCTGCCGGGCTTGCGGCATAACCCGACTTGTCCCGCGCCAGAAGGTGCGTGCGTGCGGGCCGCCAGCAGGCGGCGGTTTTTCTGCATCTCCCTCAACCATATTGGCCCAGGTTTTTCCCGCAGCACCGGCATAAAAAAGCCCGCATGCAGCGGGCTCATTGGGGCAGGTGCGGATTTACTCAGATGGCATATGCGGCACGGTCTTTGCCCTTGATCCAGACGGGTTCCCGGCCACGACCAGTCCAGGTGGCGCCGGTGGCCGGATCCCGGTACTTGGGCGCCACCGTCGCGCGCGCGCCTGCAGTGCGGGCGCCCGTAGTGTTCTTTTTGCCAAACACATCGTCGACATTCAGACCATATTGATCGACCAGCGCGCGTGCCTGCGCCACGGCATGGGACTTTTCACGGTGCTGGGCCTCGGCGATCAGGGCGTCCAGTTCGGATTTCTGTTGAAGCAGACTTTGGTAGGTACTCATGGTGCATGATCCCTTCAGTGTGATGGTGCAGTGGCCGTGGATGGGCTGCGGATATGGCGTTTACGAAGGTTTTACCCCGGGTACCAATACCTGGTAATCAGTGCCCGTTGATTGATTATCAATGGTATTGAGATATTTTTGATTGCTGGAATGTAAATCAATTTATATGGCGGCCATTTTCCATACCAGGGCCTTCATATTGCGTGCTGACCAGGTGTGGGTTGCCTGCACAGATCAAGGGGCAGGGCTGCCATGGGCTGTACACCGTTTCACCGTTTCGGGCCAATGTGGCGGAGGGCGGGGGCAGGGCGTTAGGATGCAGTGCCCTACTGCGGAGCAAGCATGGAAAAGTACCGGTTCAATGTGTTTGGCGACATCCTGGCCATAGAGCGCCATGGTCCGGCCTGGCGCTGTTTTGCCATCGGGTGTGATGGAAAGCGTGGCCCGGTGGATCTGGCCATTCCGCCGGAGGTCAGCCATGCCGAGCTGCCCCAGTACCTCTACGACATCTACCACGAGCAGGCGGTGATGTCGGACGCGGAAATCTTCGAGATCCGCTGAGCCGTTCCTGCGCACCGCCGCCCCAATCGACCCAGTCGCCCATATCTGCAGCGCTGATTTGCGCCCCATTGGAGGCCCGGGCGGCGCTGTTTTCGAATGGTGCCAGCCTGCAGTTGTACAGGGCTTAGCCTTCAGGCTGTACCCACTCGATGCTAAACCGCCCGGTTTTGAATATCTTGATGTCGACGGCCTTCCATTGCTGTGAATTTTCAGGAAGGGTGGCGCTGAGTTTTTCGACCAACATCGCAGGAATCAGGGGTCTGCACGGCTCCAGCCTGTTCGTCACACCGCCGGCACTCACGCGGTGGGTCACCGACACTTGATTGAGGCCTTTGTCATTCTTTCCATTTCGGGAGTAATGCACAGAAAGCTCGTCCCAATTGTCTGGTGCATTTTCCACTAGGCAAGAGGCCAGGACTTGCACGATGTCCTTTTCTGTGTCAGCCCAGGCAGGGCTCGTAAAGCCCATGGCAATCAATACCGGCAAGAGAAATTTTTTCATCCAATTTTCAGAAGCTGTTGGTTTTATTGCGAGCTGCAAAGCTGCAAGGGATCTGGAGTTCACCGACTGTAAAGGATGCAGAGCCATTTCCAATGGAGGTCCGCTTCAGGCAATTTCCGGTTCAACCGATGGCGCCTGGCGGTGATCTCGGGCCCACGGTGGATGTGATGCAAGTCCGGGTGTCAGCCTCGGGTCGGTCTGTGTGCCCGACGCGAGGGCCCTAGACTCACTGCCAGACAAAACACAGGGGGATGGCTGGCATGCACAGAGAATGGTTGGAGATCCGCTCCAGTTGGTATGGGGCCTATGTGGCAGGCGACGTGCTGCGGTTGGAGGCCTTGGAGAGCCCGGACTTCGTCGTCATGGGCCCCCATGGCATGGAAGCGCGGGCGCAGCGGCTCCAGGGGATTGCCAATGCGGTGAAGGCGGGACGCTGGTTTCCGCAGGGAAGCAGGGCCCAGGATGAAAACCTCTGTTGGCAGGCCGTCACCCCGGATGTGGTCACCGCCTGGGGCACGGGCCGGATAGAGACGCCGCGTGGCAAAGGCAACTTGGTCCAGTTCACCGAATTGTGGCGGCGCGAGGGCGCTGCATGGCAGGTGGTGCAGCTGCACTATGGCGAGCAGCCGTCCTGAAAGAATGCACCTGGCTGGCTGGCTGGCTGGCTGGCTGGCTGGCTGGCTGGCGGCTTATGGCGATGGCCGCTGCAGGCTGTGGGGGCTGCCGGGCGGGTGCTGGTTCGACGCGCTAAGCCATCGACCCGGTCTTGGCACGGTGCAGCTGTGCAAGCTCTGCCAGACCCTGGGCATGGCTGACCACCGGCGCATATCCCAGCTCCTGGCGGGCCTTGCCGATGTTCAGGGTCACCTCCACGGCCGAGGTCGCCAGTGCCTGCCGTGTCACCGGGGGATGCCAGCGCCCACCGGACAAGAGTGCGAAGCGCTCCGAGATGGCAGCCACGGCAAACACCAGCCAGCGGGGGACCGCTTTGTCGGTCATGCTGCGCCCCTGTGTGGCCAGCAGGTTGGTGATGAAGGTGCGGAACTCGACCACATCGGCGTCGGTGATGAAGTAGCACTGCCCGGGCTTGCCTGCCAGCAAGGCCTGCTCAATACCATGCACTAGGTTGCCGATGTGGGTGGTGGAGGTCCGGTAGCGGCCATCTCCAATCCACGCGAACTTGCCTGCGTCGACGGCTTGCAGCAACAGGGGCAATGCGGTCGTGTCATCGCGGCCCCAAACGAACCGCGGACGCACCACGCACACCTGCATGCCCGCCTGGCCCGCGGCCAGGGCAATCCGCTCCGCTTGGGCTTTGGTGGCGGTGTAGCCGCCGGCGGGATGCGCCGGGTAGGGGTGGTGTTCGTCGGCGTTGACCAGCGGGCGCCCGTCGAGCAGCACCGACTCAGTGCTCAGGTGCACCGCGCGCGCCATCTGCGCCTGGGCTGCGGCGGCAAAAACCCGCCGGGTGCCTTCCACATTCGTCAGCTGCTGGGCCTCGCTGGCCAGGCCGTGCTGGGTGTCGGCTGCTGCATGGACCAGCGCGTCGCAGCCTTGCATGGCAGTGTGCAACTGTGGCGAGAACAGGTCGCCTTCAACGGGCTGTGCACCCAGCGAACGCAGCAACTGGTATGCGCTGGCGCTGCGCGCCAGGGCACGGACTTCTACGCCCTGCGCCACAAAATGCCGCACCAGATTGCGGCCTACATAGCCGCTGCCGCCGGTCAAAAAAAGCCGGCGCAAGCGTGGTGCGGGCAGGGTGTGAGGGGTTGTGGATGGCGGTACGGAAGGTGTCATGGGTCGCAGAGGCAGAAAGTGGGCGAAGTGAGGCCGCAGGCCGCCCGTGCGGCCCGCGAGGAGTGCAGAAAAAAGGGCGCGCCGGTGTTACCGGCGGCGCGAAGGCTGTGGGCTGGCCGGCTGGGCGGGCACTGCCGCAACGGCAGGAGGATGGTCTACCAGTGCCTCGATGTCTGCCAAAAGCCGGTCGCGCTCGGGCTGCGCAAAGGAATGGAAGTCCAGACTCTCCAGCAGCTTCAAGCCTTCCAGTGCCAGGTAGGCAATCAGGGCACCGCGCGGTTGAGCCGCATCGGCCTGGATGGCCGCGATGACGGCCGCCTGGTTCGCCTGCATCAGGTGCCGAAGATCGCCATCCTGGGCCAGTGCTGCGCACAGGTTCAAGGCCACGGCACGCTGCTGTGGTGGCAGCGGGTTCGCCGCAGCAGCGATGCGCCCACGGACCGTCCGTGCGTTGGCGTCGCCCAGCCGTTGCGCTTCGGCATGGTTGAACGCGTTGTCACGCGCGAGCGCCCGGCGCACCAGCGCCTCGATCAGGCCTTGTTTGGTCTTGTGGTCGTAGGTCACGCTGGCTTTGCTGACACCGGCTTGCACCGCCACGGCCTCCAGCGTCAGCTTGGCCGCTCCCTCGCGCGCAATGACCGCTTCAGCGGCATCCAGCAGTTGATCTTGGTCAATGACCCGTGAACGTCCCATGGCAGTAAAATTTATTTCCGACCGGATGGATATTAATTGAGCCGATCGCAGGCGTCAACGACAGAAGCGTAAAGCCACGAACCCAGCGCAGAGGCATGCCCACGGCCGGGCAGGACACAATTGCGCCTGGCGAGCAGTGGCTGGCGCAGTGCACTCGCAAGAGACCGCTTTCGGTTTGAAGGCCTCCCTTCATCACTGTTGGTACGCCGTCATGTAGCGTCGCGCTCACCGACAGCGACTTCCTGATGGACGGCCGTGCGACCGCGAACTTCTTTGACGGCCCTGACGCCAAAGGGGCGTCAGGCCGGTGGGTGCAGCTGCGGGATGGGGTTCACCGCACGATCAGGACCGGTACCTTGGCCAGGCGCAGCACCTTGCAGGCCACGGAGCCCAGCAGCACGGCTTCGGCGGCCGTCCACCCATGGGAGCCGATGCAGATGCCCAGGCTGTCCAGTGATTCGGCCAGTTCCACGATGGCGGCGGCATCCTCTCCCATCAGCACATGCAGTTGCCAGGGCGTGGCGGATGCTTGCAGCAACTGGCGCGCCGGGGCGGTGGCGGCCCAGCCGCGCTGTGCCAGTTCGGACTCTGCAGCTTCCTTGCTCAGCCAGGGCTGAACGTTCACCAGGTCCAGCACATCTCCTTGCCCCATCGCCACCAGGTGCGCGGCGGCGGTCACCGCGCGCAGAGAGCATGCGGAACCGTCCACGGCCACCAGCCAGCGCGTGCTGGTGGTGGCGGCGCGGGTCTGGCCGCCGTACCAGGCCAGGGATGTCAGCCTGCCGAGGTTGTCGCGCCGCTCCAGATCCGGTGCCGGCATACAGGACGGGACAGAGGCCGAGATGGTGACCGGTGTGGCTGCATCGCTCATACAAGCCCCTTGGATGGTTTGCGGGCGGAGAGCTTCACGCTGAGCCACACGGAGACCAGCACGATCGATCCCACAATGGCCAGCGACCAGTGCGCCGGCATATGGAACCACGGCATGGCCAGCATCTTGCCCCCTATGTAGATCAGCACCAGGGCCAGACCGTACTTCAGCAGATAGAAGCGTTCCGCCATGTCTGCCAGCAGAAAGTACAGCGCCCGCAAACCCAGTATCGCGAAGATGTTGGAGGTGAAGACAATGAAGGGGTCGGTGGTGACGGCAAAGATGGCCGGGATGCTGTCGACAGCAAAGACCAGATCGCTGGCCTCGATCATCAGTAGCACCAGGAACATGGGCGTTGCATGGCGCACCCCGTCGATACGCACAAAGAACGCCTGGCCATGAAAGCCAGGCGCCACATGCATGTGACCGCGCAGCCAGCGCAGCAAGGGGTTCTGTTCCAGATCGGGCTGGTGCCCATGCATGAACAGCATCTTTCCCCCGGTGATAACCAGCAACAGCCCGAACAGATAGAGCACCCAGGAAAATTCGGACACCAGCCAGATGCCTCCCAGAATCATGATGGCGCGCATGGCGATGGCGCCTACCACGCCGTACAGCAGCACCCGGCGCTGTAGCTCCGCCGGGACGGCGAAGTAGGTGAAGATCATCACGAACACAAACATGTTGTCGACCGACAGCGCCTGTTCGATCAGGTAGCCGGTAAAGAACTCCAGCGCCTTGCGGTTGGCGATGTCGCGGCCTGCCGTGGCATCCAGATACCACCACAGCAGAACGCCGAATGTGGTGGCCAGCGTCATCCAGGTGACGGTCCAGCCTGCGGCCTCCCGCACCGACACCTTGTGTGCCTTGTTGCCGCCCAGAACGAACAGATCCAGGGCCAGCATGGCGCACACAAAGGCGATGAAGCCGATCCACATCGGGCCGGTGGCCAGGGTGTCGATGGTGTGCATGCCAAGGCTCCAGGCGGCGTGTGCCGTTTATGCGGTTGATGTCGTCAGGGCTGCTTCTACCGGGATGCCCGGGCGGGCCGGGTGGGCACATGGCGGGCTCGCTCCGGCCGCAGGCGGCCTGCCGAATCAGTTGGAGGCCATCCACAGGGCGACCAGGCCTGCGCCGGCCCCAACACCTGCGGGAATGCCAAAGCGCTCCAGCCTGGTAGCGGCTTCCCCTGCAATCACCTCCACGGGCACGCTGGTGCGCGCCAGCACCTGGTTGGTCACCGAGTTTTCGACCAGGCGCACCAGCGCGCTCTTGCGCGCCGTGCTCATCACAATGCCGTCACAGCCCAGCCGGCGGGCGGTGTCGACAATGCAGTCCACGGTGTTGCCGACTTCGGTGTGCACGGTATAGGGGATGGCTGCCGCATCCAGCAACTGCCGGGTGCCTGCCAGCGCGGATGCGGCCTGCTCCTGGTGGAACTCCATCAGGTCGCCCTTGCTGGCGTAATCGTTGAAAAGCTGCGGGAAGGGGGGCTGTACGTTCAGCAGGTGGATGTCCAGGCTGGGCTGCGTCTGGTACTGCTGGATCACATGGCGCACGGCATAGTGCGCATTGGCGGAGCCATCGGACGGGACAAGAACTTTCAGCATGGTCTTTCTCCTGGCGGTTGCACGGTGTGTGCCACAGCGGATGGCGTTGCATGCCTGCGCCATGGCCGCATGGGTTCTGGGTTGGCTGCGGGAGGGGTGCTCGCCGCATCCCTTTGGGGTATGCCTATCTGTTTCCTCCCTGGTGTTTCCCTGCATGCAATGCCCCAACGATAGCCATGCAGACGGTTTGTAGAAGCAGATAATCAGGAAGCCACAGCTCTGAAAAACCGAACCATGGGTCCAGGCTTCAGTTACCGGCATCTCTACTATTTCTGGGTAGTCGCCAAGGAAGGCGGCATGGCCCGTGCTGCGGAACGCCTGGGCATGGCGGTGCAGACCGTCAGCACCCAGGTGCGCGAGCTGGAACGGTCCCTGGGCTATGCCCTGCTCAAGCCCGCCGGGCGGGGGCTGGTGCTGACGGATGCGGGGCTTGCGGCCATGCGGCAGGCCGAGCAGATCTTTCAGTTGGGCGAGCAACTGCCTGCGGTGGTGCACGATGCCGTGGGTACGCCGACGGTGCGCCTGGTGGTGGGCATTGCCGATGAACTGCCCAAGCTGGCGGTGCGCAGCCTGATGCAGCCCGTGATGCAGGAACCCCATCTGCGGCTGCTGTGCCTGGTGGACGAGTTTGCGGATCTGCTGGGGGACCTGGCGCTGCACCGGCTGGATGTGGTGTTGGCGGACCGTGCAGCCCCGCCCAACCCCAATCTGAAGGTCTACAGCCACCTGCTGGGCGCATCGCCCATCACTTGGTATGCGCCGGCATCGCTCTACGCCGCAGCCCGGCGAGGCTTTCCGCAGTCGCTGGCCAAGGTGCCGGTGCTGCTGCCCACCACCCACGCTGCCGTGCGCGCCAGGCTGGACCAGTGGTTTGAGCGTGAAGGCATACAGCCCCATGTGACCGGAGAGTTCGAGGACAGCGCCTTGCTCAAGACCTTTGGCTCAGCGGGCATGGGCGTCTTTCCCATGGCAAGCTTGGTGCACGACGAGCTGACCACCCGCTATGGCGTGAAGCGCCTGGGCGATTGCGCGGGGGTTGAGGAGCAGTTCTTTGCGATCGGCGCCAGCCGCAAGCTGCTGCACCCGCTGGTGCAAAAGCTGTTTCCCGCTGGGAGTTAGCTCGGTCTTGCCAGTGGCTCAAGTCACTGGCCGTGACCTCGCTGCATCGCGCTGTTCAGCGCGCAGTAGGTGTGCCCCAGTTCAGCTCCATGGCCTGCGCCATCAGGGCAGAGCCTGCGCGCAGCGGCTCTGGCTCTCCCACCGGGGCAAAACCGTGTGATCGGTACAGCCGCATGGCCGGGGAGCCTGCCACCGTCACCCCCAGCCGGACACGCTGTGCTCCACGGTTCTTTGCCCAGGCCAGCGCGTGGCCCAGCAAGGCGCGCCCGGCCCCCATGCCACGGGCAGTGGGTGCCACCCACATCTGGTAGATATCGGCTACGCCGGGCTCTGCAGCGGACAGCTTGCACCAGACCAGTCCACACACCACTTCGCCGTTGACGGCAAAAAGCGCACGGTCCATATCGCTTGCCGCTGCCGCCGTAATCCGTGCGGACCAGTGCTCATCTGTCTGCGCCGCTTCCGCCGCCCATGTGCTGCCAAAGGCATCGGGGGCATCCTGCAGCGCTTGCAGACGGATATCCCGGTACTTCTGCCATTCGTGTGGAGCGATGGGGCGGACGGAGATCAAGGTGCATCCTTGGCAGGGGGGGAATTGGCAGCCATTCTCACATTTCATTGGCAGCGGGTTCGAACGGCGGGGGGGGGGGAAGCCGGGAAGCTTTGTATCCGGTGTCCTCAAAACGCGAATTGATGAGGTGGGGCAATGGTTGCAAAGCAGCGATTGCTGCTGCTTGTAGCAGCATTGCGACCGATCGGTCGCCGCTCCATAACGGCCATTCGAGCATTGACGCCGGCGACTGCCCAACGACAGGTTTGAGGTAAGCAGAGGACAGTGGCCGTTAGCTGCAAGCCAATAGGTTGCTGGATGTCCGTTGTCATGTCGTACTGAAGATGCACCCCTGAACAGACGTTGATGCGGACGACAGCCTACTGCTGTCTTTAGGAGTGGACTTGAAGCACTAGTGCTACTCAAATGTGGGGGACATCGCTAGGGCACCTACATTGAGATGGCTCCAAGTCTGTTGCCTCAACAGTTCACCCCTTGCATCGCGAAACATTACCGTGGTCGGCGCGCGTTATCCGGCCTGCCAAGGCGCAGCTGCGGTTGATTTGGCGTCGCACAATAGGCATCAACACAAGAAACATACAGGGACATATGCCGAGGTTGCTCTACCACGCTCCTGACATGCCGGATCAAGAATCTCCATTTGATCGCGCCATCGTGCAGGTCATCAGAGATCAGGACGTAAAGATTGTTAGCCCGTACATAAGCCTAGAGTACCTGCAGCGACTCATTCACATGTCGCGCTCCTGGCGGTTGGTGTGGTAATCCCCCCAGAATCCGCAACTCTGAGAAGTAGAGCTATGCGGCCATGGCCAGCAGCCTTGTCAAGCGTAACCGGCACAGGTGGTCAATTCAACCGGAATATGCAGTCGCCCGCAGCAACACGGCAGCGAGGCTTGAAACTCAAGCGTTCGGACGGAAAGCGATGACCATCTCTGGGGGCACCTTACCGTTCTGATCGGTTGGTAATCTGGGTATGCGCTGAATGGCTCGAAGCACGGCGGCGTCCCAAGCCTTGTTTCCGCTCGATTTTGTGAGCTTATGGTCCTGAATTCGGCCGTCCTCCGCGAGCTTGAGCGTCACTTCCGCGGCGGGATTGCCGCTCACAGGATCCCCGAAGATAATGTAGGGACGCATGGCGTCCCGAACCGCCTCGCCATACGTTCGGGGCAAGCGCACGACATCCTCTTCGTCGGTCAATTTAAAGTTGATGGGGACCATGTACGTGCTGGCGATGGGCTTGCCCGCAGCATCCTTCGCTGGCACGAACGTAGCATTCAGCACCGCCGTCATCGCTGCTTCGTCCAGGACTGCGTGGCCTGAACTTGTCTGTACCTGGGCGCGGCGAATCTTGCCATCGGGATCGATGATGGCCGCCACGACGACCCTACCTTGTAGTCCCATGCGCTTGGCAATGCTCGGGTAAGCCACTTTAGGCTGGACAAGATATGTTGCAGCGACAGCTGGGCGCGCCGTCGCGGGTAAGCCGGTGTTCAATGGAAGCGGCGTGGGATGCTCGCTGTGCGCGTTGGGTGTGAGCGAGCCGGGCGACCGCACGCCGTTTAGGAGCGATCCGGTTGCTCCGAACCGGGGGAATGGCTCCGACACCGGTTTCGCGCCTCCTACCGGGCTATAGCTAGCTGGCAGCTGTGGAGGTGGTTGCGGTGTCGACGACCCGAGAAATCGCGCAAGGCCGCTCAGGATCAGTAGTGCAACAAATATCCATCCGAATCGCGGGCCGCTCTTTCCCGCGCGCTGTTGGGTGTGTGCTCTTCGAGGCTGATGAGACAACCATCGGCGCCACTTCGGAACGTCCCCTGCCCATTCACGCCATCGCTCGATGTTGTGCGTGTTGGTGATGAGATACAGCCAGTGGGGATAGAGCTGCGAAATGTGCTCTAGCAAGGGCATCTGCCGGAGTAGGAGGGACGTGCCGGGCTGGTTGTTTTCACGCAGCCGACGGATGAGATCACGCTGCGCTGAGCGGGTCTTGTCTGGCAGGCTGTCGAAGAATTCGAGTTCGGCAATCGCTGCGGCCACAATGCTGCCAGCGCGGCGGAAAGCCGTTAATCGGCCACGGTCCTCGCGCCAACCAAAGCAGTCGATAGCCGGACCGAACAAGTTCTCTTTTCCAGGACGCCACCCATCGGCGAGCGCGCCAGCTACACCGAATTCGAAGAGAAATCGAGCGTCCATGTCGACCAGACGATCGCCTTCGAGAGTTGCGTTCAGCCAAGTACGTGCAACGCTCCGGTCCTTGGGCCAACCCGTTGAAAGCTTATCACGCAGCTCCTGCAGGAGACCTCGCGCGGCCTGTTCCGACTCGTTCGCGGCCGCCGCTCGAGTTGCTTGAGCTTCAGTCTCCGCTGACATGAAGGTCGACTCGCTAGCCGGCGATCCGGACTGGGCAAACTCCGCGGCGAAATCCGGCGTGCTCTCAGTGATGCTCGAGACCGGCGGATTGGCTGCGGTACCGGCGTCGGCGGCATCCGTCGAAGAAGGATCGGCGTTTGCCGAACCTTCTGCCTGTCGATGCTGTTGGGCTTGCCATAGCAGCGCGATTTCATAGGCTTCGCGCAGCGACTGGAAGCCTTCTGCATCCGATTCCTGATCGGTCTGCTTGAGAAGACGAGCATAGGCCCGCCGTATCGCGCGCTCGTCGGCGGCCTGATCAAGCCCCAGCCTCGCAAGAAATGGGGGAAGGGAGTGTTCCACGAGCCAGCTTTCAGCGTTCTTCCTCGTCGAGCACGGCCTCGCTGCGCTCGAGTTGGTTCAGTAGATCCACCAGGCGCGCTCGCGCCTGGGACGCAACACGGGCATCCTGGGTCGCAAGGCGCGCCTCGAACTGCAGGATTTGTTCGCTCAGCCACTCGCGTGCAGTGCCGCGCAACTGAGAGTAGATGCGCTCCGCGCGCGCGAGGGCAGTGCGGTTCTCCAGCGTGTCTCGCGGATGGATCTTCAACCCGCTCATGGTGGCGAGCCGTTCGGTAATCTCGTTTTCCGTCAGCAAGCCCGGATTGCCCTCGATCACCACGCTGAAGGTCTGGCGCGTCTTCAAGACGGTGGCCTCTACCTGCAGCAGGCCATTCACGTCATAGGTGAATCGGACATCCACTGCGGACTCTTCGGGGCTTGCACCAGGCAACTCCACACGCAAGTCTCCGAGGTGGATGTTGTCCCTGACCATGCGGGACTCACCCTGGAAGATTTGAAGGTCGATGAACACTTGGCTGGCCGACGTGGGAATGTAGTTTTTCACCCGACTGACCGGCACCGTTGTATTGCGCTCGATGATGGGATCGAAATGCCCGTGGGTGGAGCTGCCGTCGGGCATGCGTTTGCTAATCGCGACCCCGAGCGAGTAGGGGGAGACGTCCGTCATGACGACTTCCTTCAGCGCGGTGTCCTTGGCCTTGAGCCCTGCCTGGACCGCTGCCCCCAACGCGACGACTTCGTCGGGATTGAAGTCGATCGCGGGGAAGCGACCGAACATCGTGGTCACAAGGCGTCTGACCACGGGCATGCGGGTTGCACCGCCTGCAAGCACGATGTTGTCGAGCATGGCGCTTCGGAGGTTGGCATCGCGCAGCGCTCTCTCCACGGGTGCACGCAGCCTCTTGAGCAGAGTCGCGCAAGCATGCTCGAGCATCGGCTCGTCGATTGCCAGGGTGAGCGTCCTTCCTTCGTACTCCACGGAAAGCGCGGTTTTTGGCAGATCGCTCAGGTCGCGTTTGGCTCGTTCTGCTGCACTCACCAGTCTCTGCATGAAGCGACCGTCCCCGCGTACGGAGGAGGGGAGTTCCTTTCGTTCGATGAACAGGTCCACCAGAGCCTGAAGAAAGTCCTCGCCTCCGAGGAAATTGTCGCCTGCGGAAGCGCGAACCTCCATGACGCCCTCGAACATCTCCAGGATGGATACGTCGAAGGTACCGCCTCCCAGGTCGAAGACCAGGAAGCGTGTTTCGGCATCTTGTTGGTGCAAGCCGTACGCCAGCGCTGCTGCTGTGGGTTCATTGAGCAGCCGTTCGACCCGTAGTCCGGCGAGACGGCCCGCCGCCCGTGTCGCTTTACGCTGGGCATCCGAAAAATACGCTGGCACGGTGATGACAGCTTCCTCGACAGGCTGGCCCAGAAAGGCCTCCGCATCCGCCTTCAAGGCCCGCAGGACCAGCGAGGAAAGTTCTTCCGTACGGAAATCGCGATCACCTAGGGTCAGCGTCTTGTCACTGCCCATGTACCGCTTGAAGTTAGCAGCGGTGCGTTCAGGATGGGTTTGCAGGCGCTCTCGCGCAGCGCGTCCCACCAATACGGTGCCATCTTCATCTAAGCTGACGCACGAAGGGGTCAGCATGTCTCCCATGGCGTTGGGTATGAGAGTTGGCTTTCCGTCTTTCCATACTGCGACCAAACTATTGGTCGTTCCCAGGTCGATCCCGACGATCATTAATTTCTTCTCCACTGCCCCTAATTCGTTTATCTTATATTTTTAAGGTAACCGGTGCGTGCTGGAGATTGGATGTGGTTGATGTGCTGACGCCACACCTACGGCTTTCTTTACGCCACCAGCATCGCCAAATTGGGCTGCTGCCGCACATGCCTTTTTAGACAGTGTCGTAGGTGCAGGCGCTGCCCAGTCTGGCCTGCGCCATCGGCATGTGCCGATCACGAGAGCGGCTGGTACCGAGGGTGAAGCGGCCGTTCAGGATAGGCAGCGTTCAGCGGCTGGTGTGGGCCGTTGCTGCCGCTCAGTTGCCGGACCATGAATGACTCAGATCAGCCTAAACCCGCCGCTAGCGCGGATGCTTTAGACAGTTGCAGGCAGGCAACTTCCATCCGCTGATGCATGCCCCCCATATCCATAATCACGGCATGACTGCAATACGAATGTCCCGGCCCGATGACGGCGCGCGCGCCGTGGAAATTTGGCGTGATGCCGTGGATGCGACCCATGACTTCTTGACCCGCGAAGACCGGGTGGCGCTGGATGCCATGGTCTGCGGTTTTCTGCCCAGTGCTCCGCTGTGGCTGGCGGTGGACGGGAACGACCGGCCGTTGGCTTTCATGCTGATCGACCACGGGCATATGGAGGCGCTGTTTGTGGACCCTGCGGTGAGAGGGCAAGGCATTGGCGCAGCGCTGGTGCGCCACGGGCTGGCGCTGCATGCGGGCATGACCACCGACGTCAATGAGCAGAACGCTCAGGCGGTGGGCTTTTACGAAAGCATGGGTTTCCAGCGCACAGGCCGTTCTGCGCTGGATGGACAAGGGCGTCCTTATCCGCTGATCCATCTGAAGCACGCTACGCCGGGGGCTGAAGGGCGGTAAGGGCCACCACGGGGCGGGTAGGGCATAGCCCTATCTGCTGCCCCTTTATCTCACCAACAGACTCTGTACCCAGCAGGGCTGAAAAGCGAATCGACCAGCTGGATTGCATGGGGTGGTCCGCTGTTCACCTGTTTTCCAAGCCACAGGCAGCCCTGGCACACGAGCCGCTACGCCGGTCAGCCTGGCCTGCCTCCCGAGAAGCGCTCTGCATCCTCTGTATCACTTGTCGGCAAAGACAAACACCGGTTCGTAGGTGATGGGGAAGTTCACCGAGCGGGCGATGAAGCAGACTTCGTGAATGCGGCCATGGATAGCGCGGGCCACTTCCACATTGCTGCCTGTTTGCAGCGTGATCTTTGGATGCAGCGTGGCACTGGCAAACCTGCCGGCACCACCTGCGCCCAGCTCTGCGATCCCCACCGGCGTGTCCTGGTAGTCCAGCACCACTACCCCGTCCACGGCGGCATAGTGCAGGTACCACAGCATGTGGCAGGCGGCCAGCGCTGACAGCAGCAGATCTTCGGGGTTCATCTTGGTGGGATCGCCACCCAGCAGGGGGTCGTTGGAGCAATGGATGACCGGCTTGCCTTCGACCGCGATGTCCCAGGTGCGGTCATAGGAGCGGTAGCCGGCGGTGCCTTCTCCACGGTTGCCGGTCCACACAATGTGCGATTGGTACTGGTGCGTCATGGTTTTTTCGCTGCTGAGTTCTTGCTGCTGAAGAGGGCCTATTTGAAACCTTGTGTTGGGCGCCTATTTTGCCCAGGCTGCAAGACGGTTCCCGAAGGTCCGCCGCCCAGGGCTTCCACGGTCGGCATGGCAGCCCGGGGCGGCGGAGGGGCGCGTCAGTGAGAGGTGAGGCCACGCTGTCCCTGCGTGGCCCACCTGCTCACAAGCTGCCAGCCACTGTCACACCAGCACCGCTGCTTACGCCGCCTGTGCGATCAGCCGGGGATCGGCGCGCAGGCTGCGGGCGGCGGCCACCATGTGCTGCAGCGCCGGAATCACTTCGGCCCACTGGCGTGTCTTCAGCCCGCAGTCGGGGTTGACCCACAGGCGCTCGGCGGGGATGCGTTCTGCTGCCTTGTGCATCAGGCTGACGATGTGCTGCTGGGTGGGGATGTTGGGCGAGTGGATGTCATAGACACCGGGGCCGATCTCGTTGGGGTACTGGAAGTGTTCGAAGGCGTCCAGCAGTTCCATGTCCGAGCGTGAGGTCTCGATGGTGATCACGTCCGCATCCATGTCCGCAATCGAGGCCATGATGTCGTTGAATTCCGAATAGCACATATGGGTGTGGATCTGGGTGGTATCCGCCACGCCATTGGCCGTGATGCGGAAGGACTCCACCGCCCAGTGCAGATAGTGCTGCCACTGGGATTTGCGCAGCGGCAGGCCTTCGCGCAGTGCGGCCTCGTCGATCTGGATGATCTGCACGCCAGCGCGCTCCAGGTCCAGCACTTCCTCGCGGATGGCCAGGGCCAGCTGGTAGCACGAATCGGCGCGGGGCTGGTCGTCCCGCACAAAGGACCAGTTCAGGATGGTGACCGGGCCGGTCAGCATGCCCTTCATGGGGCGCGCGGTGAGCGACTGGGCATAGCGTATCCATTCCACCGTCATGGCACGGGGGCGGCTGATGTCGCCAAACAGAATGGGCGGTTTGACGCAGCGCGAGCCATAGGACTGCACCCAGCCGAACTGGCTGAAGGCATAGCCGTCAAGCTGTTCCCCGAAGTATTCGACCATGTCGTTGCGTTCGGCCTCGCCGTGCACCAGCACGTCCAGACCCAGGGCCTCCTGTTCGCGGACGCTGCGCTCGATCTCGGCGCGCATGGCCGCCTGGTAGCTGGCGCTGTCCAGCCGCCCGGCCTTGAAGGCGCTGCGGGCCTGGCGGATTTCTGCCGTCTGTGGGAAGGAACCGATGGTGGTAGTGGGGAAGGCCGGCAGCTTGAGCAGCGCCGCCTGCTTGGCGACACGCACGCTGTAGGCGCTTTGGCGCTGGCCCAGCTGGGCGCTGATGCGGGCCACGGCGGCACGCACGGCCGGGTTGTGCACGCGCGGCGACGCACGGCGGGCGGCCAGTGCGGCGGCATTGTCTGCCAATTCGGCGCTGACCGCGGCGCGGCCTTGCGTCAGCGCCTGACCCAGCACGCGCAATTCATCCAGCTTCTGCAGCGCATAGGCCAGCCAGGATTTGACGTCGGCATCCAGCTTGTGCTCGCTGTTCAGGTCCACGGGCACATGCAGCAGGGAGCAGCTGGGTGCGATCCACAGGCGCTCGCCCAGGCGTTCGGCCAGTGGCTCCAGCCAGTCCAGTACGGACGCCAGATCCGTCTTCCAGATGTTGCGGCCATTGATCACGCCCAGCGACAGCACCTTGTGCGGGGGCAGCAGGCCCAGCAGTTGCTGCACATCGTCGCGGCCGGTGGTGGCGTCGATGTGCAGGCCGGCCACGGGCAGGTTGGCGGCCAGGTATTTGTTGTCGCCCAGTTCGCCAAAATAGGTGGTCAGCAGAATCTTGAGGCGGCTGGCCTTCAGGTGGTGGTAGGCCAGATTGAAGGCGTGTTGCCAGTCGGCGTCCAGCTCGGTCACCAGCACCGGCTCGTCTATCTGCACCCATTGCACGCCTTGTGCGGCCAGCGTTTCCAGCAGTTCGGCATACACCGGCAGCAGGCGCTGCAGCAGGTCCAGCTTGTTGCTGTTGTCCTTGGCCTTGCCGATGGACAGGTAGGTGATGGGGCCGATGATGACAGGCTTGGCGTTCACGTTCTGTGCCCGGGCTTCGGCCAGCTGTTCCAGCAGGCGCGAGGCGTCCAGCTGGAAGGTGGTGGCGGCCGTGAACTCCGGCACGATGTAGTGGTAGTTGGTGTCGAACCACTTGGTCATCTCTCCGGCGGCCACGCCGCCGCAGCACAGGGCATGCGCTTCCACCCCCTGGGCGGAACGGCCCCGGGCCACGCGGAAGTAGTTGTCCAGCGGGTCGCCATGGAAGTCCTGCACCCGCTCGGGCAGGTTGCCCAGGGTGAAGCTCATGTCCAGCACCTGGTCGTAGAAGGCGAAGTCGCCCACGGGGACCAGGTCCAGGCCTTGCTGGCTGGCCCAGTGGCGTGCGCGCAGTTCGGCGCCCAGCTGTTTCAGTGCATTGCGAGAGGATTCGCCTTTCCAGTAGGACTCCAGCGCGAACTTGAGTTCACGCTGGGCGCCGATGCGCGGAAAGCCGAGGTTGTGGATGGTGGTCATGGAATGCTGCTCCTGTCGTCAAGCGTTGTGCGTTCAAGCAATGGGGGCGAATGCTAGAGACCGATATCCATGAAGTAAAATGGTTAAATCTCACATATCCATGAGTTGTATTCATTCATGCTGGAGCGCATCCATCTCGCCATCCTCCAAGAGGTTGAAAAACAAGGCTCTTTGACCGCAGCGGCCGATGTGCTGTGCGTCACGCAGTCGGCGCTGAGCCACAGCATGAAAAAGCTTGAAGGCCAGCTGGGCACCGATATCTGGCTGCGCGAAGGCCGCAGCCTGCGGCTGACGCAGGCCGGGCAGTACCTGCTGGCCGTGGCCAATCGCGTGCTGCCGCAGCTGGACCTGGCCGAAGCCCGGCTCAAGCAGTTCGCCCAGGGCGAGCGGGGGGCGCTGCGCATCGGCATGGAATGCCACCCCTGCTACCAGTGGCTGCTGAAGATCGCCTCGCCCTATCTGGCGGCCTGGCCCGATGTGGAAGTGGACGTGAAACAGAAGTTCCAGTTTGGCGGCATTGGCGCGCTGTTCGGCTACGAGATCGACCTGCTGGTGACGCCAGACCCGCTGTACAAGCCGGGCCTGGAGTTTGTGCCGGTGTTCGATTACGAGCAGGTACTGGTGGTCTCCAGCCAGCACCCGCTGGCGCAGGCGGACTATGTGCTGCCCCGGCAGCTGGGCAGCGAGGTGCTGATCACCTACCCGGTGGCCACCGACCGGCTGGACATCTACAACCAGTTTCTGCTGCCCGCAGGCATTGCGCCGCGCCGGCACAAGACCATTGAGACCACCGACATCATGTTGCAGATGGTGGCCAGTGGCCGGGGCGTGGCGGCGCTGCCGCGCTGGCTGGCGCTGGAGTACGCCGGCAAGATGCCGGTGGTGCCCGTGCGCCTGGGCAAGAAAGGCATTGCCAAGCAGATCCACCTGGGCGCGCGCGAGGCGGACATGGACATTGACTACCTGCAGGCCTTTATTGCGCTGGCGCGCGAGCCGTTCAGCGCGGTCTGAGCGTTCGCAGTGCCTTACTGGTACTTCTGCTCCAACCCGTCCCAGAAGTCCTTGTTCACCAGACGCTGGCGTTCCAGGAAGGGGGCGACGATGGCGGGGTCTTCATCCACCTGGTGCGCATCGCGCAGCACGGTCAGGCATTTCTGCATGCCGGCCACGGCACCCTGCAGCGCGGCGTTGGCGTAGAGCACAAAGCCAAAGCCCATCTGGCCCAGCGCATCGGCGTTGAACAGCGGGGTCTTGCCGCCGATGACCATGTTCATCAGCTGCGGGGCGTGCAGGCGCTGGGGCAGGGCGCGCACTTCTTCGGCGCGGGTGACGGCTTCAACAAACAGGATGTCGGCGCCGGCTTCCTCAAACGCCTGGGCGCGTTCGATGGCGGCTTCAAAGCCGTGCACGGCTGCGGCGTCGGTGCGGGCCATGATGAGGGTGCCACTGTCGCGGCGGGCGTCGACGGCGGCCTTGATCTTGCCCAGCATCTCGCTGGTCTCGATCACCTGCTTGCCGTTGAAGTGGCCGCAGCGCTTGGGCGAGACCTGGTCTTCCAGCTGGATGCAGTCGGCACCGGCACGCTCCAGGGTGCGCACGGCGTGGTAGGTGTTGACGGCATTGCCGAAGCCGGTGTCGGCGTCCACCAGCAGCGGCACTTCCACCGCGTCGCGGATGCGGGCGGTGTGGTCGGCAATGTCGCTCAGGCCCATGAAGCCCTGGTCGGGCATGCCGAACCACATATTGGTGACACCGGCGCCCGTGACGTAAATGGCTTCAAAGCCCAGGTCCGCAATGAGCCGCGCCGACAGGGCGTTGAAGGCGCCGGGGACCAGGACGCCGCGGCGGGCCTGGGCCAGGGCTGCGAGTTGTTGCTTGGGGTTCATGTGTGGGTTCCGGTGGTTGCTTCGGCGCCTGCTTTGGCGCCGGTTGTTGCGGTTGTTTCTGCGCTGATGATGTATGGCGGGGCGGGGCGGGGCGGGGCGGGGCCAGGCGTTTGGCCGCCGAGCCGGCGGCGCGAGGGATCGTGGGATCGGTTGTGCTGCGCGGCTTCAGCGGGCGTTCAGTACCTCGCCCGGCACGCGCACCCAGCCTTCCATCAGGATGCGGGCGCTGCGGCTCATCAAGGCCTTGGTGACCTGCCAGCTGCCGTTGGCGTGCTGCGCTTCGGCGCCCACGCGCAGCGTGCCGCTGGGGTGGCCGAAGCGCACGGCGTTGCGTGCTCCGCCGCCTGCCGCCTGGCTGACCAGGGTGCCGGGCACGGCGGCGGCCGTGGCAATGGCAACGGCTGCCGTGCCCATCATGGCGTGGTGCAGCTTGCCCATGGACAGGGCGCGTACGAGCAGGTCGATGTCGCTGGCGGCAATGGCTTTGCCGCTGGATGCCGTGTAGCTTTGTGCAGGGGCCACCAGCGCAATCTTGGGGGTGTGCTGGCGCGTGGCGGCGTCTTCCAGGCGCTGGATCAGGCCCATGCGCAGGGCGCCGTGGGCGCGGATGGTCTCAAACCGGGCGAGTGCTGCGGCATCGTTGTTGATGGCGTCCTGCAGCTCGCAGCCGGTGTAGCCCAGGTCTGCGGCGTTGAGAAAGATGGTGGGGATGCCGGCGTTGATCAGGGTGGCGGTCAGGCGGCCCACGCCGGGGACATCCAGGCTGTCGACCAGATGGCCGGTGGGGAACATGGCGCCGCCGCTGTCTGCGCCATTGCCCGCACCTTCATCCGCAGGGTCCAGAAACTCCAGCGCCACCTCGGCAGCGGGGAAGGTCACCCCGTCCAGGGTGAAGCCGCCGGTTTCCTGCACCTGGCCGTCCATGATGGGCACATGGGCCACGATGGTCTTGCCGATGTTCGCCTGCCAGATGCGGATGGTGGCCGTGCCCTGGTGCGGAATCCGGGCCGGGTCGATCAGGCCCATGTGGATGGCGCAGGGGCCGACGGCGGCGCTCAGGTTGCCGCAGTTGCCGCTCCAGTCCACAAAGGCCTGGTCGATGGCCACCTGGCCAAACAGATAGTCCACATCATGGTCCGGGCGGCTGCTGGGGCTGAGGATCACGGCCTTGCTGGTGGAGGAGGAGGCATTGCCCATGCCGTCGATCTGTTTGCCATAGGGATCGGGGCTGCCCAGTGTGCGCAGCAGGATGGCATCGCGCACGGGGCCGGGTTGTTGGGCGGCTTCGGGCAGGTCCTGCAGGCGGAAGAACACGCCCTTGCTGGTGCCGCCGCGCAGGTAGGTGGCGGGAATACGGATCTGCGGCGCAGACCGCTGTGGGTCACGGGGGCTGTCCGGCAGGGTGCCGCTGGTGCTGTCGTTCATGCTGTGGTTCATGGTGTCTCTGGCGCGGTGTCTCGGTCGTGCTGTGCTTATACGGCGGCGGCAGCTTCCCGGTGGCGGGTGCTTTCGGAAAGGAAGTCCTGGGCAAAGCGCTGCAGCACCCCGCCGGCTTCGTAGATGCTGACTTCTTCTGCCGTGTCGAGGCGGCAGGTCACCGGCACCTCGGTGCGTGCGCCGGTGGTGCGGTGGATGTGCAGTGTCAGCTGCGCACGCGGCTGGCGCTGGCCCAGCACATCAAAGGTCTCCGTGCCGTCCAGCCCCAGGGTGTGGCGGGTGGTGCCGGGCAGGAACTCCAGCGGCAGCACCCCCATGCCGATCAGGTTGGTGCGGTGGATGCGCTCAAAGCCTTCGGCCACGATCGCTTCCACCCCTGCCAGGCGCACGCCCTTGGCGGCCCAGTCGCGGCTGGAGCCCTGGCCGTAGTCGGCCCCCGCAATGATGAGCAGCGGTTGCCGGCGCTGCATATAGGTTTCGATCGCCTCCCACATGCGCATGGTTGTGCCCTCGGGCTCGACCCGCGCGAGCGACCCCTGGCGGACCTTGCCCGCCGCGTCCAGCACCATTTCGTTGAACAGCTTGGGGTTGGCGAAGGTGGCGCGCTGGGCCGTCAGGTGGTCGCCGCGGTGGGTGGCGTAGGAATTGAAGTCTTCCTCGGGCAGGCCCATGGCGTGCAGGTACTCCCCGGCGGCCGAGTCCAGCAGGATGGCGTTGGAGGGCGAGAGGTGGTCGGTGGTGATGTTGTCCGGCAGGATGGCCAGCGGCCGCATGCCGCGCAGCGTGCGCGCACCGGCCAGCGCGCCTTCCCAGTACGGCGGGCGGCGGATGTAGGTGGATTGCGGGCGCCAGTCGTAGAGCGCTGTTTCTTTGGCACCGCGGTCCGCCTGGATGGTGAACATGGGTTCGTACACCGCACGGAACTGCTCGGGCCGGACGGCGGCCTTGACCACGGAGTCGATCTCGGCGTCGCTGGGCCAGATGTCCTTGAGGCGGATCTCGCGCCCCTGGAACATGCCGAGCACATCGTTTTCGATATCGAAGCGGATGGTGCCCGCAATGGCATAGGCCACCACCAGCGGGGGCGATGCCAGAAAGGCCTGCCGGGCATGGGGGTGGATGCGGCCGTCGAAGTTGCGGTTGCCCGAGAGCACGGCGGTGGTGTAGAGGTCGCGTTCCGTGATCTCCTGCTGGATGGCGGGGTCCAGCGCGCCGCTCATACCGTTGCAGGTGGTGCAGGCAAATGCCACCACGCCGAAGCCCAGCGCTTCCAGGTCATGCAGCAGGCCGGCCTGCTGCAGGTACAGCGGCACGGTCCTGGAGCCGGGGGCCAGCGAGGTCTTGACCCAGGGCTTGCGTGCCAGCCCCAGGTTGCGTGCATTGCGCGCCAGCAGGCCGGCGGCAATCACATTGCGTGGGTTGCTGGTGTTGGTGCAGCTGGTGATGGCGGCAATGATGACGGCGCCATCGGGCATCTGGCCTTCGGTCTGCGTCCAGGGCCCGGCAATGCCTTGGGCAGTCAGGTCGGTGGTGGCCAGGCGCGCATGCGGGTTGGACGGGCCGGCGATGTTGCGCACCACGCTGGACAGGTCGAAGTGCAGGGTGCGTTCGTATTCGGCGTGCGCCAGGGTATCGGCCCAGAGGCCGGCCTGCCTGGTATAGGTCTCGACCAGCCGCACCTGGGCCGGTTCGCGGCCGGTCAGGCGCAGGTAGTCAATGGTCTGCTCGTCGATGGCGAACATGGCGGCGGTAGCGCCGTATTCGGGTGCCATGTTGGAGATGGTGGCGCGGTCGCCGATGGTGAGGCTGCGTGCGCCGGTGCCAAAGAATTCCAGGTAGGCGCCCACCACCTTCTGCTGGCGCAGGAACTGCGTCAGGGCCAGCACCACGTCGGTGGCGGTGACGCCGCCGGGGCGCTGACCGGTGAGCTGCACGCCCACGATTTCGGGCAGGCGCATCCAGGAGGCGCGGCCCAGCATCACGTTCTCTGCCTCCAGCCCGCCCACACCCACGGCGATCACGCCCAGGGCATCTACATGCGGGGTGTGGCTGTCGGTGCCCACCAGGGTATCGGGGTAGGCTTCGCCATTGACGGCATGGACCACGGGGCTCATCCGCTCCAGATTGATCTGGTGCATGATGCCGTTGCCCGGGGGAATCACTTCGACGTTCTGGAACGCGCGCTTGCACCAGTCGATGAAGTGAAAGCGGTCCTCGTTGCGGCGGTCTTCGATGGCGCGGTTCTTGGCGAAGGCCTGCGGGTCGTCGCCCCCGCATTCCACGGCCAGCGAGTGGTCCACGATGAGCTGCACGGGCACCACGGGATTCACGGCCGCAGGGTCGCCCCCTTGCGCGGCAATCGTGTCGCGCAGACCGGCCAGGTCCACCAATGCGGTCTGGCCCAGGATGTCATGGCAGACCACACGTGCCGGGAACCAGGGGAAGTCGCGCTGGCGCTGGCGGTGGACGATCTGGCCCAGGCATTCGGTGAGGATGGCCGGGTCGCAGCGGCGCACCAGATTTTCGGCATGCACACGGCTGGTGTAGGGCAGGGTGGCCCAGGCGCCGGGGTGGATGGCTTCCACGGCGGCCTGCGCGTCAAAGTAATGCAGTGCGGTGCCGGGCAGGGGCTGGCGGTAGGGGTTGGGGCTTTGGGGCGTGCTCATTGTTGTGGGTCTGGTGGCGGCTTTCACAGCGCCGGAGTGGGATACGGCTGTGGCTGCGCTGGGGACTGCGTTGAATGCTGTTGTAGGGCGGGGCTATGCGAGAAGACCGAAGTAGGGATGGGCGCAGCGCTTGGTGTCCGGCTGAATGTCTGATCCCATGGCGCACCACCTGCCTGACCCTGCGCCAGCCGCAGCCGGGCGTGGGCCACGGCGTGCAACTGGCGGGTCAGCGCGGTGCTGGCGGCATGGGGCAGGCCTTCCAGCTGTGACAGGTGCGCGGCCAGCAGGCTGCACAGTTGCTGGGCTTCCAGCACCTGGGCCGGCGTGAGCTGTGTCACGCGCATGCCGCGTCGGGGCACGGCGGTCAGCAGGCCTTCCTGGCACAGCAGCTTCATGGCTTCCCGCACGGGGGTGCGGCTCACACCAAACTCCTGGGCCAGCGCGCCGTCGTTGATATCGCTGCCGGGCAGGATCTGGTGGGCCAGAATGCGCTCGCGCAGCTTGCCGGCAATGGCGGTGCACAGCGAATGGGGCTGGATGGTCTGGGAGGTCATGGTAGGCGCGCCGGGTGCGGGGCTTATCGCCGCTCGTCGATGGGGACAAACTGCAGATCGTCCGGGCCGGTGTAGTGGGCGCTGGGGCGGATGATCTTGTTGTCCTGGCGCTGTTCGATGATGTGGGCTGCCCAGCCGCTGGTGCGGGCGATCACGAACAGCGGGGTGAACATGGCCGTGGGCACACCCATCATGTGGTAGCTGACGGCACTGAACCAGTCGAGGTTGGGGAACATGTTCTTCACCTCCCACATCACCGATTCCAGGCGCGCGGCAATGTCGTACATCTTGGTGCTGCCTGCTTCTTCGGAGAGCCTGTGGGCCACGCCCTTGATGATCACATTGCGCGGATCGCTCACGGTGTAGACGGGGTGGCCGAAGCCGATGACCACTTCCTTGGCGTCCACCCTGCGGCGGATGTCGGCTTCGGCTTCGTCGGCGTTGTCGTAGCGCTTCTGGATCTCAAAGGCGACTTCGTTCGCCCCGCCATGCTTGGGGCCGCGCAGCGCGCCGATGGCGCCGGTGATGGCGGAATACATATCGCTGCCCGTGCCAGCCACCACGCGGGCGGTGAAGGTGGAGGCATTGAATTCATGCTCGGCATACAGATTGAGCGAGGTGTGCATGGCGCGCACCCAGCTTTCGGAAGGGCTGGTGCCGTGCAGCAGGTGCAGGAAGTGACCGCCGATGGAGTCGTCGTCGGTCTCCACCTCGATGCGGCGGCCCGAATTGCTGAAGTGGTACCAGTACAGCAGCATGCTGCCCAGCGAGGCCATCAGGCGGTCGGCAATGTCGCGTGCGCCGGGCAGGTTGTGGTCGTCCTTCTCGGGCAGGGCGCAGCCCAGCGCCGAGACACCGGTGCGCATCACATCCATGGGGTGGCTGGCGGCGGGCAATTGTTCCAGTGCCAGCTTCACGCTGGTGGGCAGACCGCGCAGTGCCTTGAGCCGCGTCTTGTAGGCCTTGAGTTCGGCACGCGTGGGCAGCTTGCCGTGCACCAGCAGGTGGGCGATTTCCTCAAACTCGCAGACTTCGGCAATGTCCAGAATGTCATAGCCACGGTAGTGCAGATCGTTGCCGGTCTTGCCCACCGTGCACAGCGCCGTGTTGCCGGCAGTGACGCCGGAGAGGGCCACGGACTTCTTGGGTTTGAACGCGGCTGGGGCAGCCGCAGCGGCGGGTGGGGTGGGGATGGGGGCCACGGTGCTCATGCAGGTCTCCTGAAATATGGGGCAGGCAGATCCAGTGCTGAAGGCGCCTGTGATCTGCCATACTTCGCAATCTACGCATTTGCTTGGCACGGTGGTAGGCCTGAATTGGCGAATAATTGCGAAGTAAATTGCGCGGTTTTGCGAAGTTTGCGAATTTGTGTAGTTCACCAAGGCCATGCATTTCAGGCTGGCACCAGCACAGGGAGAAAGGAACCATGGCCAAGACCTTCATGGGCGTGCGGCTGCGCAGCCTGCGCGCCGAACGCGGCATGACGCAGGCGGCGCTGGCCCAGGCGCTGGGGCTGTCGCCGAGCTATCTGAACCAGATCGAACAGGACCAGCGACCGCTGACGGTGGCAGTGCTGCTGAAGATCCACAAGGTGCTGGGGGTGGACATCCAGCAGTTCTCGGAAGACGAGGAAGCCCGGTTGCTGGCCCAGTTGCGCGATGCGCTGGCGGCCATGCCCCAGCCCGAAGCGGCCGTGCCCCTGCCCGAGCTGCGCGAGGTCGCGTCCCGGCTGCCGCAGCTGGCGCAGGCGCTGCTGGCCATGCACCAGCGCCATGTGGCCGATGTCGAGCGGCTGGAAGCGCTGACGGCCCGCCTGGGCGATGGCCGGTCGGAGCTGGCGGAAGGGGGCGGCAGCACCAGTGCGCTGCTGGCCGAGCCGCCGCGCCAGATGCCGTTTGAAGCGGTGCGTGATTTTTTCTTTGCGCACCGCAACCACTTCGATGCGCTGGACCGTGCGGCCGAAACCCTGGCCACCCAGGCCCGGGAGCAGACCGGCGAGCAGGGCGGCAGCCTGCAGGAGTGGCTGCAGTTCCGGCTGCAGGCCCGGCACCAGGTACTGGTGCTGCGCGGCAGCCAGGGGGGAGCGCACAGCCACCGGCGCTTTGATGCCGCCACGCGCACCCTCTACGTCGCGCCGCAGCTGCGGCCGGCCCAGCAGGCCTTTCAGCTGGCCACGCAACTGGCACTGCTGGAGTTTGATGCGTTGATCGAGGACGCGCTGAAGTCCACCCACTGGCAGGACGATGCCACGCGCCGCCTGGCCCGCATGGGCCTGGCCAACTACGTGGCCGGTGCCTTTGTGCTGCCGTATGGGGAGTTTCTGCAGGCCGCCGAAAGCCTGCAGTACGACGTGGATCTGCTGGCCCGCCGCTTTGGTGTGGGGTTCGAGACGGTGTGCCACCGGCTTTCCACCTTGCAGCGGGCGGAGGCGCCGGGTGTGCCGTTCTTCTTCATCCGGGTGGACCGGGCCGGCAACATCAGCAAGCGGCAGTCGGCCACGCATTTCCACTTCTCCAAGACCGGGGGCACCTGCCCGCTGTGGGTGGTGTACGAGGCCTTCACCCAGCCGGGCCGCATCGTGCCCCAGCTGGCCAGCATGCCCGACGGGCGGGTCTACCTCTGGATTGCCCGCACCATCAGCCGGGCCGGGCACGGCTGGGGGGCGCCAGGCAAGACCTTTTCCATCGGCATGGGCTGCGACCTGCAGCATGCGGCGCGGCTGGTGTATTCCAAGGGCCTGGATCTGCGCAACCTGGAGGCGGCGACCCCCATCGGCATGGGCTGCAAGGTCTGCGAGCGCAATGCCTGCCCGCAACGGGCGTTCCCCTTTGTGGGCAAGCCGCTGCGTGTGAACGAGCATGAAAGCGGGTTTGTGCCGTACGGCTGACCCGCGACCAGCTATTCACGGGCCGTTGTTGGCGGTGCGACGCAGCGATAGCAGGGCGGCAGCGGCAGCGGAGGCAGGGGCACTGCCGGTTGCGCGCATCTGCACTGCCACCGTGATCGCAGGCCCGTTGGCAGAGAGACCGCAGGGGGCTGTAGGCGCGGCCTCTTTATCATCGGCCTGCCGCCAGCTTTTTTGGCGATGGAAATGCCTGATGTCACGACTGCTCCGGCTGGCCACAGCCTTGTTCTGCACCACCATGCTGCTGCCCTGGGGCGCACACGCCGAGGGGTTCCCGGCCGACTGGAGTGCCGCCACCTTGCGCGGCACCCTGCAATTCGAGATGGCTTCGCGCCACACCGGCGCACGCTATGTCATTCAGGTGGGTTTGCCGCACGCACCGCCACCTGCCGGCGGCTACCCGTTGCTGTGGATGCTGGACGGCAATGCCAGCTATCCGCTGACCAGCTTTGTCCGGCCCCATGCGGATGACTCCCGCCAGGGAAGCCGCCGCGAAGCGCCGCGCACATCCCGTCCGGCCGGTGTGATTGTGGCCATTGCTTCCGCAAACGACAGCCCTTTCGATGTTGACGGCCGTGCCCGTGACTACACCCCGGTGCCCGATGCGGCAACCGGCGATCGCCTTTCCCCCTGCTTTGGCGGCGCTGCCGCATTCCGCCGATTCCTGGTTGAAGAATTGCGCCCGCGGATCGCCCAGCAATTTCCGCTGAACCCCCTGGCCAACACGCTGTTCGGGTTCTCGTACGGCGGGCTCTTCACGGTGGATACCTTGCTCACGGATTCCCGGCATTTCCAGCGCTACTGGGCGGCCAGCCCTTCGCTCTGGTTCAGCGAGGCGCTGCTGGCACGCAGACTGGCAAGCAGCGCGCAGATCAACGCCGGGGCTGGAACCAAGGTAGTACTGACGGTCGGGGAGGACGAGCAATACCCTGCGACACCGGTGCCCGCTGCACGGCAGGAGCATCTGAACCAACGCGCCATCGTCGACCATGTGCGCAGGGCTGGAGCCGCACTGGCTGCCGCCAACCCGGATGCCAGCGTGACCACCGTGGTGGCACGCGACCACGACCATTTCGACATGCTGATGCATGGCTCCCGCAGGGTGATGGAGTTTGCGTTTGCGCCCTGAACCTGATCGTTTCCCGGGCCTGTGCATGGCGCACGGTGTGATGGGGATGGTGCATTTGCACGGTGCGGTGCAGGACCGCATGTGCGAAGGCCATGGGCCGAAGTGTTCTACAACGATACTCCCACTTCATTGCAGGCCTGCCAGAAGGCGGCTGCAGGGCGCAATGCAAAGCGCTCCGGCAAGGGGTGGGCGCTGCGCATGCGGTCCAGCCGGAAGGTGCGTATCTCCTCGCGCTGGCGGTCCCATACCAGCAAAAACCAATAGGGCCATGCCAGCAGCAGACATTGGGGCTCCACAACACGCTCACTCTCTTTTCCCTGGCCATCCACATAGGTGAATGCCAGCACCTGCTGTTGGGCGAACGCTCCGTAGACGTGGCTGCGGATGTCTGGAGGGATGGTTTGTGCCGTGCTTTGAGTGGCCAGCGAGACCGGTGACGCCGTGCGGATGCGCTTGCGCAGCCGTGCAATCAGATCCCGGTCTGCGGGCGCAAAGCAGCGCGCGAACTGCCGTCGCAGCGCTTCGTGCTTTCCGAGTGGGGATAGTCCCATCGATTCGGCCAGGGCGAGCGAGAGCAAAAGCTCCACCGCATCTTCGGTGCGCAAGCTCATGCGCCCGGACGGCCAGTGCCGAAGAATGCGGATGCCTCCGCCTTTGCCAGATGCACTTTCCAGTTCCCAGCCCTGTTCCCGCAGCACGGCGAGATCGCGGAACAGCGTGCGTTTGCTGACATGGAGCTGCGCGGCCAGGGTGTCGATGCCGTGCACTTCACCATCCGACAGGCAGGCCGACAAGGTTTCCAGCCGGGAGACGCGCGCCTGGAGTGAAGAAGAAGTCATACCGCGGATCATCGCTGGATTGGGTGCCAGCATGTGGCAGCAATCCTTCGACGATGTGGGCTTCGTTGAACCTTCATGGATAAAAAAATGTCTTTTGTCGAATGGGCCGAGTTCCACATCCATCCCCACGTAACCGAGGCGCAGCTGGTGCTGGCCGCCCAGACCATGCAAACCCGATTCCTCAGTCTGCAGCCGGGCTATCGGTCACGCCAGCTGCTGGCCTTGGGGCCAGAGCACTATGCGGATCTGGTCTTCTGGCAGGATGCAGAGGCGGCCTCCAAGGCCATGGAAGCCGCCCGAACTACGCCTGCCTGCCGCGACTACTTCGGCCTGCTGTCCGTGGTGCGCCCGATCGGTCTGGGGACGCCGATATGGGAGGACCGCCCCGTGCATGCTGCGCACCCTGGGATCGGTGGGCTGGAGTTTTCGCTGTTCACCCTGGTGCCCGGGGCTACGGAACACAGCCTGGCGCAAGCCGCCAGCCAGATGGCGCGTGGACTTTATGACCACGAGCCGGGCTTCATTGAACACATGGTGGTGCGCAACAGTACGGGGCTGTATGCGGACGTGGTGCTGGCCAGCGATGCGGAACGCGCCAGAGACCTGTGCGGTAAGTGGGGGCAGGGGCCGTTTGCACCTGCCTGCCAGGACTACCTGGCCTTGATCGAGCCAGACAGTGTGCGGCTGGAGTTCTGGTCCAGGGTGGCTTAGGTTGGTCTCCGGGCGGACTGCCTTGCAGGGGCAGGTCCATGCAAGGCGCTGAAACGCCACCGCTGGGGTGCAGTAGCGTCCAGCCGGGCGCATCAGTTGAACACCAACACCCGGGCGCACAGGTAGTCCACCAGGGCCCGGACCTTGGGTGCGACATGCCTGCCCGCAGGCCACAGGATGTGAAAGACCCCTTCGCGTTGCGCCTGCCCGGGCATGACGCGCACCAGTCGCCCGTCGGCCAGTGGCTCGCGGATGGCGAAGTCCGGCAGGCAGGCAATGCCGCGCCCCTGCAGGGCGAAGCAGGCGCGGGTCTCGATGTTGTTGCAGACCATGGAGACGGGGACCGTAGGGGGCTCGCCGTCTGCGCCCGGCGGAAGCGGCCATGCCTCCAACTTGCCGCTGTGGGGCCAGCGGAAATGCAGGCAGCGGTGGGACTGCAGATCCTGCACATTGCGCGGTGTGCCGTGTGCGGCCAGGTACTGGGGCGACGCGACCAGCACCATCTGGAAATGGCCGAGCTTGCGTGCCGTCAGCCGGGAATCGGCGGGCTCTCCGGTGCGGACCACGGCATCGAAACCTTCATCGATCACGTCGACCAGGCGGTCTGAAAAATCCAGGTCCAACTGGATCTCCGGATACTCCCGCATGAAATCGGCCAGCACCGGCAGAACCAGGGTGCTAACCAGCGGCAGGCTGACCCGCAGCCGCCCCCGTGGGGCCGACGAGGCCTGGGACAGTTCCGTCTGGGCCGCTTCGATCTCGGCCAGGATGCGCCGGCTGCGCTCCAGCAGCAGCAGGCCTTCGGCCGTGGGGGTGATGCTGCGGGTGCTGCGATGGAACAGGCGCACGCCCAGCTTCTCTTCCAGGCGCGCCACGCTCTTGCCCACGGCGGAAGCGGAGACCCCCAGCAGGCGGCCGGCCGCAACGAAGCTGCGGGTTTCGGCAACCTGCACAAACACCACAAATGCGTTGAGGCTGTCCATGTGTCCTGGCCTGTGTCTCTGAATGAATCTATCGATGCGTTGCTGCGAGTGCCGCTGCGTGCACCGCTAGATTGCGGACATATATGTCCTGGATGTGTGGAACTCTATCCTACTTTTTCTGGGATAGCCGGTCCCATAAGGTCACGGTGTCTGAGCAAAGAGAGCAGCGATCCGATGACTTTTTCACTTTTTTGCCCGCCCGCCACCGGCGCGCGGCATTCCATTTCCGGGCTGGAGGCGCAGGTGGCACACGCCGTGCACAGCGCCCTGGCAGACCAGCGCCTGGTGGGCGCGGTGGTACTGGTCTACCAGCACGGTCAGGCGCTGTGCCGCATGGCCGCAGGCTGGGCCGACCGTGAAGCCCCGCTTGCGATGGCGCAGGATGCGGTGTTCCGCTGGGCTTCGGCCAGCAAGCCGGTGGTCAGCGCCGCCGTGCTGCGGCTGGTGGCCCAGGGGCGGGTGGCCCTGGACGACCCCATCACGGCCTGGCTGCAGGACTTTCGCCCACGCTTGCCGGATGGCCGCGAAGCGTGCATCACGGTGCGCCAGTTGCTGAGCCACACTGCAGGCCTGGGCTACCGTTTTCTGGAGCCCAACGGGCAGGGCGCGTACGCCCAAGCCGGGGTGTCCGATGGCATGGATGCCAGCGGGATCGATCTGGGAGAGAACCTGCGCCGCATTGCCAGCGTGCCGCTGCTGTATGCGCCGGGCACGGCTTGGGGCTATTCCCTGGCGGTGGATGTGCTGGGTGGCGTGGTGGAGGCGGTGTGCCGCATGGCCTTGCCACAGGCCGTGGAGGCACTGGTGACGCGCCCCCTGGGCATGGCCGATGCCGGCTTTGTCTGCCGGGATACGGCGCGCCTGGCGACGGCCTATGTCAACGGCAGTCCAGCACCCCACCGCTTGCAGGAGGGTGAGGTGGTGGCGCCGTTCGAGGGGACCGTGGGCATTCCCTACAGCCCGGCGCGTGCCTTGGATGCCAGCGCATTTCCTTCTGGCGGCGCCGGCATGGTGGGCACGGCCGATGATTTGCTGTACCTGCTGGAGGCCTTGCGCACCGGCCAGGGCGGCTGGATGCCCGAGCACCTGATTGTCGAGATGGGGCGGGACCAGACACAGGGGCAGGAACTGGCGGCCGGCCCCGGCCTGGGGTTTGGCCTGGGCTTTTCCGTGTTGCGTGATCCGGCACTGGCCCAGTCACCCGAATCCCCGGGTACCTGGCGCTGGGGCGGCGCCTATGGCCATGCCTGGTGGGTGGACCGGCCCCGGGGCCTGACCGTGGTGGCCATGACCAACACCTTGTACGAGGGCATGTCGGGGCGCTTTGTCACCGACCTGCGGGACGCGGTCTACCAGGGCCTGCAAGCATGACATCTTCAGCTTTGGAAAATCGTCTGCCCTGGGCCAGTCTGTTGGCCTTGAGCATGGGCGCGTTCATCACCATCCTGACCGAAGCCTTGCCTGCCGCGCTGCTGCCGCAGATGGCGGGGGATCTGGGAGTGTCGCAAGCCTGGATCGGCCAGACCGTGACCGCCTATGCCGTGGGTTCGCTAGTGGCAGCCATCCCGCTGGTGACGGCAACGCGCAGCATGCGCCGGCGTCCGCTGCTGATGGCGGCGGTGCTGGGGTTTGCGCTGGCCAACAGTGTGACTGCGCTGTCGGGCAGTTTTACCCTGACCATGGTGGCACGCGTGGTGGCCGGCATGGCCGCCGGGCTGCTGTGGGCGCTGCTGGCGGGCTACGCCACCCGCCTGGTGGCGCCGCAGTTCCGTGGCCGTGCCATCGCCGTGGCCATGGTCGGCACGCCGCTGGCATTGTCGCTGGGCGTTCCCGCCGGGGGCTGGCTGGGTCTGGCCCTGGGCTGGCGCTGGTGCTTTGGCCTGGCCAGCGTGTTGGCGTTGCTGCTGTGGGTCTGGATGGGGCTGCGCCTGCCGGATTTTCCGGGGCAGGCCCAGCGCCAGCGCATGCCCATGGCCGCGGTGCTGCGCACGCCCGGCGTGGCGGCGGTGCTGATGGTGGTGCTGTTCTATGTGCTGGCCCACAACATCCTCTACACCTACATCGCGCCTTTTCTGGCGGCCAATGGAGTGCCTGTCCGCATCGACCTGGCCTTGCTGGTCTTTGGGGTGGCTGCATTGCCCGGCATCTGGCTGACGGGGCTGTATGTAGACCGGCATCTGTACCGCCTTTCGATGGCGAGCATTCTGCTGTTTTGCGGCGCCGTGCTGATGCTGGGAGTGAGCTGGGGAGGTGCGTCCATGGCCCTGGCGGCATTGGCCGTCTGGGGATTTGCCTTTGGCGGCTCCGCCACCTTGTTCCAGACCTCGCTGGCACACGTAGCGGGGGAGCAGGTGGATCTGGCCCAGTCCCTGCTGGTGACGACGTGGAACACGGCCATCGCCGGTGGCGGCTTGGTGGGCGGACTGCTGATCGTGCGCTGGGGGGCTGGAGCCTTTGTGCCGGTGCTGCTGGTGCTCTTGGGCATGGCGGTGGCCTGTCAACGGCAGCTTGCGGGGCCGGGCAGCAGCAGCCTCCCTGCACTGCAGCCGGATGGCAAGCGCTGAAGTCTGCTGTGGGCCGGGCTGTGGCTGCCGCTGTCGCAGTTCGGCCAGGCTCTGAGCTATTCAAGGCGAGGAGAGGTGCGCTCGCATCGGGCGCACCACGGAGCCGATCATGGGGGCGCTGCTGAGAGTGCGGGACCGCTGGTCCGCGACGCCAGCGCCCGCCAAGCGCTAGGGGGTCATGACGGGGACTGCCCGGACGAGCTCCATCCGATCCCGTCCCTTGCGCTTTGATGCGTAAAGGGCTTGGTCGGCCCGCTTGAGCCAGTGCGACAGCTCCTTGTCGGGCTGCTCGAACAAGGTGGCACCGATGCTCAGGGACACGGGCTCCGGTGTTTCAAACATGGTGCGCGCTTGTTGCGCAAACGATTCGCGCAGGCCCTGGCCCAGCGCCTGCGCGGCTGGGCCGGAGACGTTGCGCAGCAGAATCACGAACTCGTCCCCGCCCAGCCGTGCGGCCAGTGCGCCGTGGGGCAGCACGCTGCGGATGAGGTCGCTCAGGGTGACCAGCAGGCGGTCGCCGGCATCGTGACCGTGCAGGTCGTTGACCTGCTTGAAGTGGTCGATGTCGATCAACAGCAGCGCGCCGGGGCTGGCCGGCGACGCTTTCGCCAGCAACTCCGGTGCGCGCAGATAGAGTGCGCGGCGGTTGTCTAGGGCGGTCAACGGGTCGCGGGCGGCAATTTCCGCGATACGCTCCTCGCGGCGATGGCGTTCGGTGCCTGTCATGGACATCGCAAGCAGCATGATCGCCATCACGCCTTCCACCAGCGAGACCACAATCACCTCGCCCCGGAAATTGTTCAGGTTGATGAAGGCGTCCGGCGCTACGACCGACCCGGCCTTGGCGAGGTAGAACAGACCGTGCGTCAGCAGGACGAAGCGAAGCTGCGCGGCACCCACGCTCAGCGTGCCACCCTGCGGGCGCAGCAGCAGGCCGGCGCGCAAGCTGATGACGGCGATGAGCAGCGATTGGGTCCCCATCATCGCCTTGGACCACCAGGGCCGGTCGGGCAGAAACAGCATGGCCAGCCAGACGACGACCAGCAGCCACCAGGCGCGCGACAGCCGGGTGCGTGTGCAGCTGGCAACGCCGGCCAGGAACAGCCAGTGGGCGGAGATCAGCAGGCCATTGGGGAACCAGATGCCGAACAGCACATAGCCGCGGGAGCGCAGCAGGGCCAGCACGCAGCCCACGGAGATGACGGCAAACCCCCCGCTCCAGAGCAGCAGCGAGCGTTCGCGCACGCTGCTCCATTCCGCGGCCAGGTACATCGCCGAGGCGGCTGCCATGGCCGAAGTGAGGACGAGCAGGGTGAAGGGGTCGAGAACCATGGACGAGATGGATGTATCAGCGCGGGCGGGCTTCGCGCGAGGCGGATTGTCGCAGGATGCGGGTGCTCAGGCATGTCATGTGGGGCGGTCTGCCGGGAGAAAGTAAGGGATTGGGCCGGACGTGGGGAGAAGATGCCCGAGGCCGCTCGCATGGCGAGCTGCAGACTAGGCTCGTTGACCCGCCGCTGTCGTGGCCTTTGCTACGTGATCTTGCCGGCACGGCTGCGGAGTCACGCAGCAAAAAGCACGCCTGTGACCCACTCGGTGGTGGCAGGTGTGCGCCGATCCATTGCCGCAGCGAGCGACTTGCTCGCCGTTTGTCGCTCGTTGCGGGCGTTCGCGGCTGAAGTTGACAGCGCAGAGGCCGCTTTCGCGGCAGCGCAGGCCGCCGCCCTACAGGCCCGAGCTTGCGCGGTGGGACGTGGGGTAGGCAGTGAGAGGCCTTTCGCGGGGGCTGCCCTTGGCCCACCGCCGTCATGTGATGTACGCGCATGTGGGTGCATCACAGGGCGGAAACACGCGTCACGCGTCGGTGTGTACGTTGCGTCCCGCAAAGATACCCACCACGGCAGCGGTGAAGGCCAGAACGGCGCACGCGAGCAAGGGGATCTGCCACCCGCCGAGCAGGTCGTGGAGCCAGCCTGCCGCCATAGGCCCCACAGCAGCCAGCAGATAGCCCACGCACTGCGCCATGCCTGACAGCGACGCTGCCTGGTGGGCGTTCTGCGTGCGCATGCCGATAAAGGCCAGCCCAAGGATGAAATGCGCCCCTGCGCCCAGCCCGAACAATGTGGCCCAGGCGAAGGCGAACTGCGGCGCAAGCTGGAATCCCATCAGCGCCACGCCAGACAGTGCGGCGACGCTGGCGGCCGCAAAGCGCTGGTCCTGGAGCCGTCGCAGAACGGGACCGAGCAGCAGGCCCGGGACGGCCGTTGCCAGTTGCATCACCCCGTGCAGGGAACCAGCCTGCTCTGCGGACAGGCCGGCATCGGTCAGGATCAGGGGCAACCAGCCGATGACGATGTAGTAGATGGTCGAGTTCAGGCCCAGATACAGCGTTACCTGCCAGGCCAGGGCGGAGTGCCACATTTTTTTGCCGTGGGGCGGGGTGGCGGTAGTGGCGGCCGGCTGCGTGCGGGAACGAAGCTGGGGCAGCCACATCGCCAGCGCCGCAAGGGGAAGCACCAGAAAGGCAAGCAGCGCCGGTTGCCAGCCCCACACGGTTGCCAACGGCACCACCGCGATGGAGGCCAGCGCTGCCACCACGCCCATGGCCAGCGCAAAGGCACCGGTGACGCTAGCAATGCTGCTTGAAAAATCCCGCTTCACCAGGCTGGGCAGAAGGACGTTGCTCACCGCAATGCCCATGCCGATGACGGCCGTTCCCGCATACAGCGTCCATGCCGCACCCGTGGAGCGCAGCGCAATTCCGGCTGCAATGGCGAGCAGCGCAGCGAACAAGGTCCGCTCCAGCCCGTATGACTGGGCAAAACGCGCGCTGAAAGGGGACAGCAGCGCAAAAGCCAGCAAAGGCAGTGTCGTCAGGGCGCCAGCCGCCGTAGTGCTGAGCACAAAGCTGTCCCGGACCAGGCCGAGAACGGGGGGTAGGCCGGTGACCGGTGCGCGCAGGTTGGCTGCGATGAGAAGAATGCCGATAAGCAGCACCGCACGGGTGCCGGCGCGCTGGTGAGTCAGTGAAGTCATGCAATGTCCTTGGGAATGACCTCGACTCTAAAAAGTTGGCGATTGACTTGATATGGAAGCAGTGACAATCCATCTCTAAATCATGCCAACTTCCTCCAAACTCACCCAGGCCCTGTGCGGCTTCGATCCGGACACCGACGACCGCCCGGCGAACGCCCTGCTGCTGGAGGTGGAAGACCACGATGCCGAGCAGCCGGTGCATTTCCATCGAAAGGGGCAGCTGGTGCTGGCTGCACGCGGAGGGGTGACCTGCGAGGTGCCCAAGGCCCTGTGGATGGTCCCGCCGCAGCATGCGGTCTGGATACCGGGTGGCATGCCGCACAGCAACCGCGCCACCGAGAATGCGCAGATCTACTTTCTGTTCATCGAGCCCGGCGCAGTCGCCATGCCGTCGGAATGCTGCACGCTGGCCGTGAGTCCTGTCGTGCGCGAAATGATCCGGCTGCTTGCCGCGCAAGGCGGCGCATACGAACCGGACGATGCGACGGGCCGCCTGGTCTCGGTACTGCTGGAGCAGGTGGCACTGTCCCCGGTCGAGCAACTGCACTTGCCGATTTCCGGGCACCCCAAGCTGCGGCACATCGCGGATGCACTGTCCGTGGACCCTGCCGACCGCACCACACTGCCGGAGTGGGCGGCGCGCCTGGCCATGAGCGAGCGGTCGCTCGCCCGGCTTGTGGTGCGGGAGACCGGGCTGACCTTTGGCCGCTGGCGGCAGCAGTTCCACCTTATCGTGGCGGTGCGCAGCCTTTCTTCAGGGCTGGCGGTCCAGGACGTGGCGAGCACGCTGGGCTACGACTCCGTCACTGCGTTCATCACCATGTTCAAGAAAGCACTGGGCCAGTCGCCGGCCCGCTACATCTCACAGCTGCGGTAGACCACCAGGGCCTGGCCCTGGTGGCACCGCGCTGTGTCTTCAAGGAAGGTTCAAGTCCATGCCCAGCTTGCTGGCCAGGGTGAAGGTAAGGAACAGCACCGTCAGCACCGCCAGCATGAAGAGGGCCGCCAACTTGGCGCATGTACGCAGCAGCGTGCGCCGGTCCGTCTTGTTGCCCCCTTTCTTGCCCTGGTCGTAGTGCCACTTGATGGCGAAGAACATGCAGGTGCCGAAGATGAGCACCTTGAACGTGACGAAGACTATGGGGGTCCAATCGGTCATTTGAAAATTTCCAGCCTGTAACTTGAATTGCCTCCAGGGAGATAGAGGCAAAAACGCCAGCGACATCCATACAAGAATGGAGGTCGCTGCACGTTCAGGGGCATACTACTTAAAAGCAATTTCCATACATCGGGCGCAGACGCCGCCGCTGAAAACCATGCAAGACGACAATGCGCCCCTCTGGTTGCCGCGATTGACCAGGCAGGGCGGACCACGTTTTTTGCAGATCGCTGATGCCTTGCAGGCGGCGGTGGCAGACGGATCGCTGCAGCCGGGTGACCGCCTGCCTCCTCAGCGCCACCTGGCGGCGCTGCTGGACGTCGACCTGACGACTGTCACGCGCGCCTACGACGAAGCCCGACGCCGCCACTTGCTGGAAGGCCGCGGCGCGCGCGGCACGTACGTGGCGGCGCCGAAGGTCGAATTGACCTCGGTCCTCGATTTGAGCATGAATACCCCGCCTCCGCCGGAGGGAGTGGATTTTGACGACTTGCTGAAACAAGGTCTGTCCCAGGTATTGATGCGGGCCGATGCGGAATTGCTAATGACCTACCACCTGGGCGGGGGCAGCGACTCCGACCGCAAGGCCGGTGCCCACTGGCTGGCGCCGATGTTTGGAGCGCTGGATGCTGAGCAGGTGGTGGTCTGCCCGGGGGCACAGGCGGCCATCGCCGCATTGATTCTTGCGCTGACGGAGCCTGGAGATGTGATCCTGGCCGAGCCCGTCAGCTATCCCGGCCTGCGTGCCGCAGCCACCCAGTTTGGCCGGCGCATCATTGCGGTGGACGCGGACCGGCACGGGATGCTGCCCGAGAAGCTGGAGCAGGCGTGCCGCCAGCACCAGCCCGGGTTGGTCTACCTCAACCCGACCTTGCAAAACCCGACCGCCATCACCATGGGCGAACGCCGGCGCCAGGAGATCGCCAGCATTGCCCGGCGCTGCCGTGTACGCATCGTCGAGGACGATCCCTACTGGCTGCTGGCCGATGCCCCGCCGCCGCCGATTGCGACCTGGGCCCCGGAGCAGGTGTACTACATCTCCACCCTGTCGAAGTGCCTGACGCCTGGCCTGCGCGTGGCCTTTGTGCTCATCTGTGACCCGCACGAACGGGAGCGTTTTCTGGTGGCGCTGCGCTCCTTTGCGCTGATGGTCGCACCGCTGACGGCCGCACTGGCCACGCAGTGGATTCTGGACGGCTCGGCTGATGGACTGATGGAAGGCGTGCGCAAGGAGGCGCGCCTGCGCCACCGGATGGCCAGGGATATTCTGGCGGGGCGGTACAGCGGCGCCGGAGACGGTCTGCATGTCTGGCTGGAGTTGCCGGGGTATTGGAGCTCTTCCCAGCTTGCGCGTGCAGCCGGCAGCGAGGGCATCGCCGTCACCCCGGCGGAGGCATTTGCCACCGGCAGCGGGTCCGTAAATGCCATCCGGATCTCTTTGGGCAGCATCAAGGACCGTGCACGCCTGAAGGCAGGCCTGCAACGCCTGTCCCATCTGCTTGTGCGGCGGCCCGAGCCATTCAGTGCGGCGGTGGTGTAGCGGTGGAGGACACAGGGCGTACCATGCAGACGCTCTGTCCAGGCGGGCATGCATGGGGCGGATACCGCCTCGTTGATGTAGCGAGTGATCCCGTGTGAAAGCGGACAGGCTGGAAGCGGGCTGCGTAGGGCAAGCAAGGTCATGACTGTTTCGAGGCGCGAGCGAACGAGTGCGAAGGACTGGCTTCGGCCAGAAGCTGCCGTCCCGCGCGTGGCTGCGAAGGGCGGGTCCAGGCTGGTAAGAGTCATTTAACTTTGTCGCACCAATGGCTGCTAACTGCGTCATAGCGGGCATGCATAGCCTTGAGGCTTTGCCTGGTCTTGGAAATGCTGTTGATTCAGCTTTCTATGGGCAGTATTGATTAAACACCGAGCCTGCGCGCTGTAGGCCTGATGCAAGAGCCAGCCAACCCCAAGAAACGTTTTCGAACCAACAACTGGAAGCTGTAAAACTCCTCCCTGATGGTTTGAGAAATTCGTCTCAAGCGTGGGTTATGCAAGAGTGCCGCACAGTGCTTCGACGTCTTGGAGTATCGAACGTCTGCGTGGTCATCCATATCGTAGATGTGGTGCAGCCGACACATCCATAGCGCAGTCAGGGATGTTGTATCGCTGATAATGAGAAGGATTCCCAATTGAAGACGCGCACAGGTTCAGCCATCGCTACATCTCAACGCCAAATTGCCAAAAGGGATCCCATCCTTATTGCATTGGTTGAGTTGTGCTCGAGCGCTATTACCGTGATCTGCTGAACTTCCTATCCCGCAAGGTTGCGGACCGCTCTATCGCGGCCGATTTGACACAGGAAGCCTACGCGCGCATCTATGCGGCGCAAGCCTCAGGTACGGCCATCAACAACGAGCGGGCACTTCTCTATCAGACAGCCCGCAATCTGGCTATCGACCATCAACGGCACAAACTTGTCCGCGATGGCGTTGAAGTGCCCTCTACCGATGAGGAACCTGTCGAAGTTGAAGGTCCGATAGGGCTTGAGCCCGAGGCGGCACTTTCCTCGCAGCAAGGCATACTAAGTTTGGTAACGGCTATCGACGGACTGCCTCTGCGCTGCAGAGAGGCTTTCATGCTCAACCGCTTTGAGGGCATGACCTACCCGCAGGTGGCAGAACGCATGGGCATTTCCGTCAAGGCGGTTGAACAACACATCAAGCACGCGCTTGATGCCTGCGAGCGCGTCCGTGCACAAGACCGAGGGAGCATGGACGCAACAGCTGGAGCGCGCAAGAAGCTGAATCGCTCCAAGCATGACTAAGCAAAAATTGCGTCCGGCAGACAAGCTAGGGTATTTGACCCGTGGCACGTCTACCTAAATAAGAAACAAAGTCCCATGACCTCATCCCCGCCCCCCACCTCCAACGGCATTCCTGTTCGGGAACAAGCCTTGGATTGGTTCGTCCGGCGACGGGATCAAGGGCTTGGCGCGCAAGAGGAGCTGGTCTTCCAGGCATGGCTCCATGCCGCACCTTCTCACCAAGATGCATTTGATCATTGGCAAGCTCAGTGGCAATCTTTCGATGCCGTCCCACAGGACATGAAGGAGCTTCTGCAACGTAACCTCGCATATGACCAGGCCATGGAAGCTGCCAGCGGCGCTGCGCGCGAAGCCGCCCGTGCAGGCCAAGTGAACCCGCCACGTACCGGGGTTGAATCCAATGCTGAAACTATCGCCGCAACCGGGCCAACGCGCCGCAGAGTTCTGATGCCAGCCTTGAGCATAGCGGCCGCAGCCGCTGTCGTCACAGGTACGGGTGGCCTAGCCTGGAAGCACTGGCAGGCCCAGCCCACCTTCGTTCAGTCCTTGGCCTCCAAGCGCGGTCAGCAATTGGAGGCGACGATGCCTGACGGCAGCCGTCTGCGTCTTGATGCTGCCACGCGGCTCAACGTTGCCTACTACCGCGATCGACGCGAAGTGACCTTGCTCGAAGGTCAAGCGATGTTCGAGGTGAGTCCCAATCCGACGATGCCGTTCGATGTGTTGGCAGGACCTGTACGCGTAACGGTGGTGGGTACGCGTTTTGCCGTGCGCTATACCCCCAGCTTGCCGAGCGACGCAGGCGTGCATGTTGCCGTTGAGGAAGGCAAGGTACGCGTCGCACAAGTGGGGGCTGACAACCATCTTGCGCTGCTCTCTGCGAGCCAGCAAGTCACAAGTGATCGCGATGGAGTCTTGAGCGCTGTGCATTCCATTACGGCCGCTGAAGTCGCACCTTGGCGGAATCAACGGGTGCGCTTCGATAGCCAAAGGCTTGATGCTGCTCTGGCCGAGCTTGGGCGCTATGTGGACGTGCCACTGCTCATCCGCGACCCGGCTGTGGCAGCCCTGCAGATCACCGGTGTTTTTGATCCGGCGGATCTATCCACCTTCCAGAGAGTGTTGCCTGCATCGCTACCTGTGCGGCTGAAAGTGGTCGGACAAGGCTCTTGGGAAATCGTCATGCGCTGAGCCACACCGAGCGCATATCACTTTTTCGGCAAATTTTTTTGCCACCGAACTAGGGTATCTGGCAGACGCTCCGTCTTCTTAAATAAGAACCATTCGTTTTTATTTCGGAGGACATTGATGTCTCGCTTTCCCCTGCGGCCCGCGCCGCTCGCCTTGGCCGCCGCATTGGCATTGGCTGGATCTTCACTCCATGCTCAAGGCGTAGCGCCTGCCCCTTCCGCGGCTCCGCTGCAATTCAATATTGCTGCCAAACCATTGGCGCAAGCCTTGAGTGACTGGGCTTTGCAAGCGCACTTGCAACTCATTGTCCAACCGTCATTGGTGAGCGGGAAAACCTCTCCAGCTGTCACCGGTACTTTGACACCGCGGCAGGCTTTAGATCGTCTGTTGGGCAGCAGTGGTCTCGTGGGCGTTCAAGACGGGAACGCGATTGTTATCAAACGCGCGGGCACGGCAGAGGATGCTGTGACGCTGGGCACTGTCACCGTCACAGGGCAAGCCGAGCACAGTGGAACCACCGAAGGCACAGGTTCCTACACTCAGACCGGCCCTAGCAGCACGGCCACGGGCCTGCCCCTGAGCCTGCGTGAAACACCGCAGTCGGTCAGCGTGATCACGCAGCAGCAAATGCAGGACCAGGGCATGCGCTCCCTTGATGACGTGGCCGACGTCGCCACCGGCCTGAGCTATAGCAAGCTTGGCACCGAACGCTCCTACTTCTACTCACGCGGCTCGACCGTCACCGACCTGCAGCTCGACGGCATGCCCTCCAGCGTGGCCGAAAGCTTCTCGACCGACGTGCTCTCGCTCAACAACATGGCCATCTACGACCGGGTGGAAGTCGTGCGGGGTGCCAACGGCCTGCTGCAAGGTTCTGGCAATCCCTCGGCCACGCTCAACCTGGTGCGCAAACGCCCCACCCGTGAATTCCAGTTCAGCGCGGAGGCTGGTGTCGGCTCTTGGGCCGACTACACCGGGCAGGTCGACGTTTCCGGCCCACTCAACAAGGCCGGAACCCTGCGCGGGCGCGCCGTGCTCTACGGAAACAACGCCAACAGCTTTCGCACTGGCGCGGGTACAGACAACAAGCTTTTCTACGGCATCCTCGAAGCCGACATCAGCGCCTCCACCACCGTCAGCCTGGGTGCCATGGCGCAGAGAGACAACCACAAGGGCTACGACTGGGGTGGCTTGCCAATCAAGGCAGACGGCTCTTTCTACGACCTGCCCCGCTCCACCTCGCTGGCAGGCCCCTGGGCCCATCTGAACCGGGACAACTACAGCTTGTTCGGCGACATCACGCACAATTTCGGCAACGGCTGGAAGGTCACCGCTGCAGCCAATCTGATGCGTTCGGAGGCCGACTATCTGGCCTCCATCTCGACCCGCGTTTCGGGAGACACCTACCGGTTGGCTACCTCCAACACGCTCTACACCGACAAGCAATGGTCGTTCAACCTCAAGGCCAGCGGCCCCTTCAACCTGTTCGGAAGAAGCCATGACCTGATCCTGGGTGCCACCCGCCGCAAGGATGACCTGACCTATCCTTTCTATTCCGCCACCAGCAGCAACACGGTCAACATCCTCGATTTCGACTTCTGGTCGCTGGCACAGCCCACCATCAACTACGCCTCTGCGTCCAACTACGCTTACCAGCGCAACGAAAGCGGTCTGTTCGCCGCCACCCGGCTGCGCCCGCGCGACGACCTCAGCGTGATCCTCGGCGGCCGCCTGAGCTGGGCCGACTACGCCACCAGCAGCCCCACGCTCTATACCCGCTACGACTCGGGCCGCCAGTTCGTCCCCTATGCCGGCGTGGTGTACGACCTGAGCCCGCAACATACCGTCTACGCCAGCTACACCAGCATCTACGCCCTGCAAACCTCCTACGGCCCCAACGGCTTGCTGGACCCTGTGACCGGCAAGAACTATGAGGCCGGAGTCAAGAGCAGCTGGCAGGACAACCGTCTCAACACATCCATGGCAGTCTTCCAGACGGACCAGCTCAACTTGCCAGTGGCGCTGAGTGTGGCATCAACCTGCGGTGGACCGGGTACCTACACCTGCTACACGGAAGGTGCCAAGGTCCGCAATCGGGGCTTCGAGCTGGAAGCCTCCGGTGCCCTTACGCCCCAATGGAATCTGGCTGCCGGTTTTACCTACTCGGACCCGGAATACGTGCAAGGTCCCAACACCGGCAAGGACTACAACACACAGATCCCGCGCCGTTTGCTCAAGCTCTCTACCGACTACCGGTTGCCGGGCGGCCGCTGGCGCGTGGGCGGCAATGTGCAGCTGCAAAGCGGCGTGTACTACGAGACCAGCACGTACCGTGTCCAGCAAGGCAGCTACAGCACGATCAACCTACATGCCAACTACCGCCACGATGCACACTGGAGCGTGCAGTTCAACGTGCGCAACGCCACCGACAAGAACTACTACCAGACCATCCCGACCAACACCTTCTTCCGCGGTGCCTACTATGGCGCGCCGCGCAGCTTCGCGGTGCGAGTGCGTTATGACTACTGATATTAGGCCGTCTTCGCTCGCTTGGCCGTCATCTTTGCCACCTCGTTTGCGGGCAGAGCGGCCACGCCTTAGCCCGCCCGCGGAGCCGCACAAGTGAGTGCCATGCTCGTCAAGGCGCGCCAGGTGTTTGGCGCTGGGCCAATCATTTCACGCATCGTGGCCGCCATGTTCGGCGGCTATGCGCTGGCCGCGCTGACCAGCGTCGCGGCTCTGGCCCTGCCGATGGCACGCACCGAGGCCGTCTTTACTGGCCTGCTGCTTAGCTTTGTCGCCTACACCCTTGCCGTCGTCTGGGTCTTCGCAGTGCGTTCGGCCACGCGCGCTTGGGTAGGGCTGTTGGTGGCCACCGTACCGCTGGGGCTGTTGGCCTGGACGGTGTGGAAAGGAGGTGCTGCATGAGCGGCCCCGCGAACCTGCCAAAAAAGGCCCCAGGTATCCGCCAGACCATGTCAGACCTGCACATCTGGACGGGCTTGCTGGTCGGCTGGGTGCTCTACGCTATGTTCCTGACCGGCACGGTGGCCTACTTCCGGGATGAGGTATCACAGTGGATGCGCCCCGAATTGCCCGCGCAGCATCAGGTACCCGATGCGGCCGAGGTGGCTCAGCGCATCGCGGTCACACTCGCCGTTCAGCACCCTGAGAGCCCCACCTGGGAGATCGGCCTGCCCGACAAGCGTAACAACGTGGTGAATGCATCCTGGCGCGACACGAAGATCCAGGGCCGTGCGGGTTTACGAAGTGCCGTGCTCGATCCGGCCACCGGTCTGAAGTTCAATGCGCGCGACACACGCGGCGGTAATTTCTTCTACAACTTCCACTTCCAGTTCCATTACATGAAGCCCCTGTGGGGTCGCTGGATCGCAGGGTTCTGCGCCATGTTCATGCTGATTGCTATTGTCTCGGGCGTCATCACACACAAAAAGATATTCATCGACTTCTTCACCTTCCGCTGGGGCAAGGGGCAGCGAAGCTGGCTTGATGCGCACACCGTGCTGTCCGTCTTCGGGCTGCCGTTTCACCTGATGATCACCTATAGCGGGCTGGTGACATTAATGCTGCTGTATATGCCTTGGGGTAGCAATGCAACCTTCAAAACCCCGCTTGAGCGCCAAGCATTGACGGCTGAGATGAGCACGCGCATGGAACCCGGAAAACCCAGCGGGCAGCGGGCACCACTGGTCTCGGTCGCAGGGATGGTGCACCAGGCGCAAGAACGCTGGGGTCGCCACAATATCGGGCGGGTGATCGTCAACAATCCCGGTGACGCAACCGCGCGGGTGGCCGTGCTGCGCGGCGATTTCGAGCGTACCTCGGTTAGCCCACAGTACATGTTGTTCGACGGCGTTAACGGCAAGCTGCTACAGACCAAGGACAAGGTGGGCGCGGCAGCCGAAACGCGTGGGGTGTTATATGCGCTGCACTTGGGGCGCTTTGCGGACATCGTAGTGCGCTGGCTATACTTTCTGGTCAGCCTGACGGGCACGGCGATGGTGGGTACAGGGCTCGTGCTGTGGACCGTCAAGCGTCGATCCAAACTTCCCGATCCGAATAGGCCGTACTTAGGCTTCCGGCTGGTCGAGCGGCTGAACATCGCTTCGATCGCCGGGCTGTCCATCGCAATGGCGGCCTATCTGTGGGGCAACCGCCTGCTGCCACTTAGCATGGCCAATCGGGCCGAGTGGGAGATCCACGTGTTCTTCATCGTCTGGGCCCTGACGCTGTGCTGGGCGCTGGTGCGTCCCGCTAAACTGGCTTGGGTGGAACTGCTGTGGGCGGGCGCAGGGTTGCTAGCGTTGCTTCCGGTATTGAGCTGGGCAGTGACGGACCGGCCCTTGTGGGGCAGCGCTACCAAGGGTGATTGGGTATTTGTCGGCTTCGAACTGACGCTGTGGGTACTAGCCGCGCTGCATGCTGCGCTGGCGCTGCGCACCCAGCGCCACAAGCCCAAGTTGAAGCCTGCGCGAAAGCAGGTCAGCGTGCCAGTGGCCGCTACGCCGGCTCTGCGGGAGGTACAGCGATGAGCCATCCCATGACCGCGCTGATGGCACTCATCGCCTTCGCGCTGCTGGCGCTGGCGATGGCGCGGCATCAGCAGGACTTGTTCGGCCGCGAACTGGCCGCCAGGCCGACCCGCGCGTTGCGCGTGGGCGGCTGGGGTGCGCTCGTCGCCTCGCTGACCATTGCCATCCATACCCAAGGCTGGTCGCTGGGGCTGGTGGCTTGGTGCGGACACATCAGCCTGGGCGCTGGGTTGGTCACTCTCGCGCTGATAGCGTGGGAGCGGCGCAAGGCGCGCTGATGGGAGGCTTGACGAAAGAGGCCGGATTCAGTGCTCATGCTTTTCAGGAAGACAGGTATGCGCGTGAGCGCAGTGCGTTGATTATGGACAACTCAACGCCATCACAGAAGCCTTTGAATCGACCAACTTTTCCTTGATAGTTTCAGACCTCGAACAATCACTTCATCAGCTCGCGAAATGGCTGCACCTAGAGATAGAGCAGACATTCATGTTAGGAGCCTGATCGGTTGCAACCGCTGCAAGGCAGTCATAGACAGGCGACGTTCAAACGGCAGCAATGGGTCGATGCTGCCGGATAGCGCGCTATTGCTGGCCGTGCATGTTTTTTTGACAGGCCACCATGGCGCCCGCTGCCGTCGTATCACGCCGCCGCCAAGGCGGCCAGGTGGCTGTCCGCAGTGCCTGTGCTGCTGGCGGCATTCACATGATCGAAGTAGCCGTACCAGCCGCTGGCCTGGATGCCGGCCAGCAAGGCGTCCCGCGCGGCCTGGGTGGGGAAGCGCCAGATTCCGAGAAAACGGTGTGCGCTGCCGTGGTCAATGCCGGGATCGGTTTCTGCCAGCGAGAGGACTTCGACCCCCAGGCTGGACAGCTGGGCCAGGGCGCTGCCGATGTGGCCCAGAAACTGCTGGCGCTGCGTGGCGGAGAGCGCGTGCCAGGCGGCGTTGGGGGTGTAGAGTTCCACGAGGTAATGGGACATGGTGCTTCCTTGCTATCGGTCTGGTTCAACGGAGATTGCGCAGGGCGCGCTGGCAGATGCGGTGTGTGGCGCCGGTGGGGGCGTGTTCCAGCCATTGGGCGCATGTGGCGCGCACCCAGTCGGGTTGGTCCTTGGCTGCATCGTTGAGCCAGTTGGCGACCGAGTCCTGCACATAGGCAGAAGGGTCGGCACGCAGCGCTGACAGCAACGGCAGCGCCTGTTCGGGGGACTTCTTGAGCGCGGCGATGTGGGTGCTCCACACGCCGCGGGGGCGCAGCAGCTCGCATGCAAAACGCCGGATGCGCTCCGATGGGGCCTGTGTCCATGGCATCAGATGGGCCAGGGCCGCTGGTAGCTCTGCCACCAGATGCGGCCGCACGGCCATCCAGGCCCATTCACGCACCCCAAAATGCGCGTCATCTGCCAGTGGGCGGATGGCGGCCAGCCGAGTCTCAGCGTCCAGGCCGGGCTGGGCACCGACCATGAAGCACGCCCAGCCGCGCACCATGTCCGCACGGTGTGCTTGGCATTGGGCCAGCCCTTCTGTGCCCAGCGCCTCCAGCAGGACCGCCCCGATACGGGCCATGCGCTTGAGCACACTCAGTTGGCAGGCGGCATCAATGGCGTGCAGTGCTGAGGGCGCAAGGCCTGGAAAGACGGCCCGTGCCAGTACGGCCTGATCGATGGCCAGGCATTCCGCCAGGGTGGCGCTTTGCAACTCCCCGTGTGAGAGCGCATGCAGTACATCCCGTGGAATGTCGGCCGCGCGTGTCGCGCCGGTGCGGATGGTCTGGCTCATGGTGCGGTGCTCGCCAGACGGCCCGCCACCTTGCCCAGCAAGTTGGTCAGCTGCTGGCGTTCGGTGGTGGACAGGTGGCCAAACAGGCTGGCGATCCATTGGCCATGCTGGGCAATGACGGTGCTGGCCAGCTGCTTGCCTTTGGGCGTCAGCCGGATGCACAGCGCGCGGCGGTCCTTGGCATTGGCGTGGCGTGCAATCAGTTGCTCGCGCTCCAGCCCATCCAGCAGGCCGGTCACGGTGGCACGGGTGACCCCGGCGCGTTCGGCCAGCACGTTGGGTGCAAGCCCATCAGGCGCTGCGTCCAGCAGGAACAGCAGCACAAACCGCCCTTCGGACAGGCCGTGGGGGGCGAGCAGGGTTGCACAGTCCCGGTCGATATGGGCCGACAGCGACAGCACCTGGAAGCACAGTTGGATGCCATCCACATCCAGCAGCTTGCGTCTTTGCGCTTCGTCGATGAGTGCCAGGTACTTCTGCTCTAGCTGCATGGTTAGCCTATAAATAATAAGGTGGCTAATTATATGTGCGGAGAACGACAACTGACTAATGGGGCGGATGGCTGCTGCAACGCAGGGGCAGGTTTCGGGGGAATGGCAGCGGCAGGCCAGGTCAGACTTGCTGCCGCATGCAGGCGTCCATCGGGCTTTCCTGTGCCGCCTTGTGCTGCGGCCTGGGCGCAGCAAGCAAGGCAAGTTGCGCGCATCCATTCCCGTGCGCTGCCCCCGCGCATTGCCATGCTAAACCCGCCGCGACGGGCGGGGAGGTGCGTGGGGCCGGATCAGGCCTGTGGTTGGTAGCGCTCGGCGGCATGCGCCTGGCGGATGTCGGACATCAGGCCCTGGCGCGCCTGGTTCAGCCCATCCCAGCGCTGGGCGACATGCAGGGGCGGAATCGTCACCAGTTCCTTGCGGTCAAAGCCCACCAGTGCAGCGTCCACCAGTTCGCCGACTTCCATCACTTCCGGCAGGGAGTTGATGTCGATGCCGGAGCGGCTCCAGATTTCCGTGCGGGTGGCGGCTGGCAGCACCGCCTGCACGTAGACGCCCTTGGCGCCCAGTTCCACATGCAGCCCCTGGGACAGGAACAGCACAAAGGCCTTGGTGGCGCCGTAGATGGTCATGCCCAGCTCCGGCGCGAAGCCCACGACCGATCCGATGTTGACGATGGCGCCTTGGCCCGCTTGCGCAAAACGGGGGGCGACGGCGGCCGCCAGCCGGGTTGGCACGGTGGTGTTGAGCATCACCAGGCGGTCGATGCTGTCGGCGTTCTGCTGGACGAAGGAGCCGGGCTGTCCCATGCCCGCGTTGTTGACCAGGATGCCGATGGAGGCATCGTCGCGCAGGCGTGCTTCCACCCTGGTCAGGTCGGCTTGCTGGGTGAGGTCGGCGGGCAGCACATCGACCGCGACCTGGGCTTCTGCGCGCAGGCGGGCGGCCAGCAGGTCCATGCGGGCCTGGTCGCGGGCCACCAGCACCAGGGGATGGCCGCGGCGGGCAAAGCGTTCAGCGTAGGTGGCGCCGATGCCGGAGGATGCGCCGGTGATCAGGACGGTAGGCAGGGAAGTCATAGTGGGATACCTAAGTAGGTTGGGAAGGACAAAGAACAGACCGGCGATCCGGTGCTTGGGCGATCAGACGGTCTGCTGGCGGTGAAGCCGTGCGGTGGTGCAGGCAACACCCCTCCGCGCCACGGCGGAGGGCGCTGTAGCGAAGGGGGCTCCTGCGAGCTTTGCGGTGGTGGGGGAGGGTCGTCGCGGGCAGGAACCGGGGGCTGGTTCCTGCCGTGTGCATCGGCGTACTAGCTGGGCCTGGGATCAGACCGTGGCCGTGGCAGTGCGCGCGGGGTAGTCGGTGTAGCCTGCCGCGCCACCGCCGTAGAGTGTGGCCATGTGCATCGGGGCCAGGGGCGTGCCAGACTGCAGGCGCTCCACCAGATCCGGGTTGGCAATGTAGTCATGGCCGAAGGCGACCAGGTCCAGCTTGCCTTGCTGCAGCCGGGCTTCGGCCAGATCGCGGGTGTAGCCGTTGTTGGCCATGTAGGTGTGCTTGAAGCGTGTGCGCAGAGCGTCGTAATCGAACGGGGCGACATCGCGCGGACCGCCGGTGGCGCCTTCGATCACATGCAGATAGACGATGCCCAGCGCGCTGAGTTGCTCCACGATGTAGTTGTACTGGGGCTGCGGGTCGCTGATGGAGATGCCATTGGCCGGCGAGACCGGCGAGATGCGCACGCCGGTGCGCCGGGGGCCGATTTCCTTGGCCACGGCAGCCGTCACTTCCAGCAGCAGCCGGGCGCGGTTTTCCACGGTGCCGCCATAGGCGTCGGTGCGGTGGTTGGCGCCGTCCTTGACGAACTGCTCCAGCAGGTAGCCGTTGGCACCATGCACTTCCACACCGTCAAAGCCTGCGGCCATGGCATTGGCGGCGGCCTGGCGGAAGCTTTCCACAATGCCGGGGATTTCATCCAGGGCCAGTGCGCGGGGTTCGGACACCTCCGCAAAGCCGTTGTTCACAAAGGTCTTGGTCTGGGCGCGGATGGCGGAGGGGGCCACGGGCGCAGCACCTGCGGGCTGCACGGACACATGGGATACGCGGCCCACATGCCACAGCTGCACAAAGATCTTGCCGCCGCGGGCATGCACCGCATCGGTGACGGTACGCCAGCCGGCAATCTGCGCGGGCGTGTACAGACCAGGGGTGTCCTGGTAGCCCTGTGCCTGGGCTGAGACCTGGGTGGCTTCCGCAATGATCAGGCCGGCCGAGGCGCGCTGGGCGTAGTAGGTGGCCGCCAGCGGGCTGGGCACCAGGCCTTCGCCTGCACGGTTGCGGGTCAGCGGGGCCATCACGATGCGGTTGGCCAGCGCCAGATCGCCCAGAACATACGGTTGGAAAAGCGATTTCTCAGTCATGTTGCATCCGCTCCAGGGGTGAAGAAGTTGTAATGATGATGAGCATAATCTAAGTTGTCAAGACTTTGATGATGGTCATCATCTATGTATAGTCAAGGCATTTCCTGCAGGTGTACACCTTAGGGCAAAGCCATGAAAACCAGCAAGGCACAGGCACAGGACAACCGGGCGCATGTCGTGCAGACGGCGTCTGCGTTGTTTCGCGAACGCGGCTACGACGGCGTGAGCGTGGCCGAACTGATGGCGGCCGCAGGCTTTACCCATGGGGGCTTCTACAAGCAGTTCCGCTCCAAGTCGGACCTGATGGCCGAATCTGCGGCCTGTGGCATGGCACAGACCGCGGCACTGGCGGCGGGCATGGACCGGCCGGCCTTTGTGCGCAGCTACCTGTCACGTGCGCACCGCGACACGCGTGCGGCGGGTTGCACCATGGCCGCCCTGGGTGCGGATGCGGCGCGCCAGCCCAGAGCCGTCAGGGCAACATTTGCCGAGGGCATTGAGCACCTGCTGCAGGCCTTGGCGAAAGAGGTTTCTGCGCAGAAGCAGACCGGGTCGGGCGCGGCGGGCGAAGTGGGTGAGGTGGGCGAGGTGCGTGCCCATGCCATCGACACCCTGGCGCACGCGGTCGGGGCTCTGGTGCTGTCGCGGGCCTGCCCGGATGATTCGCCTTTGGCCGACGAGATCCTGTCGGTGTGCCGGGACAGGTTGCTGCGGACGCTGGCTGTGCCATCCCAAAGGGCACCCAAGCCTCCATTTAAGACAAGGCCTGTGGCGGTGAGCGCCTCGGAGTCTCGTTGAGCGCCTGTCGGGCGGGGTAGCTACCGTCTGCGGTCAGGCGGCTGCAGCAACGTCCAAGGTTTCATCGTCACCCAGCAGTTCGATGCACGAATCCAGCAGCGCATGCAGCGCCACCACGCGTTCGCTGCCCAGTTGTTCGTTCAGCGCCAGCTGGGCGGCCTTCCAGGCCTGCTGTGCCTGGGCCTGCTTGGCAACGCCGGTTTCTGTGGCGCTGACCAGGCGGCTGCGTGCGTCCGCGCCGGCACCCACCGTCAGCAGACCCAGGGCCGCCAGCGGCTGGAGGTTGCGCGTCAGCGTGGAGGCATCCATCTGCATGCGCCGGGCCAGATCTCCCGGACGTATGGGCCCGAGTTTGACCACATGGGACAGCAGCGAGTACTGCGTGATCTTCAAGCCCACGTCGGCGACAAAGCTGTCGTAGTGGCGCGTCACGATGCGGCTGAGCTGGCGCAGCTTGAGGTTGGTGCATCCCTGGGGCTTGATGGCGTTCTTCATTTGATATATTGTAGATACAACAGTTGTAATTGCAAATTTAAGCAACCAAGGAGACAGTCATGACCATGGAGCAGGTGATCGAACGCTGGCAGGTGGAGGAAGCTGCGGTGCGCGCGCGTCTGGGTGAGGTGGGGACAGCGGCCCCCAGCGATGTGGCCCAGCGCTCAGGCATGGAAGTGTTTGACGCCATCTTTGCCGGGGAACTGCCTCCGCCGCCCATAGGGTTGACACTGGATTTTGTACCCATCCATGTGGCGCCAGGGGAGGCGGTGTTTCAGGGCAGCCCCAAGCGCCGCCACTACAACCCGCTGGGCACGGTGCATGGCGGCTGGTTTGCCACCTTGCTGGATTCTGCCGTGGGCTGCGCCATTCACGCCAGCCTGCCCGCAGGCAAAGCCTTCACCACCCTGGAGCTGAAGGTGAACATGGTGCGCGCATTGACCGATGGTGTGCCGCTGGTGCGGGCAGAAGGCAAGGTGATCCATGTGGGCCGCCAGGTTGCCACCGCAGAAGGGCGCATCGTGGGGCCCGATGGCAAGCTGTACGCGCATGCCACCACAACCTGCCTGATCTTTGACCATCCGGTCGGCAAGCAGCCGTCCTGAACTGGGCGTCAAGAGTGGGCTGCTGAAGGGATGGGGGAGAAAAAGCTGCCCGCCCAGTGGCAGAAACGGCCTTGCGAGCCCGTATGCCGCGAAACGCGCCATCGACCAGCCCATGCTGATGGGGAATGCGATGGTTTAGGGCAGGCCACGTTCCACGCTGGTGTTGGCAGCAGCTGTTGTTGCTGTTGCTGTTGCTGCTGCTCAGGCACTGGACCGGGAGGGAATCAGCCCAGCCTGCAGCCAGCCGCCACCATCTGCAGAAACCGCTGCGAGCACTGCTGGTGGACGGATGCAGCCGACGCAGCCGGTTGCCACCAGTGGATTGGACGGCGATCGGCGATCGCTGGCACAGGCTTGCACTCCATCGCAATGTGCAGCGGGCACTCTGCCGGCTGGGTGCAGCGCCGGCAGATGCTCGCAATCCATCTCCGATGGAATGTGCTCCATAGCCTGCACCTCTGCCTGCCCTGGGCTCGGGTGAGGGATATGGGGGGCGCGGCCTGATGGCAATCCGCATTGCCCGTGCGTCCGGTTGCCCATGGATAATGGAAACTCCCATAGAGCGGGTTGGACAGCGCGGGCAGCCTGGGGGGAAGGCTCTCGGTGCAGAGGCCTTTGCAGTGGTCTGGACCCGGGCAGCTTGTTGTTTCTTTCCTGTATGCAAGAGATCATCTAGCCATCCATGAAATTCAGCCGCTTTCCCCTGACCTTGTGCCTGCTGGTGATGGCAGCGTTGCCAGCCCAGGCGCAGACGGTTCACAACGCGATGAGCTTTGAGCAGGCCAGGGCGGCGTTCCTGGAACGGTCGGAGCAATTGGCTGCCTCGGTCAAGTCGGTGGACAGTGCCCGTCTGCGCCGGGAGGGCATGGAGGGGCTTGGCGGCCCTTCGGTCTCCATCACCGGCATGGCGTACCGCTATTCGGCCAATGTCGATGTGGATCTGGATCCCGCACGGCGTGCGCTTGGTAACGGTATCTCGCTTCTGCCGCCCCAACTGGGCGGCGCGGTCGCGCAATTGCCCAGCCTGCCGAGCAACTACGATCTGCAGCGCAAGAACAATGTAGGCTCGGCCAGCCTGGCCGCCGTCTGGCCTGTCTATATAGGGGGACTGGGCGACGCCGTACGTGGCGAACTGGATGCCATGACCGACGAGGCGGTTGCCGATGCGGCCAGCAGTCGTGCGCAGCTTCAGACCCTGCTGGTGCAGCGTTACTTCACGGCGCAACTGGCCGATCGGAATGCATCTTTGCGCCGTCGCGCCCTGGAAGGTGTTCGGGCACATGATGACGCGGCCCAGCGCATGCTCAAGGCCGGCGTCATTTCCCAGGTCGAACGCCTGCAAGCCAGTGCCGCCCTGGCCGATGCCCAGCAGCAGTCGCGCAAGGCCGATGACGATGCCCGGCTGGCACACAGTGCGCTGGCGCGGACGGTGCACGCCGGCGCTGCGGTGCGCCCCAGTTCCCCGTTGTTTGTCAGCAGTGAAGCCTTGCCGCCGCTGCTGCAGTTTCTGGATTCCGCGCTGAGCCATCACCCAGGGCTCAGCCAAGTCGCGGCCAAGCAGCGTCAGGCCGCTTCGCTGCACGATGCATCCGAGGCACTGCGCAAGCCGCAGGTTCTGGCCTTTGGCCTGCGCGAGGTCAATACCACGGGCAAGCCCAGCTGGGTCGCTGGTGTGGCGGTGCGCTGGACGCTGTGGGACAGCATAGACCGCGACAAGCTCTCGGCGGCAGGCCTGCGCAAGGTGGAGCAGGCCGAGCTGATGGATGCCCAGGTGCGCTCCGACATCGGATTGCTGGTCGAGAAGAACTGGCTTGCCGTGGAACAGTCGCGCACCCAGTACCTGGCGGGACAGGCCCAGGAAAATCTGGCGCGTGAACTGCTTCGCCTGCGCCAGGCGGGGCTGAAAGAGGGCACCAGCACCACACTCGACCTGATTGATGCGCAGCTCAATCTTGCCAAGGTGCAGACGGAGCGCGCCTTGGTGGCCAACCAGTATGTGCAGGCTCTGGCCGCCCTGCTGGAGAGCACGGGGCAGAGCGACGAATTCAGCCGCTACATGGCCCGTGCCGACATCCAGATCACCGCAGACACACCATGAACACACCTGAACCTGCCTCTTCTGCCGCAAGCCCCGGCCCCATGGTCAGAAAGCCCAAGCGGCCGCCTGTGGCGGCGCTGCTTGCCGTGGCTGCGGTGCTGATCTTCATCGTCTGGGGGTTCTGGCAGTCTGCCCAGCCTGCTGCTCCATTCTTCCAGGGGCAGATGGAGGCGCGTGAATCCGATATTGCGGCCAAAGTCACGGCGCGTATCTCCAAGGTGCATGTGACCGAGGGGCAGCGTATCCAGCCTGGCGATCTGCTGGTGGAAATGGACAGCCCCGAGGTGCAGGCCAAGCTGGCACAGGCCCAGGCAGCGCGTGATGCGGCCCAGGCCGTTGCCACCAAGGCCAGCAACGGCGCACGTCCAGAGGAAGTGCAGATGGCGCGCCTGGGCTGGGAGCGTGCCCAGGCGGCGGCGAGTCTGGCCAAGACTTCGTACGACCGGGTGCAGAGCCTGTTCAGCCAAGGCCTGGTGTCTGCCCAGAAGCGCGACGAAGCGCTGACGAACTGGCGTGCTTCGGATGCGCAGGCACGTGCGGCCAAGGCCCAATACGACATGGCGGCCAGCGGCGCGCGCGCGGAAGACAAAAGCGCAGCGGCCGCGCAGGTGCGCCAGGTCGATGGCGTCATCGCGGAAGCCAAGGCCGCTGAAGCTGAAACCCAGTTGCGCAGCCCGGTGGGCGGAGAAGTGGCGAATGTGCTGGCCAAGCAGGGGGAGCTTTCGCCCCAGGGCGTTGCGGTGGTGACGGTGGTGGACCTGAGCGATCAGTGGCTGGTGCTCCATGTGCGGGAGGATCAGCTGCAGCGCTTTGCCATGAAAAGCCGTTTTACCGGTCGGCTGCCGGCGCTGGGAAACCGGCAGGCCGAGTTCGAAGTGAGCTTTCTCGGCGTGCTGCCTGACTTTGCCACCTGGCGCACCACGCGTGGCAGCCAGGGTTTTGATGCGCGTACCTTTGAAGTGAGAGCCAAGCCCGTTCAGGTGATCGACGGTGCGCGCCCAGGCATGAGCGTGATCGTCGAAGGGGCCGCCGGAGCGGGTGCATGAGTGTGCTGACCGCCAGCTTGCGCCGTGAATGGGGCCGGCTGCGGGCGAGTCCCTGGGACTTGGCCATGGTCAGCTGGGTGCCCTTGCTGGTGCTTGCGCTGATGTGCTGGATTTTTTCGGCGGGCCAGCCATATCGCCTGCCCATTGCCGTCTGGAGCGAAGACAGCTCTGCGCTGTCGCGCCAGCTGGTGCGCATGCTGCAGGCCACTCCCGGGCTGGAAGTGCGCCAGACTGTACTTAACCGGGGGGAGGCCGCGGATGCGCTGCTGCGCAGGGAGGTCTACGGGGTGGTCCATATCCCCCCGGATCTGGAGACCCATGTCAAGCAGGGGCGTGGTGGCGCGGTGACCTTGCTGCACAACGCACAGTTGGCAACGGCATCCAGCCTGCTGCAACGTGACCTGAAGCAGGTGGTGGGCACGCTGTCGGCCGGGGTGGAAATGCAGACTGCGGCCAAGCGTGGAACGCCGCACCAGGTGCTACAGGTACAGATGGAGCCGATCAAGACCCAGCTGGTGGCGCTGTTCAATGTGTCCACCAATTACGAACAGTTTCTGGCGGCGGCCTTGATTCCTGCGCTCATCCACATTCTGGCGATGACGGCGGGCGCGTGGTCCGTGGGGCGGGAGTTGCGGGACCGTACGCTGGGGGACTGGCTGAGCCCGGATGGCCAGCCTGCAGGCGTGGCATCGGTGGCGTCAGCGCTGTTTGGAAAACTGTTGCCGCCTGCGGTGCTGCTGTGGGGCAGCGGCATGGCGGCTTTGCTGTATCTGGCGCTGCTGAGAGGCTGGACCGTTGCTGGCAGCATGGCCTGGATTGCAGTGGGTCTTGCCGCACTGATCGCGGTGAGCCTGGCGTGTGGCGCGGCGTTGGCGGCCATCACCTTGTCGTTGCGTACGGCGCTTTCGGGGGCAGGCCTGTTGTCGGCGCCCGCGTTCGCCTTCAGTGGCATGGGATTTCCCTTGCTGGCGATGACGGGCAGTGCCCGCAGCTGGGCACTGGCCATGCCCTACACCCATTACGCAAGGCTGCAGGTCGAGCAGTGGCAGATGGGCGCGCCCGTGGTCCAGACGCTGCCCGTGGTGGCAGGCTTGCTGCTGGCGGCGCTGCTGCTGTTTGCACTGGCCTCGGCGGGTTTGTCGCGCGGGCTGCGCAGGCCCGAGAAATGGGGAGGGCGCTGAGTCATGCCCCATCCCGATGTCGGTTTCCCCCGGTTGTGGCTGGACAGCATGGTCCTCATGCTGCGCGACACGGGAGCGCTTTTGCTGCTGGTGGGCGCGCCGATACTCTATGGCTTTTTCTACCCCTGGTTCTACAGCACCCAGGTGGTGCAGCAGGTGCCGGTTGCTCTGGTGGTGCATGACAACTCCGGCCTTGCACGGCAAATGCTGCGGTTCGCCCAGGCCAGCCCACGCATTGATCTGAAACTGGTGACCTCCGATGAGGGCGAGGCCCGCGAGGCCGTGCTGCGCGGCGATGTCATGGGCTATGCACTGCTGCCGCGTGATCTCAAACGCGATGTGCTGCGCCGCACGGATGTGGTGGTGCCGGTCTATGCCAACGGCGCTTATCCGCTGGTCAGCAAACAGGTGCAGTACGGTTTTGCCGAGGCGTTTGGCACGGTGTCTGCCGGTGTCGAGATCAAGCGCTTGCAGGCTGGCGGTCAAAGCGCGTCACAGGCGGCGGTGGGCCGCTCGCCGGTGAGCTTGCAGACCGTGGCGCTTTTCAATCCCACGGAAGGCTATGGCAGCTTTGTCGTGGCAGCCGTGGCCGTGCTGATCCTCCAACAGACGCTGCTGATGGGCAGTGCGCTGCTGGCAGGAACCTGGCGGGAGCAGGCGCAAGCACATGTAGGCGCTCGCCAGTGGCTCGCACGGCTTCTGGCGCTGTGCGTGCCAGGCTGGCTGGCGGGGCTTTTCTATTTTGGCTGGATCTTTGTCTGGCAGGACTTCCCGCATGGCGGCAACCCATGGGGTGCTCTGGCGCTGCTGGCCTGTTTTGTGCCGGCGGTGGTGGGATGTGGCTGCCTGCTGGGCTGGTGGCTGGCGAACCGTGAGCGGGCTTTGCAGGTGGTTCTATTCACTTCGATTCCACTGGCTTTTCTGGGCGGCTTCACCTGGCCGCCCGAGGCCTTGCCTGAGCCGCTGCAGTGGTTGCGCTGGCTCTCGCCCAGCACGGCGGGAATTGAGGCCTCGCTGCGCTTCAATCAACTGGGCGCGCCGCTGCTTTCCGGCGTGGCACAGCTGGCCTGGCTGTCCAGCATGGCGTTGCTGTCCTGGCTGACCGTGCTCTGGCTGGGGGCACAGCGGCGCAATGCAGCGGTGTGAGCCAGATCGGGCGTAGTGAATCGACCCGCTGGCGCAGCAAGCCCTGTCGAAATCCCCGTGGAATGCCTTGTCCGGTCATGCATCTGGTGTCATGGGGCAGAAAGCGGACATCCTGATGTGTGCGATGGCGGCGGAGGTATATGCCGGTGCGCCGATGTGGCGTGTTTGCCCAGGCACCCACTGCAGCGCCGACTGCGCGATAGGTTTTTTCGGGCATCCGCGTGGAGGAAATTACTTGAAGTGCCGATGGCGTTCAGGCCGACTCGCGAAACCTCAGCGCGTGCAAGACTGGAAAGTCACAGCTTGGGCTTGCTAGATCGTGCTAGTCCATTTGGCACCGCTCCTTGATGTCTTAGCGTGAGATCCATCACGACGATCTTCAGCCTTGCACGGTCCGGCACCGGGACTCGCGCAGTCAGGAGCTGCTCGAGGTCCGCAGCGTCTAATGGCATATCACCTTCGGGCGATGCCCGCGTCTTAACGCCGAACCACAGCACTAGATAAATTCCGTAGCCATCGGCGGCTGGATCAGTCGAGTACAGCTCCTGCAACTGGAACTTCCAAGCCGTCCACAGAGACTCGTTGTTGTCCTTCTTCACCTCAATTGGCACCGCGATTAGTTGCCCGGCTGCTGCATGCTCGATCCGGATATCGGCGCGCTTGTCGTTAGCAGCCCGTCGCTCAGAGATTGCGGTAACGTTAATCTGAGCGAGCCGCGGCTGCAACCTTTCGAGAAGCAGGTCGCGGCAGTCGTTTTCTTTGTCCGGGATGCTTGGGTCGTCCACGGATTTCCAGAACTGCTTCAGCGCGAACGTTTCAGCGCCGCGAAGGTGGCGCTCCATGTCGTGCAGGTGATCAATTGTGAGTGCCTGAAGGTCAGCGCTACAAGCAGGCGACAGGTTTCGCAATGTCAATGCCACAGCCACGGGACTTGGATGTGCGTAATATGCCTCTCGCGCGACAGCTTGTTGTGACTGCAACTGGTAGCGAAGATAGTTGCTCCAGTTGAGAAGGGTTGGCAGTTCAATGAGTCGGCGAATTTCTTCGGCCGCTGCAGGCCTAGCATCGCATGCCAGCGTGCTGATCAGCGCCTTCATGGTGTCGCTCCGATCGTTCGCTGGAGTCACCCAGCCAGAGGATTGGCACTCCGAGGGTGTAATCAAAGCAAGTAGTTCTACGAGTTTGGAAAGCACTGCGGGTTCAGCATGCTTCAGTGCTGGCTTCAAGGAGGCCTGCTCATGCAGTGCCGTACCCAGCAGCTTGACTCGTTGCTCGCTCTTTCCGACGATCTTGATCAATCGTGCTATTGCATCGCTGTTCCAGCCGAGGCTGGCCACCAGCCAGGAAATGCGTTGCGACGTGTCGATCGATGGATTATTTAACTTGCCGCTGACGATCTCTGATGCGACTTCTGCATCCAGAAGATGCAGCGCGCCGAGAAGCGACGTATTCAGTTCCCGTCTGGCCTGCTCACTCGCCCGCTGCGGGAATGTGGTCAACAACTCCGGTAGGGCCAAACGCGAAAGCTTTGCATGCCCGATCTCCTTCGACAGTGCCCAAAGCCCCGTCACAATTAGCGGTCCCTTGCGGCGGAGTCTACGTTTCGCATAACGAATGAACAGTGGTCCGACTTTGTCGGGTCTGATCTCCACGACGCGCTTGTACCAATCTGGCATGGTGCCTGTGCCATCAGTGAGCCAGAAGGCGACAAGTGTCGACAGTAGCGGGTCATCCCAGGTGTCCACAGTTTGCGGGTTGCGCTCGTAGGCCATCTTGGCAGCAAGCAGCGCTGCTGGCCGTAAAAAGTGGTATTGGCCCGCTGCGTCTAACCTAAAGACTTCGTCTGCAGCAGGTAGATCGGTGCGGTTCAGGACATGCGATATATATTCGATCGCCAAGATCGCGGTAGTAGTGTCAGACGCCAGATACTCTTGCACTCTTTGCTCTGGCGAGTCCCCCACAATGTCGCTGTAGCGCCCACTGTAGGCGTATGTAATTCTTGCCAGGAGCCACGGAGCAGGATTGCCCTCCATGAGCGCATTCATGTGTGGCATGAGGTCTTCTCGACGCTTCTGCCAACGAGTCTGACGCTCGAGTTCGCCGCGTTTTGAACGATGGTGGTTCTCGGCCCTCCAGTTGCCTTCCAATGGGGATGTCCACTGCTGGGCCAACCAGACCTGCGCCTGCGGCCAGGTGTCGAAATAGCGGTCAACCCAGTCATTGATGTGCTCCATGCTGGGTGTCTGCATGAAATCCAACGGGTCGGCGACTGCGTACGCTGCTGCCGAGCAGAAGCAATGCTTGACCACTTCTTCATCTTGCGTCGACGCCGCCAACTCAAGGAGCCAGAAGTGCCAATCCGCGGGTAGCCGTGCTCCGTATATGCGACTCTCTGTCTCCCAGAAACGACGCAATTTCGAACAGGCCTCTTCGGGAGTACGACGCCATCCGAACGCTACGGCCGCCTTGATGCGGTCAGGATGATCGGTCAGCCACTTTGCTATTTGAGCAATGGGCCCTTTGTCCCTTATGGAGAAACCGTGTTCGTCAACGTCAATGCCTAGCCAGGCAAACAGGCGCTCGTCACTGATCGAGTTGCCCGCGTGTTCGAGCGCGTGTGAAAGAATGTGTCCACCAAGCCTGTGTGTCTCGTAGTCACGATGCAGTTGATGCGGTTGGGGATTTAGGTGTAACCATGCATCAGCGATCTGTGGTAACTCCTCAGCAGGCGTCTGCTTAATCAGACCGTCGTACCAAAAATAAGGCAAGCTTGCTGAAGCGCTCATTGACTCAGGCCTGGGCCAGTATTGCAATACTTCGTCCGGCCGCACATGGTCAGGATAGAGCTCGAACAGTAGAGCGCTCGCCAGCCTAGCGTCATGATCGGAGGTCTCGCCACGATGAAGACGGTCTAGCCAATCGCGCGCGCGCGCTGTGTCGAAAGGTATGGCACGCTTCCAAGCGTTGAGGGCTCCGATCCGATTCCGAAACTGCGCTTTCGTATCCATCACCCACGCCTCAAGGTGACTATTTAGCTCGGGCAGTGCTTGGCCATGGCTCAACGCATCGAGCACACACTCCACAAGCGCTTGGTGGGCGTCAGCGGTCGAGTGATCACTCAGGACCAGGGCCAAGGAATCGACCATCTCACGGGTCGCCAACGCCGCGAACGGGTAACTCGTCCACTGTCCGTCGCGGAACCAGGGATTGCTGTGCGCGGCATCGCGCAGCGCTTCCAGGAGAGTACGTTTGTCAGTAACGGTGAGGTGAGATGCATCCCCGTTCAATATGGTCGCGAGCGGGTCCAATTTGATCAGTTGTGCTCGATCGGCAGCATGGTGGACAGTCAACCAACCATGCAGACCACGCAACGGCTCCACCGTAATTCCGTCACCACCCTGCATGAGTGCCAGCACCCTACCTAGTGGCAGGCCGTTCCGAAGGCGCCGAGCAATCGAATTCGCGGCAAGGTATTCCGCGATGCTCCGATGTCTTGGCGTTGATTCACCCGCGACCGTTACGAAGATCTTGCTGGCCAATGCTGCATTCGCATTATGAAGTTCGAGTGCGAACGGCAGATCCTGCCACGCGAATGTAGAGGTATTGCTGTCCGCACAGGTTCCCCGTGTCAGGGCGGTCTTCCCACTGAGGAGAAGAATTGCGCATAGGACGCCTGCGTCATCCAGTCGGCGATCGATGTCACCAGGGCCGGGCGGTAGAGCCTCTCGATGTGCCTCCGATTGCTCTTCAGCAAGTTGGCTACACGCAAGCTTGTAGATTGCGCTGCGTGAGTTTGGCCAGCCGCCGTTCGAGGCCACGGCACGGATCGCCAAGTCGAGCAGGAGAGGATTTCCGAATAGAGCAGAAAGACCGTGATCATCTGCCTGACGCAGAAAGCTCTGAATGTCGGAGACTTCTGACTGGCGGGAGCCTAAGATCGCTTCCTGTTCGGCCCGAGACAAGGGTTCGAGGTGCAGTTCAAGTACAGCGTCGCCTGGGGCTACGAGCTTCAAGGCCCGCACATCCGACTGCGAACGCCAGTCGTGTTCGCGGCACGACAGCCTGAATCTCGGTCGACCGAGTTCCTTTAGCTTTGTTCGGATCTGGTCAAGTGCTGTGCGTCCGTCAGTGGCGCCTGCTCTGATCTCATCGAGTGCGTCAATGAACAGGGTCTTCCCTGCATCCTGTGGCTCGATGCCCAGGGCAATAAAGTCCCTTGCACTGCGGAAGACGCCGCCACTTGCGGCTGCTTCGACGACGAATGACTCGCTCTTGCCTGCACCAGGGTCAGCCAATAGCACGTAGGCGTCTAAATGACGCCATTCCTCGATGGGTCGGGTTGTTGAGGAGCCGTCCTCCAGCAGCCCTGTTGCCCTGCGCGAAATAAATAGCTGTTTTCCGCTCATTGCTCTTCGTATTCCAAATGCATCAGCTACAAGAGCGCCAAGAATACCAGCGCTGATTAACGCACTTTGGCACCGTCTTGGAGGTGCTTTTTGCGCTTTCTACTTCGCGCAGAGTGACCGGTCGCTAGTGTGTGTACTTGGTTGTTGCCAGAAGCCACCTGCTAGCGTTGCTCCCCAGATATTGGTCACAGCCACAGCCACAGAAGCGATAGCAAGGCGCGGGTATACAGCGGTTCTGTATCGGCCCAAAGCGGCCCTGAATTCGTCCCCCAGGCGCTTACGATAGGGGTTTGGAATCAGGAGACAGGGCCGTGCCGGAGAGCTATCTGGGAAGCTGTTTGTGCGCAAAGGTCAGCTACCGCCTGCTGACACCACCCAGGGCGGTGACCCATTGCCATTGCTCGCAGTGCCGCAAAAGCCATGGCGCGGCGTTTGCCACCTACGGTGCGGTGCCGCGCCAGGAAGTGTGCATCGTCTCGGGGGAGGCGGACATTACGTCCTATGCCTCATCGGAATCCGTGCTGCGGCAGTTCTGCCGGCACTGCGGTTCGTCCCTGTTCTGGTCCAGAAAGGCCGGGGATTGGAGCGACTGGGTCTGTGTGGCGCTGGGCACGCTGGATACGCCTTTTGAGGCGGCCAAGCAAAAGCATGTGCACCTGACTGCGCAGCCTGCATGGTCCCCCTTTCCTGGTCCGTGCGTGCAGCAGGGCTGATCGCTCAGGCCCTGTGCTGCCACGGCGTTCGGCCAGGGATGGTGATCGCCGGGCCTGCGCCCCCATCCGGTGCGGCCGCTCAGCCGTTGCCTGGCCTGGCCGTGGTGCCATGGGCCTACCCACGCAATTGCTGGCTGGTGGACAGTACCAGCCGCCGGTAGCCCAGCACGGTGCCTGTGGTGGCCAGGGCCAGCGCGCCCATGCTCAGCAGCACCAGAACGATGTCGCGCGGCCAGGCGTGCTGCAGCATCCATGACAGGTCCCAGCTGTGCAGAAAGTTGAACAGCCAGCGGTTGGCACGTTGCGCGCGGTCCAGGCTGAGCACCACCTCCCCGGATGCGGGGCTGAGGTAGACGACGGTGCGGCCCGGGTCCTGGAACTCCACCCGCAGCACGGGCAGGTCGCGGGCGGCGGCGGCGTACATCGATGCCTGTCCGCGCCGGTAGTAGTAGGCGTCGTAGCGGTCCAGCAGGGTGGCGGAATGGATGGCGAAGGGCAGCAGCAGGGGGGCGGCGCGTTCCAGCTGTGCAGGCTCCAGCTCGCGCTGGACCTGGTAGCTGCCTGTTGCGCCGGACAGCACGCGGCTTGCGCCCGCCGAATCCAGAGCCAGCAGATAGGGCCGACCGGCCAGCACTTTCCATTCGATCTCGCGGGTGTCGAATCCGTCGGCCTGCAGCAGTTGCAGCGCATCCTGCACGGCCAGCGCGGGCCGGGTGGTGCCCGGAAGGCCTTGCTGGTAGGCACGCAGGTCCGGGCGCGCACCCGTGGGGCTGAAGATGCCCAGCGGGTTCATGGACATCAGGCCGCTGAAGATCCACAGCACCATCACCAGCCCGAACACCAGGCCGGTGATGTGGTGCCAGCGCATCTGGAATTCGCGGTACGGGGTTTTGGCGCCGGACTTGTAGCGCCCGCTGAAGCGCCAGCGCCAGATGCCCACCAGGGCCCCGGCCAGGGCCGAGAGCGTGCCCAGCGCCGACAGGCCGATGACCAGCCAGCTCCAGACCGGGTCTTTGGCTCCGTCGCGGAACATGTAGACCCAGTGCAGCCAGGCACCCACGTAGTTCCAGTAGCCCTGGTAGCGCGGCACATCCACCACCACTTCACCCGTGATGGAGGAGACGTACAGCAGGGTCTGTGCAGCATCGTGCATCTGGACCTGGTAGAGCGGGCGGTGCGCATCCAGCAGGCCCGCGTGCGACCATCGGTCACCCTGGGTGCGCCCCAGCACCTGCCCGGCCGCACCGGGGAGGAAGGCCTGGGCACTGCGCAGCGCGGTGGCCGCATCGACCGGCGCGGCGGCGGCGCCGGTGGCGGCGTCCACCACGCGCCAGGTGCCATCGCCTTCCTTGAGCCGGTAGCTGGGCCGCCCGGCAATGGTGGTGAGCGTGATCTGCTGCACGGCCTGCGGCGCGGGGCTGTGCTGCAGGGCCTGCTCCACTGGTACGCAGCATTGCGCGGCGGCCAGGGGGAGCGGGGGCAGCGCGCCCAAGCGCTCTGCGGGCTGCAGCTTGGGGTAGCCCACAAAGAGCATGACCATGCCGCTGAGCACCCACAGGGCCATCAGCACGCACGCGGCCACCCCGGTCCAGCGATGCACCAGAAACACCAGGCGTTTGGCGTGGGAAACAGACCACATATGCAGCCCGATCAGAAGCGGTGGTTCACCGTCAGCTCGACACGCCGGCCTTCACCGACGAACCACTGGTTGGTGGTGTAGTAGGCGGTGGTGAAGTAGTGCTTGTCGAAGACGTTGAAGCCACGCAGCGTCAGCGTGGTGTCCGCCGTGGCCTGCCATTGCAGGGCCAGGTCGGTGGTGGTGTAGGCCGGCAGCCGGAGGGTGTTGGCCGCATCCGCATAGCGCTGGCCGACATGGCGCAGGCCGCCCGACAGCGTCCAGCCGGGTGTGAACTTCCAGCCTACCCAGACATTGGCCACGCGCTCGGGCACATCGGTGGGCACGTTGCCGTTGCGCGATACGGCGACGCCGCCCACGGATTCGCGGAAGTCGTCATAGCGGGCCTTGAGCAGTGCCACATTGGCGTCGACCTGCACGGACGGGGTGACCTGCAGCGACAGCGTGCCTTCGAGTCCCTTGGACGAACGCTCACCCACCTGGATACGCAGCGCGGGATTGCTGGGGTCGCGCGTGAGCAGATTGTTCTTGGTGATGGTGTAGGCCGCCAGGGTCCAGTCACCCTTGCCTTCCCAGAACGACTGCTTGAGGCCGACTTCGAACTGCTTGCCGGTGGACACATCGAAAGCCGCGTTCGCTGCCGACAGCATGAGCAGGCCGCTCACCGGGTCGGCCGCCTTGGCGGCCTGGGCGTAGAGCGACAGATCCGGCTGGAGCTTGTAGACCGTGCCCAGGCGCCAGCCGGTGTTGGAGTAGCTGCGCTGGAAGGCCTGGCTGCCCGCCACCAGGTCCTGGCGGGTGAGGTCGGCGTGGTCAAACCGGGTGCCTGCCACGATGGACCAGCGCCCGGTCAGCTCCAGCCGGTCTTCGGCGAACAGGGCGTATTGGTCCGCCTGGTTGCGGTAGCGCGGAATGTAGGGCACTGCGCTGGTGTAATAGCCCGGGTCGGGGTGGTAGGGGTCCACGGAGCCGGAGCTGCCGGTGTAGGTGTTGTTGCTGTGCTGGAACGTGGCACGGTTCACATCGAAGCCCACCGACACCTGGTTGGGGCGGCCGAACAGGCTGCCGGTGAAGGTGATATCGGTGGTGTTGCCGGTCTGCGTCTGGTCGTGGCCGATTTCGGTGTTGCCCGAACGGTCGATCAGGCCTGTGCTGGCGTTGTAGGCATAGGTTTCGGCGTTGCGCCAGTAGCGGTCGCTGCGGATGTGGTAGAGCTTGCTGCGCACCACGGTGCTGCTGCTGGGGGCCCACTGGGCCATCAGTTCGGTCCAGCGGTCCTGGTAGCGTATGCGGCTGTCGGCCACGTTGTAGTTGCGCTCGCGCAGGGCCGGGTCCTGCCCGCCGTTGACCAGGGGCGTGCCGAAATAGCGCATGGGTTTTTGCCGGCCTTGGGCGTGCGAGAGCTGGAGGCTGAAGTCCGGCGTCAGGTCCCAGCGCAGTGCGCCGCTCACGGTGCGGTTGCTGGAATCACCGCGGTCCACCCAGCCGTCCGACTGGTCGCCGCTGGCATCCAGGCGGTAAGACCATTGGTCATTGATGGCGCCACCGCTGCCAAAGGCCAGGGCGCGCTTGCCGTCCGTGCCGATGGTGGCCTGGACTTCGTTGCGCACAGCACCGCGCGTGGGTTTCTTGGGGATCACGTTGACCACGCCGCCAATGGCGCCGTCGCCATAGATGACCGAGGCAGGGCCGCGCAGCACTTCGATGCGGTCGATGGACCAGGTGTCGAACGGAAAGCTGACGCCCACGCCGCCGTACTGGCGGGTGCCGTCATACAGGCGCATGACGGAGGTGGTGTCCGTGAAGCCGCGCGCGGACAGGGAACTGCCGCTGTTGCCGGGGTGGCCCAGGCTGGTGATGCCGGTGGAGCGGGTGATGGCGTCGACCAGCGTGCTGTCGCCCTTGGCCTCCAGCTGTTCGCGGGTGGTGACTTCCACGCTGGCCGGTGTGTCGCGCAGGCTCAGGTCCAGGCGGCTGCCGGTGCTGACCGGGCGTTCCAGGGCAGTGCTGCCGGACGAGTGGACGGTGACGGTGTCCAGCGTGGCCGTGGGTGCGGTAGCGGTGGCGATTTGGGCCCAGCCGGGCGAAGCTGCCCATGCCAGGGACAGCAGCCAGGGCAGCCGGGCCATGGCCAGGGCTGTGCGCGGGCGTTGCTGGGGGAGGGACGAGCGAAAACGGGCAGCGCCTTGGGGCGCCGCAGCAAAAATGGGACGGGTCATGAACGATCTGCGTGCAAGTGAAACCAGCCGCGCAGGGCAAAGCCCGGCGGCGATGGCGTGCGCCGACAGTCATGCCGGTCGCACGGTGCTTACACGAGAGCGGGAGGTCCCCGGGGTGGGAGCGGCGCCCCCACCAGCGCGGCAATGCGCGCGGCGACAATGGGTTGCAGCGCCAGCCCCAGGGGCTGCGGCTGCGCTACATGCTGGTACTCGTACACCGGCGGCGTGGTGATGGCCAGGCACAAGGGGCAGTCCAGCGAATGGTGCGGGCCGGGAACGGCTTGGCCGTCCTCATCCAGCATGATCACTTGCATGCTGCCACCTGCCGTGCAGACCACTTCCATGGCGCGGGGGTGCACGATGGGCGAGGCCACTGCGATGCCCAAGGTCAGCATGAACCACGCCAGAACCAGGCGGGTCAGTGACAGGGAGGAGCGCAGCGCTTGCATGGCACGCATTATGAAGGCCTGTGCAGCAAAACCGGAAACGGTGGCCGGAAAAATCCGGACACCTGCCATGCTGTCTGCCATTCACCACGGGCTTGCGCCAGGTCCACAACGCTGGCGTTGCAGGGCCGGGTTTGCAGCGTTGGTACGTTCAATTGCCCTTCCACACACGCATGCACCAGTGCCGCGCACGGCGGGTTGCAGCGGTGTGCAGGGCGGTATACCAGAGCGGGTGTGGACACGCGTTCTGGCAATCCAAACACCGCCCCACGGTGGCCATAGGGCGCTGCAGGTGACTGCAGGCCGCTGGCAGCTACCACCATTGGCGCGGGTCAGCCGAGCTCAGACCTGCTTACCAGGTGTGTGCGTAGCTGATGCGCAGCACCGTGCCTGCGGCGGGCAGGCGGCTGGTGTTGTTGTTGCTTCGCAGCAGCTGGCTGTACAGCGGGTAGTAGTTGCGGTTGAGCAGGTTCTCCACACCCAGAGAGATGCGGTTCTTGGGATCGATCTTCCATTGGCTGATCAGGTCCAGGGTGGTGTAGCCCTTGGCGTTGTGGCGGCCGAAGCTGGTCTTGCCATCCAGGCGGTAGTCCTTGGAGGAATAGGAGCTGGCCTGCAGGCGGTGGCTCCAGCTGGCGCTGGGGCGGTATTCCACATAGGCCGTCAGCTTGAGGGGCGGAATGCGGTAGCCCGTCATGTCCTGGTACTGGGCCGCATTCTGGGGGAGTTCACGCCCCTTCATCCAGGTGAAGCTGCCGCCGGTGCTCCAGTGGTCGTCGTCGCTGAAGTAATCCAGGCTGCCTTCCAGCCCATGGATTTTTTCCTTGGTGCGCAGCAGGGTCAGGCCGTTGTTGAAGCTTTGCACCGCCCCCAGATCGGACTCGGATTGGAAGGCGCCCAGGTTGGCGATGACGTTGGCGAACTTGCCGCGCCAGCCGATTTCGACGGTGTTGGTTTTGACCGCCTGCAGGTTGGAGTTGCCGATGTTGAAGGCTGGTGTGGCATTGCGCACCACCACGCCGATATCGGGCAGCTCGAAGCCCTGGCTGTAGGAGGCATAGAGTTCATGCCCCTTGGTGGGCGCGAACACTGTGCCCAGGTTGTAGGTCCAGGCGTTGTACTTGACGGTGCCGCCTGCCACCGGCTGGGGGTTGGACAGCTTGGACTGCGACAGCGGCATGAAGCCGTTGAAGCTGGCCTGGGCGCGGTCGTAGCGCGCGCCGCCTTCCACCGACCATTGTTCGTTGAACTTGTGCTGCAGCTGGGCAAAGCCGCCGAGGCTGCGCGTGGTGACTGGGGGCATGTACATCAGGCGCCCGGTCTTGTTGAACACCAGGCCGCCGCTGGCGTCATAGGCGGCGGGATCGAAAATGTCGATCGGCATGTCGGTGCGCTCGTGGTTGAAGTCTGCGCCCCAGATCAGCAGGGTGTTCTTCTCGGCCCCCAGCGGTGTCTTGACAGTCAGGCGGCCGCCGAACACATCGGAGTTCTGCATGGACTGGTCGACATTGGCGCCCCGCACGGGCACGGCCCGCGCGTCAAACGGGGCAAAGCGCGTGTAGAAATCCCGGTAGTAGAACTGCGCCGCCACGATGCTGCCCGCAAGATTGCGGTTCTCGTAGTCCAGGCCCAGCATGGTGTTCTTGATCTGGTTCTGGTCGGCCAGCACCAGGCCATGGATGGACCTGGCCGCTGCCGTACCTGCAGGCAGGCGGGCCACGGACGGATCGGACGCATAGTCCGTGTCCTGGTTGGCGTTGTAGTGGCTGGCGGAGAGCTGCAGGCGCTGGTTGGCATCCAGCTTGAAGCCGATCTTGGCCGATGCGTTGTAGATGTTGGAGTCGAACAGGTCGCCCTGGCTGGGTTCGGGGGCGATGCGTTTGCCCTTGGCATCGTAGGAGCCGCCGACATGCTTGGCTCCCAGGCTGACCGAGTAGTCCACCACGTCGCCGCCGCCAGACAGGTAATGCTGGATCTCACCCCCCAGCCCCGCGCCCTGCAGTTGCGAGAGGGGGGCTGATCCCGTCACGATGGTCTCTGCCTTGGTTTCGCCCGAAGGGCGCTTGGTGCGCACGGACACGATACCGCCGGCCGCGCCGCTGCCGTAGATGGCGCTGCTGCCGCGCAGCACTTCGATCTGTTCGATGTCGGCGGGGTTGATGTTGGCCAGGTTGCGGGAGGAGTCGCGGTTGGTGTTCAGCGGCACCCCGTCCACCAGCACCAGCATGTTGCGGCCGCGCAGTGTCTGTCCGTAGTCGGTGATGGTGTGGCTGGAGTCCGCCATGCCTGGAACCACCTTGCTGAGCATGGTGGCCAGGCTGTCGGAGCCTTGGCGCAGCTGCTGCACTTCTTCGCCTTCCAGAATGGTCACCTGGCGCGACGGGGCCACCAGATTGTTCTGGGTGCGTGCGGACACGGTGACGGCGGCCAGTTCCGCTGCAGCTTGTGCATCTGCCGATGCGGCGGCGCCAGTCTTGGCGGTAGCAGGCACAGCGGGCGTTGGGGTGGCCGGCGCAGCTTCCAGCGCGTAGTTGCCTGCGCCCAGGCGGCGGGCATGCAGCCCCGAGTGTTCCAGCAAGCGTGCCAAGCCGCTGTCGACGGTGTGGGGGCCGGACAGGCCGGGGGTGCGCAGGTCCTTGAGCTGGGCCAGGTCCATGCTCAGGTTGATGCCGGCCTGGCCGGCAAAGTCCATCAGCGCGGGCCCCAGCGGGCCGGCGGAGATCTGGTAGGCCTTCTGTGCGGACTGGGCAGCAGGCTCTGCCGCGTGCACCGCCATGGGCAGGGCCAGTGCGGCGCTGCCGACGATGGCCACAAACGCGCCTTGGACGGCCAGGGTGAGCGGGTGCAGTGGCACTGCAGGGGAGTGGGGGGCGATGGGCCGTGAGCGCGTGGCAGGCATGGTGTTCAGTCCTCGTTGTCTGTCAATGAATGGGTCTTGATGTGCTTGACAGGCGAGATCGAAAAACCGGACAGCAATGGACAAAAAAATTGGTATGCCTGCCTGGAAGCCTGGAATGGTCGTTGGCGAAAGATGACCGGCGAGGGCGGTGGCAAGAGCAAGCGGAGGGCAGCCGGAGAGGAACAGCGCAGTCCCATCCGCATCAGGCGGGGGTGAGCGTCACCCAGTAGCGGGTGCGTGCTTGCGTGCGCACGGGCAGGGTCTGCGTCAGCAGTTCCAGAATGCGGTCCGTGTCGCGCAGCTGGAACACGCCGGAGACGCGCAGGTCGGCCACACCGGGGGCGCACTGCAGCACCCCGGGGCGGTAGCGCTGCAGCTCGGCCAGGAAGTTGTCCAGGCGCATGTCCTGGGCATACAGCGTGCCCCGCACCCAGGCATCGGTATGGGGCGGCAGTGGGGTGACGGCACCAGTCTGGTGGCTGTCGAAGCTGACCCGTTCGCCCGCCTGCACCACCAGGGACTGGCCGGACTGCGCGGGGGTGACCTGCACGGCTCCCTGCAGCACGGCCAGCGTGGTGCCGTGCGCATGCTTACGAACGGTGAACCGGGTGCCCAGGGCGCGCAACAGGCCGTCGTCCGTCTGCACCACGAAGGGCAGAGTCTGGTAGGCGCTGTCGTGCGCGGTCTCCACCAGGATCTCGCCCGCATGGTGGCGGACCCGGCGCGCTTCGCTGTCAAAACGGGTGCTGATGGCGGAAGCCGTGTTCAGCAGCACGTGGCTGTGGTCCGCCAGCGTCACATCGCGCGTTTCGCCCGTGGCGGTGCTGAAGTCTGCACTCCAGACCTGCCATGGCAGATGGCGGTAGGACAGCCAGCCCAGCATCGGGGTGGCCAGAACCAGCGCCGTGGTGCGCAGCACGTGCCGGCGGCTGCCCGCCCGCGGACGGTTCAGCACGGCCATGCCCATGGATGGGGGGACGCCATCCATGCGCAATTGCAGCTGTTCTATGCGCTGCCAGACGGCTTCATGGGTGGCGCTCCGGCCGCGCCACTGCGCCAGCTCGGCCTGCTGCGCAGCACCGAAGCCGGGGGCATACCGGCGCGCCATCCACTGGGCCGCCTCGTCGAGAATGCGTGCATCCATGGCGTGGCCTTCACGCATCCCACATCACGCGCAGGCATTGCCGGAAGCCTTGCGCCATATAGCGGGTGACGGTGCGCACGCTCAGCTGCATCTGCTCGGCAATCTCCTCGTAAGCCAGACCTTCGAGCTGAGAGAGCAGAAATGCCGTGCGCACCTTGGTCGGCAGTTCGCCCAGCAAGGCATCCAGCTCTTCCAGCGTCTCCAGCAGGATGGCCCGGTCTTCGGCAGACAGGGTGGTGGCTTCAGGCAGCAGCTGCAAGGAGGTGAGGTAGGCCTGTTCCAGCGAGCGGCGTTCCAGGTGGTTGATCATCAGCCGCCGCGCGACGGTGGTGAGATAGGCCCTGGGCTCGCGAATGTCTTCAATGGCCTGGGTCCTGGCCGTGCTCCAGATGCGCGTGAAGGTGTCCTGTGCAATGTCCGCTGCGTCGTGGCGGTCACCCAGCTTGCGTTGCAGCCAGGCAATCAACCAGCGGTTGTGCAGTGTGTACATGCCGCCAAGTGCTTCACTGGCGATGCTGTGGGCGGGGGTGGACACGGGAGGTTCAGGTGCATTGGAAATGCGGCGATTCTACATAAATGATACCTATTCTCAATTTATGCAAAGCCTCACCTCAAGATGCAGATTGGGGGCAGGTTGCGAATCGCGGAGAGCTTGTGTGGAGATGTGGGTCTGGACATTGGTACGACTTGGGCAATGCCGCTGTGCGGTCTGTGCCCTCCGCCTCAACAGGCTGTGGGCTGTATAGAGAAACAGTAAACTTTGGACTTGATAGCTCCAAAAAAAGAAGCCAAGCATGTCCGTAGAACCCGAACAGGAAGACGTCTCCATCTTCGAAGACCGCCTTTGGCACCACAAGGGCTGGGAAGCCCGTGTCATCAAGAATGAAGACGACGATGGCTGGGCTGTGTCAATGACCCAGGACGGCCAATCGGAGCCCGCCCTGGTCGGCCCATGGACCATGGGCCGCGACAAGAAGAATCCCAAGCCACTTGACGTGTCGGCCTTCAATACCTTGGTGAAGACGGCCCACGAGGTCATCCGTCGGCATGAGCAGCACCTGGCAGCGATGTTGCACCAGGCCATACAGATTGACGTGCACGGGTTGCGCGTGACGGTGGCTCTCGATATCGAGCCCGATGAGGAGAACCCCACTGCCACGCTCAGTGCGACGGCGGCGGACGGCAGCCAATTGGCCCAGGTGCGGGCCCGCCCCGACTACAGGCTCACCCGCGCTGCTGCGCAGCAGTGGGCAGACGCAGGCTACCCGCGCGCGAGCGAGGACTGAACGTCAGGGCAAGGCGGCTGCCTTGGCCAGGGGTGCGGCTTGAACATCACGCAGCGCTGAGTGCCCAGGAGTGCTGTGCGGCTGCAATGGGAATTGGTCGATTCAAGCCGCGGGACAGGTCGGCAGCTGGCGCTCCGCCAGCAATGCCCCTCTCGCCCTAGCCCCGGACATCCAGGTTCATCAGGCGCACCACCAGCTTTTCCACTTCCAGTAGCACCAGCAGCAGCACGCCCAGCCCGATGGACAGCAGGCCTGCGGTTATGTCCACGGGGCGGCTGTCGAACAGCGCCTGCATGGGCGGGGTGTAGGTGAACAGCAGCTGTGCCAGGATGACGCCGCCCACGCCCAGCAGCACGGCCGGGGTGCCCAGCACGCCGCGCAGGCTGAGCGAGGTGCCTTGTATGTAGCGCACGCTGAACAGGTAGAAGATTTCCATGATCACCAGGGCATTGACGACGATGGTGCGCGCCAGCTCGACCGAGTCGCCGCGTTGCAGCGACCATTCGAACATGCCGAAGCAGCCTATGGCGAACAGTATCGATACCAAGGCCACACGCCACAGCAGATAGGGCTGGAGCAGCTGTTCCTCGGGGGAGCGGGGCTTGCGCTGCATCAGCGTGGGCTCCGGTGGCTCGAAGGCCAGCGTCAGACCCAGCGCCACGGCGGTGACCAGATTGACCCAGAGAATCTGCACCGGCGTAACCGGCAGCGCCAGGCCCAGCAGGATGGCCACGATGATGATGATGGCCTGGCCGCCGTTGGTGGGCAGGGTCCAGGCAATGACCTTGCGCAGGTTTTCGTAGACGGTGCGCCCTTCCTTGACGGCAGCGACGATGGTGGCGAAGTTGTCGTCAGCCAGCACCATGCCTGCGGCTTCCTTGGCGGCAGCCGTGCCGGTGATGCCCATGGCCACGCCGATGTCGGCGCGCTTGAGTGCCGGTGCGTCGTTGACGCCGTCGCCGGTCATGGCGATGACGCTGCGGTCTGCCTGCAGGGCCTGCACCAGGCGCAGCTTGTGTTCGGGGCTGGTGCGGGCAAAGACTGTGGAGGCCCGGGCCACGTCGATCAGCTGGGCGTCGTTGAGGCCGTCCAGCTCATGGCCCGAAGTAACGCGGATGGTGTCGGCCAGGGCCAGTTCCTTGGCAATGGCGGCGGCGGTGGTGGCGTGGTCGCCGGTGATCATCTTCACGGCGATGCCAGCGCTGCGGCATTCGCGCACGGCTTCCTTGGCGGTGTCGCGCGGCGGATCGATCATGCCCAGTACGCCCAGCAGGGTGAGGTCTTTCACATCGTCCATGTCCACGCTGTCTGCGCCGTGCGCCGGGGCGCGGCTGGCCAGGCCCAGCACGCGGTAGCCCCGGGCGGCCAGGGCGTCGATCTGCTGCAGCCAGTAGGGAGCGTCCAGCGGTTGCAGGCCTTCGGGGCCCTGCTGGTCCACGCACATGGTCAGCACCTGTTCGGGCGCGCCTTTGACAAAGACCACGGCCGGCGCGTCCGCAGGCCGGTGCAGGGTGGCCATGAAGCGGTGGACGGCATCGAACGGCACTTCATCCAGGCGGAGCCAGTCCAGGCGCAAGGCTTCCACGTCCAGGCCGGCGCGACTGGCCAATGCCACCAGGGCGCCCTCCATGGCGTCGCCTTCCACGGTCCAGGCGCCGTCGTCGGCCTGCCGCACATGGGCGTCGTTGCACAGGGCCGCGCCCCGGGCGAACTGCAGCAGCGCCGGGTGGGCTGCAGGGTCGACCTGCTGGCTCGCCAGGCTGAAGCGGCCCTGGGGGGCGTAGCCTTCACCTTCTATCTCGAAGCTGGCGCCGGGCAGCACCACGGCGCGCACGCTCATTTCGTTGCGGGTGAGGGTGCCGGTCTTGTCGGAGCAGATGACCGAGACTGCGCCCAGCGTTTCCACCGCCGGCAGATTGCGCACGATGGCATAGCGCGCGGCCATGCGTTGCACGCCAATGGCCAATGCAATGGTCATGACCACGGGCAGGCCTTCGGGGATGGCCGACACCGCAATGCCCACGACGGCGATGAACGCATCGGCCAGGTCGTAATGGCGCACCCACAGCGCAAAGCAGAACATCAGGGCGGACAGGCTCAGCACCGTGATGGTGAGCTGGCGTGCAAAGCGGTCCATCAACCGGGTCAGCGGGGTGGCCAGGGTCTCCACCGTGCTCAGCATGGTGCTGATGCGGCCCAGCTCGGTGCGCGGGCCAGTGGCCACCACCACGCCCAGGCCTTGCCCGGCGGCGACCAGGGTGCCGGAGTAGGCCATGCAGAAGCGGTCACCCAGGGCGGCATCGGCAGCCACGGGGTCGACCGATTTGTCGACGGCGACCGATTCGCCGGTCAGCATGGCTTCATCCAGCTTCAGGCTGCTGGCACGCAGCAGGCGCACATCGGCTGGGACGCGGTCGCCAGCCTCCAGCAGCACGCAGTCGCCTGCCACCAGCTCTTCGGTGGGCACGGAGGTGCGCAGGCCGTCGCGCAGCACATTGGCGCGGCTGGAGACCATGGCCTTCACCGCATCCAGCGCTTTTTCCGCACGGCCTTCCTGCACAAAACCGAAGATGGCATTGATCAGCACCACCGCCAGGATGACCCCGGTATCGACCCAGTGCTGCAGCAGCGCCGTGACCACGGCCGAACCCAGCAGCACATAGATCAGCAGGTTGTTGAATTGCGACAGAAAGCGCACCAGCATGCTGCGTGACGCGGCAGCGGGCAGGGCATTGGGCCCTTGCTGCTGCAAACGCTCGCTGGCCTGGCTGGAATCCAGTCCGGCGGCGGTCGTGTGCAATTGGGTGAGAACGGCATCGGTCGGCAACGCGTGCCAATCGGCAACGCGGGTCTGTTCCTGCATCTGAGACTCCCTGACGATTCAACTGAAACTGAAACGTGTGTGAGCCGGATCTGTGCCCGGTTAGCTGGCTTCCGTGGAGAACGCTACGGTAAATGATAGGCGCTCAGCAAGCTTTGTCACTGACCATGGGCAGAACGGCGGCCATCTGCATCACAGCAATGGGCCGGCCCGATGGCGTTTTTTCCCTCTGAAACCGCCGTTGCATTGCCGCCGTGCATTTTTTCGCCCGCTGCTTGTTCGCCGGTGTCGACATCGCCTATGTCGACTTCCGCGGACAGGCGTTTGCTCCGCATTTTCACGGTGAATTTGTCACCAGCGTGAATACCCAAGGGTACGAACGCATCCGGCTGGAACGCACATCGCCGGAAGCGCGCGCGTGGGGTGGCGCTGCACCACCCAGACCCGGCGCAGGGTTCCTGTGCCATCAGCGCATGCTGGCAGTTCCTGAGTCTGTATGCCTGGCAAGCTTCCTGGCGGCTCTGTGCTGTGGTGCTTTGTCTGCGCGGGGCGGATGGCCCAGCGTCGCCACTTGGCGGGGCCGCGTACCTGTAGCATGCATGGGCGGCCGTCTACCTGGAGATAGGCCACCCCCAGCCATTCAGAGGAGTGCATAGCGATGGAGCAGCGCAAACTGGGAGACAACGGAAAGCTCTCTTCAGCCATAGGCCTGGGCTGCATGGGAATGAGCGAGTTCTATGGAAAAAGCAACGACGCAGATTCGCTGCGAGTCCTGGCGCGAGCACTGGAGGTCGGCGTCACCCACTTCGACACCGCAGACACCTACGGCTTTGGCCGCAACGAACAGCTCCTCGGTCAGTTTGTCGCTCACATTGGCAAAGCTGAGCGCGACAACATAGTGCTTGCCACCAAATTCGGCATTGTTCGCTCAGAAGGGAAGTATGAGCGCCGCATCGACAACTCGCCTGCATACATTCGGCAGGCCTGTGAAGCGTCGCTGAAGCGGCTCGGCGTCGAAAGAATCGACTTGTACTACTGCCATCGGCGAGACCTCTCTGTTCCCATTGAGGAAGTCGTGTCTTCCATGGCCGCCCTGGTCGCCGCAGGAAAGGTTGCTGCAATCGGCCTGTCAGAAGTTTCCCCGCAAACGCTCAGGCGGGCCCATGCCATCCACCCCATTGCAGCAGTTCAGAGCGAATACTCTCTCTGGAGCCGAGAGCCTGAGCACGCGATGCTGGACACTTGCGCCGAGCTAGGAACGACCTTTGTTGCCTATAGCCCGCTTGGCCGCTCTTTTCTCGCCGGACCAGTCAATGTGGACGCACTGGCGCCCAATGATTTCAGGCGTTCCAACCCGAAATTCAACGGCGATGCTGGGGCGCAGAACCAGCAACTCGTCAGCGAGCTGACGGCGTTTGCTTCACGCTACGGGCTGAAAAACTCCCAAGTTGCCCTGGCGTGGATTTTGAACAAGCACCAGAACGTCATTCCAATTCCTGGTACGCGACGGGTGAGCTATCTGGAGAGCAATGTCAGCGCTTCCAGCGTGACGCTCACCTCCAAGCAAATTCAAGAACTCGACGAGATGTTCGCACCAGGGCGCGTGGCTGGTGAACGCTACCCCGAGGCGGGCTTCACCGGAATCGAAAGCGAGTAACGGATGGCGGCCATGCAACGCGAGTGGGCACGAGCCGCTCGCCTTGCCGCGCCATAAATGGCTCCGATGTGTGGATGGAATCTCTGACTCGTTTGCTGAGCGCTCTCGGCGCGAGACTGGAGCATCTGCGGCCATGACGCACCGCATGAGTGAGGTGCACCTTGTGAAGGTGTACTTCACACGTACTGCTTGGCAAGGTGCGCAGCGGCCTTTCTCTGCTGTCAGGCTCCGGTCATGCGGTGCAGCTGTGTTTCAGGCGCCGCAGCACTTCCGTTTTCGCTACCAGCGCCTGCTGCCCGGCCTTCGATGCCGACATGTGCGGCTTCGATCGGCACGCGGCAGACTAGGTTATCGAGACAGCTGCAGGAGCTTGGAGGATTGGCTGGAATCCTCTGTGGACAGCGTGAACCGGCTCACCGCATCGGACAAGTGGTGGGCCTGTTCGTTGAGCACGCCCGAGGCAGCCGTGGACTGCTCGACCAGGGCGGCATTTTGCTGGGTGGATCGATCCATTTCTGCCACGGCCTGGTTGATCTGATCAATGCCCGTGCTCTGCTCTGCCATGGAGCCGTGGATCTCGTTGATGATGCGGGCCACCCGCTGGATGCTGTCCACGATCTCGCCCATGGTGGCGCCCGAGGCGCGCACGCGCTCCGTGCCTGTGCGTACGCTGGCACCGGAGGCGTCAATCAAGGCCTTGATCTCCTTGGCGGCGGTGGCACTGCGGTGGGCGAGGGAGCGAACCTCGCTGGCGACCACGGCAAAACCGCGGCCCTGCTCGCCTGCACGGGCGGCCTCGACGGCGGCGTTGAGTGCCAGGATGTTGGTCTGGAAGGCAATGGCATCGATCACGTTGATGATTTCGCCAATGCGGGTGGAGGACTGGGCGATCTCATCCATGGTGGCGACCGCACTGCTGACGGTGGCGCCGCCACGGTTGGCCGATTCACTGGCGGCATCGGCCAGGCGCGTGGCCTGTGCTGCGGCATCGGCCGACTGGCGCACATGGACCGTGAGCTGGGAGAGGGCGGCCGAGGTTTCCTGCAGGCTGCTGGCCGAGTCCTCGGTGCGGGTGGACAGGTCCACGTTGCCGGCCTTGATCTCGTCGGTGGCAGTGGTCATGGAGTCCACGCGATTGCGCACGTCCTGCAGCACGACGCCGATCTGCTGCACAAAGCTGTTGAAGGCCACGGCAATCTGTGCCACCTCGTCCCGGCCGATCACGGGCAGGCGCTGGGTAAGGTCACCGCCGCCCGAGCCGATCCGGTTCATGGCGTCGCGCACCTGAGACAGGCGGCGGAACGATGTCGCTGTGAGCGCGGCAGCCACCGCGGCGGCCAACAGGGCCAGGATCACGATGGCGGCGATCAGGGTATGCAACAGGCTGGACAGGCCGGCCGTGGCTTCCGCCTCGTCCAGGGCAACCACCAGCAGCCAGTCGGTTCCGGCCACCGTCTGGGCCTTGAGCAACTGGGGGCGACCGCCCAGGTCCAACCGCATGGGCGCCTGGGCGCTGGCCAGCGCAGCCAGCGCTGCAGGCGTCAGCTCGGTAGAGAGCGAGGTGGCAGGCTTGAGTGCGTACTCCGCGTTGGCATGCGCCAGGATCATGCCTTCGGTGTTGACCACCCAGCCGCTGCTGCTGGGCGTGGGGCGGATGGCTGCAACCACGGCGCGTACGCCATCCAGGGGCACGGCGCCGCTGAGCACGCCGCGCACACCGGTGGCCTGCAACGGAGCCACAAAGGCCACATAGGGTATGCCGGTGCTGGAGTCGCCATAAGGCTTGGTCACCGTCAGCTTGCCGGCCTGTACGGCGGCCTTGTACCAGGGCCGGGCTGTAGGGTCGTAGTCAGCGGCGGTCTGGGTGGTGGACTTGAAGCTCTTGTCTTCCCAGCCCACGGTGGTAATGGGGAAACCGCTGGCCTGGCCCATGTGGGCCGCCAGGTCGCGTGGGTCACCGTGTTCGATGGCGGCTGCAGCGGCGGTTACGGCTTGCGCCTTGGCGGCCACCCACTGGTCGACGGCCATGGTGTTGCCTGCTGTGACGGCATTGAGGTCCTGTGCCAGCGTCTGGAAACTGCTGGTGCGGGCGATGGTGTAGCTGGCAGCACCGGTGATCGCCAGTGCGCCCACCACGGTGGCCGTGCTGATGGCCAGGATTTTTGAACGAAGGGTATGGAACATACGGAATCCGAGGCACTCAACAGGTGGTGAAACAAGATGCACAACTACCCTTGTTCTCGGAAATGCACGAGAAAACTTGAGAGATGTGAAAAATGAAATCTTTTTCATATCTCTGGCGGTACTTGTCGTGGTGAAAGTGACAACGGTTGGCGTTTCGCCGTCCCATGCCGTTGCGTCCCATCAGGTCCGTTGCGATCCGGCTGGCTTTGCCGGTATTGCGTGTGGTGTCCACTGCCTGTGTTCGGGTTGGACTCTTGAGCGAGAAGCACCCCGGTGTACTGGGATGGGTCTTATTTTCAGAACTGGCGTTGTTGTGAACGCGGTGGAAGTACGCCATGGTCTCCTCAGCGCAGGCAGGAGCCACTGCTGAAACAGTCGTCCGGTTCGGTTACCGGATGCCCCAGACCACGGGGCACGGGCCACGGGCCACGGGCCGCGTCGTGTGGCGTGGCGGCCAGCGTCGTCAGCGCACCGGGTAGGGAACCCCCAGCTCCCAGCGGGACTGCCAGTGCTGGAGGTACTGCCGGGTCACTTCCGGCATGCCGCGAATCACCACCACGTTTTCCGAGTTGGCGGTCTCGGCCGATGGGGCGTAGTTGAAGGAGCCGGTTTCCACGGCATCACTGTCCACGATCATGGCCTTGTCGTGGTGGATGTGAAAGCGGTCGTTGGTGCGCAGTTCAATGCCGTTGCGCACCACCAGGTCCATTGCGGCCTGGCTGGCTTTGCCGGTGTTGCGTTTCTTGTCCACCACGATGCGCACCTGCACGCCGCGTTGCCGGGCATCGACCAGGGCCTGGGCAATGTCCGGCGCCTGGAAGGCATAGGCGAGGATCTGGATGCTGGTCCGGGCACTGGTGATGGTGTCCAGCACCAGTTGCCGGGCCGAGCCCTCGGGTGAGAAGCCCACCTGTACGCTGGGCGCGGCGCTGGAGAGCATGGGCAGACCCAGCAGGGCTGCCAGAGCGATGGCGGGGATGGGATTCCGGTTCATGTGGGCGAGCCTCTGCGCAGCAATGGTGGATGTGGCCTGGCGATCCTGATGGCAGAGAGTAGAACGCAGAAACCGGAATCCGGCCACCAAGGCGGCACGGCGCTATTTGTGCATGACCGCGGCCATTTCTTTTTGCTTGAGCTTCATCGCCATGGCGCTCAGAAAGACCCTGAACAGCAGGCCGCACACCAGGGCGGCGATCGTGATGGTGAAGAAGATCGACACGATGAGGTCGACGGCCAGCAGGTTGCTGTGTATCAGGCGGGGCTGGTAGACCAGCACGGCCGCGATGACGACCCAGTGGCTCATGCAATAGAAGCAGGTGAACAGGTAGCCCACCATGTGGCCCAGCTTCTGGCTCCAGGAACGTAGTGGTGCAAACAGCTCCGTCATGGTGATGGTGTAGGAAATGCTGGCGGCAGCTACCGCGATGACCACGCACATCCACAGCGCTGCGGCACCGTGGGCCCAAATGATTTCCATGGCGTATCCTCTCAATGGATTAAACATTCAATTAAACAATTGAATGATAGTGGAGTGCTATCTTTGGGGCATGGACAATCACCTATCACCTGTCGGGCCAAGCGTGCTGGCGCAGTTCGCGGACATTGCCAAGACACTGGGCAACCCGCAGCGGCTGGTGCTGCTGGAGCAGCTGTCACAGGGGGAGATGGCGGTGGAGCGGCTGGCGGAGCTTGCGCAACTGAGCGTTGCCAATGCTTCGCAACACCTGCAGACGCTCAAGCGCGGCGGTTTTGTGACGGCACGCAGGCAGGGCAAGCAGATGCTCTACCGACTGGGCGCAGGCCCTTTGACCGAAGTGCTGGCGGCCTTGCGCAACTATGCGGAGTTTCAGCGCAGAGCGCTGCAGCAGACGCTGGCGCTGGATTTCCAGCCGCTCAAGCTGGAGGCCATCACGGTGGCCGAGCTGCGCCGCAGAATGGCAGAGCAGAACATCACGCTGGTGGATGTGCGGTCCGAGGCCGAGTTTGCACAGGCCCATATCCCGGGCTCGGTGAACATTCCCATTGCCAAGCTGCAGTCGCGTATGCGGAAATTGCCCAAGACGGACATCGTGGCCTACTGCCGCGATCCCTACTGCATCTCTTCCACGCAGGCGGTGGAGCTGCTGGTCAGCCACGGCTACCAGGCCCAGCGCCTGGTGGGGGGCGTGCCGGAATGGGAGCAGGCCGGAATGGACAGTGAGAAGGGCGGGGCCTGAACCCGCGCACTATGCCTTTGCGCCGGGGGCGTCTGCAGGTGGGAGGTCCATGGCGAGCCGCTCCCGTCGCTGGCGCCGAGCCTTCAGCGGCGCGGAGCAACGGGTAGGCTGCTGCTCCGTTGCCTGTGGATCACTGCTCCTTGGCGGGCTTGCGCATCAGCTTGGATGCCCCGAACAGGACGATGCCCACGCAGAACAGCGATGTGCCGGGCAGCCACAGCCCAGGGCGGTCGCCTGCAATGCCGGCTGCTAGCACGCCTATGCCAGCACCTGCAGCGAGGGTCGAGAAGCGGGTGAGAATTTTCATGGATGGATCTGCGCAGTTGGGTTGGCACACACTGTGGCGGCCAGATGGCCGGAGCCGGTTGTGTGCGAGAGGGCGGTGTTGTGGCTTGCTGTAGGGCTTGTTCCTGCTGGCTGGCGTGCTTCCGATTGTGCAGCAAACGATGAGGAGAATGGGGCAGGGCGGTGAAATCTGCTGCTGCCTGGGCAATGGCTGCATCTGGGCGCAGCATGGGTTGTGGCGCGGCGACGCTCTTGTTGAGAGGGCGCGGGACAATGAGAAAAGCCCCAGCTACTTGCGTAACTGGGGCTTGGGGTTCAATGTGGCGGAGCAGGCGGGATTCGAACCCGCGGTGGGCTATTAACCCACACACGCTTTCCAGGCGTGCGACTTAAACCACTCATCCACCGCTCCACATTGATAACCGGCGTTGTTTCCCGGGAGGGAAACAAAAAACCAAGCTCTACTGGCAGCTTGGTTTTGAAAATTCATTTGGCGGAGCAGGCGGGATTCGAACCCGCGGTGGGCTATTAACCCACACACGCTTTCCAGGCGTGCGACTTAAACCACTCATCCACCGCTCCGTGTGATGAAGCCGCAATTCTAGCCTGAAATTCCGCCGCTCCCGGCGAAGTGCCTGTTTTTTTGTGCAGGCACGCGGGAGCGGGGCCGGAAATCAGACGCTCTTGCCGACCTGCACCATCTTCATGGCGGAGGTGATCAGGCCCGAGACTTCGGTCATGTTGCTGGGCACCACCAGGGTGGTGTTGGAATCCGCGGCCACCTGGCTGTAGGCTTCCACGGCCTTTTCTGCCACCTTCAGCTGCACGGCCTGTTCGCCGCCGGGCTGGCGGATGGCAGTGGCCACGCGTTCGATGGCGGTCGCAGTGGCTTCGGCCACGGCCTTGATGGATTCGGCCTCACCCTGGGCCTTGTTGATGACGGCCTGCTTCTCACCTTCGGAGCGTGCGATGAAGGCTTCGCGTTCGCCGGTAGCGATGTTGATCTGTTCCTGGCGGCGGCCTTCGGAGGCGGCGATCAGCGCGCGCTTTTCACGTTCGGCGGTGATCTGGGCCTGCATGGAGCGCAGGATTTCAGCGGGCGGCGTCAGATCCTTGATCTCGTAGCGCAGCACCTTCACGCCCCAGTTCAACGCGGCCTCGTCAATGGCGGACACCACCTGGGCGTTGATCATGTCGCGCTCTTCGAAGGTCTTGTCCAGCTCCAGCTTACCGATCACGCTGCGCAGCGAGGTCTGGGCCAGCTGGGTCACGGCCATGATGTAGTTGGACGAGCCATAGCTGGCGCGCATGGGGTCGGTCACCTGGAAGTACAGGATACCGTCGACCTGCAGCTGGGTGTTGTCGCGCGTGATGCAGACCTGGCTGGGCACATCCAGCGGGATTTCCTTGAGGCTGTGCTTGTAGGCCACGCGGTCCACGAAGGGCACCAGAAAGTTCAGGCCGGGCGTGAGGGTGCCGGCGTACTTGCCCAGGCGTTCCTTGACCCAGGCGTGCTGCTGGGGGACGACCTTGACGGATTGCGCCACAAAGATGATGGCGATGACGAACAGGACGATGGCAATTTCCATGGATGCTCCTTCAGCATGAAAGGGGAGTTGCGAAAACGGGGACTGCCTGCGCTGCAGCAGCGCTGGGTGGGCAGCCGATTGGGATCAGATTGTGAGCGCAAGGGGCACAAAGGCCCCAAAGCCCGATGGTGGCCGGGCCTGGATCAGGCCTTGTCCACCACCAGACGGTTGCCTTGCAGCTCCACCACGCGGTACTGGCCGGGGGCCGGCATGGAGCCGGCGCGCAGCACGGCCGTCCATTGCGCACCCCGGTAGGCGACGCGGGCGGTGCCATCGGCTTCCCATTGGTGGACGGTGACGGTTTCGCCAATGTCCAGGTTCATGGCCGGATCGGCCGAGGCCGGCAGGCCCGAGCTGCGGGCGCGGCGCACGCGGCGGGCCACCACCACGCACAACACGCCCACCACGGCAGCGACCACGATTTGCAGTGGCATGCTCAGACCCAGGTGGGCCGCCACGGCGCCTGAGGCCAGGCCCAGGCAGATCATCAGCAGATAAATGGTGCCCGTCAGCAGTTCGGCCACTACGGCCATGCCCGCCAGAATCCACCACCAGGTGCTTGCCTCCATTGTCTGCAGTCCTTTCGGCGCCGTCGTGCGGCGCAGTATGTTGGTAACAAAACCCCGTTTTGCCATGAATTGCGGGCAAACCGCAGGGAATGCCCTCGATATTACTTACACTTCGCGCCTGTTTCGTTATTTATGAGGCCCGGTTGCACGGGGCTGCGCATGAAATTTCGTTTTCCCATCGTCATCATCGACGAGGACTATCGTTCCGAGAACACCTCGGGTCTGGGTATCCGCGCCCTGGCGCATGCGATCGAGGAAGAGGGCTTCGAGGTGCTGGGCGTTACCAGCTACGGCGACCTGAGCCAGTTCGCGCAGCAGCAAAGCCGGGCAAGCGCCTTCATTCTGTCGATCGACGATGAAGAGTTCACGCTGGGCAGCGACAAGGACCCCATCATTCACAGCCTGCGCAACTTCATTGGTGAAGTGCGCCGCAAGAATGAAGAGGTGCCGATCTACATCTACGGCGAGACCAAGACCAGCCGCCACCTGCCCAACGACATCCTGCGCGAGCTGCACGGTTTCATCCACATGTTCGAGGACACCCCCGAATTCGTGGCCAAGCACATCATCCGCGAAGCCAAGAGCTACCTGGAAAGCGTGCAGCCGCCGTTCTTCAAGGCGCTGCTGGACTACGCCGAAGACGGTTCGTACAGCTGGCACTGCCCCGGTCACTCGGGTGGCGTGGCGTTCCTGAAGAGCCCCGTGGGCCAGATGTACCACCAGTTCTACGGTGAGAACATGCTGCGCGCCGACGTCTGCAATGCCGTGGAAGAACTGGGCCAGCTGCTGGACCACAACGGTGCCATCGGCGAGTCCGAGCGCAATGCCGCGCGCATCTTCAATGCCGATCACTGCTACTTCGTGACCAATGGCACGTCGACTTCCAACAAGATCGTCTGGCACCACACCGTGGCACCCGGCGATGTGGTGGTGGTGGACCGCAACTGCCACAAGTCCATCCTGCACTCCATCATCATGACGGGTGCGATTCCGGTGTTCCTGAAGCCCACGCGCAACCACTTCGGCATCATCGGACCGATCCCGCAGAGCGAGTTCAGCGTGGAGTCGATCCAGGCCAAGATTGCGGCCAACCCGTTGCTCAAGGGCGTGGATGCCAAGGCCGTCAAGCCGCGCGTGCTGACCCTGACCCAGTCCACCTACGACGGTGTGCTGTACAACACCGAAACCATCAAGGGCATGCTGGACGGCTATGTGGCCAACCTGCACTTCGATGAAGCCTGGCTGCCCCACGCTGCTTTCCACCCCTTCTATGGCAGCTACCACGCCATGGGCAAGAAGCGTGCGCGTCCCAAGCACTCCGTGGTGTATGCCACCCAGTCCATCCACAAGCTGCTGGCCGGTATCAGCCAGGCATCGCATGTGCTGGTGCAGGACAGCCAGACCGAAAAGCTGGACCACCCGCTGTTCAACGAGGCGTACCTGATGCACACCTCGACCAGCCCGCAGTACAGCATCATCGCCAGCTGCGATGTGGCTGCCGCCATGATGGAGCCGCCTGGAGGCACTGCACTGGTGGAAGAGTCCATCCTGGAAGCGCTGGACTTCCGCCGCGCCATGCGCAAGGTGGATGACGAGTTCGGTGACGACGACTGGTGGTTCGAAGTCTGGGGCCCTGAAGCCCTGGCCGAAGAAGGCGTGGGCTCGGCCCAGGACTGGATCATCCGCGGCCCCGATGCCTCGCGCAAGCACAAGGCCAAGGGCAAGAGCGGCAAGGAATTCGACAACTGGCACGGCTTTGGCGACCTGGCCGACGGCTTCAACATGCTGGACCCGATCAAGTCCACCATCGTCACGCCGGGTCTGGATCTGGATGGCGACTTTGCCGACACCGGCATTCCCGCCTCCATCGTCACCAAATACCTGGCCGAGCACGGCGTGGTGGTGGAAAAGACCGGCCTGTATTCCTTCTTCATCATGTTCACCATCGGCATTACCAAGGGCCGCTGGAACACCATGCTGACTGCGCTGCAGCAGTTCAAGGACGATTACGACCGCAACCAGCCGCTGGCGCGCATCCTGCCCGAGTTCGTGCAGCAGCACCGCCGCTACGAACGCATGGGTCTGAAGGACCTGTGCCAGCACGTGCACGAGTTGTACGCCAAGTACGACATCGCCCGCCTGACGACGGAGATGTACCTGTCCGATCTGAAGCCGGCGATGAAGCCTTCGGATGCCTACGCCCACATTGCCCAGCGCAAGACCGAGCGCGTGGAGATCGACCACCTGGTGGGCCGCACCACCGTGGGTCTGGTCACGCCGTACCCGCCCGGCATTCCGTTGCTGATTCCCGGTGAAGTCTTTAACAAGAAGATCGTGGACTACCTGGTGTTCGCCCGCGAATTTGCCAAGGAATGCCCGGGCTTCGAGACCGATATCCACGGTCTGGTGGAACTGGAAGACGAGAACGGCAACATCCGCTACTACGCCGACTGCGTGGCAGAACCCGCAGTCAAGCCGGCGGCCGCGCCGCGCAGCCGCACGGCCGGTGCCAAACCGGCCGCCAAGCCTGCCGTGAAGGCGGCTGCGGTCAAGAAGGCGGCAGCCAAGCCCGCCGCCAAGCCCGCCGCCAAGAAGCCTGCCGCAGCGGCGAAGAAGCCCGCGGTGAAGACCGTCAAGGCGGCCAAGGCCTGAGCTTACGGTGCCGGCCCCAGGGCATGCCCTGGCCGGCCGGTCGCTGGGAGCCGCCAGCGGCTGCCACCAAGCCCGCTCCGCAAGGTGCGGGCTTTTTTCATGTGCGAGCCATGGCGCAGGCCGTCACAGGCCCGCGTGCCGGGCGGAGTTGGTGGATAGCTGGGGCGGGACGCCTGCAGTGCCTGGCCCGTGCGAACGCGGAAGGCCGCCGTAGGTCAGGTTCCCGTGAAGCGGCGCACGGCCGAGAAGTACCAGCCATCGGGCAGGCAGCGCAGCAGGCGCATCCAGCGGGTGAAGCGGCGCGGAAAATTCATCTCGAAGCGCCCCTGCGCCCAGCCCTGCAGCATGTGCCGGGCCGCCTCGTCGGCACTGATCAGGGCCGGCATGCTGAAGTCGTTCTGCGCCGTCAGCGGCGTATCCACAAAGCCGGGGTTGATGACGGACACCCCCAGGCCCAGGCCGTGCAGATCCAGATAAAGGTTTTCCGCCAGGTTGTTGAGCGCTGCCTTGGTGGGGCCGTAGGCCAGGGACATGGGCAGCCCGCGGTAGCCGGCGACCGATCCGACCAAGGCCAGATGCCCCTGCCCGGCGGCCAGCAGCATGGGCAGCAGGGCATCGAGCAGGTGCAGCGCGCCGCCGTAGTTCACGGCCAGGTGGTGCTGCATTTCGGCCAGGTCGAACGCCGTGGCACGCAGGGGGCGGTAGTGGCCTGCGCAGTAGAGCACCAGGTCCGGTGCCTTGCCTGCATGGGCCTGCACGGCCTGGGCGGCTGCGGTCATGGCGGCGGTATCGGTCACGTCCAGCGGCAGGGCCAGGCAGCCCGGGTGGCCCTGCACGAAGTCCTGAAGCGCATCGCCCTGCCGTGCAGAGACGATCACGCGTGCTCCCTGCTGGTGCAGTGCTTCGGCCGTGGCGCGGCCTATGCCCGAAGAAGCCCCCAGAATCCACGCGGTGCGGCCTTGCCAGTCGCGCAACGGCGGGTTCAGCCGGTGGGAGAACAGTGGCATGGCAGTCACTCCTTGGTGATGGACAGCGTCACATCGCCCAGGTGCAGGCCCAACTTGCTCATGGCCGTGCGGTTGAGCAGGGTGCGCCCGTCCACCAGGAACATCCAGTCGTCCATGGTGACGTTCCAGACCCGTCCGTCCACGGGCAGGGCCAGCACATAGCTCCAGCGGATGGCATTGCCGGCACTTTGGCCCTGGGCTTCGCCCACCACGTCATCGGCCCGGCCGCTGTAGCGCCCGTCGCCCAGGTGGCGCAGATGCCAGACGCGCTGCTGTGTGCTGCCGTCGCTGTAGACAAAGTGTTCTTCCAGCGTGCCCTCGTCGCCATTCCAGCGGCCTGTCATGCGCACGGTGAAGCGCTTGACCACCTTGCCCGAGCGGTCCGTGAACATGCCATGCGCCATCAGCGGCCCGTTGAAATACTGGCGCAGGTCCAGTGGCGGCTGTTCCTTGGCGTAGTCCTGCACGGAAGGCCCGGCACAGCCCGCGACCGACAGCGCCAATGCGGCCCCCAGGCAGGCGCGCCGCAGCGGTGAAAACGAGGTGGAGTGGGTGGTGTGGCTCATGTGTGCCTCCAGGAAGAATGCCGTCGCTCGGCGCGCCAGAGCAGCGCCGCTGCCGCCAGCTTGAGCAGGCAGGGCAGCCCGCCATAGGCCCAGGCCAGCGCCTGCAGGCCGGCCGGATCGGTGCTGCCGCTGCGGTAGCCCGCCAGCGACAGCAGCGGCAAGGCCAGGCCTGCCGCCAGGGCCAGGTTGAGCTTGGTGGCACAGGTCCACCAGCCCAGGTAGCGGCCTTCACCCCGGCCGCCTTCACCAGCGTCGTGGATCACGCCCGTGAGCAGGGCGCCCGGCAAGGCCAGGTCCGCGCCCAGGGCCAGGCCGCTGGCCAGGCAGACCACGGCGAAGGCCATGCCGTCGCCCGCGTCCAGCCAGGGCGTGACACCGAAGGCCAGCACACTGGCCAGCATGCCCGCACGCCAGCTGGGCGCCAGGCCCCAGCGGGAGACGGCCTTCACCCACAGCGGCAGGCCCAGGGCCGCCGCACCAAAAAAGCACAGCAGCAGCCAGGGCTGCAGTGCGGGCGCCTGCAGTCTGTCGGCCACAAAAAAGGGCAGCAGGGTGGCGGGAATGGCGGCCGCGACGCCGTTGACCATGAAGATGGCCAGCAGCCTGCGAAAGCTTGCATCCGCCCAGGGGGAGGCCGCCGGGCCGTCTGCCGGTTGCGGCGGTGCCACGGGTGCCTGCAGCCGGTACAGGCCGGCCAGGCCCAGCACCAGGCCCAGGGCAAGCACGGCGGTGGTTGCATCCAGCCCCAGCCAGGACGGCAGCACGCTGGCCAGCAGCACGCCCGCCAGGGTGGCACCTTCGCGCCAGGCGGTGACACGTGCCCGCCATGTGGGTGCGCCGCCCCAGCGGGTGCCCCAGGCCTGGTGGAGGATGGTGAGGAAGCCGTAAGCCAGTGTGCACAGCAGCAGGCTGCCGGCCAGCCAGCCCAGCAGCCGCACCTGCGTGTGCGCACCGAATGGCGGGTGCCAGAGTGCGCCAAAGCCCAGCACCATCAGCAGGCCCGCCAGAGCCGCTGCGCCCGCGGCGCAAGCCGCGCCCCGGCGCAGCAGCCTGTCGGCCTGGCGGCCGATGGCGGGGTCCACCAGGGCGTCGAATGCACGGGTGGCCAGCAGCACGGCACCCAGGCCCGCCAGCGGCGCGCCCGCCACGCTGGCGTAGTGGTAGGGCAGGTTCACATACAGCGGCAGGGACACGAAGGCCAGCGGCGCGGCCAACCCACCATAGGCCAGCCCTGTGCGCCAGGGCAGCAGGGGGGCTGTGGTGGGGTGCAAAGCCATGGCATGCTCCGGCGGCGTTCAGCCCAGGCCCAGCAGTGCGTTGCGCAGGGCGGGCGCCGAGGTCTGCGGTGCCAGCCAGATGCCGAAGAACAGGCGCGCGTAGTCGGCATCGCGCAGCAGTGCGGTCTGGCGGCCGTTGTGGAAAAAGCGCACCTCGCCCTGGCCATCGTTCAGGCCCAGCAGCCGGTCCTGCGGCTGGACATCGGGGAAGGCCTGCTGCATAAGGGCCAGCCACTGCCGGGCCTGTGCTTCGGTGAAGCTGCCCACGCGGCGCATTTCGGCGATGGAGCGCTCGGCAATGGCTGCGCCTTCGAGCTTGCGGTCATAGACCAGCTCCAGCGCAAACGGATGGCGGGCGTAGTCCTCGGGTACGAATCCGGCCGCAGCCCACAGCCGTGCTTCGTAGACCCGCAGGCCGAAGAAGCGCAGCACACCCGTGCCCACCAGGCGGCTGGCAGGCAGGGCGCTGCGTAGCTCGGTCGGGAGCTCTGCCACCGGGGCTGTGGTCGGGGTCATGGCGTGGGTGGCGTTGGACATGGCGATCAGGAAAGGGGCAAGCGCACAGGCTGCGGTCCAGGCCAGGGCCTGGCGGCGGTGTGCACGGGGTGGAACGGGCTGGAGGGGTTTCATGGCAGCGGCCTGCGCAGCGTGAACTGGACGACATCGGTGTTGCCGGTGTCAAAAGCCGCCTCGCAGTAGGCGAGGTAAAAGCTCCACAGACGCACAAAGCGCTCGTCAAAGCCCTGGGCGCGCACGGCATCAATCTGGGCGGTGAAGGACTGGCGCCAGCGCCGCAGCGTTTCCGCGTAGTCGTGGCCGAAAGCCATGCGGCCTTCCACCACCAGGCCTGCGCGCCGCGCCTCCTGTTCGAAAGCAGGAATGCTGGGCAGCAGGCCGCCCGGAAAGATGTACTGTTGGATGAAGTCGGTGGAGCGCAGATAGCGCGCGAACAGGTCTTCGCGCAGCGTGATGGTCTGGATGCAGGCCAGGCCGCCGGGCCGGAGGCAGTCGCGCAGCATGGCGAAGTAGCCACGCCAGTAGGCGTGGCCCACGGCTTCGAACATCTCGATGGAGACAATGGCGTCGAATGGCTGGCCCGCATGCAGGGTGGGCAGGTCGCGGTAGTCCTGGTAGCGCAGGTCCACGGCATCGGTCAGGCCGGACCGCTGCATGCGGTGCTGTCCCCAGGCCAGTTGCTCGCGCGACAGCGTCACCCCCGTGACCTGGGCGCCGAACTCGCGGGCCGCAGTCTCGGCCAGCCCGCCCCAGCCGCAGCCGACTTCCAGCAGGCGCTGGCCGGGTTGCAGTCCCACTGCGTGCAGCGTGCGGCGGAGCTTGGCCTGCTGGGCCTGCTCCAGGTCGGCCTGGTGCAGCGAATCGCCGGTGCGCCCTTCGAACCAGGCGGCGCTGTAGCTCATGCCGGGGTCCAGCCAAAGGCGGTAGAAGTCATTGCCCAGGTCGTAGTGGGCATGGATGTTCCGGGCGCTGCCGGCGCGCGTATTGCGCTGCAGCAGGTGGTGCAGGCGGTAGCCCAGCCGGCCCCACCAGCTGCCGTAGACCAGGCGCTGCACTTGGTCGCGGTTGGTCATGCACAGCCGCAGCAGGGCTGGCAGGTCGGGGCTGTCCCATTCGCCGGCGATGTAACCTTCGGCCAGGCCGATATCGCCCGATTGCAGGGTGCGCTCCAGCGCCTGCCAGTCGTGCAGCACGCAATGCGCGTCGCCCGGACTGGGGGCAGGGCGAGGCCGGGGCAGGCGCAGCAGGTGGCCGTCGGGCTGCTCCAAGTCCAGCTGCCCGTGCGGCAGGCGTTCCAGCAGCTTCAGCACACGGCGTGCCCGTGCAGGCGCACGGCCCGGCGTGGCGACGGTGGGGCTCAGCAGGGGGGCGGTGGTGGTGTTCATCGTGTGACGAAGCGCTTGGGCTCGGAGGGTTTGCCGTGGAACGGCACACGCTTGGCCCAAAGGCGCAGCGCCTGCCAGTGGATGCGGAAAATGACGCCCAGGGTCATCAGCGGCGTGCCGAAGAAGGCGCGGCGCACGGTGGGCGCATCCAGCGGATGCAGTACGCCGCCCACGCTGGTCTGCAGCAGCGGGCCTTGCTCGTCATGCAGGTCCACGCGCGCCAGGGTGCGGTCCTCGCTGCGCTCGAAACGGAAGCGGTATTCGCCCTGCACCTCGCAGAACGGCGAGACATGGAATTGCTTGTGCGCCGCCTGCTCGCGGCCCCAGGCCAGGTCCGGACCCGCCAGCAGATAGGCATGGCGTTCGCCAAAGGTGTTGTTGACCTCGGCCAGCACGGCGGCGAGCGAACCATCGGCGCGGTGGGCATACCAGAAGCTCACGGGTTTGAACACATAGCCCAGCACGCGCGGGAAGGTGTGCAGCCAGACTTCGCCATCGGCGTCCCCAATGCCGTGGTCATGCAGCAGTTGCTCGAACCAGGCCAGTGCATCGGGACCGCCTTCGCCATGGTCGCGGTCATGGAAGCTCAGCCAGCCGCGCCGGTTGCGCCGCAGCCCGGCATCCGGCTGCGCGCGCAGGCTGCGCAGCGGCAGCAGCAGAAAGTAGCTGGGATAGCGAAAGACATGCTCCACCGGCCGCAGGCGGCGGTGCCAGACATGGCCAAAACCAATGAGGGGGCGGGCGTTCATGCGGCCCCCTCGATGGCGGGGTGGGGCGGCAGAGTCTGCAAGGCATGCAGCAGGCCGTCGGCCGCGGCCAGGCCCGAACGCAGGCCATCTTCGTGGAAGCCGTAGCCGCACCATGCGCCGCAGAACCAGATCCGGCGCTGGCCTTGCAGGGCTCCCACCTGCGCCTGGGCCTCGATGGCGGCCAGATCGAACACCGGGTGGCTGTAGGCGATGCGTGCGTGCACCAGGCGGTCATCGATGGGGCGCACCGGGTTCAATGACACCACCACGGGCTGTTGCCATGGCAAGGGCTGCAGGCGATTGAGCAGGTAGTGCAGGCAGACACCGGTCTGGTCGCGCCCCGCATCGGCCGCGCGCTCGTAGTTCCAGGCGGCCCAGGCCGCTGTGCGGCGGGGGAGCACACCGGCGTCGGTGTGCAGCACCGCCTGGTTGGGCTGGTAGCGGATGGCGCCCAGCACGCTGCGTTCCTGAGGGGTGGCATCGGCGCCCAAGAGCTGCAAGGCCTGGTCGCTGTGGCAGGCCAGCACCACGGCGTCGAACTGCTCCGTGCCGTGCGCCATCTGCAGCAGCACCCCGTGCGGCACGCGGCGCAGGCCCAGCACGGGTGCATGCAGACGGGCCGCATGCCGACCATCGTGCTGCAGTGCGGCCAGCATGCGCCGCACATACTGGCGCGAACCGCCACGCACCGTGTACCACTGCGGCCGGTTTGTGACCTGGACCAGGCCGTGGTTGTGGCAAAAGCGGATCAGCGTGGCCACGGGAAAGCGCAGCATCTGGTCGGTGGGGCAGGACCAGATGCTGCCCATCATGGGCAGCAGGTAGTCCTGCCGGAAGGCGGTGCCAAAGCCGTGCGTGTCCAGAAAATCCGCGATGGAGCTGTGCAGCCGGACCTCGTCACCTTCCCGGGCGATGCGTGTGGCCAGACGGTTGAAGCGCAGGATCTCGGACAGCATGGTCAGAAAGCGCGGGCGCAGCAGATTGCCGCGCTGGGCGAACACGCTGCCCAGCGAGCTGCCGCTCCATTCCAGACCGGCGCTGCCATCGGCCTGCGGCACCTGCACGGAAAACGACATTTCGGCCGCCGTCGTGGGCACCTGCAGTTCTTCGAACAGTTGCGTCAGCAGCGGGTAGGTGCGGTGGTTGAAGACCAGAAAGCCGGTGTCCACGCCCTGGCTCACCCCATCCAGGGTCATGTCGACGGTGTTGGCATGGCCGCCGAAATGGCTGCCCGCCTCCAGCAGGGTCACGCCATGCCCACCCGGCGCGTTGGCCAAGCGCCACGCTGCGGCCAGACCCGCAACCCCTGACCCGATGACAGCAATGCGATGCATGGAGTGCCTTTCCTGCTCGTTCAGTACCATCTGTACCATTAAGGACGAACTGTGAACTAGTCAGTTCAAACTATAAACCAAAGACTTCAGATTTGCACTATTTAGTATTGGATGTGGCCTGTGAGGTCTAAAATATGCCCATGACAAGCCGCTCCTCCATCAAACAGCAGATACAGCGTGTGCGCGAACAGGCCATCGTGGCGGCCGTCAATCGGCTGCTGGCTACCAAGGGCTACGACGCGATGACGGTGGACGAAGTGGCTGCCGAGGCAGGCATGGCCAAGGCCAGCCTGTACAAGCTGTTCACGTCCAAGGAAGAACTGGCGGGGGCGGCCATGGTCGGGGTGCTGGACCGTGCCTTGGCCTTTGTGGATGGTTTGCGCGAAGCGGCCGCCCAGGCGGCGGAAGCAGGCACGCCCGCACGCCCGCTGGACCAGCTCAAGGCCGTGACGCGCTGGGCCATGCTTACCCAATTGGAAGGGGAGATGCCTTCGCTGCCGGCGCAGAACTCCACCCTCAGCGCGTCGCTGCAATCCAACGACGCTTATATGGATCGGCTGATTGCGCTGAGCAACCGGCTCAGCATCTGGATCACCGAGGCCCAGACCAGCGGCCAGCTGCAGGCGGCGCTACCCCCCGAGCTGGTGCTGTACACGCTGTTCGCGCGGGCCTGCGATCCGGTGGTGGCCTTGCTCAAGGAGTCGGGCCAGTACACGCATGCCCAGATCATCGACTGGGTGACAAGCACCACATTCGACGGACTGGCAACGGTCAAGTGAGTGGCCAATTGAGTGGTCTGGTGGCTGGCCTGCATGGGCCCACACCCCAGCCTGTGCCCACGCCATAGCCTGCACGCCAAGAGCGCAGACCTGCTTTCAGGTGTCTACGCGTCTGCTGGGCGCACATGCTCCCGCCGAGCGCATGCTGAGGGCTCAGGAGCTCATCACCACCGGTCCACCCTTGTCCAAAGCCCGCTGGTAAGCCGGGCGCGCGTGCATGCGCTGGCGGTAGGCAAGCAGATGGTGCCACGCGGCCTCGTTGCCGCTGCGTGCCAAAGCCGCCTCCACGGCAAAGCTCATCTGGAAGTCGGCCATGGTCAGATGCTCGCCCGCAAACCAGGGGTGGCTGGCCAGGTGTTCGTTCATGAAGGCCAGCGCGGTCTGGACGTTGGGGGCAATCAGTTTGTGCTGCACCTTGCCGCACAGGGCGCGTGCAATCGGGCGCACGAAAAAGGGCATGGGCTGGCGGGGAATGGTGTCGAACACCAGTTTCATCACCAGCCAGTTCATCAGCGAGCCCTCGGCATAGTGCATCCAGAAGCGGCACTGGCGGTGCTCGGCCGTGCCGCGCGACGGCTCCAGGTGCGCCAGCTCTGCAGGTGCCTGGTTGCCATAGCGCTCCACCAGGTACTCGATGATGGCGCCGGATTCCGCGACCACGGTGTCGCCATCGGTGATCACCGGTGATTTGCCCAGCGGGTGCACACGCTTGAGTTCGGGAGGGGCCAGGCGGGTCTGCGGATCCCGCTTGTACAGGCGCAATTCGTAAGGCACTCCCAGTTCTTCCAGCAGCCAGAGAATGCGCTGCGAGCGCGAGGTATCAAGGTGGTGAACGGTCAGCATGGATGGTGGTCCCAGAAGCGGAACCTGCTGTGCGCAGCCAGCGCATCAGGGTTCCGAGCAGAGGTAATTTCACATACAGCTCTTCAGCCGTATCCCAGTAATCGCGGTGCATGCTAACCCGGCCTTGGGCATCCAAGCTCAGCCACGTGGCGCCGTTGATGCATTGCGCGGTATCGGGCCGCCAGCGTCGAAACCGAAAATGAAACTCCCACGCCAGAAAAGCCTGCTGGCCTTGCACCAGCTTGTGGGTGACCACGAAACGGGGATCCAGCAAGGCTTCAAACATGTGTTCGAAAATGCGGGTGATGGCAGGCAACCCCGATACATCGTTGAATGGGTCCTTGAAGTGCGCATCTGCTGCATAGCAACGACCCAGCTGCTGAATATCGGCCGGAGTCAGTGTTTCATACAGCTGCACCAGCCGCTGGACTGCGGCATCCATATTGGCTAAGGAATCGGGCGAATTGGCAGACATGGATCACCGCTCCCTTATTTATCAGCGCACACATGCGAAGCCACGAGCATAGGGCAAGGACTGGCCACGGAAGATATGAAAGACTGCTGGTGACCGTTCAGCTGCTGTCACAGGTTGGCGGGAAAGCCAATGGCTAAGGAACCCAAGGTAAACAGGAAGGCCAGCCACCCTTCAGAGCTGCTAATACAACCCTTGGTACGTCGTTGCTTCGCTTTGTCGTACTTTTGTACTGCCTGCAGCTTCGCGCCTCGTCTACAACGCAAACCTGCGGTTTGCTGGGTCGTGTTCGCGGCTCTTATTTAGTGTGTGGCGCCGGTGTATGGCATGCGGCCCATGCCACCAAGCGCTCGCTGAAAAAATAATGACTTGTTGTGCGGGTTATAGTGCCGTTGTGTAAGAAATCACCCGTAAAACGTACATCACCAGGGAGTAAGCATGGATTGGTTTTTGAAGGCGCTGAAGAAATATTCCACTTTCTCAGGCCGTGCACAACGTGCTGAGTACTGGTATTTCGTACTCTTTTACCTTCTTATTATCTTGTGCTCATCCATTGTCGATGGAGTGACGGGTCTGTACCAAGCGGATATTGAAGTGGGGCTGTTCGGGTCTCTGGCATTTTGGGGATTGCTGATCCCGTCCATCGCTGTCGGCGTGCGCCGGCTCCATGACACAGGGCGCAGTGGCTGGTGGATGCTCTTATGGCTGGTACCGCTTATCGGGACCATCGCCTGGCTTGTTTGGACGCTGCAAGACAGCACCCCTGGCGCCAATGAATATGGCCCGAACCCCAAAGAAACTCCCATCTAACGATCCACATCTGCAGGCCAGTGGCCTCTGTGCTATCAAGGTGTAGAGGGTCTGCTGAGCCTGGTCGTTACACCTTACCGCGACAGACGGCCCACATCGCCAAGCCCGCTTCGCAAGCTAGCGGGCTTTTTTATGTGTGCTTGTGTGGGCGGGCTTTCCCCAATTTTTCCAGACCACGTGATACCGCCGGCACCAGACAGTACCTGCGGTGCGCGGTGGTCTGCACCGCTTCAGGCATGTCCAAACCCGCCATCGCCAGCTTGCTGACCGTTTTCGCCATGGCCCTGGGCTACTGGCTGGGTGAGCACCGTTTTTCGGTTCTGCCTGTGTGGCAGCTGTTGCCGGTGTTTGCGCCTGCTGCTGTGTCGTTTTTTCTGCTGCGGGGCGATGGGGCGCGCACCTGTGCCTTGGTTGCGGGCTGCTGTCTGGCGGCAACGGTCTTTGCCTGGCTCATCGGCAGCCGTTTTGCCACAGCAGCATTCAATCAGTGCGTGGCGGATGGAGAGGGCATACGGGTGCAACTGGCGGCATACCGGCAACAGCACGGCCGCTATCCTTCCCAGCTGAGGCAGCTGGATTCGGATCTGCCGTGCCAGCTTTTCTTTCCGCCGCAGTTTTTGCACTACAGCGCCCGTGCAAACGGCTATGTGTTGTCGTTCTCGGATGCTTTCGTGGTGCACAGAGCGACAGATACGGAAGCCTTTTGGGCATCCAAATAGACAGCGCATGCTTGCGCTTGCATGCAGGCGCATGGGCTGTGCCCGCCGCTGAGCCTGGGGGGAGCGCCTGCCCATTGACGGTCGCCAGCCGGTGGGCATTGGCAGCTTAGGCCAGAGGGAGGGCCTGTGGCCATGAGCATCACCCAAGGGCGTCACCCAAGAGGGTCACCCTTTGGGCGGCCCGTCCAGCGCTGCTTCAAACAGCGCCAGTTCTTCATCCAGCGTGCCGCGTTGCCGGAACCGCCGGCCGGCGCGCTCGTACCAGTTCTCGGCATCTTCCAGATCTCCTTCCTGCCAATGCAGCAGGCCATGGAGCCAGGCGGCATGCAGGCCTTCGTACTGCTGCACACGGTCGTGCGCCGCATTCCAGTGGCCGGCACGCAGGAGCGCCAGCACGTCGCGCAGTTCGGTGGTGGCGTCGCGCATGGCCGGCCTTGTCAGGGCTGCATGGCCTGTTGCACCAGGTGGCTGTCCACATACTGCTCCATGCGGATGATTTTCCCGTTTTGCAGGTGGTACAGGTGGGCGAAGGTCGCGGTCATGGCCTTGCCCGTCTTGCGGTAGGTGCCCGCATAGATACCGAAGGCTGCCACCCGGTCTCCGTCCGCCAGATAGGTGTGGGCCTTGGCGGTGTAGCCCTCCCACTCGGTGCCCAGGCGCTGGAACACGCCCGCCACAATCTGCTCGGCCCCCACATAGGTGCCGGCATATGGAAAGCCTGCGGCCTCGGTCCATGTGGCATCGGGGGCCAGCACGGCCAGCAGGTGCTTGCCGTTTTCTTCCGACGTGCCTTCGTAGGTCGCGCGGATGATGTCCAGGTTGGTGGTCATGGTGCTCCTCTGGTTGAACGGTGAAAACTAGGCGGTCTGCAGCGCTTGGGCAAACGCTTGCGGGTCGGCGAACGCGGAGCCCGCATGCAACAGCGCGCGTTGACCTTCGGTTTCCAGAATGAAGGTGGGTACACCGCGGGCACCGAATGCCTGCAATAGGCGCTGGGCTTGATCCATCCGTGCCCGGTTGGCGTCCAGCAACTCGGCATCCGGGGTCTGCAGCCGCAATGCCGCCTGTGCCAGCCCCAGGGTCTCCAGTATCGACACCAGCGTGTCGGTCCGCGTGATGTCCCTGCCGTCCACGTAGCGGGCCTGCTGAATGGCCTTGAGTGCGTCCAGCTCTTTGTCCGGGGCGGTCAGCGCTACGGCGGACAGCGCCAGGGTGGCAGGGGCGCTGTCGAAGCGCTGCTGGCGGTTGCCCAGCACCTCCGCGCGGTAGCGCTCGGTAAAGCGCTGGCCGGTCAGGCGTTCGATGCGCTGGTCGTTGCTCCAAGCATAGGCCGCAAAATCGTCGTCCATCTTCCGGGCTCCTTCCTCTGCAAACAGGCCGCTGGGCAGCAGGTTCAGGTGCACTCCTGCCCTGTCGGCAACCGCTGCCAGTGCGGCACTGGCGCCGTAGCACCAGCCACACAGCGGATCGAATATGTAGTGCAAGGTCTTGTCCATGGAGGGGTCCTGTGAATGCAATGCCCCGATGGTAGAAACTGTGGATTGAAAGATAAATAGAAGTAAATGGATTGGTTTGTATGGAAAAAGCAAACAATCCAGCGGTAGCCACCACTCTGCTGCCCAGATGCCCTGGTTGAGGGCAACTCCCGTGGCGGCGTGACCTGCGGGAGGCTGCGTGCGGTGGCGGTCACCGGCTTGGCGTGGACCACAGGGCTGGGTGCATGGCCGTGCCCTCCACAGGCAGGGACTGCCTGCCTGGGATGGAAAGGCGCCGCACACCAGTCACTGACGGAAAGCAAGGGGCGAAAAGGCTTGGGCCCTTGCGTTGGAGCAAGGCGCGGATCACTCCGTCTGCGCATCATCCCTGGGAAGGTAGGCGCCGGACCGGAAGGCGCCGGACCGGAAGGCGTGGGCCCGCCGGACCAGGCTGTTCATCTCGGCGGCGGCGTGTATGGTCACCGGATGGGTGGTGAAGCCTGGCCTCGGGGAGATGTGGTCCGCCATCTCGCGTGCCAGTTCCAACTGGCGCTCGGACGATTGGGCCAGCAGCGCGATGACGATGCTCTCCAGGGCGATGACACGCACACGCAGTTGCACCAGTTCGGCATCGCTCAAAGGCGGGCTGCTGTCGGCCCGCTGGCCTGCCGGTGCAGCCGTCTGGCCGCTGGCTGCCGGTTCGCCGCCGTCCTTGTCCGGGGAGGCCGTGTGGCCTTGACTTTGAATGGCATTGGCACGAATTCTGGAGTCTGGTGTGGTGTCTGGCATGGTGAACTCTTGTGTGGGGCCATGGTTGCTCCAGTCTGACCCAGCGCGCACCGCTTGTGCAATGGGTGCCCCGCGAGATCCGTCGGCCTTTGCACCATGGTCGCTGTTGGCTATGAATGCCAGGCCGGGAATGCGGGCCTTGTGGCGACTGTGCCGCCAGAGGTCCGGCGGCCAGTCTGCGATGGACCTCCAGGCCTGCCCCTGTGTAAAAAACCTGATGGAACGAACCACCCCATGGCCTTGCTGCAACACCTTGAAGACCCCTCTGCTCCGCAACCCAAGGGCTTTGCGCTGTTCGCACTTGGCTTTCGGCCTTTCTATCTGCTGGCCAGCGTTTTTGCCGCCTTGTCGGTGCCGTTGTGGGCGCTGCAGTTCGCCGGCCTGCTGCCGCGTCCGTATCTCAGTGGAGTGGTCTGGCATGCCCATGAAATGCTGTTTGGCTTCACCCTGGCCGTCATCGTCGGCTTTCTGCTGACTGCCGGTCGCAATTGGACCAATTTGCCCACGCCCACCGGCGCAAAGCTGTGCGCTCTGGTGGCCCTGTGGTTGCTGGCGCGGGTCCTGGTGCTGACGCCTTACGCGCTCGCCGCCGCCGTGGCCAATGTGGCGTTTCCCCTGGCCGCAGCCGCCGGGCTGGCGGTGCCGTTCTTCCAGGCGCGCAACCGCCGCAACTACTTTTTCGTGGCGCTGCTGGTGCTGCTGGCTGCAGTGGCGGCACTCTTCCACCTGACGGCCCTGGGTGCGCTGGCCATGCCGCCGTGGGCAGGCTTGCAGATCGCACTGGATACGGTGCTGTTCATTGTGGTGGTCATGGGCGGGCGGGTCATCCCGATGTTCACCAACAACGGAGTGCCCGGTGCGTCTGCGGCCAAGCGGCCCTGGATCGAAAAGGTGGCGCTGGGCTCTGTGCTGGTGCTGCTGCTTGCCGATGCTTTCGGCCTGCAGGGCTGGCCCGTGGCAGCGGTGGCCGCAGTGGCCTGCGTGGCGCACCTGTGCCGGTGGCTGCTGTGGCAGCCGTGGAAGACCCTGGGCACGCCGCTGGTATGGGTGCTGCACCTGGCCTATGTGTGGGTGCCTATTCATCTGCTTCTGCGCGCATTCAGCGCCTTCGGGTGGGTGAGCCCGTCGCTGTCGGTCCATGCGCTGACGGTGGGGGCCGCAGGCGGCCTCATGATCGGCATGATGACCCGGACCGCCAAGGGCCATACCGGGCGCCCGCTGCAAGCCAGCCGGGCGGACACGGCAGCCTATGTGCTGGTGCTGCTGGCTGCGGTGGTGCGTGTGGCCCTGCCGCTCATTGTCCCCAGCCAGACGCTGCACGCCATCCTGGTGTCGGCGGTGCTGTGGTCGGCAGGTTTTGGCCTGTATGCCTGGTGCTATGGGCCGTTGCTTACCCGGCCGCGCATGGACGGGCGTCCCGGGTAAACCGCGGACCTGGTTGCGGCGCTGCCGGGGTGGGGGCGGGAGCTGCCTGCTTCTGGCTGTTCAGCGATGGCGGCAGGTTGGGTTCCAAAGGGGTGCTCGGTACACCATGCACCATGGCTGCCGCCAGGAAGGGACGAAGGCGCAGGCCATGCACACTAGAATCGGCGGCTGATTGTGCGGACACCGCTCCGCGTCTCTGACGCCGGCCAAAATCCCGGGCACCGCCTCGCCTTGGCCCCCGCGTCACCCAGTTGGAGCGCGATATGCCATCTGCTGTTTTTCCATCCCATGCGGTTCGCTTTGGCCGATTGGCCCCGACGATTTCGGTGTCCGATATCGATCAGGCGATGCACTTCTACACCGGCATTCTTGGGTTCACCAAGGTCTTCGAGAATGGGAGCCCTGTCGGCTTCGCCATCCTCAAGAAGGAAGATGCCGAGCTGCATCTTTCCCTGCACAAAGGCCACAAGGCGACGGTCCAGAACGTGGCCCACCTTCTGGTGCACGATGCAGAGGCCCTGTACCAGCACCTGCAGGCGCACAAGGTCAAGATCATCAAAGCCATTCGCGATGCAGATTTTGGGCTGAGGTGCTTTGTCTTTGCGGACCCGGACGGGAACCGCATCGACGTGGGCCAGGTCCTGTAACGGGCGAGAGCCTTGCGCGCGGCCCGGCCATCATGGTGCGGGTCAAGGCGTGCCTGGGCTGCGGCTGGCCCAGGTGAGCGTCCGCTTCTGGTCTGCAGCGACTGCCGTATGCCGGTTGGGTGTCGCCATGGTCAGCGGCAGCGCCCGCCAAGCCACCGGGTCATCCATGCTGGAGCAGGATCACAGCGTGCGCTCTGGCAGGCTGTACTCGAACCGGTAGGCATGCTGCCCGTCGGTGATGGTGATGACCAGGCTTCCAGACAGTCCGGCCAGTGCCTCTGTGCCGGAGTCCGGCACGACGGTGATGGACTGGGTGGGTGCCCCCTGGTTCATGGTGGAGCTGTGCTGGAGCACAAAACTCCCTTGGCGGCCATGCAGGCTGCCTAGCACGAGCTCCATGGCCACATAGCCCGCAGAACCTGGGACACCGCTGCGAAATGCCAGCATCTCGCCTTGGCTGACGGCTTCCAGGTCGCCCTGGAATTTTTTATCCAGCGACATGCGGGCCAGACCGGTGCTTGCGGCAACGCCGCTCAAGGGCTGGCTGTCGAGGGTGATCTCAAATTGACCGGTTGCGACATGGTGCATGGGATTGCCTTGGTTAATGAGTGATGTATAAATATACAGTTATTTGTGGTGGCGGCGCTTTTGGCGCATCCACTGGCATCCGTCCCAGGCGTGCCGCGTTTCCGTAAGTGGGCCAGCACAGGCTCGGTGCGGAAGGGGCTGCCGTAGGTGGGCGTCCGAAACAGCGGACTGTCCACGCCACCCGGGACGGCCAGTGCATGCGGGTCGGCCAGTTTTCGAATTCCAAAGCAAGACACGGAGTGCCTGAAAATCGCGTGCGACCTACAGTTTGGGCATGCAATCCTTGATGAGAGGCTCAACCATGTTGAAGCAAACTGAAGCCTGCGCACAGGCGGTGCTGACCGATCCCCGTTGGGCGGCGGTCGTGGCGCACGATGCGCAGGCAGATGGGCAGTTCTGGTACGCGGTGAAGACGACCGGGGTCTATTGCCGCCCTTCGTGCGGGGCCCGTACGCCGCGTCCCGAGAATGTGTGTTTCTTTACGGCGCAGGCGGCGGCACAGCAGGCGGGCTTTCGCCCATGCAAGCGCTGCAAGCCGGACCAGCCCGCACGGCTGGAGCAGCATGCCGAACTGGTCGCAAAGCTGTGCCGCTTCATTGCCTCCGCCGAAACGCCGCCCAGCCTGGAAGCGCTGGCCGAGGTGGTGCAGATGAGCACGTTCCACGTGCACCGGGTGTTCAAGGCCGTGACCGGGGTCACGCCGAAGGCCTACGCGGCGGCCCACCGCGCCCACAAGGTTCGAGAGGAACTGGTGCGGGGCGGCTCGGTCACGGAGGCGATCTATGGCGCGGGCTACAACTCCCACGGCCGCTTCTATGCGCAATCGGACCAGTTGCTGGGGATGACGCCGTCCACCTACCGCGCCGGAGGGGAGCAGGTCAGCATCCGTTTTGCGGTGGGCCAGTGTTCCCTGGGGGCGATCCTGGTGGCGGCCAGTGCACGCGGCATCTGCGCCATCCTGCTGGGAGACGATCCCGATGCACTGGTGCGCGATGTGCAGGACCGGTTTCCGAAGGCCGTGCTGATTGGCGGGGACGCCGGGTTTGAGCAACTGGTGGCCCAGGTGGTCGGTCTGGTGGAAATGCCGCAGCAGGGCCTGGATCTGCCGCTGGATGTGCGTGGAACTGCCTTTCAGCAGCGCGTCTGGCAGGCGCTGCGCGATGTGCCGGCGGGGCAGACCGTCAGCTACACGGAGATTGCCCGGCGCATCGGTGCGCCCAAGGCGGTGCGTGCGGTCGCGGGGGCCTGTGCCGCGAATGCGCTGGCGGTGGCGATTCCCTGCCACCGCGTGGTGCGGACCGACGGCAATCTGTCCGGCTACCGCTGGGGGGTGGAGCGCAAGCGTGCCTTGCTGGAGCGGGAGGCCCAGGCATGAGCGGGCTGGGTGGTCTGGCACAGCGCCTGGCGGCGGTGGACTGGCAGGACGTCAGCGATGCTCTGAACCACAGCGGCTGCGCCGTGATTCCGCAACTGCTGACGCCGCCGGACTGCCAGGACCTGGCGGCGCTCTACGCCCGGCCTGCGGTGTTCCGCAGCCGCATCGTCATGCAGCGCCATGGCTTTGGCAACGGCGAGTACCAGTATTTCGGCTACCCCTTGCCCGACCTGGTGCAGGGGCTGCGCACCAGCGTCTACCCCCACCTGGCACCGATGGCCAACCGCTGGTACGAGCAGATGGGCCTGCAGCCGCGCTTTCCGGCGGAGCATGCCGACTTTGTGGCGCGCTGCCATGCCGCAGGGCAGCGGCACCCGACCCCGCTGCTGGTGCAGTACGAAGCGGGTGACTACAACTGCCTGCACCAGGACCTGTATGGCGAGCATGTATTTCCCTTGCAGATGGTGGTGCTGCTGGCGCAGCCGGGGCAGGACTTCACGGGCGGGGAATTGGTGCTGACCGAACAGCGGCCACGCATGCAGTCGCGCGTTGAGGTGCTGGCGCTGCGCCAGGGCGATGCCGCCGTGTTTGCGGTGCAGCAGCGGCCCGTTCAGGGGAGCCGGGGCAGCTACCGGGTCACCATGCGGCATGGGGTGTCCCGGATCCGCTCCGGCCGGCGGCATACGCTGGGCATCATCTTTCACGACGCAACCTAGCCCCAGCGGGACACGCGCAGGGGGGCGGTCACCGCACAGGGATACCGGAAAGCGGACAGGCCGGGGTGGCTTGCACCCCGGCGTGTCCTGGTGATGAGGGGCTGGGTCAGCCCAGGGCGGTGTCCAGCACCATCATCAGCACAAAGCCCAGCATCAGCCCACCGGTGGCAAAGGCCTCGTGCCCCTTGCGGTGGGATTCGGGGATGATTTCGTGGCTGATGACAAACAGCATGGCGCCTGCGGCAAAGCCCAGGCCCCAGGGCAGCAGCACGGCCGAGCTGCTGACCACGGCGGCACCGATGACGGCGCCCACCGGCTCCACCAGGCCGCTGGCCATGCCCAGCAGTACCGCAAAGCGGCGGCGGTAGCCGGCGGCCAGCAGGGCCACGGCCACGACCAGGCCTTCGGGCACGTCCTGGATGGCAATGCCGGTGGCCAGGGCGTTGGCACGCAGGCCGTCGTTGCCGGCATAGCCCACGCCAATGGCCAGGCCTTCGGGCAGGTTGTGCAAGGCAATGGCAATCACGAACAGCCAGGTGCGCTGCAGCTTGCGGGCAGCATCACCGTCCAGCCCTTCACGGCCTTTGATGAAATGCTCGTGCGGCAGCAGCTTGTCCATGGCCATCAGCGCTGCGGCGCCCAGCAGGATGGACGTGCCCATCACCCCGCCGGCGCCCCAGCCGCCGCCACCACCCCACAGGGATTGGGCCTTGGCGGCTTCCAGCCCGGGCAGGATCAGCGAGAAGGCACAGGCCGCCAGCATGACGCCGGCGCCAAAGCCGAACAGCGTGTCCTGGGTGCGCTCGGACATGCGCTGGGACAGCATCACGGGCAGGGTGCCCAGTGCCGTGGCCAGCGCCGCCATGCTGCCGCCCAGCAGGGCCTGCCACACCACCGGGTGGTGCTGGGCGTACAGCCAGAACTGGCTGCACAGGGCCCAGACACCGGCCATGGTGATGGTCAGCCCCAGCCACAGCCGGGCGCTGTGGCGCACACCGGTAGCGGCGTGCAGCCGGGAGGCTGGTGAAGGGGCCGAGGACAGGCTGGCACTGGCTTTTTTCATGGAGGGGTCCTGGTGCGGGGGCAAAGCCATAGAGCGGCGTGCTGGCGGGGATCAGCCCAGCGCCTGCTGGTAGCGGCGGGCCACTTCGTCCCAGTGGATGACGTGGAAGAAGGCTGCGATGTATTCCGGGCGGCGGTTCTGGTACTGCAGGTAGTAAGCGTGTTCCCACACGTCCAGCCCCAGGATGGGGGTACTGCCCGAGCCGATGCCGGCCATCAGCGGGCTGTCCTGGTTGGCGCTGCTTTCCACGGCCAGCTTGCCCTGGGCGTTGACCACCAGCCATGCCCAGCCGCTGCCAAAGCGTGTCAGCGCGGCCTGGGTGAAGGCTTTCTGGAAGGCTTCCATGCCGCCCAGATCGCGCTCAATGGCCTGGGCCAGGGCGCCACCGGGGGCACCGCCACCGCCGTGACCGGCCGGGGCCATCACGGTCCAGAACAGGCTGTGGTTGGCGTGGCCGCCGCCGTTGTTGCGCACGGCAGGGCGAATGGCTTCGGGCAGGCGGTCCAGGTCGGCAATCAGCTGCTCCACCGGCACCTCGGCAAACGGCGTGCCTTGCACGGCGGCGTTGAGGTTGTTCACATAGGTCTGGTGGTGCTTGCTGTGGTGGATTTCCATGGTGTGCGCATCGATGTGCGGAGCCAGGGCGTCATAGGCATAGGGCAGGGGGGGCAGCGTGTGTTGGGTCATTCCGTTTTTTCCAATCAAGGGGTGGCAAAAAGGCAGGTGCGCGGGGGCCGATCAGTGCAGCCGGTCGGCGGGCAACGGGCAGCGTTGCAGCGGTTCGGGCTGCAGCGCCGCGGCGGCGGGAGCCGTGGGCGGCGGCGCTGCCGGCGGGGCGCAGAGCGTGGACTGCAGCAACTGCGTCACGCGGGTGCTGGGCCCGTGCTGGCGCTGCCACTGCAGCAGCGCTTGCACCGTCTCGCGCTGGTGGCGCCAGGCGGCCTGCTGCAGCAGGCTCACTTCGGTGCTGTCGCCCAGGCCCAGCAAGGCGGTGTGGGCATCGCACAGGTAGTCCAGCGCGGCGGGCAGTTGCTGGCGTTCGGCCAGCAGCTCGGCAATCCACAGGTGGGTCACCACCCAGGCGGCCAGGTAGTCGTCGGGCTGTACGGTCAGATAGGGGCTGCGCAGCAGCTGGTGGGCCAGCGGAATGGCCTGCACCAGCTGGGCCAGGGCAAATTCCTGTTCACCGTTCTGCCACAGGGCTTGCGCGCGCTGCATGCGCTGTTCCCAGGCCTGCAAGGGCGTAGGAGGGGCGGGGGGCGCGTTGGGATCCGCATCGCCGTGGTGCTCCGGGGCCATGGGAGATACTCCAAAAACAATTTGATTGAGAATTATTCTCATTCAAATTGACGCATATCACCAGTAATTCACGCCAATATCCATATGAGTTGAAAGGGCTAATGGCCTTGCGTTGGGCATGAAAAAGCCCCGCAGGCGGTGAACCTGCGGGGCTTGGCAGTGGGGTGAAGCGCTGCTTACACCTGGTCGGCCGACAGGCCTGCGGTCTGGCTGAAGCCACCGTCCACGTAGGTGATCTCGGCGGTCACGCCCGAAGCCAGGTTGGACAGCAGAAAGGCGGCGACATTGCCCACGTCTTCGATGGTCACATTGCGGCGCAGGGGGGCGGCATCGGCCACGCGGCCCAGCAGCTTGCCGAAGTCCTTGATGCCGGAGGCAGCCAGGGTCTTGATGGGGCCGGCGGAAATGCCGTTGGCGCGGATGGCGCGGCCGTCGGCGGTACGGCCCACGGCTTCGGCCAGGTAGCGCACGGAAGCTTCCAGCGATGCCTTGGCCAGGCCCATGGTGTTGTAGTTGGGGATGGAACGCAGCGCGCCCAGGTAGGACAAGGTCAGCAGCGAGGACTTGTCGTTCAGGTAAGGCAGGGCAGCCTTGGCCATGGCGGGGAAGCTGTAGGCGCTGATGTCGTGGGCGATCTGGAAGGATTCGCGCGACAGACCGTCCAGGAAGTTGCCTGCAATTGCTTCACGGGGAGCAAAGCCGATGGAGTGCACAAAGCCGTCGAACTTGCCCCAGACGGCGCCCAGGTCGGCGAACATCTTGTCAATCTGGGCGTCGTCGGCGACGTCGCAGTCGAACACCAGCGTGGAATTGAATTCGGCGGCGAATTCGGTGATGCGGTCCTTGAAACGCTCACCGACGTAGCTGAATGCCAGCTCGGCGCCTTGTTCGTGGCAGGCCTTGGCGATGCCGTAGGCGATGGAGCGGTTGGACAGCACGCCCGTGATGAGCAGCTTCTTGCCGGTCAGAAAACCCATTGTTCTTCTCCTGAGGGGTAAAGGGTGGAAGCGGCTGGTGCAGGCCATGCATCTACAGGAGGCATTGCCGGGCCGGGGCCGCTGTGGTGCAGAATTGTCGCATGCGCCTTTGGAAGTTTTGCCTGTTGCTTGCAGGAGCCACTGCGGCCCTGCCGTCTTGGTCCGCCCACGCCTATGCGTTATGGGGGGAGCCCAAGTACCCGTCCGGCTTTGACCACTTCGCCTATGTGAACCCGCAGGCCCCCAAGGGCGGGGAGCTGCGGCTGGTCAGCAATCTGCGCACTTCCACCTTCGACAAGTACAACCCGTTCACCATCAAGGGCTCGGCGCCGGCCTATCTGTCGTCGCTGATGTTCGACACCCTGCTGCTGGGCAGCATGGACGAGACATCGACCGGCTACGGCCTGCTGGCCGAGGATGTGAGCGTGGCAGCGGACGGACTGTCGGCCACCTTTCGCCTGAGGCCGCAGGCGCGCTTTCACAATGGCAAGCCGGTCACGGCCCAGGATGTGAAGCACAGTTACGACACGCTGATCGGTCCCTATGTGTCGCCCGGCTACAAGACGCTGCTGGCCGAGGTGGCGGGCTGCGAGGTGCTGGATGCGCGCACCGTGCGCTTTGTCTTCAAGGTGCCCAACCGCGAGCTGCCGTTGACCGTGGGCGGCCTGCCCATCTTCAGCCGCGACTGGGGCCTGGGCGAGGACGGCAAGCCCAAACCTTTCGATCAGGTGGTGATGGACACCCCCATTGGCAGTGGTGCCTACCGCATCGGGCCGGTGCGCTTTGGCAAGGACATCACCTATGTGCGCGACCCGCAGTACTGGGCGCGCGACTTGCCGGTGCGCAAGGGTGCGGCCAATTTCGACCGCATCAGCGTCAAGATCTACAAGGACAACACGGCCAAGCTCGAAGCGCTGAAGGCCGGTGAGTTCGATCTGATGCGCTTTTTCAGCGCCGGCGACTGGGCGCGGCGGGTGAACGGGCGCAAGTTCACCAGCGGCGAGCTGGTCAAGGGCGAGTTCGCGCACAAGCTGCCCACGGGCTTCCAGAGTTCGGTGCTCAACACCCGCCGCCCGCTGCTGCAGGATGCGCGGGTGCGCGAGGCCCTGGGGCTGGCGGTGGACTTCGACTGGATGAGCCGCCAGATGTTCTATGGTGCCTACCAGCGGGTCAATGGCATTTTCGGCAACACCTTGTGTGAAACCCATGGCAGCCCCACGCCGGCCGAACTGGCGCTGATGGAGCCCTGGCGCAAGCAGCTGCCTGTGGCCGCCTTCGGGCCCATGACGGTGCCGCCCAGCACCTTGCCGCCCAGCAGCCTGCGCGACAATCTGCGCCGTGCCAAGCAACTGCTGACGGATGCGGGCTGGACGGTGCAGGACGGTGTGCTGCGCAATGCCAAGGGCCAGGCCATGGAGCTGGAGTACCTGGACAGCGGCGATGGCGGCATCCGCACCGTGGCGCCCTGGCAGCGCAACCTGGAGAAACTTGGCATCCGCCTGAACTTCCGCGCGGTGGACTTTGCCCTCTACCAGCAGCGTCTGCAGAAGTTCGACTTTGACATCACGACCATTGCCTACCAGGGCACGAACAACCCGGGCCAGGAGTTTGCGGACCTGTTCGGCAGCGCGGCGGCCGACCAGGAGGATTCGGGCAATTTCCCCGGGGTGAAGAGCCCGGCGGTGGATGCCTTCATCAAGGCCATGACCAGCGCCAAGACGCAGGAACAGCTGCTGCCCGCCTGTCATGCACTGGAACGCGCCATTGCGCACGGTCACTACCTGATTCCGCAGTGGTCGGCCGGCACCCACCGCATGGCCTACAACGCCTGGCGTCTGGCGGTGCCCAGCGTGGTGCCGCCGTATTCCAGCGGCGAAGGCTGGGTGATGGACACCTGGTGGGCCCGGTCGCCTGCGGGCAAGCCGGCACCCTGAGCCATTTGCCTGGGCCGTTCCCCGCCATCGGGTCGGACAGCGTGCCAGGAGTTCAGCGCGGCAGGCGCTTGGACTGTTTGGCGGCGTACATGGCCTGGTCGGCACGCACCAGCAGTTCGGCGCTGCTGCGGCCGGCTTCCGGAAAGCGCGCGGCACCGATGCTGGCGCCCACCTGCAGCGCCTGACCCAGGTAGTCCACCGGGGCTTCCACGGCGGCCGTCACCTTGGCCAGCAACTGGTCCAGCTGGAATTGCGGACCCTTGCCCTGGGCCACGATGACGAATTCATCCCCGCCCAGCCGGGTCACGGTGTCTGTGCTGCGCAGGCAGGCCTGCAGCCGCTGTGCGACGGTCTGCAGCAGCACATCGCCGGCCGCATGGCCGTGGGTGTCGTTGACGGGTTTGAAGCCGTCCAGGTCCAGCAGCAGCACATAGCCGTGCAGGTCTTCCCCGGCCTGGGCATGTGCCAGTGCGTGGCCCAGGGCTTCTTCCAGCACCACGCGGTTGCCCAGCCCGGTCAGCGGATCGTGGCGGGCGCGGTGCTGCAGCGCGCGTTCGCTGTCGCGCAACTGCACGATGGCGCGGTCCAGGGTGCGGGTGTGCTGCCGGCTTTCCAGGAAGGCGCCGATCATGTCGGCCACGGTGTGCAGAAACACGCGCTCGCTGTCCGATCAGCGGCGCTGCTGCTGCAGGTCCTGCACGCACAGATAGCCGAACCACTGGCCCTGACCCCACACCGGCAGGGCAGCCACGCTGCGCACCCCGGCGGCGATCAACTGCTGGCGTTCGGGCTCGGGCAGGTCCTCTACGGTGCCCAGCACCCCGGAGCGTTCTTCCAAACAGCTGCGCCAGCGGGCCGGCACCAGGGCCTGCGCTGCGTCCGGCCAGGGGACTCCGGCCACCAGGCGGGCCTGGGCCTGCCAGGTGGTGGCGGTGGTCTGCAGGTTCTCTGCCAGGTAGATGCGGTCCGCCCCGGTGGTGCGCAGCACCTGGGCCAGCACCTCGGGCAGCGGACTTTGCTGGCCGGCGGCGGTGGCCAGTAGGCTGCGGGCGCAATGGGCCAGGGTGGACTGGCGGGCAAAACGGGAGTCCAGTTCTTCCAGCAGGGCGTCGTAGGCCTGGACCACGTCCGACAGTTCGTCGTTGCGCAGCCGCTCCACGGTATCCGCCGGGCCGGCGTGGCTGCGCACGGTGCGCTGGTCGCGGATGGCCTGGCGAAAGCGTGCCAGCGGGCGGCCGATGAGGTGGCGGAACACCAGGGCGGCCCCCAGCAGCACCACCACCAGCATGGCGGCAAACACGGCCAGTTGCTGGCCCAGGTTCTGCATGGCGGCCTGGGCCATGGAGAACGGGGTGAACTGCACGCTCAGGTGGCCTACCTGGTGGTCGCGTCCCTGTTCGTCGCGGTGGTGCAGCGGCATGGCCAACTGGTTGGCGTGTGCGGGGTCCTGGGCTGTAAGGGCGGTGTCGAGGGCGGGTTCGGAGGCGATGACGTTGTCGCCGCAGCTGTCGTGCAGGCGCACGGCCTGCACCAGGGGCTGCTGGGCTAGGGTGTCCACAATCCCGCGTGCGGTGGCGCCATCGCAGTCCCACAGCGGCTTGATCAGGGTGCGCGCAAAAATGCGCAAGGTCTGTTCGCGCAGTGCGGTGTGCTGCGCCTTTTCGCTGTGGTAGTTGACGGTGGCCGTGGTGCCTGCGGCCAGCACAAAGGCCAGCACCAGCGGCCACAGCAGCCGCTGCACGAACTGCCCGTGCAGCGTGCGGCGGCGGGGCAGCGGGGGCGCGGATGTGGTGGGGGAAGGGGGCATGCGGGCCTCAGGGCTGGAACAGCAGGTGGCGGTAGCGCGGCGGCACCAGACGCTGGTCGTAGAAGGGGTTGGCAATGTCGATGGTGGTGCGTTCGCGGAAGAAGCGCGCGTTGGGCGGATGGCGGTACTGGTTCCACACACGCATGAACTGGCCGTTGGCCACGATGCGGTCAAAGCCGGTCTGCAGCGCCTGGTACAGCGCCTCGGTATCCGGTCCCGGGGCCACCCAGACAAAGCGGAACCAGGGGTAGCGCACCAGGAGGTAGGGGTCGACGGTGAGCTGGGGGTAGTACTTCTGGAAATGGGGCAGGAAGTAGTTCAGCGTCTCTTCCAGGCCCAGCGGGAACAGGTCCAGAAAGCCGGCTTCCATCTGCTCGGCAAACTCCCCGTTACTCCAGTGCTTGATTTCCTTGGTGGGAATGCCGGCCGCGCGGTAGATCTCCACATCCATCCAGCCCACGTTCTGTCCCATGGAGAACTGCGCCAGGTCGGCGGCCGTGCGCACCTGGGCCAGCTTGTCGCGCTGCGAGGCCAGCAGCAGGTTGATGCGCCAGCCCAGTAGCCCCCGGTCCAAGGGGATGGGCACCATGCGCAGCTTGCCTTGCTCCACCAGGCGCAGCCGTGCCGGGGTGGCGGGCATCATGTCGATATGGGTGTGGCCGTGGCTGATCTGGTAGAGGTTGCGGCGTTCGTTGCCCTGCGGGGCGTCGACGAAGCTGGCCTGCATGCCGGCGGCATCCAGCGCGGCGCGGACCAGGGCGCGGGCATGGGCCAGGTGGGGCTCGTTCTGCACCACGAAAACGGGTGCAGCCGCCTGGCATGCCGGGCCGCCCAGCCCGCAGGCGAGTGCCAGAATGCGCAGAGCGGATCGAATGCGGAGGAGCCAGACCATGGTGTCCATGCAGCGGATAAACGGGCAAGATGTAAGCAAAAGCTGCAAAGCTTAGCCGATTCCGCGCGACATAATGCATGTTCTATGCTGGCCTATATCCTCAAACGCTTTCTGTTGATGGTGCCCACCTTGCTGGGCGTGCTGCTGCTGACTTTTGTGGTGATCCAGTTCGTTCCCGGCGGCCCGGTGGAGCAGTACCTGGCAGAGGCCAAGGCCGGTATCGGCGGGGGTGGTGTCGAAGGCGGTGGCATGGCCTACCGCGGGGCGCAGGGTGTGGACCCGCAGCGGCTGGAGCAGATCAAGGCCCTGTACGGCTTTGACAAGCCGGCACACGAGCGCTTTTTCCAGATGCTGGGCCAGTTCGCTCGGTTTGATCTGGGGCGCAGCTTTTTCCAGAACAAGGATGTCTGGACGCTGATTGCCGAAAAGCTGCCGGTCTCCATCAGCCTGGGGCTGTGGACGTTCTTCATCAGCTATCTGGTGGCTGTGCCGCTGGGCGTGGCCAAGGCGGTGCGCGCAGGCAGCCGGTTCGACCTGCTGACCACGCTGCTGATTCTGGTGGGCTATGCCATCCCCGGTTTTGTGCTGGGCGTGGCCCTGCTGGTGATTTTCGGGGGGCAGCTGCAGTGGTTCCCGCTGCGCGGGCTGACATCGGCCAATTGGGACGAGCTGAGCACCCTGGGCAAGGTGGCGGACTACCTGTGGCATATCGCACTGCCGGTGACGGCCATGGTGGCGGGCAGCTTTGCCGTCACGGCCATGCTGACCAAGAACGCGTTTCTGGAGGAGATCCGCAAACAGTACGTGCTGACGGCCCGGGCCAAGGGCCTGTCGGAGCGGCAGGTGCTGTGGAAGCATGTGTTCCGCAATGCGTTGATTCCCATCATCACCGGCTTTCCGGCGGCGTTCGTGGGTGCGTTCTTCACGGGTTCGCTGTTGATCGAAACCCTGTTTTCGCTGGACGGGCTGGGCTTGCTCAGCTATGAGAGCGTGATCCGCCGGGACTACCCGGTGGTGCTGGGCTCGCTGTTCTTTTTCACACTGATCGGTCTGGTGACCAAGCTGATCAGCGACCTGTGCTACGTGTGGGTGGACCCCCGCGTGAAATTCGATTGAAAGCGCACTCGGTGCACACTTCAGGGCCCTTTCACACGCACAGGCACCCGGCGGCGTTCGCGCAGGCGCAGCGCCAGCACGGCCACCAGCGCCAGATTGATGAGCAATACCGCGGCGCCTTGCCAGTGGGGGGCGTGCAGCAGGTGCTGCACCTCCAGGGGCACATAGATGCTGCAGGACAGCACGCCCAGCCATTCGCCCCAGGCCCTGTCCCGCCACAGGCCCCAGGCTTCAACCCAGCGCACGGTGATGTACAGCCCACCCAGCCACACCAGCGTGTGCACGGGGGTGGCATTGACACGGTCGACCGCCTGCATCAGGAGGGCCGGGTAGTGCTGCTGGGGACTGAGGCCGATATGCCCCATCCATTCCAGCGCCAGATGGTGCAGATCGTGGTGCAACAGCTCCAGCAGTCCCAGCAGGCCGACCAAGGCGGTCACCCCTTTCAGGGCCTCGAAAATCGCCACGCCGCGCACGGCGTTGCGCAGACCGGCCGGGGGAGAATCAGTGGGGGGAGAGGGCATGAGCGCGAGGGAATGGGAAGGCGGGCGGTGTGCTGTCGCCGCAGTATGGGCGCGCAACTGCGTGCCTGGCAATGGATGCGCCGTCGGCAGCGGTTGCTGCTGACAGTACAAGGAGTGTTTGCATGACGGTGGAGACAGCGCGTTCGCCAGCCGCCCGCGCGTGGGCGCGGTTTCGGCGCAACCGCCTGGGCTTCTGGAGCCTGGTGCTGTTTGTGGTGCTGGTGGTCATCAGCCTGGGGGCGGAGCTGGTCAGCAACGACAAGCCACTGGCCGTGCGCTATGAGGGGCAGATGTACTGGCCGCTGTGGCACAGCTATCCCGAAAAGGTGTTTGGCGGCGACTTTGACACCGCCACCGACTACCTGGACCCCTTCATCCAGGCACAGCTGTCCAAGGGCAGCAACTGGGCCGTGTTTCCGCCCAACCCTTACGGCGCGAACACCATCAACTACTTTGCCCAGTCGCCTAACCCGGCACCGCCCACGGCGGCCAACTGGCTGGGCACGGACGACCGGGGCCGGGACATGCTGGCCCAGCTGCTGTACGGCTTTCGCGTCAGCGTGCTGTTTGCGCTGGCGCTGACAGCCACCGGCGTGCTGCTGGGCGTGGTGACAGGCGCCATCCAGGGCTTTTTCGGCGGCAAGACGGACCTGGTGTTCCAGCGCTTCATCGAAATCTGGGGCTCCATGCCCGAGCTCTACCTGCTGATCATCTTCTCTGCCGTGTTGGCGCCCAGCATCACCTTGCTGCTGGTGCTGCTCAGCCTCTTTGGCTGGATGGGCCTGTCCGACTACGTGCGGGCCGAGTTCCTGCGCAACCGCCAGCTGGACTATGTGAAGGCGGCGCGTGCGCTGGGGGTGTCCAACGGCCAGATCATCGGTCGCCACATCCTGCCCAACAGCATGACGCCGGTGGTCACCTTTCTGCCTTTTCGCATGAGTGCGGCCATTCTGGCGCTGACGTCGCTGGACTTTCTGGGTCTGGGCGTGCCGCCCGGCACCCCCAGCCTGGGCGAGCTGCTGAGCCAGGGCAAGAACAATATCGACGCCTGGTGGATTTCGTTGTCCACCTTTGGTGTGCTGGTCACCACGCTGCTGCTGCTGACCTTCATGGGGGATGCGCTGCGCGACGCGCTGGACCCGCGCAAGGCGATGGAAACACCGGTGGCGCCTGCCGCCCCCGCCGGAGCGGGCAAGGGGGGCGCATGAGCGAGTTCACATCGATGAATCCAGTCCCGCTGCTGTCGGTGCGCGATCTGCGTGTGGCCTTTGGCAGCAAAGAGGTGGTGCACGGTGCCAGCTTTGAGCTGCACGCCGGCGAAAAACTGGCCCTGGTGGGGGAATCCGGCTCGGGCAAGACGGTGACGGCACTGGGCCTGCTGCGCCTGCTGGGCGATGCCCGCATCAGCGGCCAGGCCCTGCTGGACGGGCGCGACGTGCTGACTTTGCCGGAGCGGCAGATGCAGGCCGTGCGCGGCGGTGATGTGGCCATGATCTTTCAGGAGCCGATGACGGCACTGAACCCGCTGATGACCGTGGGCGACCAGGTGGCGGAGGTGCTGCTGATCAAGCAGGCCCTCAGCAAGGCCCAGGCCTGGAAGCAGGCCGTGGAGCTGCTGGCCACCACCGGTATTCCGGAGCCCGGGCGCCGCGCTGCGGCCTATCCGCACCAGCTCAGCGGCGGCCAGCGCCAGCGCGCCATGATTGCCATGGCCCTGGCGTCCCAGCCGCGCCTGCTGCTGGCCGATGAGCCCACCACCGCACTGGATGTGACACTGCGCACGCAGATTCTGGAGCTGCTGGGCGACCTGCAGCGCCAGACCGGCATGGCCATGGTGCTGATCACCCACGACCTGCACCTGGTGCGCCGCTTTGCCGACCGTGCCGTGGTGATGGAGCATGGCCATCTGGTGGAGCAGGGCCCGGTGGCGCAGCTGTTTGCAGCGCCGCAGCACCCTTACACCCGCAAGCTGCTGTCCAGTGCGCCCCGGCGCCAGGTGGTGGAAGTGGCGGAAGGCGCCGCGTCCCAACCGCCTGTGCTGCACACCCAGGATCTGCGCGTGGCCTATGCCACACCGCTGCCGGGCATCCAGGGGTGGTTTCGCCACGGTGAATTCGTGGCCGTGCAGGGGGCCAGCCTGGCGCTGCAGCCGGGCCAGACACTGGGGGTGGTGGGTGAATCGGGATCGGGCAAGTCCACGCTGGCGCAGGCCATTCTGGGGTTGCTGCCGTCCAAAGGGGTTTTGGACGTGGGTGGGCAGCTGTGGCAGCAACCGGCCATCCGCAACAGCCCCCACAACCAGCGGCTGCGTCGCCAGGTGCAGGTGGTGTTCCAGGACCCGTTCTCGTCGCTGTCGCCACGCATGACGGTGGGCGAGATCGTGGGGGAGGGCCTGCGGGTGCATGCGCCCGCGCTGTCGGCCGGGCAGGTGCGCCAGCAGGTGCTGGCCATGCTGGAGGAGGTGGGCCTGAGCGAGGCCCAGTTCCCCGGCCTGCTGGAGCGCTATCCGCATGAATTTTCCGGCGGCCAGCGCCAGCGCATTGCCGTGGCCCGCGCCCTGGTGCTGGAGCCCCAGTTGCTGGTGCTGGACGAGCCCACCAGCGCGCTGGATGTGACCATTCAGCAACAGGTGCTGGCCTTGCTGCAGCGCCTGCAGCGTGAGCGCGGTCTGGCGTATCTGCTGATCACCCACGATATGGACGTGATCCGTGCCATGGCCCACCAGGTGCTGGTGATGAAGGATGGTGCCATTGTGGAACAAGGCCCGGCCCTGGAGCTGCTGGCCCAGCCCCGCCATCCCTATACCCAGAAGCTGGTGGCGGCCACGCAATAGGCTGACCCCACCACGACAAGGCCATGCGCCACCCGTGGCATATCGGGGCAGGGCGTCGCCGCCTTTGCTCCGCACGGGCGGCGGCTGGGCGCATGGCCGCCGCCTTGCCGCAGCAAGCCGTGTGGGTGCTAGTAGCTGCCGGTGGGGTTGACGCCGTCTTGGTGCACCCAGATCACGCGGTCCACCGGTACGCCCATCTCGCGCGCCTGGCGCAGCAGGCGCTCTTCCACCCCCATGGGCAAAAAAGGTGTGCGCGACAGAATCCAGAAGCGGTCCAGCTGCGAGCCCACCACCATGGCCCAGCGGTATTTGGGGTCCAGCGCTACCACGTTGTAGCCGTCGTAGAACGGCCCGAAAAATGCCACTTTCAATGCACCCACATCCGGCCCCAGCACGGTCTTGGCTTTGCCGGTGGCAATCTGCCATTCGCGCTTGCGTGGGTCGTAGCCGCGGTTTTCCACGCGGATGCCGCCATTGGGCAGGCGGCTGTATTCCGCCTGGGTGCGCTGCAGGCCTTTTTCAAAACGGTTGTCGATGCGCGCGACCTCGTACCACTTGCCCAGGTAGCGGCCCAGTTCAAAGTCGGACACCGGAATGGCCGTGGGGGGAATCGGCGGGCGGCGCAGCGCATACCAGGCAATCGCGCCCACGGTGGTCAGCGCCAGGGTGGCCAGCACGGGGATATTGCGTTCCAGCACCTGCGAAACCGGCAGGTGGCCGCGTGCTTCTGTGGGGTCCTGGCGGAGCGGATCGGGGAGGCGGAGCATGGCAGGTTCCTTTGGCTGCAAACAGGGAAGTCGGGCGGCGCAAACGGGTGCGGTTACCAGCTTAGGCATATCCGCAGGCGCTTGCTATAGGTTCTGACTGTAGGTGTGGCGTAGTTGCAGCGCTTGTAGTCCATTTCTGGCAAAACGCGTGCGCAGGTGCAGGGCTTGTGGCCCTGTCAGCGTACCGGCAGCGGTGTGCCAGAGGGTGGCTTGTGTGGGAAAGCGGATGCAGTACCAAGCTGTGCGTTGCGGGTTTTTACGGTGCGGCGGCGGGGCCAGTACCGGCTGTACCCCAGCGAAAATCCATGCGGCATGGCCGGAACGCGGGCCCTTGCGGCCTTGGTCGAGGGCGCTGCAGTGTTTTTTGAATGGCCGGTGAAACCGGCCTGCAACGCAGGTGGCACTAGCACAGTTGGCTATGTATTTGTGACTTTGTGCAGGGATTTGCACGCGCACTGTTCAAGCCGGGCGCTGGATGTGGAAGAATCCTGCCCTTTACCGTTGTTCGCAAAAGGAGTCCATCATGGGCAACAAAATCGTGACCGAAGCCGATCGCAAGTTCACCCCCCAACCCGCAGTGCCTAACGGCGTGACCCTGCCCACCGGTGGCCGTGGCCAGCGCGTGAGCCTGGAACGTGGTTCGCACACCCGCAGCAAGAAGAACCCTGGCAAGCGCCACGGTTGATTCCCGGACCTGCAGGCGCCTTGCCTGCGGATCTGCTGCACAACAGCCCGCCTTGGCGGGCTGTTGTCGTTTTGGGCCGTCCACCGTGCGCAGAGGCGCATGCCATCGGCGTACAGGGAGGCCGCCACGACCGTATGCGGCGATCCGGTCGCTGGCCAGGGGTGTTCTCCCGGATGGTGGAGCCGGGCGGCCCTGGTTAGCGTGTGGGCATGCACCACAGGCTTTGCGCATTGGGGGATGGACGGATTTCACCACGGTATGAAGCACCGGGAGTCTCCGGTGCGTGGCGCAGGTGCCAGCGTGGGCTGGCGCGGGTCGCTGCCGTATTGTGGGTGGCACTGTGCGCCGTGACTGGTGTAGCAGGTGCTGCAGGTGCTGCAGGTGCGGCGCAGACCATGCCTTCTGTTGCGCCACCGTTATCCCCTTTATCCCCTTCACCTCCGTTGTCGCCGGCGCTGTCAGCGCCCTCTCCCTGGGCAGGCCAGGGCACCGTGCCCCCGTTGCAAGTCAGCCATGTGGCGGCCTGCACCGCCTGCCATGGGCCGCAGGGGCGGGCCACGCCGTCCGGTTACTTTCCACGCATTGCGGGCAAGCCCGAGGAATACCTCTACCAGCAACTGCTGAACTTTCGCGATGGCCGGCGCAGCTACCCCTTGATGGGCCATCTGCTGCAGCACCTGGATGACGGCATGCTGCGGGGCATGGCGCGTTACTTTGCGGCGCTGGATGTGCCGTATCCGCCACCGGAGCCTCCGGCTTCGACAGCGGCCCGCCTGGCGCGTGGCGCACAGCTGGTGCACCAGGGCGATACTGCGCGTGGCATTCCCGCCTGCACCCAATGCCATGGAGCGCAGCTGACGGGCAGTCTGCCGGCTGTGCCCGGGCTGCTGGGCCTCTCGCGCGACTACCTGAACAGCCAGTTGGGTGCCTGGCGTGCCGGGCGGCGCGCCGCCCGCGCGCCGGACTGCATGGCCCAGGTGGCCAAGGGGCTGGCGCTGGAGGATGTGGCCGATCTGAGCGCCTGGCTGGCCACGCAGCCCGTGCCCGCGCACTCCAAACCGTCCGCCCCTGCGGCGGTGCGCTGGCCGCTGCCTTGCGGTGCGGCGCCGCAGCCCGGGGAGGGCCGACCATGAGTGCGCCACGGATGCCGCGCGCCATGGCGCAGCCCATACCGGTCGGCCTGGGGGCACGGGGGCGGCGCCGGTGGCTGCGGGTTGTGGTTCTGTGCGCCTTGCTGGCCGTGGCCGCGCTGGCCTGGCTGCTGTGGCGCGGCAGTGCGGCGGGTACGCCGCCGGAGACTGAGGGCGCGGAGTCGGCGCCGCCGCCTTCTGTCGCGGTTCTGGAGCGCGGTGCCTATCTGGTGCGGGTCGGCGCCTGCATGGGTTGCCACACCGCCCAGGGCGGTGTGGTGCTGGCGGGGGGAGGCGAGGTGCGCACGCCGTTTGGCGTGTTCCATGCGCCGAATCTAACCCCCGATGCCGAGACAGGTCTGGGCCGCTGGAGCTTGGCCGATTTTCGCCGCGCCATGCGCCACGGTGTGGCGCCCGGCGGACGCTTGCTGTACCCCGCATTCCCTTACGAGCAGTACACGGCCTTGCGTACGGATGACGTGGATGCCCTCTACCACTACCTGCGCAGCCTGCCGCCGGTGGCGCAGCCGGCCCAGCCGCATGTGCTGGCGTTTCCCTATGGGTCCCAATGGGCGCTGGCCCTGTGGCGCGGGCTGTACTTCCGCCCGGCCGCTGCTGTGGCGCAGGAAGGGGAGGCGGGGCCGCTGGAAGCGGGGCGGTATCTGGTGCAGGCCGTTGCCCATTGCGCGGCCTGCCATTCCCCGCGCAATGGCCTGGGGGCGCTGGGGGGCGGCCAGCGGCTGGAAGGGGGGCTGATGCCCACCGAGGGTTGGCAGGCGCCGTCGTTGCTGGACAGCCGCGAGGCCGGCGTGCAGCGCTGGACGCCGCAGGCCGTGGTGCAGCTGCTACGCACCGGGCGCACCGATACAGGGGCCACGGCCAGTGGCCCCATGGCGGATGCGGTGTTCTGGAGCACCCGGTATCTGACGGACGGCGATGCCCGGGCCGTGGCCGCCTATCTGCAGCGCCTGCCGGATGCGGCGGCGGGGGCAGGCGGCAGTGGAGGAGTGGCTAGTGGGGGAGGGGCAGCGGTGACGCCGCCCGCCACAGGGGGCAGCCAACGCTATGACAGCGGCGCCCAGGCCAATTTTCGCCACTATTGTGCGGACTGCCATGGTGCCCAGGGCCAGGGTGGCGGCCCCGGCGGGGCGTTTCCCCCGCTGGCGGGCAACCGGGCAGTGCTGCGCAGCGACCCCGGCAATATGCTGCGCAGCATCTTGCAGGGCGGCTATGCCCCCGCCACGGCGGGCAACCCGGCGCCGCACGGCATGCCTCCGTTCATGCAGACCCTGGGCGATGCGGAAATCGCAGCGCTGGCCACGTATATCCGCCAGTCCTGGGGCAACCAGGCTGCGACAGTCGCTACCATGGAGGTTTTTCGCGCCCGGCAGGGTCGTCCGTGACGGCGGCTGGCGGGCCAGGAGTGCAATGCAAATGAAGGATGCGGCTGTGCCGACCGCGGCACCCGAGGTGTCTGCCGACCCCTGGTGGGTGGTGTGCCTGTGCGCCGGCTGGTGCGGGGTGTGCCGGGATTACCGCAGCGGGTTCGATGCCGTGGCCCAGCGCTGGCCGGACGTGCGCTGGGAATGGCTGGATGTGGAGGACCGGGAAGACCTTGTGGACGATGTGGATGTGGAGACCTTTCCCACGCTGCTGATCGGCCAGGGGGAGCGTGCGTTCTTCCTGGGGCCGCTGCTGCCGCAGCATGCGGTGCTGGAGCGGCTGGTGGCCTCTTTTATCGATGGCGCGCCGGCCACGCCCCAGTTGCCGCCCGAGGCCACACCGCTTTTTCAGCGGGTGACAGCCGCACTGGCGTAAGGCGGTCTGGAGGCTTCCATTCGGCTTGTGGGCTGTCTTTGCGAATCAACGCTTTAGCGGCTACAATACGGGCTTCACGACCAAACGGGCGGGTAACAACCGCCCGTTTTTTTTGGTCGGTAGGATTTGGAGCTCGAAGCTGCCGCCCTATCAGAGCGGTGGTTATCGGGTTTTTTGTACTTCCGGGATTGAACTGAATACACGTGGCATTACAGCAAATCGTTGAAGAAACCGTGACAGGTCTGGGCTACGACCTGGTCGAGATCGAACGCACCGCAGGCGGGCTGTTGCGTATTACGATCGATTTGCCTTGGGCGCCGCCGGCCGAGGGCCAGCCTGCGCCGCTGCTGGAGCAGTTCATCACCGTCGAAGACTGCGAACGTGTGACACGCCAACTGCAGTTTGCGCTGGAAGTCGATGGCGCCGATTACAAGCGCCTGGAAGTTTCGTCGCCCGGCATCGACCGTTTGCTGCGCCACGAGCAGGACTTCATCCGTTTTGAAGGCCAGGAGGTGGACTTGACGCTCAAGGAAGCCATTGGCGAGGCGGCGACCGGCAGCATCAATGCCAATCGCAAGAAATTCCGCGGCACGCTGGAGCGCGCCGAAGGCGGTGGGTGGCAGATCGTCTGGAGCGATGCCCCTCCCATCAAGCCTGGGGTACGAGTGAGTAAAAAGCGTGAAGCGCCGCCACTGCAGGCGCTGGGCTTCACGTTCGACGAGTTGCGTGAAGCGCGGCTGGCGCCCATCGTCAATTTCAAAGGGCGCGCGGCCAAGCCGGAGTAAGGCTGGATCGTCATCGTTTGGGCAAGGAAGGCGCTGCTGTGGGTGCCTCCTCTTGGAAAGAAAATAGGAGAGTCGTCGCATGAATCGCGAACTGTTGATGTTGGTGGAAGCCATTTCGCGTGAAAAGAATGTCGAGCACGATGTGGTTTTCGGCGCGGTGGAACAAGCGCTGGCGCAAGCCACAAAGAAGCTGTACGAAGGTGAAGTGGACATTCGTGTGGCGATCGACCGCGACAGCGGCGACTACGACACTTTCCGCCGCTGGGTGGTGGTGCCGGATGACGCCGGCCTGCAAAACCCCGATGCCGAAGAAATGCTGATGGACGCAGAAGATCGCGTGCCCGGCATCCAGGTGGGCGAGTTCATTGAAGAGCAGATCGAATCGCTGCCCATCGGCCGTATCGGTGCGATGGCCGCCAAGCAGGTCATCCTGCAGAAGATCCGTGACGCCGAGCGCGAAATGCTGCTCAACGAATTCATGGCCCGTGGCGAAAAGATCTTCACCGGCACGGTCAAGCGCATGGACAAGGGCGACATCATTGTCGAATCCGGCCGCGTGGAAGGCCGTCTGCGCCGTGGGGAAATGATCCCCAAGGAAAACCTGCGCAACGGTGACCGCGTGCGCGCCATGATCATGGAAGTGGACCTGACGCTGCGTGGCGCTCCCATCATCCTGTCGCGTTCCGCACCGGAATTCATGATCGAGCTGTTCCGCAACGAAGTGCCGGAAATCGAGCAAGGTCTGCTGGAAATCAAGAGCTGCGCACGCGATGCGGGCAGCCGTGCGAAAATCGCCGTGATCTCCCATGACAAGCGCGTGGACCCCATCGGTACCTGCGTGGGCGTGCGTGGTTCGCGCGTCAATGCCGTGACCAATGAGCTGGCCGGCGAGCGCGTGGACATCGTGCTGTGGTCGGAAGACCCTGCGCAGTTCGTGATCGGCGCCCTGGCACCTGCGAACGTGTCGTCCATCGTGGTGGATGAAGAAAAGCACGCCATGGACGTGGTGGTGGACGAGGAAAACCTGGCCATCGCCATCGGCCGTGGTGGTCAGAACGTGCGTCTGGCCTCCGACCTGACAGGTTGGAAGATCAACATCATGGATGCCGCCGAGTCTGCCCAGAAGCAGGCTGTGGAAACCGACTCCGCCCGCAAGCTGTTCATGGAAAAGCTGGACGTGGACGAGGAATTCGCCGGCATCCTGATTGATGAAGGTTTCAGCAGCCTGGAAGAGGTGGCCTATGTGCCCATCGCCGAAATGCTGGAAATCGAGGCGTTCGACGAGGAAACCGTCAACGAACTGCGTGCACGTGCCAAGGATGCGCTCCTGACGATGGAAATCGCCAAGGAAGAGAGCGTGGCCCATGTCTCCCAGGATCTCCGTGATCTGGAAGGCCTGACACCGGATCTGGTGGCCAAGCTGGCTGCTGGTGGTGTGCAAACCCGTGATGATCTGGCTGACCTGGCCATCGACGAGCTGACCGAACTGACCGGCCAGACCGCTGATGAAGCCAAGGCGCTGATCATGAAGGCGCGCGAGCACTGGTTCACGCAGGGTGAAGAGTAAGGGTACGGAGGTAAGTAGGAAATATGTCGTTGAATACAGTCGCCGAGTTTGCCGCCGAACTCAAGAAAACCCCCGAGACCCTGCTCGAACAACTGAAGTCCGCAGGTGTGGCCAAAGCCACGTCTGCAGATCCTTTGACCGAATCGGACAAGCAAAAACTACTCAGCTTCCTGAAGGCCAGCCATGGCGCGGAAGGTGCTGACCGCAAGAAGATTACGTTGACCAAAAAATCGACGAGTGAGATCAAGCAGGCCGATGCCACTGGCAAGGCCCGCACCATTCAGGTGGAAGTGCGCAAGAAGCGCACCTTCATCCAACGCGACGAAACCCCGGCTGAAGCTGCCGCCCAGGCTGCACGCCCTGCGGCCGAACTGGCCCGCCGTGAGGAAGAGGCACGCCTGCAAGTGGAAGACCTGCGCAAGCAGGAAGAAGCACTGGTGACCGAACGCAAGGAACGCGAAGAGCGCGAAGAGCTGGTGCGCCGCGAGCGCGAAGCCGAAGAGCGCGCCCGTGCCTATGCCGAAGCCGAAGCTGCCAAGGTGCGCCAGGAAAAGGAAGCCAAGAAGGAAGCCGCTGCAGAAGCTGTGGCCGCTCAGGAAGCCCGCGTTTCGGCACAGGCCGAAGCCCGTGCCAAGGCCGACGAGGAATCCCGCCAGCGCGCTGCGGAAGAAGCCGCACGTGCCAAGGATCTGGACGAGCGCCGCCGCAAGGCCCTGGCAGAAGCTGAAGCCATCCGCGCCATGATGGCCGCGCCCAAGAAGGTGCTGGTCGCCAAGAAGCCGGAAGAGCCCAAGAAGCCTGCAGCAACCACGGCCGACGCCAAGAAGGCCGCGCCTGCAGCCAAGGATGGCAAGCCTGCCGCCGGCGGTGCGACCGCCAACGCGGGTGCCGGCAACCGCAATGGCGGTGGCAAGGAAGTCAAGTCGGCCAAGCTGTCCTCCAGCTGGGCCAATGACGCCAACGGCAAGAAGAAGGAAATCAAGACCCGTGGCGACAGCTCGGGCGGCGTGGGCCGTTCGAACTGGCGCGGTGGTCCGCGTGGTGGCCGTCGCGGCAATGACCGCAACGACCAGCACCAGCAGCAGAGCCAGGAATTCCGCCAGCTGGAGATTTCGGTGCCCGAAACCATCACTGTGGCCGAACTGGCGCACAAGATGGCCATCAAGGCTTCCGAAGTGATCAAGTCGCTGATGAAGATGGGCCAGATGGTCACCATCAATCAGCCGCTGGACCAGGACACCGCCATGATCGTGGTGGAAGAAATGGGCCACGTGGCCAAGGTGGCTGCACTGGACGATCCGGAAGCGTTCACCGCCGAGGAAGTGTCCAACTCCGAAGCCGAGATGATCTCCCGCGCTCCTGTGGTGACCGTCATGGGCCACGTGGACCACGGCAAGACCTCGCTGCTGGACTACATCCGCCGCACCAAGGTGGCGTCGGGCGAAGCCGGTGGCATTACCCAGCACATCGGTGCCTACCACGTGCAGACGCCACGCGGCATGATCACCTTCCTGGACACCCCGGGTCACGAGGCCTTCACGGCCATGCGTGCCCGCGGCGCCAAGTCCACCGACATCGTGATTCTGGTGGCCGCTGCCGACGACGGCGTGATGCCCCAGACCAAGGAAGCCATCAAGCACGCCAAGGCGGCTGGTGTTCCTATCGTTGTGGCCATCACCAAGTCGGACAAGCCCGATGCCAACCCCGACCGCGTCAAGCAGGAGCTGGTGGTGGAAGAGGTGCTGCCCGAAGAGTACGGTGGTGACTCGCCTTTCGTGTCCGTGTCGTCCAAGACCGGCCAGGGCATCGACGAGCTGCTGGAGCAGGTGCTGCTGCAGGCCGAAGTGCTGGAACTGAAGGCGCCTGTGGACGCCGCTGCCAAGGGTCTCGTGATCGAAGCCCAGCTGGACAAGGGCCGCGGTACCGTGGCCACCGTGCTGGTGCAGTCCGGTACGCTGAAGGTGGGCGACATCGTGCTGGCAGGCCAGACCTATGGCCGCGTGCGTGCCATGCTGGACGAAGACGGCAAGCAGACCAAGGAAGCCGGTCCGTCGATTCCGGTCGAAATCCAGGGTCTGAACGAAGTGCCCATGGCCGGTGATGACTTCATGGTGCTGAGCGATGAACGCCGTGCCCGTGAAATCGCCACCTACCGCGCTGGCAAGTTCCGCAATACCAAGCTGGCCAAGCAACAAGCCGCCAAGCTGGAAAACATGTTCGCCGAAATGTCCGCTGGCGATGTGCAGACGCTGCCCATCATCATCAAGGCCGACATGCAGGGTTCGCAGGAAGCACTGGCTGCCTCGCTGCTCAAGCTGTCGACCGAGGAAATCAAGGTCCAGCTGGTGTACTCGGGCGTGGGCGGTATCTCGGAATCCGACGTCAACCTGGCGCTGGCTTCCAAGGCCATCATCATCGGTTTCAACGTGCGTGCAGACGCTCAGGCCCGCAAGACGGCCGAAGGCAACGACGTGGACATCCGCTACTACAACATCATCTACGACGCCGTGGATGAAGTGAAGTCGGCCATGTCGGGCATGCTGGCCCCCGAGAAGCGCGAAGAGATCATCGGTATGGCCGAGATCCGCACCGTGTTCGTGGCAACGAAGATCGGCACCATTGCCGGCTCGTACATCACGCAAGGTCACGTCACCCGCAATGCACACTTCCGTCTGCTGCGCGACAACGTGGTCATCTACACGGGCGAGATCGAGTCGCTGCGCCGTATGAAGGACGACGTCAAGGAAGTCAAGGAAGGCTTCGAGTGCGGTATCAAGCTCAAGAACTACAACGACATTCGTGAGAACGACATGCTCGAAGTGTTCGAGATCAAGGAAATCGCGCGTACGCTGTAATCACCGATGGCAACACGCAAGAAGTCCGCTGCGCCCAATCGCAGCTTCAAAGTCTCCGACCAGATCCAGCGCGATCTGTCGGAGCTGATCGCCCGCGAGTTGAAGGACCCGCGCGTTGGCATGGTCACGCTGCAAAGCGTGGAGGTGACTCCCGACTATGCCCACGCCAAGGTCTACTTCAGCCTGCTGGTGGGTGATCCTGAACAAACCGAAATGGCACTGAACCAGGCCGCAGGCTTTCTGCGCAACGGCCTGTTCAAGCGCCTGCACATCCATACCGTGCCCACGCTGCACTTCCATTTCGACCGCACCACCGAGCGTGCGGCCGACATGAACGCCTTGATTGCCAAGGCTGTGGCGTCGCGCGGACCTGAAGAAGGCTGAGCATATGAACGCCCCTCGCACACGGGTGCAGCGGCGCCCTGTGCATGGGGTGTTGCTGCTTGACAAGCCGCTGGGCCTTTCCAGCAATGACGCTTTGCAGAAGGTGAAGTGGTTGTTGCGCGCGGAAAAGGCCGGCCATACCGGAACCCTGGACCCCCTGGCCAGTGGCGTGCTACCGCTGTGCTTTGGTGCGGCCACCAAGTTCAGCCAGCTGCAGCTGGAAGCACCCAAGACCTATACCGCCATTGCCCGCCTGGGGCAGACTACGACCACGGCCGATGCCGAGGGCGCGGTGCTGCGCGAGCGTGCGGTGGACCTGGCGTCCATCACGCCCGAGCGTCTGGCGGCCGTGCAGGCACAGTTCAGCGGCGACATCCAGCAGGTGCCGCCGATGTACAGCGCCCTGAAGAAAGACGGCAAGGCCTTGTATGAGTACGCCCGTGCGGGTGTGGAGATCGAGCGCCCGGCGCGCGCGGTCACGATCCACGCACTGAAGCTGGCGCTGACGCAGGACGAGGACGGCCAGCCGGCCATTGAAATGGTGGTGACCTGCAGCAAGGGCACGTACATCCGTACGCTGGCCGAGGATGTAGGTGAGGCCCTGGGCTGTGGTGCGCACCTGCGCGCGCTGCGCCGTACCGATACCGGTGGCATCGATCTTGCACGCTGCGTGACGCTGCAGGCGCTGATCGATATGCCGGAGGCCGAACGCATGCAGCATGTGCTGCCTGCGGACACATTGCTGCATGCCCATGTGCCTGTCACATTGGGCGAGCAAGATGCCGGACGTTTCCTGTCCGGCTTGCGCCGCCGTGGCGACTGGCCCGATGCCAGTGCCGTGGCGGTGTATGGAGACCAACCCCGTGCCCTGTTGGGTGTGGGGCATGTCACAAGCGGGGAGCTGATTCCTGACCGCCTGCTCAGTCCCCTGGAAATTCAACAGATTTTGGAAGGCACGCCGCTGCACACAGAGCGCGGCAGTTTGGAAACTTTATGAGCAAACAAATCCGCAACATCGCCATCATCGCGCACGTTGACCATGGCAAGACCACCATGGTTGACCAGCTGCTGCGCCAATCCGGTACCTTTGCCGAACACGAAAAAGTCGTGGACACGGTGATGGACAACCACGCCATCGAACGTGAACGTGGCATCACGATTCTGGCCAAGAACTGCGCCGTGTCCTGGAAGGACACCCACATCAACATTCTCGACACCCCCGGTCACGCGGACTTCGGTGGCGAAGTGGAACGTGCCCTGTCCATGGTGGACGGCGTGGTGCTGCTGATCGATGCGCAGGAAGGCCCCATGCCCCAGACGCGTTTCGTGACCAAGAAGGCGCTGGCCCTGGGCCTGCGCCCCATCGTGGTCGTGAACAAGGTGGACAAGCCGGGTGCCAACCCCGACAAGGTCGTCAACGCTGCGTTCGACCTGTTCGACAAGCTGGGCGCTACCGATGAACAGCTGGACTTCCCCGTGGTGTATGCCTCGGGCATCAACGGCTGGTCTTCGAAGGAAGAGGGCGAGCCCGGCGCGCAATGGGGTACCGACATGTCGGCCCTGTTCGACACCATTCTGGAGCACGTGCCTTCGGTGCAAGGCGATGCTTCGGCACCCCTGCAGATGCAGATCTCGGCGCTGGACTACTCCACGTTCGTGGGCCGTATCGGCGTGGGCCGCATCACCCAAGGTACGCTGAAGGTGAACCAGAGCGTGACGGTCATGGCCGGTCCGGAAGGCAAGCCCTACAACGGCAAGATCAACCAGATCCACCAGTTCCAGGGTATCGATCGCGTGCAAGTGACCGAAGCCGGTCCTTCGGACATCGTGCTGATCAGCGGTATCGAAAACATCGGTATCGGCGAAACCATCACCGATCCCGCCAATCCCCAGCCTCTGCCGATGCTGAAGATTGACGAGCCCACGCTGACCATGAACTTCTGCGTGAACACCTCGCCTCTGGCAGGTCGTGAAGGCAAGTTCGTGACCAGCCGCCAGATCTGGGACCGCCTGCAAAAGGAACTGCGTTCCAACGTGGCGCTGCGCGTCAAGGAAACCGACGAAGACGGTATCTTTGAAGTCTCGGGCCGTGGTGAACTGCACCTGACCATTCTGCTGGAAGAAATGCGCCGCGAAGGCTATGAGCTGGCTGTGTCCAAGCCCCGCGTGGTGATGCAGATGATTGACGGTGTCCGCCACGAGCCTATCGAGCTGGTGACGGCCGACATCGAAGAAGGTCACCAAGGCGGCGTGATGCAGGCCCTGGGCGAGCGCAAGGGCGAGCTGGTGAACATGGAACCCGATGGCCGCGGTCGCGTCCGTCTGGAATACCGCATCCCGGCCCGTGGCCTGATCGGTTTCACCAACGAATTCCTGAACCTGACCCGTGGTTCCGGCCTGATCGCCAACATCTTCGACAGCTACGAACCCCATAAGGGCGACATCGGCGGCCGCAAGAACGGCGTGCTGATCTCCATGGACGACGGTGAAATCTTCACCTACGCCCTGGGCAAGCTGGACGACCGTGGCCGCATGTTCGTCAAGCCCAACGACCCCGTGTACGAAGGCATGATCGTTGGTATCCACAGCCGTGACAACGATCTGGTGGTGAACGCCACCCGTACCAAGCAGCTGACCAACTTCCGCGTGAGCGGCAAGGAAGACGCGATCAAGATCACGCCTCCCATCGAGCTGTCGCTGGAATACGGCGTGGAATTCATCGAAGACGACGAGCTGCTGGAAATCACCCCCACCAGTCTGCGCGTGCGCAAGCGCCACCTGAAGGAGCACGACCGCAAGCGTGCTTCGCGCGAAAACGCGTAAGCCAGCGGCTGCTTCGGCAGCTGTTGCAAGCAAAGGCCGCCCTGTGCGGCCTTTTTCTTTGGGCATTGCGGTTGCAATAGCTGCCGCCGCAGGGCCAGATCGCGCAATACGCTGGCGGTGGTGCGCGCGGGGGACAGAAATCGGCACCATCCTCGGTTATCGTGCCGGTTTGACCGGGCGCAGCCGCAGAGCGTGTGGTGTGCGCCGGATCCGCGAACCCCTACGGAGAGATTTCCCCCATGACAGAGACAACCGCAGACGTTCTGGCCGAAGTGCGTGGCCAGGTCGGCTTTATCACCCTGAACCGCCCCAAGGCCATCAACGCCCTGTCGCTGGGCATGGTGCGTGCGCTGCTGGCCCAGCTGCTGGCCTGGCAGCACGACGACAAGGTGCTGGCCGTGGCGATCCGCGGCAGCCACAAGGAAGGCGTGTTCGGCCACTTCTGCGCGGGCGGGGACATCCGCTTTCTGCATGCGGCAGGCAGCACGGGCAACCCCGAGCTGGAGGATTTCTTCACCGAGGAATACGCCCTCAACCACCTGATCTTCAACTACCCCAAGCCCTACATCGCCTTCATGGATGGCATCGTCATGGGCGGCGGCATGGGCATCAGCCAGGGGGCCAGCCTGCGCATCGTGACCGAGAAGACCAAGATGGCCATGCCCGAGACCGTCATCGGTCTGTTCCCCGATGTCGGCGGCGGCTACTTCCTGGCGCGCTGTCCCGGTCATGTGGGGGAGTGGCTGGCGTTGACCGGTGACACCATCACCGCGGCCGATGCCATCGCGTTCAAGCTGGCCGATGCCTATCTGCCCACGGCAGAGCAGGGTGCGCTGTGGGAGGCGCTGGCCACCCAGTCCTTTGCCGACGGGCAGGCGGTGCAGGCTTTTGCACAGGCACGCACGCAGACGCAGGCACCGGGCACGGTGCGCAGCACGGCCGATATCGACCGTGTGTTTGCCCTGCCCACGGTGCAGGCCATCATCGACACGCTGGAAGCCGATGGCAGCGAATGGGCCCAAAGCACGGCGGCGGCGCTGCGCAAGCGTTCGCCCCTGATGCTGCATGTGGTGCTGGAGCAGATCCGCCGCGCGCGCGGCATGGATGTGGCCAGCGATCTGCGCATGGAGCGCGACATGGTGCGCCACTGCTTCTATCTGCGCCCTGGCCAGAGCGAGACCGTGGAGGGCGTGCGTGCACTGGCTGTGGACAAGGACCACAACCCGCAATGGAACCCGCCACGCATTGAGGAGGTGAGCGAGGAGTTGTGGCGCGCCTTCTTTGTCAGTCCCTGGCCGGCACATTCCCACCCGCTGGCCATGCTGAAAGACGCGTAAGCCGGCACGGCAGGCGCTTTAGGCGCCGCCGCGCCGCAGACCGAGGCCGCACCCAGGTGCGGCTTTTTTCTGCCCGATGGGGTGCTGGGTGCTGCGCAGCCACCAGCAGCAGTTGGACCATGCCCGATGCTGCGTGGGCAGCCCGCTGCGCCATGTACGGCCGCGTTGTCGCGCGGGCGTAAAAAAGGCCGCGCAAGGCGGCCTATGGCAGGGTGAGTGTGCGCCTTAGCGGTTGCGGCTTTTCAGTGCGCGTTCGACCTCGCGCTTGCCTTCGCGGTCCTTGATGACATCGCGCTTGTCGTGCTCGGCCTTGCCCTTGGCCAGTGCGATGTCGCACTTCACGAAGCCGTTCTTCCAGTGCAGGTTGATGGGCACCAGGGTGTAGCCTTTTTGTTCGACCTTGGTCGTCAGGCGCTCGATGTCGTTCTTCTTGAGCAGCAGCTTCTTGATGCGCGCGGCGTCGGGGTTGACGTGGGTGGAGGCGGTCTTGAGCGGGTTGATCTGGCAGCCCAGCAGGAACATCTCGCCCTCCTTGATGAGGACGTAGCCATCGGTCAGCTGCACCTTGCCTTCGCGCAGGGCCTTGACCTCCCAGCCGTGCAGCACCACGCCGGCTTCGTAGCGCTCTTCGAAGAAGTAATTGAAAGCCGCTTTCTTGTTGTCTGCAATGCGCGAGGGTGTTTCGGTTTTTTTCGTTGCCATGGGTCTTTGATACGGTGCGCCCCGTGCCAGCAGGGCTCTCTCTACAATGGGCGCTTTGCCGCAAGATGCAATTCTAGTTTCGCACGGTCTGTCGTGCCGCCAGGGAAATCATTCCCGGTGGGCGCAGGGGCCCTGCAGCGCTCTGATGAAAAACGTCCACAAATCCGTCCTGATCTGGTACAGCCCTGCTGAAATGTACGCCCTCGTTACCGATGTGGCGCGCTATCCGGAGTTTTTGCCATGGTGCTCCCACACCCAGGTGCTGGAGCAGGACGCCACGGGCATGACGGCCGAGGTGGGTATGTCCCTGGGCGGACTCAAGAAGTCCTTCATCACCCGCAACACACACGAAGCAGGCCACAGCGTGGGCATGCGGCTGGTCAAGGGGCCGTTCTCGCGGCTGGAAGGGCGCTGGATCTTCCACCCCGTAGGTGATGGCAGCCAGCGCGCTTGCAAGGTCGAGCTGCAACTGGACTACGGTTTTGACTCCGCGCCGCTGGCGGCGTTGGTCGGGCCGGTGTTCGACCGCATCGCCAACTCCATGGTGGATGCCTTCATCAAGCGTGCCGAAGCCGTGTATGGCTGAGCATGCCCCATCTGAAGCAGCCGCCCACCCGGCAGAGCTGGAGGTGTGGGTGTGCCATTCGCCCGTGCCGGGTGAAGTGCAGGAGCACTGCCTGCAACTGCCGGCGCCCGCCACCGTGGCCGATGCCCTGCAGGCGGCTAGCCTGGCCTGGCAGGAAGGGCAGGCCTGTGGCATCTGGGGGCGGGTGTGCGATGCCGCCACTTTGCTGCATCCCGGGGACAGGGTGGAGCTGTACCGCCCCTTGACAGTAGATCCCAAGGTGGCGCGCCGCGAACGCTTTGCCCAGCAAGGCGCGCGCCGCTCCGGGCTGTTTGCCAAGCGCCGGGCGAACAGCAAGGCAGGCTACTGATCGCTTGAGGGCTGTGCGCCAGGTGCGCGCCGTGTCTGATTCTTGTAGGCGGGGGGTACGTCCTCCCGCGATTTCTTGGTCGTCCCCTCAACTTCAGAACGGTGCGTTCCCAGGTCCCGATGTGGTGTCGCATCGGGCCGGGCGCATGGTGGTTGTTCTGGCATAGCTCTTGTGGGCGCGCCGTGTCGCAAGGGACGCTGCGCCGCACTAGCAGAAGTCGGCCACGGGTGCGGCGGGCAGGGCAGTTCAGGGTGTGCCATGCATGGGGACTGGGGCCATCCGGTGGCAAAGGGAATCGAAGGGCAGGTACAATCTTTCTTTTGGAGCTTTCACATGCGCCTTCTCGGTAAAGCACTGACGTTCGACGACGTTCTGCTGGTTCCCGCATTCTCTGAAGTCCTGCCCAAGGACGTTTCCCTCTCCACCCAATTCACGCGCAACATCACGCTGAACCTGCCCCTGGTTTCGGCCGCGATGGACACTGTGACAGAAGCGCGTCTGGCGATTGCCATTGCCCAGGAAGGCGGCATTGGCGTGATCCACAAGAACATGACGGCCGAGCAGCAAGCCGCCGAAGTGTCCAAGGTCAAGCGCCACGAATCCGGTGTGGTGCACGATCCCGTGGTGATCACCCCCGATCACACCGTGCTGCAAGTGCTGCAGCTGTCGGAAGAGCGCGGTATCTCCGGTTTCCCCGTGTGCGACGGCGGCAAGGTGGTCGGCATTGTGACCAGCCGCGATGTGCGCTTCGAGACGCGCTACGACGTCAAGGTCCGCGAGATCATGACGCCGCGTGAGAAGCTCATCACCGTCAATGAAAAAGACGGCACCACCCCGGCACAGGCCAAGGCGCTGCTGAACAAGCACAAGCTCGAACGTATCCTGGTGGTGAACGATGCATTTGAGCTCAAGGGCCTGATCACGGTCAAGGACATCAACAAGCAGACCACCTTCCCCAATGCGGCGCGTGACTCCGCCGGCCGCCTGCGCGTGGCCGCTGCCGTGGGCGTGGGTGCTGGCACCGAAGAGCGTGTGGAACTGCTGGTCAAGGCCGGTGTGGATGCGCTGGTGGTGGACACGGCACACGGCCACTCCAAGGGCGTGATCGACCGCGTGCGCTGGGTCAAGCAGCACTACCCGCAGGTGGACGTGATCGGCGGCAATATCGCCACCGGCGCGGCTGCGCTGGCACTGGTGGAAGCCGGTGCCGATGGCGTGAAGGTCGGTATCGGCCCAGGCTCCATCTGCACCACCCGTATCGTGGCAGGTGTGGGCGTGCCTCAGATCATGGCCATCGACAACGTGGCACAGGCCCTGAAGGGCACGGGCGTGCCGCTGATCGGTGACGGTGGTATCCGTTTCTCGGGTGACATCGCCAAGGCCCTGGCTGCTGGTGCCTCCACCATCATGATGGGCGGCATGTTCGCCGGTACCGAAGAGGCTCCGGGCGAAGTGATCCTGTACCAGGGCCGCTCGTACAAGAGCTACCGTGGCATGGGCTCGATCGGTGCCATGCAGCAAGGCTCGGCCGACCGCTACTTCCAGGAATCTTCCACCGGCAACCCCAATGCCGACAAGCTGGTGCCCGAGGGCATTGAAGGCCGCGTCCCTTACAAGGGCTCCATGGTCTCCATCGTCTACCAGATGGCCGGCGGCGTGCGCGCCTCCATGGGCTACTGCGGTTGCGCCACGATTGCCGAGATGAACGAACGCGCCGAGTTCGTGGAAATCACGGCCGCCGGCATCCGTGAATCCCATGTGCATGATGTGCAGATCACCAAGGAAGCGCCGAACTACCGCGCGGACTGAGTTCTGCCTAATCTGACTAGATTGCAAATTCTGGTCTGAATGCTAAAATCTGGTCTGACTCCAACGTCAGGCCAGATTTTTCTTTTTGCGCAACCACCTTATGCAATCCGTCGGCATCTACGAAGCCAAGACCCGTTTCTCTGCCTTGATCGAACTGGTCGAGCAGGGCGAGGAAGTGCGCATCACGCGCCACGGCAAGGAAGTGGTGCGCATGCTGCCGGTGCGGCGCAAGCCGGTGATCACCGATGAGCAGATCGCTCGCGAGCTGGAGCAGATCCAGGCGCTGCAGCGCTCCATCCGCCCAGCCACGGCGGCGGATGAAGCTGCCCCTCTGCGCCAGACTGGGCGGAGCGTGGCATGAGTGCTTTCATTCTGGATGCCTCTGTCACCGCCGCCTGGCTGCTGCCCGAGCATGCCAGCCGCCACACCGAGCGCCTGTACACCCGCATCCGCCGCGATGAGGTCGATCCGCAAGCCCCCAACCTCTGGCAGTGGGAATGCGGCAATCTGATCGCCTCGGGTGTGAATAATGGCCGCATTCCGCATGGGTCTGTCGAAGGCCTGTGGGGCGTGCTGGAAGCCATTCGCCACCGCGTGGAGCTGCACGAGTTGGCGCCCGCCCAGCACAAAGCCGTGCTGGATGTGGCGCTGGACACGGGCTTGCCCACCTACGACGCCGCCTATCTGTGGCTGGCGCAGTCGCTGCGCCTGCCACTTGCCACATTCGATGCCGCCCAGATGGCTGCCGCCCGCAAAAGCGGCGTCACACTGCTGGCGCCCGAAGATTTCTAGCCCCTTTTTGTCACCCTCTTGCCCTTGATCACCATGCAACACGACAAGATTCTCATTTTGGACTTCGGCTCTCAGGTCACGCAACTGATTGCCCGCCGCGTGCGCGAAGCCCATGTCTACTGCGAAGTCCACCCCTGCGATGTGAGCAGCGACTGGGTGCGCGAATTCGCCGCTGACGGCAAGCTCAAGGGCATCATCCTGTCCGGCAGCCATGCTTCCGTCTACGAAGTGGACGACCGTGCATCGGACGCCGTGTTCGAGCTGGGCCTGCCCGTGCTGGGCATCTGCTACGGCATGCAGACCATGGCCACCCAGCTGGGCGGCAAGGTTGAAGGCAGCAACAGCCGCGAATTCGGTTACGCCGAAGTGCGCGCCCATGGCCACACCGAACTGCTCAAAGGCATCGAAGACTTCGTCACGCCCGAAGGCCACGGCATGCTCAAGGTCTGGATGAGCCACGGCGACAAGGTCACCGAGCTGCCTCCCGGCTTCAAGGTCATGGCCTCGACCCCCAGCTGCCCCATCGCCGGCATGGCCGACGAAGCACGCCGTTACTACGCCGTGCAGTTTCACCCCGAAGTCACGCACACCGTGCAAGGCCAGGCGCTGCTCAACCGCTTTGTGCTGGACATCTGCGGCACGCAGGCTGACTGGATCATGGGCGACTACATCGAAGAAGCAGTAGCCAAGATCCGTGAGCAGGTGGGTGACGAAGAAGTGATTCTGGGTCTGTCCGGCGGCGTGGATTCTTCGGTGGCTGCGGCGCTGATCCACCGCGCCATCGGCGACCAGCTGACCTGCGTGTTCGTGGACCACGGTCTGCTGCGCCTGAACGAAGGCGATATGGTCATGGAGATGTTCGAAGGCAAGCTGCACGCCAAGGTGGTGCGTGTCGATGCTTCTGATCTGTTTCTGGGCGAGCTGGCCGGCGTGTCCGAGCCCGAGCAAAAGCGCAAGATCATCGGCCGCCTGTTCGTGGACGTTTTCAAGGCCGAAGCCTCCAAGCTCAAGGCGGCCAACGCCGGCAGCAAGGGCGCAACCTTCCTGGCCCAGGGCACGATCTACCCCGACGTGATCGAATCCGGCGGCGCCAAGAGCAAGAAGGCTGTCACCATCAAGAGCCACCACAATGTGGGCGGCCTGCCGGAACAGCTGGGTCTGAAGCTGCTGGAGCCGCTGCGCGACCTGTTCAAGGACGAAGTGCGCGAACTGGGCGTGGCCCTGGGCCTGCCGCGCGGCATGGTCTACCGCCATCCCTTCCCCGGCCCGGGCCTGGGTGTGCGTATCCTGGGCGAGGTGAAGAAGGAATACGCGGACCTGCTGCGCCGCGCCGATGCCATCTTCATCGAAGAGCTGAACAACTGGATCGACGAGAAGACCGGCAAGAGCTGGTACGACCTGACCAGCCAGGCTTTCACCGTCTTCCTGCCTGTGAAGAGCGTGGGCGTGATGGGCGACGGCCGTACCTACGACTACGTGGTGGCCCTGCGTGCGGTGCAGACCAGCGACTTCATGACTGCCGACTGGGCCGAGCTGCCTTACGGTCTGCTGAAGAAGGTGTCCGGCCGCATCATCAATGAGGTGCGTGGCATCAACCGCGTGACCTATGACGTGAGCACCAAGCCGCCTGCAACCATCGAGTGGGAATAATCCCGCTGTCCGGTGGGGCATTGCGCTCCACTGCAAATTAAAAAGGCCCGCAATTGCGGGCCTTTTTATTTTTCTATGCCGCTGCTGGCGGGCATGCATCAAAAGCAGTTTGTCCCTGGAGTTTTTGACGCGTTGTCGGATCTGTTGCTCACCGTTGTCGGAGAGGTATTGAGCAATATAGTCAGTTATCTGGAATCGAACCTACAACAATCACTGCAAGAAAAAAGATAAAAAGAGCAACCACGAGCAGGCGACGCCCTATCCCAATCCGCCCATGGGATACCTTGAATCCTTCTTCCGCATCCCAGGTGGTCCGACCGTTCGCGCGAAGCATCCTATAGGCGTAAATCAATGTACCCAAGTTGATGAAAGGGAATCCTGCGGCCAAGCCTCGCCACCAGACTTTGGCGCTGCGTTTCAATGCCTGACCGTAGGTAAGGGCATGGGGGCCGTTGTAGATCAACCGGGTCTTGAGCAGGAACTTGCCTGGCGTGGTGCCAAATGTGGACAGGCAGAACGGTTCTACAAAAACCCACGTGAATAGTGCAAGCAGACCAATTGCGTATTCATTTTCCTTTGTGATAGGTAGTTGGGGAGCAAATATCCCCCATAGAACTCCGATGGTAAATGACCATAACCATATGTCGAAGATCCGCGCAAAGAACCGAACCCATGGTCGCACTTGATTGACGTCTGTTTCCTCGGCCGTTTGACTCTTTGAAGAAGAAAAAGATTCAGGCGTACTGAAGGTGGTGGGCTTGTTTACCTGTGCATCTAGCCAATTCGGCGAGGCTGCCGAAACGGCCACTGCCTTGCCGCAGGCTTGGCAGAATTGCGCTTGCGTAGGCAGTGCGGTGCCGCAGTGGGTGCAAAACATTTGATTTCCTCCCTGAGTGAAATATTTTGTTTTATCTTACTTGCACAGCACGCCGGTTCTTTTGTCTGCTCTCAGCCCGATCAGAGCATTCGGATCGGCATGAATCGAATGATTTGTCCGCAGTTCAGGATGGATTAGCGTTTTGCGGTTGACCGGTGTGGTTGGGGATTTTGCTTGGCCACGGAGGTACCGTTTGCCATGCATGCACCCCCAGGGCTGCTGCTTGCGGGCAGCCACGCAAGAATGGATCAGCCATTGATGCAATTGGCTTGGGTCATCCGGATTCGAACGTTTCTGCTGCCGGCATGGTTGTCCTATTCATCTGCTTGTTGACCGTGCGTCTGATCGCAGGGGCACGTGTGCTTGCAGCCTTCATGGCGGCATGCCGTCGCTGCGCTGGATTCAACAAAGGGTAGAAAAGCCTCCGCCATCGACTAGCGCAGAACATAGCCACCATACGGATCAGCGGCACGCTGCTGTGTAGGGCTGACCTGGTGCGCACAAGGATGCAGAGGCTGTCGGCTTTGGGTTGTGACGGCTCAGGCTGCCTGCGTCAGCGCCTGGTCGATCACATCGCGCAGACGGCGCAGTTCTGCGGTGCTCAGTGCGCTGCTGTAGCGCACCTGGTGCTCCGGCCGCCGCGCGCTGGGGATGACGCTGGTGATCAGCAGGTGGTGCTGGTTTGCCCCCAAAGACTGGATGGTGGCATCCAGTTGTGCGCATACGGTGGTTTGGGTGATTGCCATGTGGACTCCTGTTTCCCCGCAGACTGTTGAAACGTCTGCTACGTGCGGGGAGGAGTGCGCGGCTCAACGTTTTAGCAGTTGGTAACGCCCCTGCAATAGTCATAACTCGGGCGACCAGCGCTTGAAGCTGGTGTGCAAATTCTAGCAGCTACCGCAGCGCAGGGTGCTGGAACTGAGCCAGTGGAAGTTCAGAACGCGTCCACGCTGTGTTCGCCCAACGGGGACTGCTGGGCCAGCAACTGCAGCACCTCTTCCGGTGGCAGCGGTTCCGGCAAGGGCGCCAGGACGGGTGGTGGTGCATGGGATTCCAGGCGTGCAGCATCAGCGTCGGTCATGGGCGTTCTCCTGGCTGGGGATGGGATGGTGGGTTCGTCTGTCCACTATCGGTGGCGGCGGGAGGCGCCATGTGAGGCAGGCAGGGTGTCTGCTTGTCAGCCGGGAGCTGATTGGCATGTCAGCGTGCAGGCTGCGGTGTGCCAATCGCGTGGGTATGCAAGGCATGCACGCGCCGCGGGCTAAGGGGCAGGGCGGCGCAGCGGACAATTTCTTACAGGACTTTCCATTGCTGGCGGTGCAAACTTTCTAGACTTCCCACGCTTTGCGAAGGAGCTGTGCGATGAAGAAATGGTGTGCGATGCTGTCTGTGGTGGCTCTGTTGTCGGGCTGTGTGGTGTACCCGGGCTATGGTCATGACCATGGCCGTGGAAACGACCGGGACTTCTGCCCGCCCGGTCAGGCCAAGAAGGGCAATTGCTGAGCTGGGGTCGGGATGCTGTGATGATTGGAAACACCTGACCGGACGGCATTCCAGTAGGCTTGCGCGTTCTGTTTTTCTGGTTCCGAACAATGATCTTTTCCCTGGCTCCCCGCTGGCTGTTGCCAGCCTTGTTGTGCGCGCTCCCGTTGTCGGTGCTGGCGGACCATGACGACCATGGCCACCGCCACAAGCACAAAGGCGGCAGCTACAAGGAAGAATTCTGGGACGGCCACTGCAAGGTGGAGCGCAAGTGGAAGCGCAACGGCGAATTCAAGGAAAAGCGCAAGTGCCGTGCGCAGCCCATGGTCTACCACCGCCCACCGCCGCCCGTCATGGTGTATCCGGCAGCGCCACCTGGTGCGATCGTGATCAGTCCGCAGGTCGTGATCCGTCCCTAAGGCCCGGAGCCCCCTGCAGCAGTGCATGCGCACTGCTGACACCACACCCCGCTTCTGGCGGGGTGTTTCATTTGGTGCTGGCCCCACGCCGTCAGTGGCGGCAGAGGGGGCGCACAGCGGTGGATGGCGGCGACAGGGCGGGGTTTTTGCCGGTCGCTCCAGGCATGGCACAGGCGAGATTAGGCAAAATGTGAGCAACTTGTGCGCTTGCAGCTTTGATCCTGGCGGTTTTTCCGGTGAAAGCCTGGATGGATGGCGCAAGCCGCTTTATTTTCAGGGGCGTGCGACCAGCCGCGGGGTTTGGGCAGGCGGGGCGTGCCGCGTGCCAGCAGCCGGTCATGCGCTCCACCTGATGGTGACCCATGCGCTGGCTGGATTTTCTGATCGACTTTTTCCACGATAAATACCCCTCGGCCGAACGCCTGGGGGTGCCGGTGGCGCGCTGGCGCCAGAGCATCTACCGCACGGTGTTCGAGACCAACACCCCCATGGGCAAACGCTTTGAAAAGCGGCTGACCGTGGCCATCGTGCTGAGCCTGTGCGTGGTGATTGCGCACAGCATCCCGTCGATTGCCCAGGGCTGGGTGGTGTACGGGCTGCGCACGCTGGAGTGGCTGTTCACGCTGGCGTTCACGGTGGAATACGGGCTGCGGCTGATTTCCGTGCGCCGGCCATGGCGCTATGCGTTGAGCTTCTACGGGCTGGTGGACCTGCTGGCCATCATTCCCGGCTATCTGTCGCTGTTCCATCCGGAATACCAGTTCCTGGGCGCCATCCGTGCACTGCGGCTGGTGCGCACCTTCCATGTGTTCCCCATCCTGCGCGGCTTTCTGGAGGACTACTTCATGCTGGGCCGGGCGCTGAAGCACAGCGCACGCAAGATCTTTGTCTTCCTCAGCGTGGTGGCGGTGATCGTGTTCGTGATGGGCGCGCTGATCTTTGTGATCGAAGGTCCCGAGCATGGCTTTACCAGCATGCCCATGGGCATGTACTGGGCCATCTCCACCGTGACCACCGTGGGTTATGGCGATGTCACGCCGTCCACGCCGCTGGGCAAGATCTTTGCCTCCGCGATGATGCTGGTGGGCTGGAGCATTCTGGCGGTGCCCACCGGCATTGTGGGCGTAGAGCTGTCGCGCGGCTTTGGCACCAAGCCCTGCCGGCGGCCGCTGCACTGCGAGACCTGCGGTGAAGCACGCCATGAGGACGACGCCCGCTTCTGCCGGCGTTGCGGCACCCGGTTGATGGAGGAGCGTAGCGAGGCCGAAGCAGGTTCGGTGCGGGCGGCTCCGGATGTGGGTGCTGCCGGTGCCGGCAGTACTGCCAGCACAGCGGGTACTGCGAGTACTGCCACGGCTGCTGGCACCGCCCCTGCCGATCCCGCCGCGGCTCCAGCCACGCCGCCGGCCAACGACGGCAGGCGTGCAGATGAGGCACAGGCTGCCTGATAAGCCTTACGGCTTGCGCTTGATGGCCGTGGGGGCAGGTACAGCCCCCGGGAGCTGCAAGGCCGCGCGGGCCAGGGCATCGGCCTGCTGGTTGCGGTGGCGCGGCACCCAGTGCAAGGTCACCCCGGAAAACTGCCGCACGGCGGCACGGGCCAGGTCATACAGCGGTGTGAGACGCACCACGGGTTTGGGCTTGGCCAGGGTGAGCTGTTCCACCAGGATGCTGCTGTCGCTGTAGACATGGGCATGCTGGGCCTGCTGGGTGTGCAGCACTTCCAGCGCGGCCAGCAGGGCCAGTACCTCGGCCTCGTTGTTGCAGCCGGTGCGATGGGTGTCCTGGGACACGGTGTGGCAGACACCGGCAGGGCTGACCAAGACTGCTCCCAGCGCCATGCGGCCAGGGTTGGGCAGGGCGCTGCCATCGATGTGGACAGTCCAGCAGGGCGTAGAGGGCGTGGCCGATTCAGGCGATCCAGCGGAAGTGGAGGAGGCAGGGGAAACAGGGAGTGCGGCAGTCTCAGGCATGGCTGCACTGTAGCGCCGATGGCGTTAGCTGGCTGCTGCGGTATGGCGCGTGTGGGTGCGTGGCGCGCCAGGCGTCGGATGAAAATGCTTCGGATTGGTGCGAAATATGGAAAGCGACACCAAGTTGGTGCGCAGCGTTTGATTTTCATCAAGTACTTGGCGTACCATCAAAAATAATATGGGCGCATGAATAAAAACCCGTTGCGCTGAACTGCTGACCCAGCCTGGAAGGGCTGCCCCGCAAGGGCTGGCAAGCATGTGGCGCGACCTACAAGGCACCTCGGTGCCACACCCACGGGAGTCCTTATGGCCGACCCTCAATCCCCCTCTACCCGCCAAGAGGAACTGCGCAGTTTTGCGTTCCTGACCGTGGTCATGGCCCCCGTCATTACGGGAGCCATCATCGTGACCTACGGTTTTCTCGTCTGGTTCTATCAAATGTTCGCCGGCCCTCCCCACGCCTGATGGGGAGTGATGCATGAGCGATGAACTGCATATCGCCAGCCTGGTCGTGCATGTGGCGCCCGCGTCGTTGACGGGGGTGGCGCAGGCGGTGACCGGAGTCGACGGGCTGGTGCTGCACGGCACCCACCCCAGCGGCAAGCTGGTCGTCACCCTGGAAGGGCCCAGCGCCGCTTCCGTCCTGGACCGTGTTTCCAACATCCAACACCTGGAGGGCGTGATCAACGTCTCTCTGGTCTACCAGCATGCCGAGGCATGGCATTCACTCCATCAAGAGGTAAAGCATGAGCAGCACAAGGCGTGACTTCGTTCGTCAATCTGCCGCCGCGGCCGCAGGTGCCGTGGCCGGCATTCCCATTGAAGCCATTTCGCAGGGAACCGTACCGCAGGCCGGTGGCGCGCAACTGACATGGTCCAAGGCCCCCTGCCGCTTCTGTGGCACGGGCTGCGGGGTGATGGTGGCCGTCAAGGACAACCGCGTGGTGGCCACGCAGGGCGACCCGGAAGCCGAGGTGAACCGGGGGCTCAACTGCGTCAAGGGCTACTTCCTGTCCAAGATCATGTACGGCGAAGACCGGCTGACCAAGCCGCTGCTGCGCATGAAAAACGGCGTGTACGCCAAGGACGGCGAATTCCAGCCTGTGTCCTGGGACAAGGCCTTCGACGTGATGGCCGAGCAGTTCAAGAAGGCGCTGAAGAAGCAGGGTCCTTCGGGGGTGGGCATGTTCGGCTCGGGCCAGTGGACGGTGTGGGAAGGCTATGCCGCCTCCAAGCTGTTCAAGGCGGGGTTCCGTTCCAACAATATCGACCCCAACGCGCGCCACTGCATGGCGTCCGCGGTGGCGGGCTTCATGCGCACCTTCGGCATGGACGAGCCCATGGGCTGCTATGACGACATCGAGCAGGCCACGGTCTTTGTGCTGTGGGGCTCGAACATGGCGGAAATGCATCCGGTGCTGTGGACCCGCGTGACCGACCGCCGGCTGAGCAGTCCGGACGTCAAGGTGGCCGTGCTGTCCACCTTCGAACACCGCTCCTACGAGCTGGCCGATATCGAGCTGACGTTCAAGCCCCAGACCGATCTGGCGATCCTGAACTACATCGCCAACCACATCATCGCCACCGGGCGCGTGAACCAGGACTTCGTCTCCAAGCACTGCAACTTCAAGCTGGGCAACACCGACATCGGCTATGGCCTGCGCCCCGAGCATCCGCTGCAGCAAGCGGCCAAGAATGCGGACGATCCGAACGGCGCCAAGCCGATGACCTATGAGGAGTACGCCAAGTACGTCTCTAAATACACGCTGGAGTACACGGCCGAGCTGACCGGTGTGCCCGCGAACCGGTTGAAGGCGCTGGCCGAGCTGTACGCCGACCCCAAGACCAAGGTGGTGTCCTTCTGGACCATGGGTTTCAACCAGCACACGCGTGGTGTCTGGGCCAACAACATGGTCTACAACATCCACCTGCTGACCGGCAAGATCGCCACGCCCGGCAACAGCCCGTTCTCGCTGACGGGCCAGCCTTCGGCCTGCGGCACCGCACGGGAAGTGGGCACGTTCTCGCACCGTCTGCCGGCGGACATGGTGGTGACCAACCCCAAGCACCGCGCCATGGCCGAAGCCATGTGGAAGCTGCCGGAAGGCACCATCCCGGGCAAGCCGGGCTACCACGCCGTGCTGCAAAACCGCATGCTCAAGGACGGCAAGCTCAATGCCTACTGGGTGATGGTGAACAACAACATCCAGGCCGGTGCCAACCTGGCCCAGGAAGGCTACCCCGGCTATCGCAACCCCGAGAACTTCATTGTGGTCTCGGATGCCTATCCCACGGTGACAGCCGTGGCCGCCGACCTGATTCTGCCCACCGCCATGTGGGTGGAAAAAGAGGGGGCCTACGGCAACGCCGAGCGCCGCACCCACTTCTGGCACCAGTTGGTGAAGGCGCCGGGGGAAGCCCATTCGGACCTGTGGCAGCTGATGGAGTTCTCCAAGCGCTTCAAGATCGAGGAAGTCTGGCCCGAGGAACTGCTGGCCAAGAAGCCCGCCTACCGCGGCAAGACCATGTACGAAGTGCTGTTCCGCAACGGCCAGGTGGACAAGTTCCCGGTCACGGACATGGACAAGGCCTACGACAACGAAGAATCGGCCCACTTCGGCTTCTATGTGCAAAAAGGCCTGTTCGAAGAGTACGCGGCCTTTGGTCGCGGCCATGGCCACGATCTGGCGCCGTTTGACGAATACCACAAGGTACGCGGCCTGCGCTGGCCCGTGGTGGACGGCAAGGAAACCCGCTGGCGCTACCGCGAAGGCTCCGACCCCTATGTGAAGGCCGGCACGGGCTACCAGTTCTACGGCAACGTGGACAACAAGGCCAATATCTTTGCCCTGCCGTACGAGCCGGCCGCCGAGTCACCGGACAAGGAGTTCCCGTTCTGGCTATCGACCGGCCGCGTGCTGGAGCACTGGCATTCGGGGTCGATGACCCGCCGCGTGCCCGAGCTGCACCGTGCCGTGCCCAATGCCCTGTGCTACATGCACCCCGAGGATGCAAAGGCGCTGGGCCTGCGCCGGGGTAGCGAGGTGGAGATCGCATCGCGCCGTGGCGCCATGCGTTCGCGGGTGGAGACCCGGGGCCGCAACAAGCCGCCGCGCGGCCTGGTCTATGTGCCCTGGTTCGATGCCAGCCAGCTGATCAACAAGGTCACGCTGGATGCGACAGACCCGATCTCGCTGCAGACGGACTTCAAAAAATGTGCCGTCAAGATCACCAAGGTTTGATGGCAGGAGTGTGGATCATGAACTTCATTCGTACTCTTTTTCTGATGCTGTGCATGGGAGCCGCCCTGGCACAGCCGGTGGCACGCCCCTTCACGGACGCTGCACGCGGCCCAGCGCCCATCATGGAGACCACCAAGCCTCCGGTGCTGGGCAATGCCATCAATGACGATGTGCGCCGCACGCGCAACTACACCTGGCAGCCGCCCACCATTCCGCACCGGGTGGATGGCTACCAAGTGGACAAGAACTTCAACAAGTGCATGGACTGCCATTCGCGCACCAAGGCAGAGGTCTCGCAGGCGGTGCCGGTGTCGGTGACGCACTACATGGACCGCGACGGTCACATGCTGGGCCTGGTGTCCACGCGCCGCTACTTCTGCATGCAGTGCCATGTGAGCCAGGATGCGGTGCGTCCTCTGGTGAACAACACCTTCATGGATGTGGATGCCCTGATCCTGAAGTCCATGCGGTCGCAGTCGGGCGCACAGGCCACCAAGAAAAACTGACGCTGCCTTGTGCGGCACAAGAGAACCATCATGTTGACACTTCTCAAGCGCTACTGGGCGGTCATCCGCCGCCCCAGCGTGCACTTCAGCCTGGGGTTTCTGACCATCGGGGGCTTTATTGGCGGCATCCTGTTCTGGGGTGCCTTCAATACCGCCATGGAGTTCACCAACACCGAGAAATTCTGTACCAGCTGCCATGAAATGCGCGACAACGTGTATGCCGAGCTGAAGAGCACCATCCACTACACCAACCGCTCCGGTGTGCGGGCCGTGTGCTCCAACTGCCACGTGCCGCATGACTGGACCGACAAGATGGCCCGCAAGATGCAGGCCTCCAAGGAGGTCTGGGGCAAGATCTTCGGCACCATCGACACGCCGGAAAAATTCCAGGAAAAGCGCCTGGAGCTGGCGCAGCATGAATGGGCACGCCTGAAGGCCAATGATTCGCTGGAGTGCCGCAACTGCCACAACTACGACTCCATGGACTTCACCCGCCAGAGTCTGCGCGCGCAGAACATGCACGCGACCTACCTGGCCAACAAGGAAAAGACCTGCATCGACTGCCACAAGGGCATTGCCCATAAGCTGCCGCACATTCCACCGGGGCAGGGTCCTGGCAACGACACCCCGGGCCAGGTTGTCCCCATGGCCACCACACCGGTGGCGCAAGCGAAGTAGTGGGCATGGCAGGAGACGGTGCCGCAGCCCCGGACCGACCGGTATCGCTGGCGGTATCGGGTCTGGGGTGTGTGCGCGGCGGCAAGGTGCTGTTCCGGGACCTCGGCTTTGTGCTGGAATGCGGGCAGGCCCTGGTGGTGAATGGCGCCAATGGTGCGGGCAAGAGCAGCCTGCTGCGCAGCCTGGCAGGTCTGCTGCCCTGGCGGGCCGGGCAGTTGCAGTGGTGTGGGCACGCCTTGAAACCCACCGATGCGGCGTATGCGCAGCGTCTGGCCTATCTGGGCCACCACAGCGGCATGAGCGACACCTTGACCGGGCTGGAAAATCTGCGTTTTGCGCTGACCCTGGCGGAAGTCCCTTGGGATGCCGGTCAGGTGCAGCAGGTGCTGCTGCAGCTGGCCCTGCAGGATGTGGTGTCGCGCCCCCTGGGCCGGCTGTCCCAGGGGCAGCGGCGCAGGCTGGCACTGGCCCGCGTGTGGCTCAGCCAGCGGCCGTTGTGGCTGCTGGACGAACCGGACAATTCCCTGGATGGCGAAGGCTGCCAGCGTCTGGTGCAGATGCTGGAGCAGCACCTAGAGTCCGGAGGGCTGGCGGTGGTGGTCAGCCACCGCGGCCTGGCGCTGCCCCCGCAGCGCACCCAGACCCTTTCACTGTCTGCGGCGGCAGAGCGTGCCCCGGCACCGGCGCGGGAGGCTGCGCCATGCTAGCCGCGGTTTTGGGGCGTGAGCTGCGCCTGGCAGCCAGGCGCCCGGCCGATGCGCTGGGCGGGCTGCTGTTCTTTGTGCTGGTGGGCAGCCTGTTTCCGCTGGCGCTGGGGCCGGACGCCAACTTGCTGCAGCAGATTGCGCCTGGTGTGATGTGGGTGGCCGCCTTGCTGGCCGTGCTGCTGGGTCAGCACCGTCTGTTTGAAGGCGACTGGGCCGATGGCTCGCTGGAGCAGTGGCTGCTGGCGCCCCAGCCGTTGTCGTTGCTGGTACTGGCCAAGGTCGCGGCGCACTGGCTGTTGGGCGTCGCCCCCTTGCTGCTGGTGGCGCCGTTGCTGGGCTGGCAGTACGGGCTGGACGGCGCGGTGATCGCTGTGCTGCTGGCGTCCCTGGCGCTGGGCACGCCCAGCCTGTACCTGCTGGCGGCCCTGGGCGCTGCACTGACCTTGGGGTTGCGCGGGCAGTTGCTGCTGGTGCTGGTGGTGCTGCCGCTGTCCATCCCCGTTCTGATTTTTGGCAGCCATGCGGTGGCCCAGGCCCAGCAGGGGCTGAGTGCGGCGCCTGCGCTGAACCTGCTGGGCGCATTTCTGTGCCTGGCCCTGCTGGCAGGGCCGTGGGCCATTGGCGCGGCACTGCGCCTTGCCTTGGAGTGACATGAAAACCCTGAACCCCGTTTCCTCCCAGACGGTGGCATCTTCGGCCCGCACCGCGCCCCGGCGCTGGCGCCAGCTGGCATCACCCCCCGTCTTCTACCACTGGGCTGGCCGGATCTGGCCCTGGATGGCGGTGCTGGCGGTGGTGCTGGCGGTGGCCGGTCTGTGGCTGGGGTTTGCGGTGGCCCCCACCGACCACCAGCAGGGCGAGGTGTACCGCATCATCTTCCTGCATGTGCCTGCGGCCTGGATGTCGATGTTCATCTACCTGGTGGCCGCCCTGCATGCGGCCCTGGGTCTGGTCTATGGCACCCGCCTGTCGCCGCTGCTGGCACGGGCCCTGGCGCCGACGGGCGCGGTTTTCACGGTCATCGCGCTGTGGACCGGTGCCGCCTGGGGCAAGCCCACCTGGGGCGCCTGGTGGGTGTGGGATGCCCGGCTCACGTCGGAGCTGATCCTGCTGTTCCTGTACCTGGGCTATCTGGGCGTGGTGTCCGCCATCGAGGACCCGCGCCGTGCCGACAGCGCCGGCGCCGTCGTGCTGCTGGCGGGCGTGGTCAACGTTCCCATCATCTATTTCTCGGTGCAGTGGTGGAGCACGCTGCACCAGGGCGCCACCATCCGCATGGATGCCGCGCCCAGCATGACGCACACCATGCTGGCCGGCATGCTGCTGATGGCGCTGGCCTGCTGGGCCTACACCCTGGCCATGGCGCTGGTGCGCACCCGATGCCTGATTGTGGAACGCGCAGGCGAGGAGCAGCTGTGATGCAGAACCATGCTTTTTTCATTGCCCTGGCCTACGGCGTGAGCGCCGTGCTGCTGGTGGCCGAAGTCTGGTCGCTGTGGCGGCGATGCCGTGGGCAGGCTGCGCACAACGATGGGGAGTTGCCGGAATGAAGCCTCGTCAGAGAAGGTTGCTGTGGGTGCTGGCGGGTCTGGTACTGGTGGCGACGGCAGTGACCCTGGTGTTGCGGGCACTGAATGCCAATGTGATGTTCTTCTACAGCCCCACGCAAGTGCTGGCCGGGGAAGCGCCGCCGTCTGCCGCTTTCCGCCTGGGCGGGCTGGTGGAGTCCGGCTCGCTGCAGCGCAGCCCGGATGGGCTGCAGGTGCGGTTCATGGTGACGGATGGCGCGCAGCGCGTGCCGGTGCAGTACCGGGGCCTGCTGCCGGACCTGTTCCGCGAGGGCAAGGGGGTGGTGGTGTCCGGCAGGCTGCAGGCGGGCGGCGGGTTTCAGGCCCGCGAAGTGCTGGCCAAGCACGATGAGAACTACATGCCTCCCGAAGCCGCGCACGCATTGAAACAGGCCCAGCCTGCCAAGGAGCAGCCATGATTCCGGAGCTGGGACTGTTCGCACTGGTGCTGGCGCTGATCGTGGCCGTGGTCCAGGCCGTGGTGCCATTGGCCGGCGCGCACTGGGGCGTGGTGGGCTGGGTGCGCCTGGCGCGGCCTGCTGCCATGCTGCTGGCCGTGCTGAGCCTGCTGTCGGCCGGCTGCCTGGTCTGGTCTTTCTGGCGGGATGACTTTTCCGTGCTGTATGTGGCGGGCAATTCGCACAGCGCGCTGCCTGCCGTCTACAAGCTGGCCGCCATGTGGGGGGGGCACGAAGGCTCCATGCTGCTGTGGCAGGTGCTGCTGGCCTGCTGGACCTGGGTGGTGGCCTGGCGCAGCCGCCATCTGCCCCCGGCGTTCGTGGCCCGGGTGTTGGCGGTGCTGGCCTGGATCAGCGTGGGCCTGCTGCTGTTTCTGCTGTTTCTCTCCAACCCCTTTACCCGGCTGGTGCCTGGCGCACCCGAAGGCAAGGACCTGAATCCGCTGCTGCAGGACCCCGGCATGGTGCTGCATCCACCACTGCTGTACATGGGCTATGTGGGCTTTGCCGTGCCCTTCGCCTTTGCGCTGGCAGCGCTGATTTCGGGGGAGCTGGGCGCTGCCTGGGCGCGCTGGTCCCGGTCGTGGACGCTGGCCGCCTGGGGCTTTCTGACCGTGGGCATTCTGCTGGGCAGTGCCTGGGCGTACTACGTGCTGGGCTGGGGCGGCTGGTGGTTCTGGGACCCGGTGGAGAACGCGTCCTTCATGCCCTGGCTGGTGGGCACGGCGTTGCTGCATTCGCTGATCGTGACCGACCAGCGCGGCGCCTTCCGCAGCTGGTCGGCCTTGTTGGCGATTTCGGCGTTCTCGCTGAGCCTGCTGGGCACGTTCCTGGTGCGCTCGGGGGTGCTGACCTCGGTGCATGCCTTTGCCGTCGATCCCGGGCGCGGGCTGTACATCCTGTGCTTCATCGTGGCGGTGGTGGGGACTTCGCTGTGGCTGTTTGCCTGGCGGGCCCAGGCGCTGGGGCAGGGCGAAGGCCGGTTTGCCATGCTCTCTCGCGAGTCGCTGCTGCTGGTGAACAACGTGCTGTTCAGCGCGGCCGCGCTGGCGGTGCTGATCGGCACGCTGTACCCGCTGGCCCTGGATGTGCTCAGCGGCGAGAAGATTTCGGTGGGCCCGCCGTACTTTGAAGCCGTGTTCGTGCCGCTGGTGCTGCCGGCCCTGCTGTTGATGGCCGTGGGCACGGTGGCGCGCTGGAAGCACAGCACCGCGCGGGAGCTGTGGGTCCGTTTGCGCATGCCGGTGCTGTGGACCGGAGTCTGCACCACGGTGCTGGTGCTGGCCGAAGGCTGGCTGGGCGCGCAGGTTTCCGCTGCCACGCTGCTGGGCATGGCGTTGGGGCTGTGGTGCATTCTGGGCACCGCGGGCCATGCCGTGCAGCGCCTGCGCCAGGGGGTGGACAGCGGCCAGGGGTGGCAGCGTGTGCTGCGCCAGCCCTGGGGCTGGTGGGGCATGCTGGCGGCACACACCGGGGTGGGTGTTTTCATTCTGGCGGTGAGCCTGGCCAACGGCCTGGAGCGCAAGCTGGAAACCGCTCTGGCGCAGGGCGAATCGGTGGAGCTGGCGGGTTACCACTTCCGCTTTGACAGCCTGGCACCGGTGGAAGGACCGAACTACGACGCACAGCGTGCGCAGTTCAGCGTGCACACCGAAGGCCAGGCGCCGTGGCGGATGTTCCCCGAAAAGCGCGTTTTCCGTGCCCAGAGCATGCCACTGAGCCAGGCGGCCATCGACAGCGGCTGGACGCGTGACGTGTTCCTGGCCCTGGGGGAGCCGCTGGACCCCGAGGGCCGTGCCTGGACGGTGCGCCTGCAGATCAAGCCGTTCATGGACTGGATCTGGGTGGGCACGGTGCTGATGGCGCTGGGCGCCGGCCTGAGCCTGTTGGACCGGCGTTTCCGACTGGCGCCGCACCGCCAGGTGCGGGCCGCTGTGCAGCCCCTGCAGGAAAGGAGCGCCTGATGCGGTTCATCTTGCCTTTGGCGGCCTTTCTGGCCTTGGCGGTGATGCTGGGCCTGGGGCTGCAGCGCAATCCGCGCGACATCCCATCCGCGCTGGTGGAGCAGGTGGCGCCGGCCATTGAACGCCCCCTGCTGGACAAGCCGGAGCAGTTGCTGAGCGTGCAGGCGCTGCAGGGGCAGGCCTGGGTGCTGAATGTGTGGGCTTCCTGGTGTGCGCCATGCCGGCAGGAGCTGCCGGTGCTGCAGGCCATGTCACAGGCTGACCAGGTGCCGGTGTATGGCCTGAACTACAAGGACCAGCCGGCCAAGGCCCAGGCGCTGCTGCGCGTGGCGGGCAATCCCTACCGGGCATCGGCCGTGGATGCGGATGGCCGCGTGGGCATGGACTGGGGCATACAGGGTGTGCCCGAGACGTTTGTGATCGATGGACAGGGGCGGGTGCGCTACCGCCATGCCGGGCCGGTGACGGCCGAGGTCTGGCGCGACCGCATCCGTCCGGTGCTGGAGGCCGTGCGATGAAGATCCGCACCGTATGGGGCGCGGGCCTGCTGCTGGCGGCCCTGGGGGTACATGCCAACCCGGACGAACCCTTGCAGGCCAGGGAGATGGCGCTGGCGGCGCAGCTGCGCTGCGTGGTCTGCCAGAACCAGACCGTGGCCGAGTCGCACGCCCCCATGGCGGCGGACATGCGGCGTGAAATCCGTGTGCAGATGGAGCAGGGACGCAGCGATGCCGAGGTGGTGGCCTTCTTCGAGCAGCGCTACGGCGCCTTCGTGCGCTACAACCCGCCCTGGAAGCCGTCCACCTGGCTGCTGTGGGGCGGTCCCTTTGCGGTGGTGGTGGCGGGGTTGCTGCTGCTGCGCCGCACCCTGCGGCGGCGCCAGACGCCTGCGTCCACGCTGTCGGCGGCGCAGCGCCAGCAGGTGCAGGCGTGGCTGCAGCAGTCCGATGGGAAGGAACAGCCATGAACGATGTGCAACTGCTGTGGGTGGGCGTGCTGGCCCTGATCCTGCTGAGCCTGGGGGTGTTGCTGCCGGCGCTGCTGGTGGAGGTGGCGCCGGAATCGCTGCCGCGCAGCGACGATGCGTTGCGGCGCCTGTACCAGACGCAGCTGGCCGAGCTGGAGCGTGAACGGGCGGGAGAGCGCCTGAGCGCGACCGACCATGCCCAGGCCGTGGAGGAGTTGCAGGCGCGGCTGCTGGCCGAGCTGGAGCGGCGCACTCCGGCGGGCCTGCGCCGGCACAGTGTGTGGCTGCAGCGTGGCAGCGGCCTGCTGCTGGCGGTGCTGCTGCCTGTGGGGGCGTTGCTGCTCTATACCCAGGTGGGCGATCCGCAGGCCGTGGTGCGGCTGGGCCAGGTGCAGGAAAGCGACCACATGGCCCAGGAGGGGCAGGTGCAGGCCATGGTGGCCAGCCTGGCCCACAAGCTGCAGGAGGAGCCGCAGAATCTGCCCGGCTGGCTGATGCTGGCGCGGTCCTATGAAACGCTGGAGCGCTACGGCGATGCCGCCCAGGCCTACCAGCAGGCATTGCAGGAAGCTCGCCGCAGCGGCCTGGACACCGACACCCAGGCGCGGCTGCTGGCGGACCAGGCCGATGCACTGGCATCGGCGGCCGGAGGCAGTCTGGAAGGCGAAGCGGGCGCTGCCATTGCCCAGGCCCTGCGGCTGCAACCCACCCAGGCCAAGGCCCTGGCTTTGGCCGGCAGTGCCGCGGTGCGGCGCGGGGACATCGCCCTGGCCCGCCAGCATTGGCAGGCCTTGCTGGCGCAGATGGAGCCCGGGTCGGACATGGCCTTGCGGGTGCAGGACGATCTGTTGAAGCTGGAAACCTTACAGGCCGGACCCGACAAGTGAGCAACCCTGCGGGCTGATGGCGGGTAGCGGTGTGAGCACGGACCACGGCGGCTGCGACTGCGACTGGTGCACCGCCCATCCGCACGGCGGAGACCCGCCATGAAGAAGGCCCTGGGTGCAAGCACAGCCAGGGCCTTCTTCACTGCGTTCGCCGGTGTTCCCGTGCCTCACCGTGCGGGGGGAGCAGCCCCCGTGGGGCTTGCAAAGCGCTCCGCAGTGCCTGGCAGCGCTCCTCCATCCTGAACCAGCTTCAGTAGGCGCTGGGCTTGGCGGTCTTGTCCAGCAGGGCAAATTGCGCCGGGTAGAACTTCTCGGCCACATCCAGGTGGGAGCGCACCCGGCCCTTGAGCGCATTGGTGCCGATGTGGCTGAACAAGGGGTTCAGCGGGTCGCTTTCGGGGCCACGGGCCTGCTGCGCCAGATGGGATGGCAGGTCCAGCAGCGGCACTTCCTGGGCGTGCAGGCTGGGCGAGAAGAAATATGCGATCGAGTAGCGGCTGACGCCCGAGCGGGGGGACTGCACGCGGTGCACATTGGCGCGCAGATAGCCGTTGGTGGCCAGCTCCAGCATTTCACCGATGTTCACCACAAAGGCGTTCTTGCGGGGAGGTACATCCAGCCAGCCTTGTGGGGTCTGCACCTGCAGCCCGCCCACCTGGTCCTGCAGCAGCAGCGTGAGCAGGCCTCCGTCCTTGTGGGCACCCACGCCCTGGTCGGACTGGCCCTGGGCCTGGCCGGGGTAGTGGATGATCTTCAGGCGGTTGTTGTGCGGCGGCGCCACCAGCGCGTTCAGGGCCGTGGCAGGCTGCTCCAGCGCCACCAGAAAGGCCTGCAGCAGGCGCTTGGCCACATCGCGTGTGGTATCCAGCCAGGCCAGGATGTCGCTTTGCAGCTGCGGCAGCTCGGCGGGCCACTGGTTGGGGCCTTGCAGTCCCCACCATGCGGGCGTGTCGGCGGCTTGCGCCACGGGCTCCAGCTCTTCGCCAAAGTCGATCTGCTCGCGCAAATCGGGCTGCAGGCGGGTGATTTCGCCGCCCACGCCGGTGTAGCCCCGGAAATGGCGGGAGTGGTGGATGGCAATGCGCTGCTTCACCTCGGCGGGCAGGGCGAAGAACTGGCGGGCCACGGCCTCCAGCCGCTCGATCTGTTCGGGCGCAATGCCATGCCCTTCCAGATAGAAGAAGCCAATGTCGCGTGCAATGCGCGCCAGCCGGGCATGGGCGGGGGTGTGCCGGGTGGAGTCGCCCAGCTCTGCCAGGTTGATGACCGGCAGGGTGTCCAGCGGGGACTCCTGCGCGGAAAGGGCCTGGGGGGCGTTGGGGGGTGTGGCGGGGCGAAGGGCTTGTGCGACGGTGCTCATGAAGGCTCCTGGAGAAGGTCTAGGTGGGGTGTGGTGGCGGGCAGGGCCGTGGCGGTCTGCGCGTGGCGCAAGGCCTGGCGCAGGTCGGCCAGCAGGTCGTCCGGGTGTTCGATGCCGATGGACAGGCGCACCAGCCCCGGGGCAATGCCCACCCGTGCCAGCTCGGCATCGCTCAGCAGATGGTGGGTGGTTTCCGCCGGGATGGCGGCCAGGGATTTGCTGTCGCCGATGTTGACCAGGCGCAGAAACAGCTGCAGTGCGTCATAGAAGCGCTGGGCGGCGGGCCGGCCGCCGTGCAGCTCCAGGGACAGCAGCCCGGGCAGGAGGCCGCCACGCAGGTACTGCGTGGCATGGCCGTGGTCGGGATGGCCGGGGTGGGCCACATGGTGGATGCGTGCCACCTGGGGCTGGGCCTGCAGAAAGTCCAGCACGGCTCGGGTGTTGCTGCTGATGCGTTCCATGCGCAGCGCCAGCGTTTCCAGTCCCTGCAGCAGCAAGAAAGCCGAGTGCGCCGCCAGCGTGGCGCCGGCATTGCGCAGCATGACGGTGCGCGCACGGGCGACCAGGGGGGCATCGGGATAGCGTTCGGTGAACACCACCTGGTGAAATGCGGGGTCGGGGCGGGTCAGCTGGGGGTAGCGGGCAGACCGGGCCTGCCAGTCGAAGCGGCCGCCATCCACGATCAGCCCACCGATGGCCGTGCCGTGACCGCCGATGTACTTGGTGGCCGAGTGCACCACCACATCGGCACCATGCTCCAGCGGGCGGATCAGCAGGGGCGTGGCGCTGGTGTTGTCCACCACCACGGCCACGCCCTGGGCATGGGCCAGCGCGGCAATGGCGGCGATGTCGGCGACATCGCCGGAAGGGTTGCCCACGGATTCCAGGAACACGGCTTTGGTCTGCGGGGTGAAGGCCGCGCGCAGGGCGTCGTGGTCGCCCCGGCCCACCACGGTGCTGGCAATGCCGCGGCCTTGCAGCACGTGCACCACCAGGTTGTGGGAGCCGCCATACAGGGCCGAAGCCAGGATCACATGGTCACCGGCCTGGGCCAGCGTGGCCAGCGTGATGTCGATGGCCGCCATACCGGAGGCCACGGCCAGCGCGGCCGTGCCGCCTTCGAGCTGGGTGATGCGCTGCTCCAGCACGGTCTGCGTGGGGTTGCCGGTGCGGGCATAGATGTGGCCTTCCTGCACCAGGTCGAACAGTTCGGCACCGTGCTGTGCATCCTCGAACAGAAAGGACGTGGTCTGGTAGATGGGCACTGCGGCGCTGCGCTGGTGCTGCAGCCCGTCGTAGCCGGCATGGAGCACGACGGTGTCGGGCTGCCATGCGGGTGTGGACTGTGGCGTAGGCGGTAGCCGGCCCTGGGCAGGTGCGGCACTCATGCGGGCTGTGCGTGCTTGGCGGGTGCCGATGCTGCCGCGGTGGCCTGGGGCGCTGGCTTGGCACGCACCAGCGTGCCCACGACCTGTTGCGGGTTGCGCAGCAGGTTCAGGATGGGGCAGTTCTTCTCGACCGCCGCGAACAGCTCGTTGAGCTGGGCGTCCGAGGCGCTGGAGGCGACCTGGACTTCGTACTGGATGTTGTGCGGCCAGATGGGGGTGGCTTCGTGGCCGGGGTGGCCGCCGCGCGGGTCGATGGTGCCGCGCACATCCACTTCGATGCTGTCCAGCGGCACCTGCAGCAGCGCGGCCTGGATTTCAAAGATATGGGTCACGCAGGTGCCCAGCACGCCCAGTTGCAGCTCGGGCGAGGAGGGGCCCAGGTTGAAGCCGGCAAAGTCATAGGGGCTGTCGCTGATGACCTGGTGTTCGCGGATGCGCAGGCGGCGGATGCCGCTGCGACCTTCGGCGGTGACATGGGCGTGCAAGGACGTGGCCTGGGCACTGCCGTCGGCAATGCGTTGCTGGCGTGCCAGGACGGCGCGGCGTTTGTGGGACAGATAGTCGTTCAGGCTCATGGTGTGCTCCGTTGGAATGCCGCCATGGTCGGCCAAGCCTGCACCGCAAGGCTACGAAGCTTTTTGTGTTTGCATATGCGCTTTTTGCTGCGCGGCCGCCGCCTGTCCGGGCGGTGTTTTGCGCATATGGATACACGCTTTCGTTCGTTGTCGCAGGGCGGGCCGCCGTCCTATCGTGCTGCCACTTTTCACAGTTTCCTGGAGGGAGCACATGGACGAATTTCTGCCCACGGCGCACGGCACGCCCTGGAACCGCCGCCATTTCCTGGGAGCGGCTGCGGCCGCTGGTGCAGCCGGTGCTGCGGGCCTGCTGCCGCTGGCGGTGCATTCGCAGCCGCGCAAGATCACCCTGGCCTGGAGCCAGGCCAGCTTCTGCCAGGTGCCGGTGCCGATTGCACTGGAGCGCGGCCTGTTCGAGAAGAACGGTCTGCAGGTGGAGGTGCTGAACTGGGGCGGCTCTGCCGACCAGTTGCTGGAGGCGCTGGCCACCGGCAAGGCCGAAGTGGGGGTGGGCCTGATCCACCGCTGGGTCAAGCCGCTGGAAGCCGGGCTGGACGTGAAGATCGTGGGCAGCGTGCACGGCGGCTGCCTGCGTCTGGTGGGGGTCAATGCAGCGGGTGTAACGCGCGATGTGAAGTCGCTCAAGGGCAAGGTGATCGGCGTGTCCGACCTGAACAGCCCGGCCAAGCAGTTCTATGGCATTCACCTGGCCAAGCTGGGGCTGGACATCGACAAGGATGTGGAGTGGCGCGTCTACCCCGCCGATCTGCTGGATGTGGCGGTGAAGAAGGGCGAGGTCCATGCCATTGCCGATGGCGACCCCAATCTCTACCTGATCGAAAAGCGCAACCCCGGCGTGTTCACCGAACTGGGCAACAGCGCCACCGGGGAATATGCCGAGAAGATTTGCTGCGTGCTGGGCGCCGGCGCCAAGTTCGTGCGCGACGACCGCAAGAGCGCCGCTGCCGTGGTGCGTGCACTGGCGCAGGCATCGGACTATGTGGCCGAGAATCCCAACGAGTCCGCCAAGATATTCGCCAAGTACACGCCCAAGTTCGAGGTGCCCGATCTGCAGCGCCTGATTGCGGAGCTGACGTACAAGCACCATCCGCACAACAGCCGCCTGCAGGACGAGGTACGTGAATTTGCGGCCGATTTCCGCTCGGCCGGCATCCTGAAGAAGAGCACCGACCCGGCACGCTTTGCGCGCCACATCACGCAGGATGTGCTGTCATGAGCGGCGCCACCGTGCTTCTGGAACTGGCACCGCAGGCCGGCGCGCCGATTCTGCAGCCCGCCACGCCAACGTCCACGCCCACAGCCGCTGCCTCGACCACTGCCGTGGCTGCGGACCCGGCACTGTCTTCGGCGGCGCAGGGCGTCTGGCGCCAGGGCTTGGTGGCGGCCCTGGCCTGGTTGCTGCTGGGTGCGCTGACCTGGTGGTGGCCCAACAAGGAAATCGGTTTCAGCGACTGGGCGTACACCACGGAGTTTGCCGTGCTCACGGCCACGCTGGCCGTGCTGCTGGCCGCGCTGGCCCTGGCGGGCGAACGCGCAGGCCGGGTGCTGCGCTGGCTGCGACCGGCGGGGGCCTGGTTGATTGCCGCCCCCGTGCTGCTGGCGGTGTGGGAGGTGCTGACGGCCAAGCTGGGCGTGCTGCCACCGCCTTTCTTTGCGCCGCCGCAAAGCCTGCTGGAGGTCTACCTGGACGATTCCGCCCGGCTGGGGCTGTCGGTGGCACATTCGCTGCGGCTGCTGGTGCACGGCATCGTGATCGGCAGCCTGGTGGGTTTTGTCACCGGCGTGTGGGTGGGTTGGTCGCGCGTGGCGGGCTACTGGGTCCATCCCTTGCTGCGCTTTCTGGGGCCGGTTCCGGCGTCGGCCCTGCTGCCGCTGGCGTTCTTCTTTGCGCCCAGCAGCTACAGCGCCGCCGTGTTCCTGGTGGCGCTGGCCACCTTCTTCCCGGTGGCGGTACTGACCTGGTCCGGGGTGGCCAATGTCAGCAAGAGCTATTACGACGTGGCACGCACCCTGGGTGCATCGGAATGGTTTCTGGTGCTGCGCGTGGCGATTCCGGCCGCGCTGCCCCAGGTGTTTGTGGGCCTGTTCATGGGGCTGGGCGCATCGTTCTCGGTGCTGATCACGGCCGAGATGATGGGCGTGAAGGCCGGTCTGGGCTGGTACCTGCAGTGGGCCCAGGGCTGGGCTGCCTACGCCAATATGTACGGCGCGCTGCTGGTGATGGCGGTGTTGTGCTCGGGCTTGATCACTCTGCTGTTCACCGTGCGTGACCGGCTGCTGGGCTGGCAGAAAGGAACTGTGAAATGGTGAGCGCTGCAATTGCAAACAGTGTGCCGGCGCAGGAAAGCCCGGCGTCCCAGACCGGGGCACGCATCGATATCGCCCAGGTGTCGCATCAGTTCGCCCAGCCGGGCGGCGCCCAGCTGCCGGTGCTGAGCGATGTCAGCCTGCAGGTGCAGCCGGGCGAGTTCGTGGCCCTGCTGGGGCCCAGCGGCTGCGGCAAGTCCACGCTGCTGCGCCTGGTGGCCGGACTGGAGCCGCCGCGCAGCGGCCATATCACGCAGGATGGCCAGCCCATCACGCGGCCCGATCCTTCGCGCATCGTGGTCTTCCAGGACCCGACCTTGTTTCCCTGGCGCACGGTGCGCGACAACGTGGCCCTGGGGCTGCAGGCGCGCAAAGTCCCCAAGGCACAGCATGCCCGGGTGGACGAGGTGCTGGCATTGGTGGGGCTGTCCGAGTTTGCGGACAGCTACCCGCACCAGCTCTCGGGCGGCATGGCCCAGCGTGCCGCGCTGGCACGGGCCCTGGTGAACGAGCCGCAATTGCTGATCCTGGATGAACCGCTGGGCAAGCTGGATTCGCTGACCCGGCTGACCATGCAGGCCGAGCTGCTGAAGCTGTGGCAGCGTGCGGGCTTTTCGGTGCTGCTGGTGACGCACGACGTGGAAGAGGCCTTGTTCCTGGCCAACCGGGTGGTGGTGTTCTCCGACCGTCCAGCCCGCACCGTGGCCGAACTGGCCGTGGATCTGCCCTATCCGCGCCACCGCACGCAGGCACGCTTTGTGGAGCTGCGCCAGCAGGCGCTGCGCCATCTGGGACTGGGTGATGCAACCTGATGCCTGAGCGGATTGCGGACGCGCCCTGGCTGTTCTGGCTGCTGGAAGCGGTGCACCGGTGCCAGCTGGGCCTGCTGCAGCTGTGGCAGGCGCTGGGTCTGAGCGGCGAGGTGGACGGGCAGCCCGCCTGGCCCTGGGCACAGCGCCTGGCGGGCGAGCGCCTGCTGCAGGACCTGGGCCAGGCACGCCAGCTGGTGTGGAGTCTGGCGGCCGTGGCCGCCGTGCTGGTGCTGCTGGGCGCTGCGGTACTGTGGCGGCGCGGCCGGCCCTGGCTGCTGGCCGGGGCCTTGCTGGCCCTGGTGCTGGCGCCCTGGCCGCAGCGCCAGGTGGTGCTGGCATCGGCCGTGCCCACCAGCTTTCACCGCAACCCTTTGCCTTTTTCCGATGCGGCGATTGTGCAAGGCGCGGCGCTCTACCAGCGCATGTGCCTGCACTGCCATGGCGCCGCAGGCAATGGGCAGGGGCCGGATGCGGCGGACCAGCCGGTCTGGCCGCCCAGTTTTGCCGGCCCGCTGCTGTGGCGCCGTGCGGAAGGGGATCTGCTGCAGGCGGTGCGCCATGGCATGCAGGATGCGCAGGGGCGCACGACCATGCCCGGCTTTGCTACGCAGCTGTCGGTTCCCGAGAGCTGGGCGCTGCTGCATTTTCTGCGTGCCCAGGCGGCAGGGCAGTTGCTGCGCGCCACGGGCAACTGGGCCCAGCCGATTGCCTTGCCAGATATGCCGCTGCGCTGCCACCGCCCGGACAAGCTGCAGGTGCATGACTGGCAGGGCCAGCGCCTGCGGGTGGTGAGCAGCGCCCGCGTGCAGGAGGTGGCACCGGACCCGCGCATGGTGACGCTGTGGCTGCCCCAGCCGGGGCAGAACGCTGCGCAGCTGCCCGAGCAGGTGGATTGCGCCATCACTTCCGGGGCGACCGCGCTGCAGGCGCTGGGCTGGATCAATGCAGGCGAATCCGTGCGCGAGGTGCAGTTGCTGGCGGACAAGGCCGGCTGGCTGCGGGCACGCAACGGACGGGGCATGGAGAGCTGGAGCGATGACGATCTGCTGTGCCGCACCACGGATGCACCGGCCGCCACCGGGGGGCAGACCGAAGAGGACGGCCTGACCCGCATTCTGCGGCGCATGGATGCCGAGCCGCTGGGCTATGTCCAGGGTGGGCGGGTGCACGGCGGCCGCTGAACGCGGTCGCATTGGTTGCGGATAAAAAAAGCAGTCCTGCATGGCGGCAGGACTGCTTTTTTTGAGGCAGAGGGAGTGCGCAAGGGCTCTGTCTTCAGCCGTCGTTGTCTTCGTTCAGCTTCTGGCGCACCACGTCCGGCGTCAGGGTGGGCACAAAGCTTTCAATGAAGTGGTAGGCATAGTCGCGCAGCCAGATGCCCCGACGCACGGCAATGCGGGTGAGGTTGATCTCGAACAGGTGGCGGGCATCGATGGCGCGCAGCAGGCGGTCCCGTTCGGGGTCGAAAGCGATGGAGGCCACGATGCCGATGCCCATACCCAGCTCCACATAGGTCTTGATCACGTCGGCATCCATGGCGGTCAGCACCACCTCCGGTGCCAGGCCTTCGCGCGCAAAGGCTTCGTCGATGTGGGCACGTCCGGTGAAGCCATGCTCGTAGGTGATGATGGGGTGGCGGGCCAGATCTTCCAGTGAAATCGGCGTGCTCTGCTGCAGCAGAGGGTGCTCGGGCGGCACGATCACGCTGTGGGACCAGCGGTAACCGGGCAGGGTGACGAGCTGGTCGTAATCGGCCAGGGCTTCGGTGGCCACGCCGATGTCGGCTTCCCCGGTCAGCAGCATGTCGGCAATCTGCTGGGGCGAGCCCTGGCGCAGGTGCAGGGTGACGCCGGGGTAGATCTGGCGGAAGTCCCGCACCACGGCGGGCAGGGCGTAGCGGGCCTGGGAGTGGGTGGCGGCCACATAGAAAACGCCGGTGTCCTTTTCCTTGAAGTCCTTGCCCGCGTTCTTGAGGTTGCCGGCCTCCAGCAGCAGCCGGTCGATGATGGGAAGCAGGGTCTTGCCGGGGGTGGTCAGCCCGGTCAGCCGCTTGCCGGCGCGGGTGAAGATCTCGACCCCCAGCTCCTCTTCCAGTTCGCGGATCTGCCGGCTGATGGCCGGCTGGGAAGTGAACAGCACGGACGCCACTTCCGTCAGGTTGTAGTTGTTGCGGGCGGCTTCACGGATGGAGCGCAGTTGCTGGAAATTCATGGTGAGGGCTCCACGGTCTGTAATGGTTTTTCAGTGGGCGGGTTCCAGAAACTCCAGCTGGTTGCCGGCCGGGTCCTTGATGTAGATCTGCTGCGCCGGCTGGTCGGGGTGGCTTTCGATGAAGGCCAGGTCAAAGGCATGCAGGCGCTGCTTCAGATCGCCAATGCCTTGTACGTTGAACGCCACATGCTGCGAGGGCTTGCGGCCCGTGGCCCCGGTTTCCGGTGTAAAGCACAGACGCTGCTCGCCCATCTCGAACTGCAGCAGCTGCTTGGTTTCGGGGGAATGCAGTTCGTGGGCGCCCAGCACCGTGGCATAGAAAAAGCGGATGGCTTCCTTCGAATGGGCCGGAAACTGAAAATGGATATGGTTGACCGAGGTGATGATCATGTGCGTGCGCAGCCCTTGCGGCCCGGGACGATCTGCCGGGTTGCAACAAGCCTGGTGTATTCAAAGGGATGGGGAAGCGGCGCCAGCGTGTGCTGGGCCTACCGACGGCAGAAACCCGTGGGGTCTGACGGGGCGGTCAAGGAGCCCGTCAGGGACAGGGAAATACCGTGCGCTGGAGTAGGTCAGTGGCGCTCATCAATGCCTCGCCCGGGAAGAAAGTGGGTATGGCATTCACTATAAAAAAAGACTCTTATAAATACAATAAATGTTTTATTACTTTTTAATTACCTAAAGATATTTAGATTGCTGAATATGCCTGCAGGGCTGTTTGTGCTGGGTGCTCTGTCGTTGGTGATTGGTCATGCAGCGCTTGGGGTTGGGGGCCGTGTGCAGGACCAGGCCGGCGTGCGGGCGTCCATGTGAAAACCGCCAGCGACCCGTGCCACAGGTGGCTGGGGTCGCTGGCGGTGGGGTGCCGTGCCTCAGGGGCGGCTGCGGTGTCAGTGCCGGTGGTTGACCTTGCGCGACAAGGTTTCGCCGGCGAACTGCACGATGGACACCAGGGCCACCAGGATCACGATGACTTCGAACATCACCCGGGTTTCATAGCGTTCGTAGCCGTAGCGGATGGCCAGGTCGCCCAGGCCGCCCGCGCCCACGGCGCCGGCCATGGCCGAGGCGTTGACCATGGCGATCACGCTCACCGTCATCCCGCCGATGATGCCGGGCAGGGCTTCGGGCAGCAGCACATGGCGCACGATGTGCCAGCGCTTGCAGCCCATGGCGCGCGCGGCTTCCACCAGACCTGGATCCACATCGTTGAGGCTGACCTGGGCGATGCGGGCATAGAAGGGGATCAGGTTGACCGACAGCGGCACCACGGCCGCCCAGGTGCCCAGGGTGGTGCCGACGATGCTGCGGGTGACCGGCAGCAAGGCCACCAGCAGGATGATGAAGGGAATGGCACGGAAGATGTTCACTGTCACCGACAGCCCTTTGTAGAAGCGCGGCCGTGTGTACAGACCGCGCGGGCCGGTGATGGTGAGCACGATGGCCAGCAACAGCCCCAGGCCGATGGCGATCAGCGAGGAGGTGGCCACCATCAACAGGGTTTCGGCAAAAGCCTGCAGGTATTTGTCAATCGGCGCGGACATAGCCCAGCAGCTCCAGGTGGTCGGCGCCGGTGGATTGGCGCAATGCATCAAGGGAAGGCAGGCCGGTGGCTGGTGTGGACACCAGCAACTGACCCAGAGAATGGCCGCGCAACCGGTCCAGCCCGCCATGCAGCAAGGTGGCCTGGCTGCCCAGTGCGGCCAGGGCCTGCAGCGGCAGGCCCTGGGGGCGCTGCGCGCCGGCAAAGCGCAGGCTGAGCACGGCGCGGTCGGCGCTGCTGGACGGCTGGGGCAGCAGCTGGCGGGCCAGGTCGGGCGGCAGGCCTTGCTGCAGCGGTTGCAGAAGCGCCTGGGTGGCGGTGGCCTGCGGCGCACCGAAGACGCGCCAGACCTCGCCAATTTCCTGCACCTGGCCCTGGTCCAGCACCAGCACGCGGTCGCAGATGGCGCGGATCACGGCCATGTCGTGGGTGATCAGCACCACCGTCAGGCGCAGCTGGCGGTTGATGTCGCGCAGCAGGGACAGGATGGACTGTGTGGTTTCCGGGTCCAGCGCGCTGGTGGCTTCGTCGCACAGCAGCACTTCAGGCCCGTGCACCAGGGCGCGGGCAATGCCGACGCGCTGCTTTTGGCCGCCGGACAGCTGGGCCGGGTAGGCCTGGCCCTTGTCCGACAGGCCGACCAGGGCCAGCAGCTCGTCCACCCGGGCCTTGATGATGGCCGGGCGTTCACCGGCCACACGCAGCGGCAGGGCCACGTTTTCGCGCACGGTCTTGGCGGACAGCAGGTTGAAGTGCTGAAAGATCATGCCCACGCGCCGGCGCAGCGCGACCAGGGCGTTTTCGTCCAGCTGCGCTGGGTCCACGCCGTGGATCTGCACCCGGCCTTCGGACGGGGTCTCGAGCGCATTGATGGTGCGCAGCAGCGTGGACTTGCCGGCGCCGCTGCGGCCGATGATGCCGAAGACCTCGCCATGGTGGATGTCAAAGTTCACGCCCGACAGCGCCTGGACCTGGCTGCTGCGGCCGGCGTAGGACTTGCCCACGCCGTCGAACACGATGTGCGGTGCCAGTTGCACCGGAGGAGGGAGGGTGGTCATGCAGTCGCTCAGAACGCCGGAATCAGCGTGCCTTCGTACTTGGTTTCGATGAAGCGGCGGATGGCTTCGGTCTGGAAGGACGCCACCAGGGCCTTGACCCAGGGCGCGTCCTGGTCCTTGCTGCGCACGGCAATGATGTTGACGTAGGGGTTGTGCTCGCGCTTTTCCACGGCGATGCCGTCGCGGGTGGCGATCAGGCCCACCTGGTAGGCAAAGGTGTTGATGACGGCGGCGGCATCCAGATCGGGTACCGAGCGGGCCAGGACGTTGGAGGCGGCTTCCACCAGCTGCAGCTGGCGCGGGTTGGCGGTGATGTCGGCCAGCCCTGCTGTGCCGGAGAAGGGGTCGAACCCGTCGCGCAGCTTGATCAGCCCCTGGTCGCGCAGGATAACCAGGGCGCGGGTCTGGTTGCTGGGGTCGTTGGGGATGCCCACGCGTGCCTTGGCCGGCAGATCCTGCAGGCGCTTGTGCTTGTTGGAGTAGAAGGCGATCGGGGCGATGAGGGTGTTGCCTGCGGAGACGATCTGGTAGCCGCGCTGGCGCACCTGGTCCTGCAGAAAGGGCAGGTGCTGGAAGGCATTGGCTTCCAGGTCGCCGTTGTTCAGTGCCTCGTTGGGGCTGACGGCACCGCCCAGCACGACCAGCTGCACATCCAGGCCCTTGGCCTTGGCGGCCTTGGCCACTTCGGCCCACAGCTCTTCACCGATGCCGCCACGGATGCCCACGCGCACGCGCTGGGCCGCCTGGGCGGAAGGAAGCTGCAGCCAGGTGGTGGCGCCAGCGCCCAACAGGGCGGCCAGAGCGCCGCGGCGCGAAGTTCGGGAAAAATGGATCATGGAAAGCTCTCTCAGAACGCGGGGATCACCGAGCCCTGGTATTTCTGCAGGATGAACTGGCGCACCGGTTCGGATTGGTAAGCGGCCACGAGCTGCTTGGCCCAGGGGGTGTCCTGGTCCTTGGCGCGCACGGCGATGAGGTTGGTATAGGGGTTGCGCTCACGCTTTTCCACGGCAATGCCGTCACGGGTGGCCACCAGCCCCGCCTGGTAGGCAAAGCTGTTGACGATGGCGGCGGCGGCCAGGTCGTCCAGCGAACGGGCCAGTACCACCGAGGCCACTTCCACCAGCTCCACCTTCTGGCGCAGCGCCGTCACATCGGCCAGGGAGGCGGTGCCGGTGAAAGGGTCGAAGCCGGGCTTGAGATCCAGCACGCCCTGGTCGCGCAGCACCACCAGGGCGCGGGTCTGGTTGCTGGGGTCGTTGGGAATACCCACGCGCGCCCCGGCGGGCAGGTCGGCCAGGCGCTTGTACTTGCGGGAATAGAAGGCGATGGGCGAGATGTAGGTGTCACCCGCCGACACCAGCTGGTAGCCGCGCTGCTGGTTCTGGTCGCGCAGGAAAGGCTGGTGCTGGAAGGAGTTGGCTTCCAGGTCGCCGTTGTGCACGCCTTCGTTGGGGCTGACCGAGCCGCTGAGCACCACGGGCTTGACGTTCAGGCCGCGCTCTTTGGCGACCTTGGTCACCACTTCCCAGATCTCCTCGTCCACACCGCCGCGCACGCCCACGCGGATCAGGGCCGGGGTGGTGGCCGCGGCAGTCGCCAGGGCAGAGAAGGTGCCAGCGGCCGCAGGCAGCAGGAAGGCGGCAGAGGTGCGCAGAAAGTCGCGTTTGTTCATGGTGAATCCGGTCGGTGGGAGGAAATGAAAGGCAGTATCCCGAGCCGCCGGGGCCCGGGCAACGAAGCTTTGCGGCTATGCAAATGCGCTTTGCGCATGAGCGCGGGGCGCCGTGCCGGCCAGCGCATCGGGCAGGGCAATCAGCTCCAGCCGGGTGCCATGGGTGTGGCCATGCACCACGGGGCCCAGCGGGTGGGCCTGGGTGGTGTGCAGGCCGATGGCAAACGGGCCTTCACCCTGCAGGGCCAGCCGCTGTGCAGCCTCGGCATTGGCGCTGGCGGTTTCCAGCTTCAGCACGGTGCGGCCCAGTTGCAGACTGGCGGCACCTTCGACCGGGGCCGGAACATCCTCCAGGCCCAGCAGGGCGCGGTAGCGCTCCAGCGTGGCGGCGACATCGTGCACGGCCACACGCAGCTCGGCCACGCCCTGCACGCCATTGGCGTGCTCGCGCACCGAGCCTTCGGGCACGCGCAGGGCGCGGGGAGTGACATCGCCGCACAGGAAGGGCAGATCGGGTGTGGTCGGACGGGCGTTCTGCCAGCGCAGTTCCACCCCGTCGGGGCGCAGCCGCCCGCCATCCACCGGGGGCTGGTAGGCCAGGCCGCGCGACAGCGCCTGGGCCACCACCTGGGGCGTGGTGCCGGGCAGCAGCGCAAAGTCCACGATGCCGGGGCCGAAGCGGCTGAGCTTGGGCCACCAGGGATGGGCGTCTTCCGGGGCCTTCCAGGCGATCAGCTCGAAGTAGGAGCCGTCCTGGAACACCACCAGCGCGTTATGGGTGGCGCGGCCGGGGTGGTCGCCACCCGGGGTGACGGTGAATCCCAGGTTGCGGTAGTCGTGGATGGCGGTGGGCAGATCGTGCACGGCAATCACGATGTGGTCCAGGGGCAGTGACATGGGAGGCCTTCTCTGAGGTGGGAAAGCGCCATGCTCGCGCGCCCGGCGGCGGGCGGCAAATACGGAATGCGGCTTTGGTTATGCGCTTTGTGCCGGGTGCTGCATATCTGCTGGCCGCATATCCAAGTGCGAAAACAGAGGTTCAAAAAGGCGAGCGGTATTCCTAGCATGCAGGCCATCTGGAAGGTTTCCCTCGGAGTCTTCCGGCTCTTGCATAACAGCGCCTCAATGGCATGAAGGATGGATGGTCTCGTGCAACTGCAACACAAAAACAAACGTCAATGGTGGTGGCTGGCAGCCATGGCTGCAGGGGTCTGGGTGGCGGGATGCTCCCAGCAAAGCGGCACTTCGGAGGGCGCATCGGCAGGTGCTGCCGTACAGGGCGGGGAGCTGGTCTACCTGGAGCAGCAGGCCCACACCAATCTGTACCCCCCGGCGGGCGGCTTCTATCCCAATGGTGGGGTGCTCAACCAGATCACCGACAAGCTGACCTACCAGGACCCGAAGACGCTGGAAATCCAACCCTGGATTGCCGAGTCCTGGACCATCAATGACCAGGCCACGGAGTTCACGTTCAAGCTGCGTTCCGGCGTGACGTTCTCGGACGGCACACCGCTGGATGCGGCGGCCGTGGCCAAGAACTTCGACACCTACGGTCTGGGCAACAAGGCCCTGAAGCTGCCGGTGTCCGAAGTGATCAACAACTACGAACGCAGCGAGGTGGTCGACCCGCTGACGGTGAAGTTCTACTTCAGCAAGCCGTCGCCGGGGTTCCTGCAGGGCACCTCGGTGATCGGCTCGGGCCTGGTGTCGCTGGCCACCCTGGCGCGGCCTTTTGAAGAGCTGGGGGATGCCACGCGCATCATCGGCTCCGGCCCCTTCGTGGTGGAGCGGGAGACGCTGGGCAAGGAGCTGCTGTTCAAGGCGCGTGCCGACTACAAGTGGGGCCCGGCCCAGCATGCGCACCAGGGCCGTGCACGGCTGGACAGCATCCGTCTGGTGGTGACGCCGGAGGACAGCGTGCGCATTGGCGCGCTGCTGTCGGGCCAGGCGGGCTTGATCCGCCAGGTGCAGGCCTATGACGAAAAGCGGGTGCAGGAGCAGAGCTTCCAGATCTATGCGCCGTCCACCCGCGGCGTGAACAACAGCATTGCCCTGCGGCCGGACAACGCCCTGGTGGCCGATCTGCGCGTGCGCCAGGCGCTGCTGCATGGGACGAACACCGCTGAAGTGGTACAGACCCTGTTCTCGGCCAACTACCCGCAGGCCACTTCGGTGATTGCCAAGTCCGCAGCCGGGTATGTGGACCTGTCGTCCGAGCTGAAGTTCGATCCGCAGCAGTCGCAACGCTTGCTGGACGAGGCCGGCTGGACCCTGGGCGCCAACGGCCTGCGCCAGAAGGACGGCCAGGAGCTGGTGCTGACGGCGTATGAATCTCTGCCACAGCCACAGAACAAGGAAACCCTGCAGCTGGTGGCCCAGCAGTGGGGCAAGCTGGGGGTCAAGCTCAATGTGCTGGCCGGTGATGCGGGCAGCAAGACGCTGGACAGCCTGGATCCGGCCAAGACACCGGTGGCGCCGGGCATGGTGGGACGCGCCGATCCGGATGTGATCAAGAGCAACTACTACCCCACGAACCGCAATGTGCTGCTGCAAAAAGGCGGTGTGAGCCAGAAGGTCAACAGCTTTGTGGACGACAAGCTCAATGGTCTGCTGGACGCGATTGCGGCCGAGACCGATGCCGCCAAGCGCCTGCAGCTCACCGGGGACGTGCAGCGCTATCTGATTGCGCAGGCCTATGTGATTCCGATCTTCGAGGAGCCCCAGGCCTTTGCCGGTGCCACGACGGTCAAGGATGTCGGGTTCGAGGCCGTGGGCCGACCCAGCTTCTATGCCACCTGGCTGGCCAAGCCCTAAGCGGAGGCGCGCATGACGGCATATCTGTTGCGGCGCACCGGCCAGGCCCTGCTGGTGCTGTGGGCGGCGTTCTCGGTCTCGTTCGTGCTGCTGCAGCTGATGCCGGGGGATGCGGTGCTGATCAAGTTCCTGAACCCCGATCTGGGGCTGGGGCCGGAGCAGATTGCCGATATCCAGGCTGCCTATGGCGCGGACCAGCCGGTCTGGCGCCAGTACCTGCACACCTTGGGGCAGTTTCTGACAGGCCATTTCGGCTATTCGCTGCAGGCCGGGGTACCGGTCAGCGAAGGGCTGGCCACCAACCTGCCACCCACGCTGCGCCTGGCGGCACTGGGGCTGGCCGCGGCACTGCTGCTGGCCCTGGGGCTGGCGCTGGCCGCCAGCGTGGTGCGGGTGCGGGCCGTGCGTGCGCTGCTGCAGTCGCTGCCCTCGCTGTTCGTGTCGATCCCGGTGTTCTGGCTGGGCATCATGCTGATCCAGTGGGTGTCGTTCCGCTGGGGTTGGGTGCCGGTGATCAATCCGGGGCCTTGGCAGGGGCTGATCCTGCCCACGCTGACGCTGGCCGTGCCCATTTCTGCGCCGTTGGCGCAGATCCTGATGCGCAACCTGGACGCCGCACTGGCCCAGCCCTATGTGGCCGTGGCACGGGCCAAGGGCGCCTCGCAGCTGCATGTGCTGCTGCGCCATGCCGCCCGCAACGCCTTGCTGCCGGTGCTGACCATGGCTGGCGTGCTGTTCGGCGAGCTGCTGGCCGGCGCCGTGGTGACCGAGGCGGTGTTCGGCCTCAACGGGTTGGGCAGCCTGACCCAACAGGCCGTGGGCAACCAGGACACGGCGGTATTGCAGGCCGTGGTCATGGTGTCTGCCGCGGCCTTTGTGACCATCAACCTGATCGTGGACCTGCTCTATCCCTGGCTGGATCCACGGCTTCGCCATACGGCAGGAGGCTGACGCGATGAATGCTTTGACACACAACGAAGGGCTGGCGCTGCGCGCACCGGCAGCGAATCCCTTGCAGGGCACCGTGCCGCAAGTTGCCGTGGCGGCCGCAGCGGCCACAGCGGCTACCGCGCCTGCTGCCCCCGCCCGTGCACGCCCATGGGCGCAGGGCCTTGGCCTGGGCTTGCTGCTGCAGCGTGCACGGCAGGTGCCGCTGGGCCTGTGGCTGGCCTGGACGGTGCTGGCCGTGGTGCTGCTGTGGGCCGTGGTGCCCGGCTGGTTCGGCAGCCACGACCCGCTGGTCGGGCTGGCGGGCCAGCAACTGCGCGCACCGGGTGCCGGCCATTGGCTGGGCACGGATGCGCTGGGGCGCGATGTCTGGGCCCGGGTGGTACACGGTGCCGTGCATTCGCTGTCCGGCGCGCTGGTGGCCGTGGGGGTGGGCCTGGTGGCCGGCACCGCGCTGGGCCTGATTGCGGGCGCCGTGGGCGGCCGCACCGACGAGGCGCTGATGCGGGTGGTGGATGTGCTGCTGGCCGTGCCGTCGCTGCTGCTGTCGCTGACCATCATCATCGTGCTGGGCTTTGGCACCGTGAATGCGGCCATTGCTGTCGGGGTGGCATCGGTGGCCAGTTTTGCGCGCCTGGTGCGCTCGGAAGTAGTGCGCGTGCGCCGCACGGAATATGTGGAAGCGGCCTTTGGCAGCGGCGGGCGCTTTGGTGCGGTGCTGTGGCGCCATGTGCTGCCCAACTCGCTGACTTCGGTGGTGGCGCTGGCGGCGCTGCAGTTCGGTACGGCGATTCTGGCCATCGCCACCCTGGGCTTTCTGGGCTATGGCGCACCGCCGCCCACGCCGGAATGGGGGCTGCTGATTGCCGAAGGGCGCAATTACCTGTCCACCGCCTGGTGGCTGACATCGGCCCCCGGGCTGGTGGTGGTGGCTGTGGTGCTGGCGGTCAACCGCATCAGCGTGTCGCTGTCAGGAGCACGCCCATGAGTGCCTGGCAAATCTGGCGCCAGCGCCTGCTGCGCACGGCAGCGGCAGAACCTGCCACCGTCACCGCGCCGATTCCGGCGGACGGTCCGTTGCTGGAAATCGACAACCTGCAGATCGCCTACAGGGAGGCGGACGGGCTGCGCACCGTGGTGCACGGCGTGTCGCTGAGCGTACGGGCCGGTGAGGTGGTGGCGCTGGTGGGGGAGTCCGGTTCCGGCAAATCCACCACGTCGCAGGCCGCGATCGGGCTGCTGCCGAACAACGGCCAGGTGGTGGGTGGCCGCATCCGCCTGCTGGGCGAGGACGTGACCCATGCCGGCGAGGCGCAATGGCGAAGCCTGCGCGGCCGGGTGGTCAGCCTGGTACCCCAGGACCCGACGGCCTCGCTCAACCCCGTGCGCACCGTGGGGGCCCAGGTGGCCGAGGTGTTGCAGCTGCACGGCTGGCGCGATGCCGCTGCTGTGGAACAGCAGGTGGTGGAGCTGCTGCGCAAGGTGGGCCTGTCGCGGCCGGAGCTGCGCTACCGCCAGTACCCGCACGAGCTGTCGGGCGGCATGAAGCAGCGTGTGCTGATTGCCATGGCCGTGGCGCTGAAGCCTGCGCTGATCATTGCCGATGAGCCCACCAGTGCCCTGGACGTGACCGTGCAGCGGCGCATTCTGGACCTGATCGACACCCTGCGCCGCGAGACCGGGACCGCCGTGCTGCTGGTTACCCACGATCTGGGGGTGGCGGCCGACCGGGCCCACCGCATCGTGGTGCTGCGCCAGGGGCGCGTGCAGGAAGCCGGTGAGACGCTGCAGGTGCTGCGCCAGCCGCAAAGCAGCTATGCGCGCCAGTTGCTGGCCGATGCACCGGCCCTGTCTACGCCGGTGCTGCGCACGGCAGAGCCGGACGATGCCGCGCCAGTGACCGATTGGGCGGTGCAGGTGCAAGAGGTCGCGCACCACTTTCCCGTGCCGGGCCAGCGCGAGCCGTTCAAGGCCGTGGACGGGGTGTCGTTCCAGGTGCGGCGCGGCAGCACCCATGCCATTGTGGGAGAGTCCGGTTCGGGCAAGACCACCACCATCCGCGCCCTGGTGGGGCTGCTGCGGCCCACGGCGGGGCAGATTCGCATTGCCGGAGAGGATGTGACTACGCTGCGCGGTGAGGCTTTGCGCCAGTTCCGCCGCAAGGTGCAACTGGTCTACCAGAACCCGTATGCCTCGCTGGATCCGCGCCAGACTGTGTGGAGCATTGTGGAAGAGCCGCTGCGCAACTTTGCGCCGCTGCCTGCCGCCGAGCGCCGCCAGCGCGTGCTGGCCACGCTGGAGCGGGTGGGGCTGGCGTCGGAGCTGCACCAGCGCCGCCCGCATGCCCTCTCAGGCGGCCAACGCCAGCGCGTGGCCATTGCCCGTGCCCTGGTGCTGCAACCCGAGGTGCTGGTACTGGACGAAGCCGTTTCCGCACTGGATGTGACGGTGCAGGCCCAGATCCTGCGCTTGCTGGAAACCCTGCAGCAGCAACTGCAGCTGACCTATGTATTTGTCACGCACGACCTGTCGGTGGTGCGCCAGATCGCCCACACCGTCTCCGTGCTGCAGCACGGCAAGGTGGTGGAGCAGGGCACGGTGGAGCAGGTGTTCCTGCATCCCCGCAGCCATTACACCCGTGAACTGATCGCCGCCATTCCCGGCACAAGGAGCATTGATTTTGTCCAATCCCACCACCTCCCCGAAGAAACGCCTGGGCTACTTCAGCCGCTTGCTGGATGACGCCTCTGCCGGTGAACGCTACCGCCTGGTGACCGAGCAGATCGCCCATGCCGAGGCACTGGGCTTCGAATCCGCCTGGGTTGCCCAGCACCATTTCCATGAACATGAAGGTGGACTGCCTTCGCCGCTGGTGTTTCTGGCCCATGTGGCGGCGCGCACCCAGCGCATCCGCCTGGGGACCGGCGTGGTGACGCTGAGCATGGAAAACGCCATCCGGGTGGCAGAAGATGCTGCGGTGCTGGACCTGCTGTCCGGTGGCCGCCTGGAAGTGGGGCTGGGAACGGGCGGTACGGCCGAATCGTTCGAAGCCTTTGGCGTGGGCAGCCAGGAGCGGGGCGCGGTCTATGGCCGCAATCTGGATGTGCTGCGTACCGCCTGGCGTGGTGATGCCTTGCAAGGTGGGGTGCGGGTCTACCCCGCGGCCCCCCATCTGCTGGGCCGTATCTGGCAGGCCACGTTCTCGGTGGAGGGCGGCCAGCGCGCCGGCGCGGCAGGCGAAGGCCTGATGCTGTCGCGTACCCAGCCCCGCCCGGACCATGCGCCCAAGCTGTCGCTGTCGGAAATCCAGAACCCCATCATCGATGCCTATCTGGCGGCGCTGCCGGCCGGGCAGGCCCCGCGCATTCTGGGTTCGCGCACGCTGCTGGTGGCCGACCGCCGTGAAGACGCGTTGCGCTGGGCGGAGACCGGGCTGCGCCGCCTGGCGGTGCGCCATGCCCATGCATCGGCCGGTCCGTTCCCGCGTGTGGACCCCCAGGCGCCCCTGGAGCGGCTGATCGAAGCCTATGACGTGCATCTGGGTACACCCGACGAGGTGATCGCCTCGCTGCAGGCCGATACGGCACTGGCGCGCACTACGGATCTGGTGTTCCAGGTGCATTCGATCGACCCGCCGCATGCGGCCATCCTGCGCTCGCTGGAGCTGACGGCCCGCATCGTGGCGCCTGCGCTGGGCTGGAGCGGCGGCACTGCTGCAGCGGCAGCGCCGGCCGGCGTTGAACGCGAATTGCAAGCGGCTTGAGAAAGGCAGAACCATGACAGAAATCGTGCATGCATCCGAAGCCGCACAGGCGGATATCGCGGCGGATACCCAGGGGGACACCCCTGTGGTCGCACAGGCGGCAACGTCGGATGTGATCGACCTGCTGGCCGGCATTGCGCCAGGCGACTGGCTGGACCAGTTGCGCCGGTCGCGTCCACAGACCCGTGAGCAGGCGCAAAAAAGCCATGATGCGCTGTTTGCACCGGTAGCCCCGGTGACGGGCCAGGTCAGTGCGGCGGAGCGCCATGCGGTGGCCGCCTTTGTGGCCTTGCTGCACCAGCAGGCGGCGGTGGCGGATTTCCATCTGCAGGCCCTGGAAGCCCTGGCGCCCACCTGGGCTCAGGCAGTGCGCCATGCTGCTGCCGTCGGCACGGTGCAAGGGCCTTACGGGCGCTTTCCCGAAGGGCCGCTGACGGTGGAAGACCGTGAAGGGCTGGAGCTGCACCTGTCCGATACGCTGCGCACCGTGCTGGGGGGGCGGCTCCATGCTGCCTTGCGGCACGCGCATTTCCTGGTGTTCCATCCACGAGACGCACAGCCGCAGCGCCTGCGTGCGCTGGAGGCTGCTGGCTGGTCGGCCGACGACATCGTGGTGCTGTCGCAGCTGGTGGCGTTCCTCAGCTTCCAGATCCGGGTGGTGGTGGGGCTAGGGGTGCTGTCGGCGCATTGGGGCACCACCGTGGCCGCTGCGGAACGCACCGGCGCACCGCAGGTGGCGCCTGTGCACGAAGAGGTGGTGCCGGGCATGGCCCCCGTCGTGTTCACCCAGGCTGAGCTGGACTGGCAGCCCTGGCTGGCGCCGCTGGACGAGGCTGCGTTGACGCACCGCCACTATGATGGACTGGTGGATGCGGTCCGCGCCAAGTCGCCGTATTTCCGCCTGCTGGCACGCGACCCGGACACCCTGGGCGCGCGCACCCGCACCGACAAGGACATTTTCTACAACCCCGAAGCCGGCCTGCCACGGGCCGAGCGGGAGCTGGCAGCGGCAGCCACGTCGCGCCACAACGGCTGCATCTATTGCGCTTCGGTGCACGCGCGCTTCGCCAGCCATTTCGCCCGCCGCCGCGAGGATGTGCAGCGCCTGCTGGATGAAGGCGTGCACGCCGATCTGGGCGCGCGCTGGAACGCCATCGTGGATGCCAGTGTGGCGTTGACGGACACCCCGTCCCGGTTCAACGCCTCCCATGTGGCCGCCCTGCGCGCTCAAGGGCTGGATGCACAGGCAGCAGCCGACCTGCTGCACGCGGCGGCCTTCTTCAACTGGGCCAACCGGCTGATGCTGTCGCTGGGGGAGCCCCGGTACTGAGCACATGACAGGGCCGCGGGAGGGGGCGCATGCTGCGACGCCTTGATTTTCCGCGCCTTCTGTAATTTGCCTATGCCCGCTACCCGTGCGGGTGCGCTGGCCCATCCCACACCCCGCTGTGTTCTGCACAGCGGGGTTTTTTGCATTGGGAGCGGTTGTGAGAGCTGGTGGCCGGAGCTGCCTGGTATCACGCTCCGCATGCATCTGGCGGTCCCAGGCCTCCCATTGCAGAAGTGCCCACCAGAGTCCGGCAGTGGCCTGGGCCGGAATCTGGTTGCCTGACAGGCCGTGCAGTGTGGGCGGTTGGCACCGTGCTTCCTCCGCAAAAACTGCGCGAAATACCTAAGTTTTGTGATTGCAAGGTCTTTTCGAAACGGGTGAACTCGGGGTGTCTGTAACCAAGGGTTACTTAAGAGCGCAAACGGTAACCACGTAGATGGGGAGACCGGATGCCGAGCAGCAGCAGGTTGGCGCATTGCACCACGGTGGTGCGGTGCGGCTTGGGTCATGTGCTGCTTGCGCGATGCACGATGCATGTGGGCAGCTCCTGGATATGGACGACGGACGTACAGAAAAAAGAAATCGTTATCCCGACAGGCACCAGAGGCTCCCTTGCAAGTTCTTCGTTTTACCCAGCGCGGCATGGTCATCACCGCCGCGATGCTGTGCATGCACACGTATGCACAGACCTCTTCGGAATTGCAGCAGGCCACGCAGGATGCGCAGCGGCAGCAGCAATTGCAGGCGCAGCGTCTTCAGGAACAGTTGGCCAGAGATCGGCTCAGCGCCTCTCCGCCGGCGCAGATCTCCATCACGCAGCCAGAGTCCAGCAGCAAGGACAACGGCGCATGCCGCGACATTCAGACGGTCCATGTGGATGGCGCCAGCCTGTTTTCACCAGCCGATCTGGACCGCATCACGCAGCCCTATCTGCAGCGCTGTCTGGGCGTCGGGCACATCGAGGCCCTGCTGAGTGACATCACCCGCGCGTATGTCCAAAAAGGCTGGGTGGGGGTGAGAGCCTATCTGCCGCAGCAGGACCTGAGCGAGGGGCGGCTGAAGATTCTGGTGGTGGAAGGCAAGCTGTCCAAGATCCGGGTGGAGGATGGTGGCAAAAACAGCATTTCGGTGGGAACCATCGCTCCGGGTCTGGAAGGTGCGCCGCTCAATATCCGTGACCTGGAGCAGGCGCTGGACCAGGCCAATCGCCTGGCCTCCAACAACGCCACGCTGGAAATGTTGCCGGGAAATACCCCGGGAGACAGCATTGTGGTGCTGCACAACAAGCCTACTTTTCCCTTGCACGCCTTGGTAAGCCTGGATAACCAAGGTTCCGAAAGTACCGGAGAATCCCAGGCCGGAGTGACGGTGTCGATCGACAATATCCTGGGTTTCAATGATTTTGTCAGCTACACCAAGCGCCGGACATTCCCTTTGGGTGACAAACAGCGTCTGAGTGAATCAGATTCGATGACGTACATCATTCCATTTGGATACACCACCCTCAGTATCAATGGCAGTGTTTCGCGTTATGCCAGCTCTTTTTCGACCGCCAGTGGCACGCGCCTGAAAAACAGTGGTGACACCGATAGTTATTCGATTCGGCTGGACCATGTCTTGTCGCGCGACGCGACCACGCGTTGGAATCTGTATTCCAACCTGACCGCCAAAGAATCCAAAAGCTATCTGGAAGACACGCTGTTGGAAGCGGCCAGCCGGAAAATGAGTGTTCTGGACGTGGGCGGCTCCGTCAATACGGTGGTGGCCGGTGGTTTTCTGTATCTGGACCTGGGTGTGTCGCAAGGTCTGAGATCTTTCGGTGCTTTGCGTGATGCCGATGGGCTGACCGCCAGCGATCCGCGTGCGCAGTTCAGGAAGTGGACATTCAGTGGGAATTTCTTCCGCCCATTCAAGGTGGGCGAGCAAGGGTTTGAATTCTCATCGCAATGGTCCTCCCAATATTCACACGATGTCCTGTACGGGTCCGAGCAGATGATGATCGGCAGCCTGTACTCGGTACGCGGCTTCAATCGCAGCTCGATTTCTGGGGACCATGGCTTTTTTGTCCGCAATGAAGTCGGGATGCGCCGCCCATTCGATCTGGCCGGTGTGACAGGAAGCGTCCGCCCCTGGCTGGGTCTGGATTACGGGCGGGTCTACAGCCGCAACGAAGGCGTACCCGAAGGGGCGCTGACTGGCTTGGCACTGGGTGTGCAATTCAATCTCCGCAACGGGATCAACGCAGACATTCAGGCCACCAAGCCTTTATCCAAGCCCAATTTCATGCAGTTTGATCCTTTCAAGGTATGGCTGCGCCTGAGTGCCAGTATCTGAGCCGCATTTTCTGCCGATCAATCCCCAACAAATAGCTCAGGCAGTCACCAGCACTGTGGGCATGGACGTACAAAATGAACAATAAAGCTTACCGCGTGATCTGGAGTGAAGAACTCTGTACCTATGTGGCTGTACCGGAGTTTGCCCGGGCATGCGGAAAACGCAGCAGCTCCGTGGTTTTGGCGGCTGCCAGCAGCCTGGCAGTCTTCTTCATGCAATCGGCAGCCGCCCAGGTGAGCGTGTCGTCAGGGAATACGCAGGCTTATTCGGGGCTCAATGGGGTGACGGTGGTGGATATTGCCACCGCCAATGCCAATGGTCTTTCCCACAACAAGTACAACCAGTTCAATGTGGATGCCAAGGGGTTGGTGCTGAACAACAATGCGCTGGCCTCACCGATCCAGTCCAATCTGGCGGGGCAGGTCGAGCGGAACATGAACCTCAATGCCGCGGCCAAGGTCATCCTGAACGAAGTGGTGATGCAAAATCGCTCCACGCTGCAAGGCTATATGGAGGTGGCGGGGACGCGTGCGGATGTGATTGTGGCCAACCCCTGGGGTATTACCTGCAGCGGCTGCGGATTCATCAATACCGACCGGGCCATGCTGACCACAGGCACACCGAATATTGCGCAGGATGGCAGTATTTCCAGTTTCAGAACCAACCAGGGCGATATTCTGATCAATGGCCGTGGCCTGAATGGCAACAGCGTCAATATCCTGGATATCGTGGCGCGCTCGGTGGTGCTGGACGGGCAGGTCAATGCCAACGACCTCAAGCTGGTGGTGGGTAATAATGAATTCAGCTATGCCACCCGTGTGGCCAATGCGGTCACCGCCTCCGGTGCACCGACCGTGGCATATGCCATTGACTCCACCATTCTAGGTGGGGCCTATGCCAACAAGATCGACATCATTGCCACCGAGCAGGGCGTGGGCGTGCGCATGCTGGGGGATGTGGCTGCGACCGGCAGCGACTTCACATTGACCGCGGCAGGCAAGATCGAGCTGCAGTCCAACATCAGTGCAGCGCGCAACGCTGCCATCACCAGCACCGCCAGCGGCACAGATGCTATTTACAGCCAGGGGGCTAGCCTGAGTGCTGGCCAGAACCTGAATCTCAGCGCCACAGCCGGTCAGGTGCATCTGAGCGAAGGTGCCCTCCATGCGGGACAGGATCTGCAGATCAGCGCCAAGGCGCTGGCCGACACCGCTTCTGCCGAGGCCAAGCGCTTTGCCAGCCGCAACCAGACCTGGCAGATCGAAGACCATGCCGACATCAACGGAGGACAGGTCGGTGCTGGTGCACGCCTGGATGTGACCGTGGGCAGTCTGGCCGTGGGGGACAAGGGCACCTCGCTCTACAGCGGCAGTGACGCTGCAGCTGCAGACCGCAGCCTGCAGCTGACCGCCACGCAGGGGGACCTCCAGCTGGGCTCTGCCTCCCTGGTCTCGCCGGGCGCATTGAGCGTGGAAGCGACCGCCGGCGAGATCACCGTTGGCGCAGCAGGCCGCATCCATGCCACCGCGCAACTGGATCTGAGTGCAGGCACGGCCATCCGCAACCAGGGCCAGATACTGGGCGCCACCCAGATCCATGTGCGCGCAACAGATGCCGCGACACTGCTGGACAACAGCGGGACGCTCCAGGCATCTGGCGACCTGGTTTTGGGCAATGCGGGGCAGATTGTTGACTTGAACAACAGCGGTACCCTGCTGACGGGTGCTTCCCTGCAGATTGAGGGCGGCCACCTCAGCAACACCGGCAGGGTGCAGGCGACCGATGCGACGACCATCCGGGCGGTCAGCCTGGACAACAATGCGCCTTCCGCAGCATGGCTGCTCTCGACCGAGAGCGGGCAGGCGGGCAGCATCCGCCTCAGTGAAGGGCTGAGCAACCAGGGCTCGCTGCAATCCGCGGGGGAGCTGTCCGTCGTTGCCGATGGTGCGATTCACAACAGCGGCAACCTGTCGGTCGCAGACGATGCTGCCTATGCGCTGACCCTGACGGGGAACACCCTGCACAACAGCGGCAACATCGTGGGCTCCGGCACCACGACGCTGACAGGCACGGCCACCAGCGGTGTTGCCATTACCAACAGTGGCCAGATCCACACCACGGGCGAGCAACTGTCCTTGGCCACCGGAGGTGGCGCCATCGAGAACACCGGCAGCGGCAAGATTCTGGCCGACCAGGCGCTGACCCTGTCCAACGCAGCCGCCAATGCCGAGCTGACCAACGCAGGCCTGATCCAGAGCCTGGGCGCCATGGCGCTGGGCCAGGCGGGCCACACCTTCAACCTGCACAACAACGGTGCGGACAGCACCGTGCTGAGCAACAGCACCCTGGCCATCAGCGGCGGCAGCATCACCAACAGCGGCACGCTGCAAGCCAAGAACGGCAGCACCATCACGGCTGCCAGCCTGGTCAACAACGCCGGTGCGGCGCTGACCACCTCCACAGCAGCGGGCGCTGACGGCAGCATCACCCTCGACGGTGACTTCACCAACGCCGGCACGGTGCAGTCCGCAGGAGGGCTGAACGTCAGCGCAGCCGACCACACCATCACCAACAGCGGT